>CAKSDZ010000009.1 GCA_934446365.1 uncultured Eubacteriales bacterium | reverse complement strand
CGCCCGCCCTGTCCGGCAATCCCGCCGGATAGGAACGGCAAAATTTTTTACACTTCTGTTACTTCTTTATCTCACATGAGCGAACGAGGCCGGCGTCTTTCTTCCCTCTCCCGAATGGGAGCTTGTCGAAAAAGAATCGGAAAGCGAGGAGGTTTACCTGCTGCGCCGTGAGCTTTCCCTGCTCGCCAAAACGCACCGCGAGGTAACGGTCGCCTATTATGTGCACGGCAAGAGCTGCTCCAAAATCGCCTCCGAACAAAGCATCAGCGTCGAAATGGTAAAATATTATCTTTTCAAAACGCGGAAATTATTGAAAGAAGGGTTCGGTATGACAAGAAAATTAGGAGAAAAAAGTTACAATCCCGGCGTATTTCGCTTGGATTTCTGGGGCGACAGCTGTCATTATCAAAATTTGTTTGACCGCAAGCTGCCCGGCGCCATCGTTCTTGCGGCATACGACGTGCCGATGACGGTGCCGGCACTTTCCGCGGAGCTCGGCGTTTCCACCGTCTATCTGGAAGACGAGCTGGATATTTTAGAAGCCGCCGGCATACTGAAAAAGTCGGGAGACCGCTATCAGACCAATCTCGTCATCATCACAGACGCTTACGAAAAGGAATTCGTCAGAAATACGGTGTCCGTTTATGACAGCTTTGCAGACAAGCTTTTTACAGAAGCAAAGGAAAAGCTTTCTGAAATCCGCACTTTGGATTTTACCGGAAATCGTTATGATGACAACCGTCTGCTCTTGACAATTCTCAACATCGCCATGCTCTGCGGATGGACGCTTGCAGGGGAGAAATCCCCGCTCGGGAAAGCTCCGGCGCTCCCTCTTGGCGGTCACGGGCGGATATTCGGCTATGACAACGATTATGAAAATCATCATTTCTATGGTGTTTCCATGCATACAGTAAACAGCGCAAACACTGCGTGGTTCTCGGCAGAAAACTATCGCGTTATCGAACGCTGCCAGCGATACGATCACGCCAATTTCCGGGCAAAGGCGGAAGCGATGAATGACGCTGTGCTCGGCGCTTCGGCCGATGAAGCAAACAGTGTCATACCGGAGCTTATTGCGGACGGCTTCATCTCCTGTCAAAACGGCGTTCTATCTGCGGAATTTCCCGTTTTTGAAGAATCGACATTCAATAAGATTTGCGAGATTTTAAAACCGCTTTCCGAGGTGGTCGCAAACTGTATGGTCGAGGTTTCCGACAAAGCGGCTGTCATCCTTGCGGAACATGCGCCGGAATCGGTTCGCGCCCAGTGTGCGGATATCGCGAAAATCCATCACCGGCTCGATGTCATGGCGTTCCTGATGGAGAAAATGGTGGAAAAAGGCAACCTTATCGTGCCGAATGAAAGAGTCAACCTCTGCATTTTCGGCGTGAAAAAGGAAGCGTAAGTCCAACACTTGCACTTTCAAAGGAAAGAAAGTCAAAAAAAGGCTCCATCGTTTCCCGATGGAGCCTTTTTTATGATAAATCCTGTATTTTCATTACAAATAATTCTCTAATATCATCTTCCGTACAAGCACAGTCTCCCGGCATACGAATATAATAAAAAGCATCCTCTGTCGGAAAGTACAATGTTTTCGTGCTCACATCATAAACAGAACCATCCTGTGAAATCTGTGCGCCCAGCTGCTTTGCAATCACCCGAATGGCACCGGCGCCGCCCTCATCATTCTTTTCTCTTGAGACGCCGACTACAATGCCCGTAGCATAGTCAAACATTGCATGGCCCGCATCATCCATCTCGCTCACAGGCTGATAATAATATAAAACACGGTATGGGTTCATAGTGGCTAAGCTTAAAACATACCGAGTGGTTTGTATCTCGGGATACAGCAATTGATCCATGGGTCCCTCTCCAATATAGGACATCGCGCCTTTTTTACTGGAAGCGACCTCGTTTTGGTCTTCTTGAATTTTTCGAGCCAGCTCCTCAATACTGCCGGCATAAATACTTCTATATTCATCCGCAATTTGTTCACCGCAGCCAAATAAGGCAAAGGATAAAGTCAGAACCATTATAATCGATACCATATAAATTTTTTGTTTCATTACAATATCCCCCTAATCAATAATTCTTTTCGACTTGTTGACGACAATTGTCGCACAAGCCATTAAAATCCCCTTTTAACGTACAGCTTTGTCCCGATACACAAGTACTATGGTCGCCACCCAAGTTATGAGTAAGCTCATGTTGAATAGAATTTGTCATATTGGGAGAAAAAGCGAAGCAAGAGATTGAATCCTTTCCATTCAAATAGCCGCATCCAACAACAGCGTCATGTTTTCCCTCAACCAATTTACATACACCATACCCGACCAATCGATAAGTATAGTATGAATCAGATCTCAACAGATCTACCAATCTTTCGGCTCCCCTATGATGAACAGATGAACACGCGTTCAATTTCCCACATGATTCATTGCAAATATCATTTAGTGCTGTTGAGTGACATGCTGAACTGCAATTTAATTCATTAGCGTATGTGATCGCTTCCAAATTAAATCGAATACTATATATTGTAGAAAAAATTTCTGTAGCATCATGATACATAGATGAAATATATGAGGCGCTATATGTAACCGTTGAGTCATAATAAATTCGTGCGTTCAAGGATAAATGCGCATAATTATATATATCATATATTTCCCATTCATCTTTATAATTACCATCATTTGTATATGTGCGTGATTTAATATCAAGCCCATTTCCGGTAGAACCAAAAAGGGAGTCATTCACACACAAAACGCGATTATTTGCTTCCCCACAAGCCGGAATAATTTTGTATCTTCCATTTGAAGTAGCTTCAATCTTCCAATATTGTCCGGCTCCACCGTTATAATACGATAAAATAACATCCGCATCATTGGCACTTGAATTATCTTTTACGGTCAAATACAATGCTCCGCTTCCATAAATACTTCTCGCATAAATCGTATAATATCCATTATATTGCCCAGATGTCACAGGAACAATTACCCAACCTTGATTACCATTTCTGTTAAAATCCCACTGTTCAAGTTTACTGCCTACATAAGGTGAGGATGCATTATTATCAAAATCAACAAATCTTCCCGTTCTCGCATTTTTTAAATAATAAATCCCACGAGATATTATATGTGAATCAGAAGCCACCGTGATATTTTCATCTGCTGTCACAACTATACCCTCAATAGAAATACATAATAAAATAAAAACAATCGTTATAAGTGCTACAATGCACCTTTTCTTTCTTCTAAAATACATATTATATTCCTCCTTATACTATTTATTTTGAATCTTGTCGTCTGTTTTATATAGTACATCCCTTTGCTCATAAAAGCCGCAAGAGTAGTCAAAAAAGAAATCCCCCTAAAACATTCTCACATTTCATCCTGTTTCTCTCGCAAATTTTAAGAAATAACCTGAATAAAAAAGCATATAAATCAATATCTCGTGGCCAATCATGCAAAACTTTTATCTCTAAACTTCTCTTAAGAATTATGCGAATACGAACCCCTATTAAAGAATAACATAATTATCCATTTTTGTCAACCCAAAAATGGAAATTCAAACAATAACCATCAATTTATCCTCCTTCTGCATAAAATTCACCCCTTGCAAATAAACATGAAACAAAAAAAGAAAAAAGCGGAGGATAATCATGAATACATCAATGTACAAGCCGGAAGGATTTATCATCGGAAACACGGAAGGACGCGAAAGCTATTATTCACAATCGGCGCTTGAAAAAGCCGCCGCCACCGGAAAAATCCTCGAAGCACAGGCCACGCTCTGCGATTCCGAAATGGCGCTTACCGTCGATCTCGGCTGCATGAAAGGCAAAATCCCGAAAGAGGAGGCCGTTTACAACGTCTCCGGCGAGGAAGTCAAGGATATCGCCGTCATCACGCGCGTCGGCAAAACCGTCTGCTTTAAAATTCTCGGCTTCGAGAAGCAGAACGGAGAGACGGTCGCCATTCTTTCCCGCCGCGCCGCTCAAAAGGACTGCATGGACAATTTTCTCATGACGCTCATCCCGGGCGATATCGTCGACGCCAAGGTGACGCATCTCGAACCCTTCGGCGCATTCGTCGACATCGGCTGCGGAGTGGTTTCCCTGATGTCGATCGACTGCATCTCCGTTTCGAGGATATCCCACCCGCGCGATCGTTTTTATACCGGCATGCAGATCAAAACCGTCATCAAGAGCATCGACTACGATACGACGCGCATTTACGTGACCCACAAGGAGCTGCTCGGCACATGGAACGAAAACATCGAAAAATTCGAGGTCGGTCAAACCATCGCGGGAATCGTCCGCAGCATCGAACCATACGGTATTTTCGTGGAGCTGACGCCGAATCTTGCGGGTCTTGCGGAATATAGGGATGGCGTCACACCGGGACAGCGCGCCGCGGTTTACATAAAAAACATCATTCCGGAAAAAATGAAAATCAAGCTCGTTTTGGTCGACGCCTACAGCGGCGCGAATCCGCCCGACTACCGGTTTGACTATTTTGAAACGGGGACGCACCTCGACGAATGGATCTATTCCCCGGCGGTATGCGAGAAAGTGATCAAAACGGAATTTGAGACACAGTAAACATCATCACGAGAAAATAACACGTTTGTATAACACATTTTATCATCTTGTATAAAAAGTGGGAGGCAATGCCTCCCACTTTAATTTTCTGTTTTTCTTACGCCTTGAAGAAGGCTTCGATCGCCTTATGCGTCATATAAACATCCGTCTTGGAGACGACCTCATACGGTGCGTGCATGGAAATGACCGGCACGCCGAGGTCGATGACATCGACATTCTTTTCCGCGATGAATTTGGCAACGGTGCCGCCGCCGCCCTGATCAACCTTTCCAAGCTCGGAGGTCTGCCAAACAACGCCTGCGGCGTCAAGCAGATTTCTGACATACCCCGTAAACTCCGCAGAAGCGTCATTGGAGCCGGATTTGCCGCGCGCTCCCGTAAATTTGGTAATGACGACGCCGTGATTGACGAAGCAGGCGTTGCGTCTTTCGTTCACCTCCGGGAAGTTCGGATCAAATGCCGCGTTCACATCGGAGGAAAGGCATTTGGAGTTTGAGCGCACAACGATATCGGAAACGCCGAGCGTATCAGCAAGATCCGCGATGATATCGAAATAAACGGCGCTCTGCATGCCGCTGTTGCCCTCGGAGCCGATCTCCTCCTTATCCGCGAGAATCGCCATCGTCGTGTGAACGGGATTTTCCGCCGCGATAAGCGCCGTCAAAGACGGATAGGCGCATACTCTGTCGTCATGGCCGTAAGCGCCGATAAGGCTGCGGTCGAGTCCGATGTCGCGCGCCTTGTATGCCGGCACAGCGCAAAGCTCCGCGCTCATGAGATCCGCTTCGGTGATGCCGTATTTATCGTTCAGCAGCTTGAGGATATTCAGCTTGACCGCCTCGGGCAGATTCTTCTCAAACGGTCTTGATCCGGAAAGCAGGTTGAGCTGTTCCCCATTGATGCCGTCCGCAAGGGATTTTCGCATCTGATCGCCCGCGAGATGCGGAAGCAGGTCGTCGATATAAAAGACCGGATCGCTGTCGTCCTCTCCAATTACAAGCTCCACCGTCGTGCCGTCGGCTCTCGTGACCACGCCGTGCAGTGCCAGCGGAATCGTCGTCCACTGATATTTTTTGATGCCGCCGTAATAATGCGTTTTGAGGAAGCCCAGTCCCTCCGCCTCATAAAGCGGATGCTGCTTCAAATCCACGCGCGGAGAATCGATATGTGCGGCGGAAAAATATACGCCGTTTTCAAGCGATTCCGTCCCGAGCACAAACGCGGAAAGGCTCTTGCCGCGGTTGTTGTAATAATACTTGCCGCCCGGCGCAACCTTCATTCCGAAAGTATAGGGAGAAAAGCCCGCCGCTTCAAGAAGCGCCACGCCTTCTTTGACGCATTCCCGCTCGGTCTTGCCGCCGTCGAGGAATTTCATGTAGTCCGCGGCATAGTCATACGCCGCGGCGATATCCTCCTCGGAGAGCGCCTCATAGGTATTCTTGGACTTGTAGAAAAGCTCGTCTTTGAGCTTTTGTCCCGCCGTTTTTTCCTTGTTTTCCTGTTCTGCCATTGTAAATGTATCCTTTCTTATTTAAAATCGGTTTATGTAATACCGTGCTTATCCCGTGACATCGGGATAGCGCAGACAGTATTCCTCGTAAAAGGTCATGACCTTTTTCACATATCGCTTTGTCTGATCCAGCGGAATGTTATCGACAATCAGCGTCTTTCCGTCGGACGAATATTCAGGGTCGGCAAGCCATTTTCTCACATTGCCGATGCCGCCGTTATAGGCCGCCGCAAGCTGCTCATAGCCATCCAGCCTTTCGTCGAGCCAGTGGAGATAATAGGTGCCGCACTTTACGTTGAACTCCGCATCGAAAAGCGCGTCAAATTCCTCTTCAAGCTTCAGATTGGCCTTGATATCTCCCTCGTAGGTGGGTTTCATAATCTGCATCATGCCGACCGCGCCCGAAACGGAAACGCAGTCCGGTCGGAAGGAGCTTTCCGCTTTCACGACCGCCATGACAAAGCGCGGGTCGATTTTATACTGCTCGCCGTATTTGAGCGCCCATTCGTAGCAAAGCCGCTCGCTTACCGTATCCCCCTGCGGCAGCTCCTCTTTTCCGTAGAGCTCGTCGTATTTTTCTTTATAAGAAAGCACCCGGTTGATATAGTTCTTCGTTTCTTCAAACGGAATCTTATCGATTATAAGCCCGCTCGTCGTCGAAATGGATTCGTCGGCAAGCCACTTCTGGACGTTTCCGACGCCCGCGTTATAGGCCGCAAGCGCCTCGACATAAGAACCGAAATGACCATACCATTTTGCAAAATAATACGTGCCGGACTGAATATTTTCCTTCGCTTGGAACAAAACCGACGACGGCTCATCAAGGCCGATGTTATCCCGGATATCGAGCAAATAGGTATCCGGAATGACCTGCATAAGCCCGATTGCGCCGGAACGGGAAACCGCCGTCCGGCAAAATCCGCTCTCCGCCTTGATAATCGCGTAGACGATATTGGCTTCCACACCGTACAAAGCGGCATATTCCTCGACATATTCTCTGAACTCCCGGGGATACCGATAACTCTCGATCAGTTTTTTCACATAGCCGGAGCCGGTGGAAAAAATCAGGGCAGCCGTACAGAAAAGGAGCAGCAGCGCCTCGCATATTCTCGCAAAGGAACACCGTTTTTTCGTCTCGTTCATGATTCCCTCCTTCTGATTTGGGAAAGCGCGTCCGAAAACGCCGCACGAAGGGCGTTCAAATCCCCGTTATTTTCGATGATGATATCGCATCGGCTGACAAAAAACGCATTTTCATGCTGAGAAGAACGCCGCCTGCGGATTTCCTCTTCCTTCCGTCCGTCCCTCGCCGAAAGACGGACGACAGCCGCTTCCGGCTCGGCGATAACGCCGACCGTGATGTCACAGAACGCCTCCAAGCCGTATTCAAAAAGCAGCGGCGCATCGAGAACGGCGTCGGCACCCGCATCATTCGCTTTGTCGATTTCCCGCATGACGATTTCATATATGATGGGCGAAATCAGGCGGTTCAGAAGCGCAAGCTTTTCCTTATCGGAAAACACAAGTGTCCCGAGCTTTCTGCGGTCTACCGCCCCATCCGTGACGTATTCCCCGCCAAAGGCATCGGTGATTTTTTCGATATATTCGGAATTTCTGTCCAATCCGTGGACAAGGCCGTCGCAGTCGATGATTCGGTAGCCCGCCTCCCGAAAGAGAGCGGCCACCGTGCTTTTTCCCGCTCCGGAGGGACCTGTGAGTCCGATCATCATATAACGCTCCCTTCCGCCGGCCGTGCGGCGTACAAAATCCGATTATAAATCAAGAACGTGATAGCCCGAGGCTTTGAGCATCCGGTTATACAGCGCAAGTCCGATTCCGTCCGTACCGTCCGCCACAGCATAAATCGCAGGCGCATCCGTATCGTCGAAGCGGCGCAAGAGGTCGAAAAGCCTTTTCGCGTGTGCCGCGCCGTCTCGCTTTTTTCCGAACGCAAATACATTTTTCCCGCGAAGCTCCTTCGCATATTCATCGAAGCAGAGAACGCCCGTCTCGGGATTTTCCCGCAGCTTCTCTCTCAAAAAATCCACGGCGCGCCGATCGAAGTCCTCGCCGCCCGCGTCCTTTATCAGATAGACCGCGGCGCGCGGCGCATAGTGGCGATATTTCATGCCGGGCGCAAGCGGCGCCGTGCCATCCGGCAGCTTTTCCGTTATGCCGGCGTCAAGCCTCACATTTTCACATACCGTGCGGAGCATCTCCGGCGTGACGGCGCCCGGACGCAGAACCGTGACCGTTTCCCCGTCCAGCTTTACGACGGTGGATTCCAGACCCACCTCGCAGCTGCCGCCGTCGATAATCACGTCGATTCTGCCGTCAAGATCGTCCGCCACATGGCGCGCCGAGGTCGGACTCGGACGGCCGGAAAGATTGGCGCTCGGCGCCGCCACCGGAACGCCCGCAAGCCGTATCAGTGTGCGCGCCGCAACGCTTCCGGGACAGCGGATGCCGACACTGTCGAGCCCTCCGGTGACGGAAAGCGGGATGCAGTCCCGCTTCGGCAGGACCACTGTCAGAGGTCCCGGCATAAACGCCTTTGCAAGACGGCGGTACAGCTCCCCCGTCACCGCATACCGGTCCGCATCGGTCGGCTCGGCGATATGGACAATCAGCGGGTTATCGCTCGGACGTCCCTTCGCCGCATAAATCCGCTTTGCCGCCTCCGCGTCGGTCGCATCGGCGCCGAGTCCGTAAACGGTCTCGGTCGGAAATGCGACAAGGCCGCCCGAAGCCAAAACGGAGGCGGCGCCCGCAAGCTGCGCTTCCAGCGGCTTCGTATTCTCCAATTTGATATACTCGGTTTTCATGAATGACTCTTTTCCAATCGTTATGAGACGGGTTCCCCGCCTCGTGCAAGGCGTTCCGCCGCATCGGCGGCGGCAAGCGCCTCGATGACCGGTTCGATTTTCCCGTTCATAAAGGTATCCAGCGTATAAAGCGTCAGCCCGATTCTATGATCGGTGACGCGTCCCTGCGGGAAATTATAGGTGCGGATTCTCTCGCTGCGGTCTCCCGTCCCGACCTGACGGCGGCGTTCGTCCGCGATTTCCCCGTCGCGTTTCGTTTTTTCGATATCGTACAGCTTCGCGCGCAAAAGCTTCATCGCCTTGTCGCGGTTTTTGAACTGGCTGCGCTCCTCCTGGCATTCGACCACAATGCCGCTCGGCTTGTGGATAATGCGGATGGCGGATTCCGTCTTGTTGATATGCTGACCGCCCGCGCCGCTCGATTTGCAGGTTTCGATTTCGAGGTCGGCGGGACTTATCGTCACCTCGACCTCCTCCGCCTCGGGCAGCACGGCGACCGTCACCGTCGACGTATGGATCCGCCCTTGGGATTCCGTCTGCGGCACGCGCTGGACGCGGTGTACGCCGCTTTCAAATTTCAGCTTGGAATATGCCCCGTCTCCGTCCACGGAAAAGGAGATTTCCTTAAATCCGCCAAGCTCCGTCGCATTGGCGGAGAGAAGCTCCGTATGCCAGCCGGCCGATGCGGCGTACATCGAATACATGCGATAAAGATCGCCGGCAAACAGAGCGGATTCCTCCCCTCCTGCTCCGCCGCGGATTTCGACAATGACGCTTTTTTCATCGTTCGGGTCCTTCGGCAGAAGCAGCAGTTTCAGTTCCTTTTCACTTATCTCCATGCCTTCCCTTGCGGCTTTGTATTCCTCGTCGGCAAGCCTTCGCAGGTCATCGTCGTCGGAGATATCCCGCAGCTCGGCCGCCTCCGCCGCATCTTTTTCATACTTTCGGTATTCACGCAGCTTTTCTACAATCGGCAGAAGTCTCTTGTGCTCCCGCATCAGCTCTCTGAACCTTTCGGTATCGGCGGTAATTTCAGGGACGGTAAAGCTCCGTTCCAGCTCTTCAAAGCGCGATTCGATTTCGTTCCATCCGGCGAGCATGATATCCCTCCCTTTCCGCTTTCCTGCCGTATTTTCGTGCAAATTATTTTTTATATATAGTATTTTAAACATTATACTATATAATCCCGGTAAATGCAAGCGTTTCCATACATTCAAAATCGTTTTTATTGTGAAAGATTGACGGAGAAAACGTAAGAAAACAGGAGAAAATCGGTCCTTAGCGCATTCTAAATTCAAAAAAATATATTAAATTTCTCAAAACCTGTTGACAAGCGTTCCCATCTGTGCTATAATTCTGTCGTTGCTTAAAAGAAAGGGCGTAGTATGCCCAAACGATTCATGGAGGAGTTACAAAATGTCAACCTATATGGCAAAAAAAGAAACTCTGGAACGCAAATGGTATGTCATCGACGCAGCCGGCAAGCCTCTCGGCAAAACCGCTGTTGCCGCTGCCAACATTCTCAGAGGAAAGCACCGTCCCGAATTCACACCGCATGTGGACTGCGGCGAGTTCGTAATCATTGTCAACGCGGAAAAAGCCGTTCTCACAGGCAAAAAGCTCGAGCAGAAATACTACCGCCGTCATTCCGGTTATATCGGAGGCCTCAAAGAGGTTCAGTATAAAACCCTGATGGCGACAAAGCCGGAGCTTGCCATGCAGCTCGCGGTCAAGGGAATGCTCCCGCACAACTCGATCGGAGACGCCAGCATCACCCGTCTCAAGGTATATGCCGGTCCCGAGCACAAGCAGCAGGCTCAGAAGCCCATTCCCTATACGGCAGACTGAGAAAGGAAGGTAGAAAAGAATGTATACAAGTGCAAAACCCTATTTCTACGGTACAGGCAGAAGAAAAAAATCCGTTGCCCGCGTCCGCATTTATCCCGGAACCGGCACGATTACCATCAATAAACGCGACATCGACGACTACTTCGGACTTGAAACGCTGAAGCTCATCGTCAACCAGCCGTTCGCCGTCACCGGCACGGAAGGCAAATTCGATATCGTCTGCACCGCTGCCGGCGGAGGCATTTCCGGTCAGGCCGGCGCGATCCGTCACGGCGTTGCCAAGGCATTGCTTCAAGCGGACGAAACCTACAAGCCTCTTCTCAAAAAAGCCGGACTTCTCACGCGCGACCCGAGAATGAAAGAAAGAAAGAAATACGGTCTCAAAGCAGCCCGCCGCGCACCGCAGTTCTCAAAGAGATAATTTTGTATTACCACAAAATCCCGCAAACCGTATGTTTGCGGGATTTTTCTATAAAAGCCGGTCACGGTTTTGCATCAGATCAGAAAGAACGCAAAATCGGAAACATATATCATGTTTGTGCTTGCAACATAATATAAAGCCCCCTCCTTATGAATTCTCATAAAACGCAAAAACCGGCCGCACCGCGGTCGGTTTTTATATGGCATCGTTCATACCGCGATGCATCCCTTATCCCGAATAATTTTCCGCATGCGACGACACGAGATAATCGTACATCTGGCGTTCCGCTTCTTCAAATTCGCGAAGCGCCGCAGCAAGTTCCCCGTTCGTTTTGCCGTCGCGCAGCGCGATGCTGTTTGCCACCGAGAGCTTTCCGAGCGCCTTTAACGACTGAAAAAGAAGCACGGTTTCTTTGGTTTTCACCGCGTCGCGCTGCTCCTCTTTTTTCTGCTGCCGCGTCAGAAAGCGCTGCAAAAAGAACAGGACCATCCCGCTCACGACCGTCGCGCCGGCCGTGAAAACGATCGATATGACAGAACCCATTTTCATCACCGCCTTTCCCTATCACGAATCCGGATTTTCTCCGTTATCTCCGTGAAAAAAAGCGGCGAGACGTTTTACGATCTGGTCGCCGCCGGTGGCGGAAAGCCCGCTCGCCATTCCGATCAGCATCGCCTCCGGAAAGGACATCGATACCGCGTCCGGTTCGACATAATAGATGACGACGGCAAGCACGGCGCCAAGACATGCCGATATCAGCGGATAGAAATTTTTCATCCGTTCCGAGCCGCCCGCTATCATTTTAATCAGTTCAACGACCGTGTAGCAGACCGCACCGATCACAGGGATACAGTAAACCGTCATTTCCATTTTTGCACCTCCTTTTCCGCCGGCATGCGGCGCCGACCGATGCAGCGGTCACAGCTTTCTTTGTAGCAATATGCGCAATATCCGAATTTCGGTCCTTCGTCGTCCGTCGGACAGGCGATATCGATCAGTGTCTCCAATCGCGCCGCAAGCTTTCCCGCCTTTTCCAAAAGCAGCTTCCAATCCTCGAAAAGCGCGGCGATTTCCTTTCTTTCATAGACCTCCATGTTCATTCCTCCCTGCCGTCCTTTTTCCGCACAGCGCACACTCTCCCCGATAGTAATAATAGCACTGCTCGCATTCCCTTTCCAAATCGCAGCCTGCGGCTTCCTCCGCATAAAGTGCATTTGCGATATCCTCAATGCAGCCGTTCAGCGCAAGCGTCATTTTTCTGAGCTCCCGCAAACATTTTTGCAGCATTTCACATTGTTTTTTCTCCATATTATGTTCTCCTTTCAAAGCGCATCCCGTTTCCCGATTACACGCTCATTTGTTTCGTTTTCCCGTTCAAGGCGGTCAAGAGCCGCCAGAAACCGTTCGTATTTGCTGCGGAAACGGTCGGCGGGAAAGCAGGCGCGATACCACCCATCCAAGCTTTCGATCTCCTGTTCCTCCGAAAATTCAAGCTCGATTTCATAATCGGTCTCCCCGAGATAAAAATTTCTGTCGAACGAAAGCGTCGCGATTTTCCCGATTGCAAAGTCCGTTCTCTGTGTGACAAGGACACCGAGCCTATGCGTGAGACAGGTTTCATAGGTAATAAACCGCGGAAGCGTCTCCACCCGAAACCCGGTCTCCTCGCTTATCCCGTTTTCCCCGTGCTTTTTCACCGTTCCCAAAAGCCCCGCTTCCGTCTGACGGATTCGGACGCAAATATTCTGCGCCGCCATCTTCCGGTCGATTGTATCGTAATAATGATTGAGCTGAAGCCGCGTGCTTCCTTTCGTCTGCGTAAAATATTCCGCAAGATGAAGCAGCGCTTCAAAACGCTCTTTGGTTACAAGCCATTTCCATTCCTTTTCCAGCATGTCATCCCCTCCTCAAAAGCTTGCCCGACGCATTCTTGGGAAGCGCCTCCACAAGCTCCACTCGCACCGGCTGCTCATAGACCGGCAGACAGGCGCGACAAAGCGCCGTAACTTCGTTTTTATCCTTAAATTTTCCTTTCACCTTGACCGCAACCGCCTGTCCGGAATACGGATTCGGAATGCCGTAGGCCAGCACCTCCTCCACGCGCGCATCCTTTTTCAGCGCGTCCTCCACCTCACGCGGATAGATATTCATGCCCGCATACAAAATCATATCGTCACGGCGGCCGAGAATCCGAACCGTTCCGTCCCCGTTTTTTACCGCCATATCCCTCGTATGCAGCCATCCGTCCGTGATGACCTGTTCCGTCAGCGCCGGATTTTTATAGTAGCCCATCATGACGTTATCTCCAAAAACGACAAGCTCGCCTTCCCCACCGTCCGGCACCTCGGCACCGGCATCATCGACGATTTTGATTCTGACCGAATCCAGCGGCCGGGAGAGCAGCTCCGGCATGCTGTCAAAGTGCTCCGGCAAAAGATATGCGACCCGCGGAGAAGCTTCGGTAAGCCCGTAAACATGATAAATTTCCGCCGCCGGAAAAGCCTTTCGGATTCTTGCCGCCGCCTCTTTTGTCAGACATTCCCCGCTCACGGCGAGCTTTGAGACGGACAAAGGCTTTCCCAAAAGCCGGCTCACCATCTGGAAAAACGAGGGCGTCGCACAGGCGACGGTGATGCGCTCCTCTTCCGCAAGCCGGATATATGCCTGCATATCAAACGACCGATTCAGAAAATAGATTTCCGTCCCGCACATGAGAGACGCCAAAAATTCTCCGGTCAGTACGGCACAATGATACAAGGGACGGGATATCAGAATCCGATCCTTGTCCGAAAGCTGAAAATACCGCAGGATGTCCCGCACATTGGAGAGAAGATTGGTTTCACTCAGCATCACGCCCTTGGGTTCGCCCGTCGTCCCGGAGGTACACAGAATGAACGCGGGACGTTCGGGCGGTTCCTCATAATGCTGATTCTCAATCTTAACAATCCGAAGCTCGCCCTGTTTGTCTCCGATGATATAGCGGGGGCGGACAAACTCCAAAATCCGTCTGCAATGCGCCTCCCCGTACCGATAGGACAACGGAACCGCCGTCCTTTCCGCCGCAAGGCAGGAAAGCACCGCAAGCGCCGCGCAAAGCTCGCTTTCGCACAAGGTTCCATAGCACGGCGCGGCAAGCTCCTGTGCGAAGCTCTCCGCCCGGACGACCGCCTCCTCATAGGTCACGGAAGCTTCCCCCTCATGAATACGCGCATCGGGATGCTCCATCATTTTACGCTTCAATATATTCCACAGCATCTTCATTCCCCCTCTTTTTCACTTTTTCCATCCATTTTTCAAGAAGCAAGACCTCATTCTCTTTTATGTTCAGCATTCTTGCGGTCATCTTCGGAATCAGGGCATCGTCGCGCTTCATATGATAACGCGCATACTGAATGCGCAGCAGATTGGCGCTGTCCACAACCGCCTGATAAGACCGGCTCACCTCGTCCGAAAAGGAAAGCGCCCGCTCGACCTCTCGGATACAGCCGCATAGGCATTTTTTCTGCTCCCAAAGCAGCCGCATCACACGCCAGTCCATCTTTTCATAGGGAATCCCGCCTTCCGCCAGCAGCTCCAAATACCGAACAAGGCAAAGGTGAACATCGGTGCCCCTCACCTCGCCCCGCGCCGCGCAGTCGTGTACGGTGGGGTCCGTCCTCAGATATGCCTCGACCGTGCGGAACACGGCGGGAATATCCAAGGAAGAAGGCTCCTCCTTTTTTGCCCGTGCGGCGATGAATCGGGGACGCTCCCCGGCCTCCGCCGCGGCGAGAAGCCCTTTCATAAAGCCGTCCATCGATGTTTCAAAAACGCCGTAACTCCATTTGTTGTTATAGGCGGCGAGTATCAGCGTCCCCGCCGTATCGTCATAACCGAGAATCAGGCCGTCATGATAGAAATGACGTTCACCGAAAAAGCTTTTCCCTTCTACATAATAGTCGTCGACATGATCAAAAAGGACGTAATATCCCATATCGAGCATCCGTTTCGCCGTTTTGCGCATGTCCTCGGGACAAAACCACGCATTGACAATATACGAATCGATATGCGGATTGGCAAGAATCCCGTGCCGTGTGACGGCAAGCTCCGGCGCGGTATATCCGTCGAGGAATCTGCGGCCGCAGGAAAGCCCCGTGCAATTCTGATAAAACCACACCATGCCCGAAGGATTTTCCAGCGCGACGACCCCATGGCTTGCCATATAATGATAGGCGCAAAACGGCGGCTCCCTGTATTCAAGCTCCGTTCTCATCATGACCTCCCATATAGCGCTCCGCAAGACGCAGAACATCGTCCACGGTGACAAGGTCAAACGGATTGAGGTCTGCCTCCTCAAATTCAATGCCCAGCCGCTCCTCGAGCTCCACCATCAGCGCGACATGGCCAAGGCTGTCAAGCCCCAAGTCCTCCGTCAGTGTGTTTTCGCCGCGGATATCGCCGCATTCCGTAAGCGTCGATAAAATCTCCTTTACCTGATCCGAGACAGACGTTTTTACCGAAAACAGCTCGTCAAGCTTTTCTTTGATTCTTGCAAAGGTTTCCGCCTCCGAGCATTCCGTCGACAAGAGAATCCCGCCGTTTTTCTTTGCGATTTCCACATATTCCTCCCGCAGACGGTATTGCAGCTCCATATCGATATACCGGTCCTTTTCCGCCTCACGCGAGCGGACGCGGCGGACGGCAGTCGGAACGGGAACGTCCAGAAAAAACGCGAGATCGGGCTTCGGAATGCTCTGTGCCACCTCATAAATCCACCTGTCGTCCTCGTAGCCCCGCGCGCGCAGATTGGCAAGACAGGAGTAAAAATACCGGTCGCTGACGACCGTCTTTCCCGCAAGCAGGGCGGGAAGCACCACGCGGTTCCCGTGCTGCACCCTGTCGCTCGCCGCCAGCAGAGACAGGCTGCGGTAATCATAGGCGTCGTGGTTCTCCGCGTCCATATAGGTTCTGAAAATATCGGAGCGGCGGACAAAATCCGTCGGCTGCTTTGTCAAAAGCACCGGATATCCCAAAGAGGTGAGATATGCTTCCGTCCTCCGGATCATCGTCGACTTTCCGCAGCCGTCCAGCCCGCAAAAGGTGATAAGACGCCCTTTTCCGCCATGCGGCTTCATGTTCAAGGCTTCCATATGCCCACCTCCTCCAAAAGCGTTTCACGGTCGGCACAGAAAAAGCGGCGCATGGTATCCCGTTCCGTATAGCGGTACTCCTTTTTCTCCTCCGGCGATATCACCGAAAACAGACCGTCCATATCGACATCGGGCAGTCCGCGAAGAATGCACATGCCGGCGCCGCTCTCGTCGCCAAACAAATTCACGGTCTCCGATACCGCGAAATAACATTCCGTGCAAAGTCCCAGCGCATGTGCACGCGCGGCAATCGCATCCGCCGCCGGCATCGCCATTTCATGGAGCAGCATATAGAGGTCGATGTACTTATAAAGCGTCATATCGCGCTTCATCCGAATCCACGGATAGGTTGTCGCCTCCTTATAAAGGTGTGCGCAGAGATGCAGGAAGAAATCGTCGCAGGCAAGCGTTCGGATTTCCATGCCGCCCGTCTCCGCCGTCACGGCACGTTCCACAAGCTCGCGGACAAGCTCCAGTTTTCCGTTTTTGTAATCCATGGAAAAATTGATATCCACCTCAAAATAACGCAGATACGGAAGATTCACCTCCTTGATATACGGCACCGTTTCCCCGCGCATCATGCGGGAACGAATGATCTCTTCCCTTTTCGCCGGGATAAACACCCCGTTTTGGACCGCTCCCTGACGGTAGCCGTCCCGCAGAAGCGCCTCCCCGATCTCCGACAAAAATTCGGGCGGCACAAGCAAATCCACATCATTGGAGGTGCGGCAGCCCTCCGGATATTTGCCGCAGAGATATGCGCCTTTCAGCATCGCATAATGCTCACCGCAGGAGCGCAGCGCGTCATGCAGCGCTCCGACACACCGGAAAAAACTCCGGTTGTATTCCCGATTCTGCGTGCGGGCGCCGCGCAAAGCGGTCCGCGCCTCGCGCGGCACCCTCGACATCAGCTCCGCCTTTTCGAGCACGGCACAGGCCACGCCTGCCGCTCTGTTCCAAAACAGCTCGCCGAGAACGGCGGATGTCATCGCCCCTTTCCCGATCAGCTCCCAAAGCGCTTTTCGATTCGGATTCTGAAACCGGCAAAGCGTCAATACCAGTTCTTTTTCATTTTGATTCATAGGATCTCCTTTCATTTTCCGTATTCACGGTTGGCTTGGAATAGGTGGCGAGCAGCTCTTTCAGGATGCGAAGCTCCGATGCGTCGAGCCTACAATATCCCGTGGCCTCCGCGTCCGCGACGAGACGGCGCATGACGGCCGTTTCGCGTTCCGCAAAATACATGCGGTCCGCCGAATAGCCATCCATCACATAAACGCCGCCGTCATACCGTCCCTGCTGCGTATAAAGCGGAGCCGTGAGACTGAGCGCCTCGATATCTCTTCGTACCGTTCGTTCGGAAACACCGAACTCCGCCGCCAGCCGCGGCACGGTCTCATGTCTGCGCCGGCAAAGGATTTTTAAAATTTCACTGCGTCGTTCGGCAGTTCCCATAAAAGAGCACTCACCTCCTTTCTGTCTGACATTTTAGAGCACAACCCGGACACTCCTTGTCCGGATTAAAAAACTTTTCCGGAAAAAAAGAACCCGGCAAAAAGGCAGCACGCAAAATGCGTCTTACCAATTTGCCAGGTTCCTCTTGACAGAATTCAAGTCCAACTTATCTCTTCAGCAAACAGCTCCGGGATCGGATTTATGCTCTCCCGTATTTTCTATGATTTTTGCGGAAAACCCGCCCTTTTCAAAGGATACCAAAAGCGGGCTTTTACACTTCGGACAATAGATTTCAACAACAGAGTGCGGCGCCGCCCTGCATAATCCCCGCCCGCATATGGGACAGCTCGCCTTACATTTTCTGTTTTCCTCTTCAAAACTCATTTCTTTTTCCTCTCTTCCTCCGGCACTCCTCTGCTGATAACGGCACAGCCAGTCGTCCAAATCCGCTTTGGGGTGAAAAAAGGTGCCGCATGGCACGACACCCGCGATCACCTATGAACACTCCTCTCCCAAAAACAAATCCGAGGGATTCAACGCGAAGCGCAAACGCGCGACACATTTGTTCGCAATTTCCGCTCGGATTTTCTTCGTGATTTCATCATACATCAAAAACATATGTTTGTCAACAGAAAATCAGAAAATTTTTCCATCCCAAACAACTTTTTTGTTCCCATCCGCATTTTTCTCACAAGAAAAGACAAAAATGCGCTCCCCCGCAAATGGGGGAACGCATCAGATGTCTTTATTTTTCAAAATATTCATGGTAATAAATCTTTTCGCAGAGCGCATCGTCGATATGTAAATGCCGGCAAATATCGATGAAGTAGTCGTCGGTCATACTGGCGATAAAGTCCGTGACGATCTCATTGGGATCCGCGACAATCGCGCCTGTCGGATTGAAATCTTTCCGATAACACCGGCCTTGGATGCCGTCGTTCAGATAATGCTGAAAAACAGGAGAATCAAAATTCCGCGTTTCCACATCACGGACGAGCTGCGCATACAGCTTTTTCATCAGGGGACTTATGATTTCGTTATACGGCTTATTCAGCTCTTCGTCATGGTATATGACATCGGTATTCTCCTTTATCAGGGATTCCAAATCCTCAAAAACCGCCTCATCCATATTCAGGGAAAGCGAATTTATGCTGTTCTTGATGATATTGATCACCAAATTCGAGATAATATCCCGGTTTTTAGTTCCGATCATATGTTCTTTTTCAAATTGTTTTGCTGTAATCAAGCGCGCCCGATAAAGATCCTGCCTGTCTTTCCCCGCATAGGCAATCATATCACTGATGCGCACAACACAGCCCTCCAAGGTATTCGGCCGCAGGTTTTTATGGAAATCCTTTTTCACATAACAGCGTTCCAGCACCGAATCAAACTCCTTAAACGTCGAAAGAGAGGAAGGCGTATACTCCTTGCACACCTTTTCTCCGTCATGGGACAGAATTCCGCTCAGCGTCTGTAAAGAAAGAGCGCCGTTTAAAATATAGCGAAAAATACGTGCGCTGTGGACATTGTGATAAAAATAGCGTGAGGTACCGGAGGCTTTCCCTGTCGCCTGCTCATAACATTCACTCAGAAACTGCTCACCCTTATGCCCGAACGGCGTATGTCCCATATCATGCGCGAGTGCAATCGCCTCGATCAAATCGAGATTCAAGCGCAGCGCCCGCCCAATCGTTCTCGCGATTTTAGAGACAAACTGAACGTGAAGCGCACGCCTTGTAAGGTCGTCATTCCGATAAAAAGAAAAAACCTGTGTCTTATCCGTATACCGGTTATAGAGAGGGCTGTGCAGAATCACATCCACATCATATGCATAAGAGGGGCGGATGATGTTGTACCGCGGTTCGCGAAGTCGAATCGCTTCCCTGTTCTTCGCCGCATACGGAGACAAAGCGTCATCCCATGAGCGGTTGACGCCCTCCAAATATTGCTTCTCCCCCTCTGTAAATGTAAAATAATCCCTCATCGCTTTCCCTCCATTTCGTCGAATTTTTGTATAAGTATACCTTTTTTAGATTATTTTGTCAAGCATAACCGTCTGATACGACCGAAATGGAGGGAAAATCCTCTTCATAAATTTTTTAAAGTTTATTATGATATAGATATATTTTAAAAATGGACTAAAACCAAAAGGCGTCCCAAATGAAGGACGCCTTTATATTATTTTTCACACTTTCTTATGATATCAAGCCAAAAATCATCTATTACAATAATCGAAATATTTTGATAGACGATAAGCTGTCCGGCAGTAAAGCTCTCAGTTGACAGCACAGCGTATTGCTATCAATCCGGTAGCTTTCCAGCTGTCGGATTCTGCCCCACGTCAGTGCATGACCACGGTAGGTGGTCGGGTTGCCCAGCGCATCATAGGCGATGCTCTCCCCGTTGAAGCTCGTCAGTCTGTCTTTCCAGCCGGTCGCAGCATAGGTGTATGTTTTCGTGTCAAGGACCGCTCCGAGCGTGCCCGTGGTATAGGCATACTCTTTTTATTCATATATTTTAATATAACACTTTATCTATAAAAGAAGCGGCCATTGCCGCTTCTTTTATTATAGTCAATTACCAGAATATCTCTCTCTAAGTACACAATCATTAAACAGGGAATTCATCGGAATCGTAGTAGCAGGAAATGAAAATTTATTTTGAGTACTTGACGGAATAATAAGTATGCAATCAAATCTTAAAAGCGCATTTACAATTTTTTGTAATATAAAATCTTCAAAACCATAATGACCAATCCAAGCGGTTGTAAAAATTTTATGACCTTTAATTAGTCCATCCATTGCAATATATGCATAATAATATTGCCCTAATGTATATAATTTTCGATTAATATACTCCGTCGGTATTCCAAAAACCGATATCAGTTCATCTGGAGTTATGCTAAAATGATATTTTTCAACTGATTTTTTGATTGCACTGTATAAAGTATTTAAATGTGATATTTTAGACGGCTTTTGATGAATATAACAAGCTAACAAAGCCGCTTTCTCTTCTTGTGATTCATTATTTATATATATTTTACTTTCCGGGAAAAATATCCTTTTATTTTTGCAATATTCAGATATTGAACTCGCAAAAGCCCAAGCGCCACAATCAATTTCTCCTTGTAAAATATATACACCAGATTGAAATTGATATGAAAAGGGATTACACGCCGACATATAGCCATCTATATTATAACTTTCACATATACAATTACAACTAAAAGTTTCAATATTTAAAATCATTTCATACTCCTAATTAAATTTCACAATATGTACGTCTGTAACCTTGATAGCGCCAGGAATATAAGTTCTAACAGGGCCATACGGATAAGTTTGCCTATTAATTTCAGGATCCCCCTCAAATGCCGCATTTGTTCTAAAAGAAATTATCACCGAGCCGCTCCCCACAAAACGTGCTCCAGAATAGTTTATAGCCTGTGAACTGGGACAAGATCTCCAGGCATATACAAAGCCACCTTCCCCAGGAGTGATAATACCTGTAGACATAATTTCAGCAGCTATTTCCGCAGATGTCACATGATAATAAATTGGGCCTTCTTTACTGGTTCGTTCTCGTTCTTTTGCCTTTTCAATCTCTCGCTCAGCTTCCTTAGCCCGAGATTTATAACTTAAATATCCAATAAGATCTAATACAGTAGGAAAAGTAATGTCAATACTATTTGATTCCGGCAATGTAATAGAATGAGTTTTAGCAATGTCCTGCGATGCTTGCGCAGCACCATCTATTAGCAATATCTCAGTTGCTCCAAAAGCCAATAATAAGAGCGCACCGGCACCTACAAGAAAAAGAACGCCACTCTTACCTGAAGGATCAACAAACATAGCAGGATTATTGTTACAATATGTAAACAAATTATATCCAAATAGAGAATTGGTATTTAATTGCACATCTGCATTGATAAATCTGCCCGTCTGCGGGTCATAATACCGGCTGTTGAGATAATACAACCCTGTCTCGGTATCGTAATAGTAACCCCTATACCGGAATGGATTGAGAATAGCAATGCCATCGATATTTACTGTAATGGTATGATTGCCCCATGCATCATATACATATTGCGCTTTTAGAGTGCCACTTTCATCATAAACAGCAGTGATATCGCCTTGCAGGTTTTTCTCATAGTATTGTTAAAAGCAAGGAAAGCATCTGATTCAATTATTATAAAGCAGATACTTTCCTTTTAAGAATATTTACTCAAGTTTTTGTTAACAACAGTAGTATGCGTTATCAATTCGCCAAGCCTTTTTCCTGTTATTATAAAAATAATAACATCAAGCGGAAATATCAAGATTCCGATATTCCTAAGAATTTTCATTCCAAGGTTTATAGACTTCATATTGTTTTCCGACACAATTTTTAATCCACATATTTTTTTCCCCACACTACCGCCCTTAAATATATCTCTAAACAATAGCAAGAAAATACTAAATATTTGAACAATTCTTAATAACGTATTAGAATCAATATTATAAACAGCAAGCAAATTCAATTTAAAGACAACTTTTGCAATGCTATTCACTACAATAAGTAACAAAAGTGTAATACAAGTTGATATAAAAAAATCCAAGCCAAGTTCTAACCAACGCAGCAATTTCAATTTCATAAAAAATCTCCTTTAATGATAAAGAGCTTCATATATATCGTCCCACAACTTTTTCCAGTCTATACCTATGGAAAAACGTCCACCAATACCCAAATAAGCGCTCATACTGAACACTCCTATTTCTTTACCATGGTACTTTGTAACAATTTTTCCGTCGTCCTCTTTGACCGCTCTTGGTCCAAAGGAAAATCCAAAAGCTGAAGCAGTTATACCTAATGTACCCATATCTTTATCAAAATTTAATTGACCGTCTTCTACTACAATTCCCACACCAGCTTCAGCCAGCGCCTCAATACCGATACCAAAAACTTCAGCCTCAACCCCCACTCCTGTGCCAACTTCAGCTTCAATAACTACGCTATCATGGCAAGCTTTTTGGATTTTTCTTGTTGTATCTATAATCTCACAAGCAACATCTTCGATTGTTTTTCCCACTTTATCCAAAAAAGCCGCTGTTTTTCTTGCACTATTATCAAGCCACACCTTAAACTTTTTTAGATTATATTGAAATCCTGATGTTAATCTATTTCCATTTACATCAACATATGCAACGGGATTATCGTTACAATAAATAAACATATGATGTCCTAAAATACCAACCCCAGTAGATACATACACATCCGCATTGATAAAACGTCCTATTTGTGAATCATAATATCTGTTTTTAAGATAATACAACCCTGTCTCGGTATCGTAATAGTAACCCCTATACCGGAATGGATTGAGCGTACCGATACCGTCCACATTTACTGTAATGGTCTGATTACCCCAAGCGTCATACTGATACTCTGCCTTTTTGTTTCCATTCCCATCATATATCGCCGTGATATCTCCTTGCAGATTCTTTTCATAATAATATCTTACATCATTATATTTGAACCCGCATATGCCGCCCATACTGTAATAGTATGTAATCGTACCATCTATCCTTGTCTCACTCAAAATTCTGCTACCATCAATTTGATAGGTTATAGCACCTTTTTTTGTCCGGATGCCGCTTCCATCATATGCGAACGTCAACAGCGTATTGCTGTCAATCCGGTAGCTTTCCAGCTGTCGGATTCTTCCCCATGTCAGCGCATGACCGCGGTACGTGGTCGGGTTGCCCAGCGCATCATAGGCGATGCTCTCCCCATTGAAGCTCTCGTCAGTCTGTCTTTCCAGCCGGTCGCAGCATAGGTATATGTTTTCGTGTCAAGGACCGCTCCGAGCGTGCCCGTGGTATAGGCATACTCTTTCTTGGAGAGAATGTTCCCCGCCGTGTCATATGCGAATACCCAGCTTTTGCCCAGCACCGCGTTGTCCTCACGGACAAGCTGGTTCAGCCCGTCATACGTGTACTTCGCATAGTATTCCGTTCCGGGGCCGTTGCGGATTGCCGTTATGTTCCCGTTGTTGTCATAGGTATAGCGCAGCGTATCCTTTGTGACGCCTTTCGCCTTGCGCGTCAGCAGCTGCACCATCGTCGTCAGTCTTGTCTCAAACCCGGCCGCTACGTCCAGATAGCTATATTCCTCCGACAGCAGCGGCGTTGTCGAACCGGTCGTTGTCAGGTTCTTCTTTGTCACGCGTCCCCAGTCGTCCTGCTCCGCCTTCGAGGTGAACACCCCATCCAGCGTCACGCCGACTACCGCATTATCCGCGTATACCGCTCCGTCCGATGCGCGCGTATCATAGATCGGCCGATAAGTCTGCGTTCAATATTTTATCACGAAAATAAAACAAAATCAATATAAAAATCCGGTTATCACTATATAGATAACCGGATTTTATCACTTTTTTAATATATTGCTCCTTCAGGAGCAGGATATGTGTCTATCCAATCGCACAAATCAACAATTTCAAATTTCATACAAGCATTTTCAAAATCTTCTAATGTACTGTATGGACCATTCAATTCATTCGTCTCAGTATTGACTAGATAAAACAACGCAGAATCAGAATCCTTATTCACAATATCTTCAAAACTCATATCATTAGATACGTCAATCCTCCGCACAGCAACATAATAGGCATTATAACAAAAACAGGTAATATATCTTTCCACCATCGTATTCGTCAAATACCCTTTTTCATCAATCAAACAATAATCAGATGCTACCAATACAATATCAGTTGAATTAACTCTCATAATTTTATAGCCATTCGGCAGATTATAACTCCAATCACCACGTGCATTCCAATTACAAGAAATCAAATTACTACAAAAGGAAAACAAAAAAATCATAATTATGACGTTTGCCACCAATCTTCTGCGAATAAGAAACTTCCCAACCATAATCTGAACCAACGCCTTTCTCATGCAAATTATATGCAATATTGTTTAAAATACTGCCTATACCATCACCTGAATCTTGATTTGAATTAAAATCATAAGTATCCCATATACGCACTTCAGCAGTATATTCGGTATATTGTTTCTTAAAAATTCCAAATCCAACAGTATACGTTTTTTCTGTAATATTTATCTCATATCTGAAGCCTCTTACACCAAGCCATAAATCTAATTCCGGTAAGCCAGAAAATGCACTGTTTCCTGAAAAATTTGCCTGTCCTGTAGTTTTAAATGTCTCAATACAGTCATCAATTATATCGTTCATATGCGACGAATTCTTTAATGATTCAGCCAGAGTAGAATTTTCACCAAATTTAACATAATTTCCATTGCCTATCAACCAAATCAACAACAACTCAACAGCAGACATATTCAGTTTTGGAGTTATCGCCATGTTTCCGGTTGAATCTATAAACAATATTGGAGAATTATTACAGTATGCGAACATATTAAAGCCAATAAATCCTTGTCCCGTACTTGTAAATTTATCCGCATTGATAAACCGTCCCGTTTGTGGGTCATAATAACGGCTGTTGAGATAATACATCCCTGTTTCGGTATCAAAGTAATAACCTCTATACCGGAATGGATTGAGAATAGCAATGCCATCGATATTCACTGTAATGGTATGGTTACCCCATGCGTCATACTGATACTCTGCCTTTTTGTTTCCATTCCCATCATATATCGCCGTGATATCTCCTTGCAGATTCTTTTCATAATAATATCTTACATTATTATATTTGAACCCGCATATGCCGCCATTATCATAGTAATACCATACCGTGCCAGTCGGTCTTGTCTCACTCAGAATTCTGCTTCCGTCAAGCTGATAGGTCGTCGCACCCTTTCTTATGCGCAGACCGCTCGCATCATACGCAAACGTGAGCAGCGTATTACTGTCAATCCGGTAGCTCTCCAGCTGCCTGATCTTCCCCCAAGTCAGCGCATGGCCGCGGTATGTCGTCGGATTGCCCAGCGCATCATAGGCGATGGCCTCTCCGTTGAAGCTCGTCAGTCTGTCTTTCCAGCCGGTCGCAGCATAGGTATATGTTTTCGTGTCAAGGACCGCTCCGAGCGTGCCCGTGGTATAGTATACATTTTCTGTTCAATTATGTCAAGGTAATAAAGGCGTCCTTATGAAGGACGCCTTTATATTATTTTTCACACTTTCTTATGATATCAAGCCAAAAATCATCTATTACAATAATCGAAATATTTTGATAGACGATAAGCTGTCCGGCAGTAAAGTCCCCCGTCGATAGCATCATGTCAAAGAACGCCTCCGGTTCCGATACGGTATATAAACCCATTAAGGAGGTTCCGTCGTCATTGATAACAATGTGGTGCGTACTATGTGTATAAAGGTCAGAATCTTGATATATTGAATAATTATACTCTTTTGCTATCCGAGAAAGTTTCTCGAAATCGATTTCTCTGTCATATTCTTTGATAGCGGATTCGGATCGGATTGGCTTTTCGTCAGGAATGTCCATCGAAAAATATGCCATAAATGGTTTTAGTATATCACTCTGTCCATAAACCACCATATGATTCAGACGAATCACACCATATCGATAGTAAGTCTCAATCCCCAAAAAAGCTTCCACATATTTATCATGTGCCTCCGATGCGGAAGAGAACACCTCCACAAACAATGTGCCGTTTTCTTCCAAGCGCTTCTCATCATTCGGCAAAATCATATAATATCCATCATTCTGCTTAGAAACCATATATTCCGACTGTGGATATATTGTTTCTAATTGTTTATCCATATTTGTCAAGTCAACTTCCATATCATATTCTTTATACACACAAAGAGAGCTGATTCTTTCTTCCTTGTCACAAGAAAAGCATGAAGATATCAATAATAGAATAAGCAAAACACCAATCGTTTTTTTCATTTTATCCACTCCATCAATTCATTAACAGATCCCAATCCCAAAATAGACAAATACATTTGTCCAAACAATTCAAGCGAAGGTATGGCATAGTAATCTAAGGCATTCAACATAACAATACGATTAGCTCCTATTGAGGCTGATATTCCCATTAAATACATATAGTCATCACAAGTATAAGTTCTTGCCGTCAAAATTTGTGCGGCACGTGAATCGATATAGGAATATGTAATTAAATTTTGCGCAGCTCTTTTTACCTGTTCAACATAGTGGTCGCTGCTCATATATCCATCTATCGAAATCATTTCATAATCATCACCAAATCTCGCATATCCTAAAATATTCATCATGGTCAAATAATTAGCTTTCCCCAACTTATCTAAACTCTCAAAATATGATTTTGCCGACTCAACATAACCAATTACCTCTAAGGCTTTATCAATCGGCTCAACCGGGTTATTTACTCCATTTTCCTCCGATTTTATTCCATAAAACTTTGAAACTCCAGACCAAACTGCTTGAAATATCTTTTTTACGGAAACATTACCATTCGAATCAATTCTCATAATAACATTATTAAGACAATATAAAAACATATTATATCCTAATATACCATTCCCTGTACTTACATACACATCCGCATTGATAAACCGTCCCGTCTGTGGGTCATAATATCGACTATTGAGATAATACAAACCTGTTTCGGTGTCAAAGTAATAACCTCTATACCTAAACGGATTGAGCGTACCGATACCGTCAACATTTACTGTAATGATATGATTGCCCCATGCGTCATATACGTATTGCGCTTTCAGAGTGCCATTCCCATCATATATCGCCGTGATATCGCCTTGCAGATTCTTTTCGTAATAATACTTCGCACCGTTATACTGGAATCCGCATACGCCGCCATTATCATAGTAATACCATGCCGTGCCAGTCGGTCTTGTCTCACTCAAAATTCTGCTTCCGTCGAGCTGATAGGTCGTCGCTCCCTTTCTTATGCGCAGACCGCTCGCATCATACGCAAA
>CAKSDZ010000008.1 GCA_934446365.1 uncultured Eubacteriales bacterium | reverse complement strand
GACTCTCATCGTGCTGCTGGCAAGCACATACCCACGGCTCCCAACAGACGGAACCGCGCACCTACGTGCGCTCTCCGAGCATAAACTGGGAAGCGATCTATACCCTTTGAAAGCATAGTGCTAAAATCAATCGTATCACAATGCAATGCTTCGCATTGCAGGGCAACCTCGCCCGTGCGGGAAGTTTGTGCGACTGGAAGTCCGCGCCCGCAGGCGCAAGGCGCGCGCCGTGTGAGCGCCTCTCGGCACGATGTCACCGAAAGGGGCGGCGATTGACGGATCACGCGAGCTCCGTGAGCGTGGACGCCGTCTTTCATAGCCGCCACCGAACCGCTGCCGGCCGCACTAACGGTCAAGCGGTACGCTTGCGGCTTCTTTTCGTTCTTTTCTTTGCGGAAAGAAAAGAACACGTTTTTCTCCTTTTCAAAGGAGAAGGGTATGTGTCCATAAGCACAAAAAAGCTCCCTTTTCATAGGAAAAGGGAGCTTTTTTTAATCCTTACCCTTCGCAGAAGAGGGACCGTTTTCGCTTTGTTCCGACGGAGCCCCGAGACTCTTTACCGCAGCTTCCGGTGAAGGAAGCGACACCGGCCTCTCGTTTTTCGGCTTCGGATCCAACAGCTTTGGCACCAGCCAGCTCTTATTGTGCTTTAACGAAAAGTATCCGATTACGGAGGCAACAAGACCTCCGAACGCATCGATCATCAGATCCTCCATCGTATCGACGATCGCTGCGTGTCCGACAAGCACCGTTCCGTCCGGCGTGATGAATTTCTGCATATTAAGTCCCAAAAGTCCGTCAAAGGTATATTCGTAAATCTCCCAAAGCGTTCCGATCGTGATCGCAAAGCAAAAGGCGAAAAGCGAAACAAACAGCGGAGAAAGGTGAAACAATACCTTTTCACTCTTATTGAGAATGGCAACAAACATAAACCCGAGAAAACCGGAAACAAGACTGCTGGAACAGTGCAGAATGACATCCCAAAACGGGACCCTATTGAACATATCATAAAATTCGCCGAGAAAGATCGCGCAGTAAAGAAAAACCAAATAAAAAACATAGAGCAGCGAGGGTATCTCAAAGCGCAGCTTTTCGGACAGGAAATCCGGAAGATGCAGAACGGCAAGGCCGAGCACACATTGCAGCATCGTCAGCAGATTCACCGTGTCAAAGGTGCCTACCACCATTTGAATCAGATAGTATAACAGCGGCGCCGCAAAGCTGATAAGAACCACCCAATATGCGATCCGCTGGGATTTTGTGCGCGACATTTTTTTTGCCATGTGTTTTACTCCTCCGTTTTCCTGATATATAAATTTATGACGTCTTTTCGCTTGATATTCGGGGGATGCGGTTTGGCGATTCCGCCTTTATTCGGTGCGCAGCGCGATTACGGGGTCCTTCTTTGCCGCAATCCGCGAGGGAATAAGTCCGGCAATCAGCGTCAGCGCGATGCTGATTGCAACGAGAATCAGCGCGCCCAGAACAGGCAGCGAGGCGCTCAGCGTCCCAATGCCGGTCAGCGCATGGAGCACAAGATTGATCGGAATGGTGAAGAGCAGCGTAATCCCAATGCCGAGTGCGCCGGAAATGAAGCCGACGATTGTCGTTTCGGCGTTGAACACGCGAGAAATATCCCGCTTGGACGCGCCGATGGAACGGAGAATTCCAATTTCTTTTGTCCTCTCCAAAACGGAAATATAGGTGATAATCCCGATCATGATAGAGGAAACCACGAGCGAAATCGCAACAAAGGCAATCAACACATAGGAAATCGCATTGATAATCGTCGTAATCGAGCTCATCAGCAGCTTGACATAATCCGTATAAGAGATTTTATCCGTTTCCGACACACCGCTGTTATAAGCGGTGATCAGCTCCGCAATCTTATCTTTGTTTTCAAATGTGGAAGCATAAATGCTAATCGATGAAGGGTTATCCATATCGACATAGCCGAGACGGGAAAGATTTTCCGCAAGCGTCGTATCGGATACGGTCGCCGGCATATATTCGTCGAATAACGCCGCATATTCTGTCTCCGTATAGGTTTCCGCGTCAAACATCGCGGCAAGCGCATCCGAGGTCATCGCGCCAAGCTCGGAGGCGACCTTCTTCGCGTACTCCTCGGCAATCCGCTCTTTCACAGATTCGGTAACGGCGGCGTACAGCTCCTCGTCGCTCATGGAATCGATATAATTCCGGATTTCGGTTGTATCGGTGACGCCCATCTCCTCCGCATAGGCGGAAACCACCATCTCGACAAGCTCCGCCCGCGTATACCGGGAGACATAAGCATTTGCCTGCGCTGTAAGCTCAGCCTCCGGCATCTTGGATTTGATGGAGGTATAAATTGCCGCTTTTTCGACATTCGTCAGCCCTGCAAAATAAGCCTTGATCATTTCGGCCTTTTCCGCATCCGTGAATTCCTCCTCACTGTCCCCTTTGAACGGAAGCCCGGTGATGATATCGACGGTCGGATTGGCAAGCTGTTCCTTTACGATATCGCTTTCCGCTGCGCGGGAGATGGCATACTCCGTCAGCGCGCTGGTATATCCGATGGCGCCGCTCATCATCGACGCCACCGCGTCGCTGTTCGGACGAACGATACCGGACACCTTGAGCGTCACCGGCTTGTCGGATTGATAAAGAAGCGAAAGCCCCGTTTCACTTGCCGAAAGGTCGGTATAGGTTCCATCCTTGTTTTTCTGATAAAAATCAGGGGAAAGAATCAGCTTAAAGGTCATACCGCAGATATCCTCATACGACCAGCTCTCAACTTTGTCGGTATCGGTCTTTCCCTCCATCGAATCGACAAGCTCTTTCTTGACCTCCTCGGTCGTTTTCAGTCCGAGCGCATACAGTGCGAGGTCGCTTAGCTCGTTGTTTTCGTCCACGACCAAAACGATTTCATTGTATGCGGACGGAAAGCTGCCGTATATGACGTCGTACTGTTCCTTCAAAAGATCGTTGACAAGCTCGCCGTTCTCGCCGGGAAGCATTTCCTGCCAAATCTGATAGGAGGAAAAGGACATCATGCTGCTCATCCCTTCGGAGCCGGAGGGCATAAAGGAAAGCTCCTGCATCAGGGTTTCAAGGTCGGATTTAACGATCTTACCATCCTTATCCTGCGTATAGATGTTGAAATCAAGTCCGTAGGTATACTGAATCGCGCTCACATAGTCGGCAAATTCGGGCGTTTCTTCGATATATTTTTTGAAAGCCGACAGGTTATTGTGCTGAACGTTCGTATTGGAAATAGAACTCAGAAGGTCATACATCACGCGGTTCGCATAGACGGCGTCAAGCTCATGCTTTAACTCCGTCTGAGACTTATTCGCATTCATCATGGTTGTGACAAGTCCTGTCATATCCACGGATTCCGCCTGAATCGTGATCGGATAGCTCGACAGCGTATCCTCCTGAACACGGTCGATATAACCCTGCACGCCGTTGGAAACGGCAAGGATCAGCGCGATGCCGATGATACCGATCGAACCCGCAAAGCTCGTTAGGAATGTCCTGCCCTTTTTGGTTTTCAGATTATTCAAGGAAAGGGAAAGCGCCGTCATAAACGACATCGAACGGTTTTTCAGCCGCTTCTGTTTTGCTTTTCCGACATTTTTAACGGATTTGTCTGCCGCCGCACTCATTTCAGCAGAGCTACCGGCTTTTTTCGACAGCGCAGCTTTTTCAGCGCCGGCATCCTCGGTATACGGATCGCTGTCTCCTGTAATTTTTCCGTCAAGGATCCGGACGATCCGCGTCGAATATTTCTCCGCAAGCTCCGGATTATGCGTCACCATGATGACAAGCCTGTCGCGCGCGACCTCTTTGAGCATTTCCATAATCTGCACGCTGGTTTCGGAATCAAGTGCGCCGGTCGGTTCGTCCGCAAGCAGAATCTCCGGATTGTTGACAAGCGCTCTCGCAATCGCGACGCGCTGCATCTGTCCGCCGGACATCTGGTTCGGTTTTTTATAAATTTCGCTGGCAAGGCCAACCTTTTCAAGCGCTTCCTTTGCTCTCGCACGGCGCTCCGACCGCGATACGCCGGAAATCGTGAGCGCCAGCTCCACATTGGAAAGCACCGTCTGGTGCGGAATCAGATTATAGCTCTGGAATACGAAGCCGACCGAATGGTTGCGGTAAGCATCCCAGTCCGCATCGCGGAAATCCTTTGTCGATTTTCCCTCAATCACAAGATCGCCGCTCGTATACTGATCGAGTCCGCCGATGATGTTGAGAAGCGTTGTCTTTCCGCAGCCGGAGGGGCCGAGAATCGAGACGAATTCATTTTTCCGGAATGTAATATCGATTCCGCGCAGCGCCGTGACCTTACTGTCTCCGGCGGGATAATCCTTGCATATATGTTTTAATACAAGCATAAAAGTAACTTCCCTTTCCGATCACTCTATTTACTTCATAAATTGTATAATGAAACAGTATAAATCAATTTTATTAAGAGCGTGTGAATGGAATGTATATTTTTCAGCAACATAAAACGCCGGCTGCATAAGCAGCCGGCGTTTTCTTCGTTATTCTCCGGGGCGGAAGGGATTCTCTCCCTCCTCCGTTCTCTGCGTTTCCGCACGGCGGCGGGCTTCCTCCTCGTCGCGCCTGCGGGCGGCCTTCTCCGCTTCCTCACGGAGCCTGTTTTCCTCTTCGGAACGGCGCCGCTTTTCCTCGCCGATCTTTACGATGTCCTCCATTGCGGCATCCGTTTCCATCGCCGCCTTGAACTGTTCATCGTCCATAATCTCGTTTTCAACAAGGAACTGTGCGATAAAGTCGAGCTTTCCGCGGTTCGCGGAAAGGATATCCTTGGCCTTTGCATATGCCTCGTCGATGATCTTTTTAATTTCATCGTCGATGACGGCAGCCGTCTGCTCGGAATAATCCTTTGTGGAATTGAAATCGCGTCCGAGGAACACCTCGTCGTCGCTGTGCTCGCTGCCGAGATGGATCGTTCCGACGGCGTCGCTCATACCGTAGACCGTAACCATCTTGCGCGCGATCTGTGTCGCCCTCTGAATATCGTTAGAGGCTCCGCCGGAAATATCGCCGAATACGATTTCCTCCGCCGCGCGGCCGCCGAGCAGCATCGCGATATTCTCTTTCAACTCATTCTTATAGACGCTGTACTTATCCTCAACCGGAGGATTGAGCGTATAGCCGAGCGCGCGGCCGGACGGGATAATCGAAATCTGACGCACCGGGTCCTGTGTCGGCAGAGAATATGCCAGAATCGCGTGTCCCGCCTCATGATAAGCGGTCTTGCGTTTCTCCTCCGCTTTGATCTTATAATTGCGCTTCTGAGTACCCACCGTGATCTTAATCAGAGATTCCTCGATATCGACCATGCCGATAAGCGCCTTGTTTTTTCTCGCCGCAAGAAGCGCGGCCTCGTTGAGCAGGTTTGCAAGATCCGCACCGGTAAAGCCGACCGTCGTCTGCGCAATCTTTTTGAGATCCACATCGTTTTCAAACGGCTTGCCCTTCGCGTGTACCTTCAGGATGTCCTCTCTGCCCTTGATATCGGGATAGTTTACCGTAATCTGTCTGTCGAAGCGTCCCGGACGCAAAAGCGCCGGGTCGAGAATGTCGGGGCGGTTGGTCGCGGCAATCACGATGACGCCGTCATGTCCGCCGAAGCCGTCCATCTCCACAAGGAGCTGATTGAGCGTCTGTTCTCGCTCATCATGTCCGCCGCCAAGTCCCGTACCGCGGCGACGGCCGACCGCATCGATCTCATCGATAAAGATGATGCTTGCGGGCGCTTTCTTCGCCGTCTCAAACAAGTCGCGCACACGGGAGGCGCCGACACCGACATACATCTCGACGAAATCCGAACCGGATATCGAGAAAAACGGAACGTCCGCCTCACCGGCAGTCGCCTTTGCAAGCAGCGTTTTACCCGTTCCGGGAGGGCCTACCAGCAGAACGCCGCGCGGAATCTTTGCGCCGAGCTTGCGGTATTTGGTGGGATCGCGCAGATATTCGACGACCTCGCGCAGCTCCTCTTTTTCCTCGTCCGCACCGGCGACATCGCTAAAATATACCCGCGTTTTGTCCCGATTCGGAACCTTGACGCGTGCCCTGCTGAAAGCGGTCATCTTGCGTTCTCCATCGGACAGCTTATTTGCCATATAGAACCAAAATGCCACGCCGATCACGAGAATGATCAGATACGGAAGCAAGGAAACGAGCCAAGAGGTCTGTTTAGGCGCTTCCAAATCACATTTTTCGATGACAAGCGTTCTTTCCTCCGCGGGAAGTGCGAGCTGTGCGTCGATATAGGCATCGACGTCACTGTAAAACAGATACAGGTCCCGCAGGCGGAACTGATAGCTCTTCGGCTTATCGTTTTCCCCAATCTCTGTCGTTTTGATCGTCAAAAGGTTGTTGGAACTGATGTTGAACTCCGTCACCTTGTTGTCGCGGAACATTTCGATGACCTTGCCGTATGTGATCTCTTCTGTGCTGCTCTTGCCGCTAAGCAGGCTGAGCGACGCCAAAATCAGTCCTGCGATCAGGACGACATACAGAATAATCGTCTTTGTGTTTCCCTTCATGTCCTCTTTATCCTCCGAAGGTTGATGTGAAAATCCTTGAAACTGGAATCCTCATAAATTAAGCTTAGTATAACAATTTTTAATGTCACTGGTATGGAAAAAATGTGAACATTCTTTATATTTTATTAAAAAAGAGCGCCTTATATTACAAAATCCTCTTTAAATACTGTCCCGTATAAGACCTCTCACAGGCGGCGACCTCTTCCGGCGTGCCGGTGACAACGACGGTTCCGCCGCCGTCTCCGCCCTCGGGCCCGAGATCGATGATGTGGTCCGCCGTCTTGATGACGTCGAGATTGTGTTCGATGACAAGCACGGTGTTTCCGTTCTCACAAAGCCGATTCAGAACGACGAGCAGCTTTGCCACATCGTCCGTATGCAGTCCCGTCGTCGGCTCGTCGAGGATATAGATCGTCTTGCCCGTGCCGCGGCGCGAAAGCTCCGCCGCAAGCTTTACCCGCTGCGCTTCGCCGCCGGAAAGCGTCGTCGAGGACTGCCCGATTTTGATATAGCCGAGACCGACGTCGTAAAGCGTTTGCAGCTTTCTTGCAATCTTCGGGTAATTCTCAAAAAAGGAAAGTCCCTCCTCCACGGTCATATCGAGCACATCGAAAATATTTTTTCCTTTATATTTTACCTCAAGGGTATCGTGATTATAACGCTTTCCGTGACAGGTATCGCAGGTGACATAAACATCCGGCAGGAAATGCATTTCAATGCAGCGCACACCGTCCCCCTCGCACATCTCACAGCGGCCGCCCTTGATGTTGAACGAAAACCGTCCGGCGGTATAGCCGCGCGCCTTGGCATCCGGCGTCATGGCGAAAAGCTCGCGGATATCGGTAAAAAGTCCCGTATAAGTCGCGGGATTCGAGCGCGGCGTGCGCCCGATCGGGCTTTGGTCGATCGAAACGACCTTATCGAGATTTTCGAGTCCCTCAATCCGCTCGAATCTGCCGGGATAGGTCGTCGCGCGGTTGAGCTTTCGCGCAAGCTCCTGCAACAGCACAGCGTTCACAAGCGAAGATTTCCCCGAACCGGAAACGCCCGTGACACAGATGAATTTTCCGAGCGGAAAATCGACCGTGATATTCTTCAAATTGTTCTCCGCAGCGCCGACGACGGTCAACACCTTCCCGTTCCCGGGACGGCGCGCCGCGGGCACGGGGATTTTCTTTCTTCCGGAAAGATACTGTCCCGTCAGCGAACGCTCGCACGCCATCACCTCCTCCGGCGTGCCGGCGGCGATGACCTCGCCGCCGTGGATTCCCGCGCCGGGGCCGATATCCACGATATAATCCGCAGCGAGCATGGTTTCCTCGTCATGCTCGACCACAATGACGGTATTCCCCGTGTCGCGCAGCCGCTTCAAGGTGTCAATGAGCTTGGAATTGTCGCGCTGATGAAGCCCGATGCTCGGCTCGTCGAGAATGTACATGACGCCCACAAGCGAGGAGCCGATCTGCGTCGCCAGCCGGATACGCTGCGCTTCGCCGCCGGAAAGCGTTCCCGCTTTCCGCCACAGCGTCAGATAATCGAGCCCCACGCTTTGGAGAAAGCCCAGCCGAGCGCGGATTTCCTTCAAAATTTCCTTTGCAATCTGAGCCTCCGTCGCATCGAGCTCAAGCCCGTCGAAGAATGCAAGCTCGCGCGTCACGTTGAGCGAGCAAAGCTCGTAAATGTTGAGCCCTCCGACCGTTACGGAAAGCGTTTCGGGCGACAGCCGCTTCCCGTGACACGCGGGACAGGGTGTGAAATCCATAAATTCGTTGTAATATTCATTACCGGACTGCGCGATGCGCGTTTCAATGATATTTAAAATCCCGTTCCATGCGGAATAGGTCTCCCGTCCCTCGCCGCCGAAATAACGGACGACGTGATAGCGTTTGGAGCCTGTGCCGCGCAGAAGCGCGTGCATGGCTTCCTCCGAATATTCGCAGAGCGGCATATCGAGCGTAAATCCGTGTTCCTTGCCCACCGCCTCAATCAGCGGCGCGTTCCAGCTCTCCTCCTCCATACTCTTGAAGCCGTTGACGGCGATCGCGCCGCCGCGCAGGGAAAGCGAGGTATCCGGAATGACCTTTCTCTCGGATACGACCTGCATTTCTCCCATACCGGCGCATTTTTCGCACGCGCCGAACGGATTGTTGAAGGAAAACATGCGCGGCTCCAGCTCGGTCATGGCAACGCCGTGCTCCTCACAGGCATAATTCTGAGAAAAGCGCATCTCCTCGTTCGTATCGGGCAGATAGACGACCGCAATGCCGCCTCCGAGCGAGAGCGCGGTTTCCAGCGAATCCGAAAGACGGCGCCTGATATCCGGCTTCATGACAAGCCTGTCCACCACGATGTCGATGCTGTGCTTCTTGTTTTTATCGAGCACCGGCACCTCGTCGAGCGCGTACACATAGCCGTCTACGCGCACACGGGCATAGCCGTTTTTGCGTGCGTCGTCGAATACCTTTTCATGCATGCCCTTTTTGCCGCTGACGGCCGGAGAGATGACCATAAACTTCGTCCCCTCGGCAAGCGACATGATCCGCTCGATGATGACGTCCGTCGGCATCTTCCGGATTTCCTTGCCGCAGACGGGACAGTGCGGGATTCCGATTCTCGCATAGAGCAGACGGAGATAGTCGTAAATCTCCGTCACCGTGCCGACCGTGGAACGGGGATTTTTGGAGGTTGTTTTTTGATCGATGGAGATCGCCGGGGAAAGTCCGTCGATGAAATCGACGTCCGGCTTGTCGAGCTGCCCCAAGAACTGTCTCGCATAGGACGACAGCGATTCGACAAAGCGCCGGTGCCCCTCGGCGTAAAGCGTGTCGAAAGCAAGCGAGGATTTTCCCGAGCCGGAAAGTCCTGTAAAAATTACAAGCTTATCGCGCGGGATTTCAAGGTCTATATTTTTAAGGTTGTGCACTCTCGCGCCTTTTATGCGGATATATTTTGTCGACATGGATGTTGCCTTTCGGATGGTTTATTTTTTCAGCTTCGCAATGGAATCGCGCAGGTAGGCCGCGCGCTCGAAATCCAGCACGGCGGCGGCATCCTTCATTTCCTTTGTCAACTGCTCGATGAGCGATTCCTTTTGCTTTTTTGTCAGCTTTTTGTTCTTTTCCGCCTTCGCGATGTCGTCGCGGGACGTAATCTCAATGACGGCGCGCACGTCCTTTTTGATGGTTTCCGGCACGATGCCGTGCGCCTCGTTGTATTCGGTTTGGATTTTGCGGCGCCGTTCGGTCTCGGCGATGGCGCGCGCCATAGAGCCCGTCACGGTGTCGGCGTACATGATAACCGTGCCGTCCGCATTTCGCGCCGCACGGCCGATGGTTTGGATGAGCGAGGTCTCCGAACGGAGAAAGCCCTCTTTATCGGCGTCGAGAATCGCGACAAGCGACACTTCCGGAATGTCCAGCCCCTCGCGCAGAAGGTTGATTCCCACCAACACGTCGAAAACGCCGAGCCGCAGGTCGCGGATGAGCTCCTGACGCTCCATCGTCTCCACATTATGATGGATATAGCGCACCTTGATGAGGTTCATTTCAAGATATTCGCAGATATCCTCCGCCATCTTTTTGGTCAGCGTCGTCACAAGCACGCGCTCACCGCGGTCGGCACGGATGCGGATCTCCCCCATCAGATCGTCGATCTGTCCCTTTACGGGACGGATCTCGACCTTCGGATCGACAAGACCGGTCGGACGGATGATCTGCTCGACAAGCGCCGTGGAATGCTCTCTTTCATAATCGCCGGGCGTCGCGCTGACGTAGATCACCTGATTCAGCTTGCTCTCAAATTCCGGGAAGAAAAGCGGCCGATTGTCAAAGGCGGACGGCAGACGGAAGCCGTAATCGACGAGATTTTTCTTTCTCGCGTAATCGCCGCCGCTCATGCCGCGCACCTGTGGAAGCGTGACATGGGACTCGTCCACAAACAGGAGAAAATCCCGCGGAAAATAGTCGAGCAGCGTATACGGCGTGGAGCCGGCGGCGCGTCCCGAAAGGACGCGGGAATAGTTCTCAACGCCGGAGCAGAAGCCCACCTCGCGCAGCATTTCCATATCGTACTTTGTCCGTTCCGAAATGCGCTGCGCTTCGAGAAGCTGACCGTTCGCCTTGAAATATTCGACACGCTCCATAAGCTCGCATTCGATCTCACGGATCGCCGCTTCTTTTTTTTCATCCGAGGTCGCATAATGCGACGCCGGATAGATCGCGGCATATGTCATAAGACCGATGATTTCGCCCGTCACTGTGTTAATCTCACACAGGCGATCGATTTCGTCGCCGAAAAATTCCACACGAACCGCTGTTTTGCCAGAGGCCGGCATGATGTCGACGATATCCCCGCGAATACGGAAATTGTCGCGTTCCAGCGCGATGTCGTTCCGGTTATAGCTGATGGAGATGAGCCGGCGCGAAAGCTCGTCGATGGAAATCCGCATGCCGGGACGCAGCGCCAGCACAAGCTTCTGATATTCCTCGGGATCGCCGAGCGAATAGATGCAGGACACGCTCGAAACGATGATCACGTCCCGCCTTTCAAACAGCGCGGAGGTCGCGCTGTGGCGGAGCCTGTCGATCTCATCGTTGATGGAGGAATCCTTTTCAATATATAAATCCCGGCCGGGGATGTAAGCCTCCGGCTGGTAATAATCATAGTAGGAAACAAAATATTCAACGGCATTTTCCGGAAAAAACTCGCGGAATTCCGAGCAAAGCTGCGCCGCCAGCGTCTTATTGTGCGCCAGCACAAGCGTCGGACGGTTACAGTTCGCGATAATATTCGCCATGGTAAACGTTTTTCCGGAGCCGGTGACGCCGACAAGCGACTGTTCACGGTCGCCGCGCAGAACGCCGCGCGTGAGCGCTTCGATCGCCTCCGGCTGATCGCCGGTCGGCGCATAAGGGGATACCAGTTTGAAGCGATCCGTATCCGTCACCTCCGTTTTCCGAAAAATCCGGCACAATAAAAACATATGCTTTTATTAGTATAGCATATCCGATTTTATTTTTCAACACAAAAAAACAAATGTTTTCTAAAATTTTCCTCTATAAAAAATTTTCTCCTTTGGAAAGGAGAGAAACATGTCCTTTTCTTGTGCGGACAAGAAAAGAACGAAAAGAATCCGCGAACGTTCCGTTCGATCGTTTGTGCGAGCCGAAAACGTATCCCGTCGGCTCTCATACAAAAAGTCCAAGCAATCTATACCCATTCAGGTTTTTGTGCTATTCTTTGCTTTCGACTCTATGTATTTTTAAAAAATACAGGGTAACGACACGTGTTTGCACTCGTAAACTCGTGCAATCCACGGCGGAACACGCCGAACGGACAGCGAGTGCGCTCCGGCAGCTTTGCGCCTGCGGGCGCGAGCTTTCCACTCGTAGTTGCGTCCCGCACGGCGAGTGGTGGCCTGTGCGAGCTGTGCGAGCACTGCAACACCTTTCGAGCCGTGGGTATGTGCTTGCCAGCAGATGGATGGAGTTTGAGGCGATAGCCTCAATGAGTCTTTTGGTGCTTTTCTCCTCAGTGAGAAAAGCACATTTCTTCTCCTTTGGAAAGGAGAAACGTGTTCTTTTCTTGTCCGCACAAGAAAAGAACGAAAAGAAGCCGCAAGCCTCTGGCTTGACCGTTTGTGCGACTGGCAGCGGTTCGATGGCGGCTATAAAAGACGGCCTCCACGCTCGCGAGGCTCGCGTGATTCGTCAACCGCCGCCCCTTTCAGTGACATCATGCCGGAGGGCGCTCACGCGGCGCGCGCCTTGCGCCTGCGTTTCCCAGCAGAAGTATGGGAGTTTGAGGCGGTAGCCTCAATGTTGCCCTGCAATGCGGGAGCATTGCATAGCACCGTAACTTGAACTTATTGCTACACTTTAAATGGGTATAGATCATTTCAAACTTATACTTTGCTCTTTTCGTCGTTTTCTCATCGGTGAGAAAACGACATATTCTTTCTCCTTGGGAAAGGAAAAGCCGTGTCTTTTCTCACTGAGGAGAAAAGCAAATCCTTGCCGAAAGCCCTTTCGGCAAATCGATTTCCAGCATGTCCTCCCCGACCGGTCGGGCAGTTCCCTTTGTTTCCACGCGAACGCGCGCAAGGCCATCACACCTCACGCGGCAAACGCCTCCCACACGGGAGAAAATCCGTATCTCGACCGGCTTTTTGCCCCGCCAATCACAGCCGCAGACAAAGCCTCCGCGCGCGACAAGGCCGTCAAACGAGCCGTCCGGCCACACGTCCGGCAATGACGGAAGAAAATCGAGATATCCCGCCTGACTTTGCAGAAGCATTTCCGAAATCCCTGCCACCGCGCCGAAATTGCCGTCGATTTGGAACGGCGGGTGCGTGTCCCACAGATTCGGCAGCGTATTATACGTGAGCATCGAACGATACATCGCATAGGCGTGATTGCCGTCTCCGGTACGCGCCCATGCACAGAGCCGGTGGGCGGCCGCCCAGCCGGTGGATTTATCGGAACGCCTTGTCAGCGAAATTTTTGCGCCCTCCAACCATTCGGGCGTATTTTTGTTGATGAGCGTCCCGGGATAAAGCCCGACAAGATGAGAAATATGCCGGTGCTCATATTCGCCGATCTCCCCGTAATGCCCCTCCTCGCGGAACTCCTTGACCTGACCGTCCAGCCCGATCTGCACGGGGTCGAGCAGCGGAAGCTGACGGCGGATAACGTCAAGCAAGGGATCGTCCGTGATGCCGAGGATCTCCGCCGCTTCAAGCGTGCGCTTATGGTTTTCATAGATCATCTGCTGATCAAAGGCACAGCCGACCGTCTGATAATAGCTTCCGTCCGGCCCCTGCTGTTCGGGAGAAGCCGAAAGGCGCACCAGCAGCTTGTCTCCCACGGGCACGACGACCTTGGATAAGAATAAGGACATCCCTCGCAGGAACGGATATCCAATTTCTCTTAGATACGCCTTATCTCCCGTAAATTCGTAATAATCCCAAAAAAGCAGCGAGGTAAAACCGCCGGTGCCCGGACCGGAATGACCGCCCACCGTCGTGATATAGTAGAGGAACGCGCCGGTTCCGATTGTCCAGCCGTTTCCGCCGGAAGTCTCCGAGGCGTTTTCGGGATAATTTTCCTTGATATAGGTGTCCGCAATCTCCTCTGCGGACGGCATATATGCTCTCGCATAATCGATATACGGCCGAAAACACTCGGCAAGGTTTGCAATGCCGGACGGCCAGTAATTCATCTGGACGTTGATATTATGATGATAATCACAGCCCCAAGGTGAGCTGTCATACGCCGTCCATGTGCCTTGAAGATTCGCAGGATAGCCTCCCGGGCGTGAGCTTGCGATGAGCAGATACCTGCCGTATTGGTAATACAACATTTCAAGATAGGCCGAACGCCCGCCGTCCCGATATCTTGCGACAAGCGCATCCGTTGTGACAGCCAAATCCGCCGCGTCATACCCGAACGTGAGTTTCACCCTGTCGAAAAGCGACCGATAATCCGCCGCATGGTCGGCGCGGATTTTTTCATAACCCTTCGACACCGCCGCATCGAGGATTCGGGTCACCCTATCGTGCGGCGCGGAATAAGGCGCGAGCTTCTTTTTCGGCTCCGGCTCCAAAAACACGCGCGATTCCATACGGTAATTCGTCCCGCAGGTGAAATACAGCACCGCCCCGTCCGCGCCCGAAACGGTGATTTTTCCGTCGGCCACGGTCACCGTTCCTCCCGATGTCGTGACACGCGCCTGCCCCTCGCAGAGAATATGGTAATAAAGCGAGGTGCCGCGCATGACGAGCCTGTCGCCGTCGGCCGTGACCTCTCCCGTCCGGCCTGCGCCGTCTCCCTCGCGGATGCAGTAGTCGCGCACAAAGGGGATTTCAAGCCTTACGGCAAATGACAATCCTCCCTTTACCGGATTTCCGTCCCTTTCCGCCGTGAACCGAACCGCCAGCACGCGGTCGGGATAGCTCATGATATATTCACGCCGGTAAACGACGCCGCCGCATGTATATCGAACATAAGCCGCCGCCTCGTCAAGGGAGAGACCGCGGGAATACGCCGACACCACGTCATGTCCCGTTTCGATATAAATATCTCCGAACGTCCGTGTGCCGCCGCTTCCGTCGCGCCAGTGCGAGCCGCGCAGCGACGGATTGGACACGCTGTTTTCGGTGATTTGGATGCGCTCGACCTCCGTTCTCCCGAAAACCGACGCGCCCATATAAGAATTGCCGAGCGGAAGCGACCATTTTTCCCAGCCCGCCATCGGACTGTCGTTCTGACGGGCAAAATCCCCGTCGTTCACGGTCGGCGCCGGCGCCGTATACCAAAGCCTCATTTCCGGCTGTTTTGTCATATTGACCTCCCAAGATAAATATGTTTTCTATGAAAAATACCGGCGCAGAATGCGCCGGTATCCCGTTTCCTTAACCAATTTCGCGGAGCAGCTTTTCTCCCTTTTTGCGGAGAAGAATCGTCAGTCCGGCGGCGACGGCCAGCGACAGCGCAATCATGACACCGCCGAAAATTACGGTATCAAGCCCGAGAACCGCCAAGACCACGGCGACAATGCCCGAAAGCAACGATAAGAATATGCCGACAAAGGTCGTCACGGCCACCGGCATGCTGTTTTTGGCAACCATCACTTCGTTTGTCCAGTCAAAATTGTACTTTTTCAGATTCAGCAAAAGTCCCATTACGCCTGCATTATAGGAATAAATGAGAGGAATCGCCGCAAGAATAACGGTATCGACAACCGTCATTTTGGACAGCAGCGCCATGGCGATGCTGCAAATGACGATGACGGGAAAGCAAACAATCTCATGGACGCGGAGCTTGCAGGAAAGGAGCGTGCGCGCGGGAACCGGCAGACTTTTGAGAAGTCCGATGGTTTTGCCCTCCAATGAAATCGATGCGCTGGTAAGCGACGACATAGAGACACATAAAGCGAACAGATACGGATACATGGCGGCCAAGAAATTCGGAATCGCTTCCTCGCCCTCGACCGAAACAGGATTTTCGTTCGCCGAAAAGATGACCGTGAAGAGCACCAGCATAATAAGCCCCGAGATTTGGTTGAGCATAAGCCCGGGCGAGGAAAAGAGCCGTGTGATATCCTTTTTGACAAGGGCGCCGCCGGCGCTGGAAGCGGCCGCGCTTACCTTATATTTCGACCGGAAGGAACGCGCACTGAAAAGTCCGTGGATTTTTCCGTAAAATTTCCCGAAAACAGCCGCAATGAGCGCAAACGCAACGACGGATGCGCCGATAAACAGCAAATACATGGGAATATCGCCGGATATCCCATCCCCGAACCAATCGAGCGGCGGATAGAACGTTTTCATGCCCTCCATCATACCGCCGACCGCGCCGGAGATTTCCTCGTCGGTGGCATCGCCCATGCTCAGTCTCATGACGCCGAACATAAAAGCGAGGAAAATCGCCACATAAATAACGGTGCCGATGATTTTCGCATGCTTGAAGCGCGACGCAATAAGGCTCACCAGCGCCGAAATCAGAGCGGAAATGAGAATCGGAATCATCGGAACGAACAGAACCAAAGAAAAATACAAAACGTAAAACACCGCGGACGGAGATGCGAAAAGTCCGTATATCGCGCCGCACGGCAAAAGGATTGCGAGTGTGATCGCAAGGTCCAGCACATACAGCGTGACGATCTTCGCCGCGACGATGACGCTTCCCTTGATCGGAAGCGCAAAGAGCATGTCGTGGTCCTTGGAGCAGAAAATCAAGGATTTCGTATAGGAAATGGAGGAGATCAGCGTCAAAAGAGAAGCCGCCAGCACAATGAGAAGCGGGAACGCCTCAATCATGCCGCTTTCGGCAAAAGCGGCGGCATACATAAACTCATAAACGGCGGCGAGCGCCGCGATTAAAATCCACAACAAGACATAGCCTGTCAGAGAAGCGGCTTTTGCCGCCTTGCTTCTTCGCGCCGCATTCTTTCCTCTGCTCAGGGCCGACAGAAGCTGCGTCTTAAAGACAAGTGAAAATTTATTCATCGCCGGATTCCCCGCCCTTCGCATCGGCAAGCTCGAGGAACACATCCTCCAAGCTTCCGTCCCCGACGATTTCATCGGTCTTTCCGGAAACAACGAGCCTGCCGTTTTTGATAATCGCGATTTTGTTGCAGAGCTTCTGTGCTACCTCCAATACATGCGTGGAGAAAAAGATCGCCGCGCCGGACGCGCACATTTCGGCAAAAATCTGCTTCAACAAATGGGACGCCTTCGGATCGAGGCCGACAAACGGCTCGTCGAGCACAAGCAGACGCGGCTCATGAATCAGCGCGGAAATAATGGCGAGCTTTTGCTTCATACCGTGAGAATAAGCGGAAATCGGCGAACCGAGATCGCCGGAAATCTCGAACATCGCCGCATATTTTTCGATTCTTGCGTTGCGCGCGTCGGCGGGAACGCCGAAGATGTCTCCGATGAAATTCAGATACTTGATACCGGTCATAAATTCGTACAAATCGGGATTATCGGGAATATATGCGGTGATCTGCTTTGTCTTCACGGGGTCCTCCCGCACGGAGATGCCGTCGATGAGGATATCCCCCTCCGTGAAATCGAGGATGCCGCACGCCGCTTTGAGCGAGGTCGTCTTGCCGGCGCCGTTATGGCCGATAAAGCCATAGATATCGCCCGCCTCGATATTCAGGCACAGATTATCCACAGCGCGTTTGCCGCCCTTGTAGGTTTTTGAAAAATTGCGGAATTCTAACAAAAAAATCATTCCTTTCGTCGTATACGCAGTCGCGCATCCTAATTCGCAGGACATCCCATGAGCAAAACCGTCATTTTCGGCTGTCATACGCATATTATCATATCATATCCCGCCCGATTTGTAAATATAAAAGACACATTTTCGACGGAAAAGAAAAAACGGGAAATCTTTCATTTCATCAAATATTGACAAGATTTGCCCATTATATTATAATAGAAGTGTTACGCGGCAGGGCGGCCGTCATACGGCAGCAAGCCCCGTCCGTCACATTTCAGCCGGAAACGGCAGAACGGAGTTATCGCATGAAATACAGCATAGGCGTCGACCTCGGCGGAACCAATATCGCCGTCGGAATCGTCGACGAATATTATTCCATCATAAAAAAAGGCTCGGTGCCCACACTCGCGCAAAGAGGACCGGAGCCCATCGTCCGCGATATGGCGGAGCTTTGCAAAAAGCTTCTTGCGGAATGCGGCGCCACCCCGCAGGAGACGGGGGGAGCCGGCATCGCGTGCCCGGGTACCGTCAATCCGAAAACCGGCATCGTCGAATATGCCAACAACATCAAATTTTCGGATTTCCCGCTCCAAAAGCTGTTTTCCGAATATATGGATATCCCGAAAGACAAGGTCGCGATCGGCAACGACGCCAATCTCGCGGCGCTCGGAGAGGCGGTGGCCGGAGCCGCACGGGGGACGTCGTCCTCCGTCATGATCACGCTCGGCACCGGCGTCGGCGGCGGCGTGATTTTGGACGGAAAGGTGCTCACCGGATGCGCTTACGGAGGTGCGGAGCTCGGTCACATGGTGATCGAATACGGCGGACGTCCCTGCTCCTGCGGCAGACGCGGCTGCTTTGAGGCATACAGCTCCGCGACCGCGCTCATCAAAATGACAAAGGAAGCGTTTGAAGCGGAATCCGACACACTGATGCATGAAATGTGTGCGGGAGATATCAACCGTGTCGGCGGCAAAACCGCATTCGCCGCGATGAAAAAGGGAGACAAGGCCGCGGCCGCGGTCGTCGATACCTACATAAGCTATCTCGCTTGCGGAATTGCGAACCTCATCAACATCTTCCAGCCGGAGGTGCTCACCATCGGCGGCGGCATCTGCGGAGAAGGCGATTATCTGATTCTGCCGCTGAAAGAAAAGCTCTCTCATGAAATCTATTCCAAAGACGGCGTGCTGAAAACCGAAATCCGCACGGCCGCGCTCGGCAACGACGCCGGCATCATCGGCGCCGCCGCGTTCGCGGAAGCGGACTGACAGCCGAAAACGACAGCATGGGCGGGAAAACGCAAAAACACGTTTTCCCGCCCATATCATCCATACGGCGACGCGCCGGGAAACGGAGGCGAAAATGAAACTGTCCCAGCACAAAAAAACAATATACGGCGTCATCGGCGTTCTGTTTATCGTCGGACTTCTCGCCGCATCCTTTTTTGATCTCGAGATCTCTTCGGCGCTTTCCGGGCTTTCCGGCACGGGTGGAACGCTTTCCCTCTCCGTGCCCGTCCCCGCTTCCGTACTGGAAATCCTCGGAGAATGGCCTGCCGTTATCATTTCCGCCGCGGCATTCTATCTCGTGACATCCGTCCTCGCCGACAATCATCCCAAAGCCGCCGTTTGGATCCGGATTTTTTCCGTACTTCCCGCGACCTGCCTTATGGCATACGGCTGCGGCAAAACCGCGGAATATCTGTACGACGGCCTCACGGCGAAGATGTATCCGGCGGTCGTGCTGGTATCCGCCGCCCTCGCGCTTGCTGCGCTGCTCTGCATCGGTCTGATACCGAAAGCCGCGCGCAAAAGGCTGTTTTATCCGGCGGCATACACGCTCGCGGCTGCGATACTCATTCTTGTCACCGTATCGGCGCTTAAAGTGGTCTGGGGCAGAATCCGTTTGCGAGAGCTTGTCGCCTCAGGCTCCTTGGACGGGTTTACCCCATGGTACCGTCCCAATTTCTTTTCCGGCTCCCATTCGTTCCCGTCCGGACACACGGCGCACAATACGCTGACGCTCATGCTGCCCCTGTGGCTATACGGAAAAGGAACGAAATATAAGACCGCTCTATATATCGCCTGTGCCGCCTTTATCCTTATGATGGCGGTAAGCAGGCTCGCCGCCGGCGCGCATTACCTTTCCGATGTTCTGTTCGGCTTTGTCATCGCGTTCGTCATAACGGAGCTTGTAAAATGCCGGTATGGCAAAAGACATTCAGTTCAGACCGAAATACCGTAAAATCCCGTTGTAAATGCCTCTCGCAATCAGCCCCGGATTGTTTGCCATCAGCGCCGCGTCATTGGCGTTCGTGATAAAGCCAACCTCCAGCAGCAGCGCCGGCATCGTCGTTTTCCGCAGAACATAGAGCGTCGGACGCGCGGTCACGCCGCGGTCGGCAAGACCTGTCGCCTCCGAAAGCCCGATGAGAATATTCTCCGCAAGTCCAAAGGCGGGCGAGGACAGGCTGTATACAAACGCCTCGCTGCCGGACGCGCTTGCGATTTCGGACGCATTCGCATGAATGCTGATAAAATAATCCGCCGGCCATGAATTCGCGGCATTCGCTCTGGCGGCAAGGCTCGACGCGATGCTCGTTCCGAGGATTTCGTCGGGAGAATTGCGCGATGTTCTCGCCTCGAAATTCGGATTGGCATTCAGCAGCGCTTCCAGCTCTTTTCCGATATAATACACGAGGTCCTGCTCGCGGTACCCGTTGCCCTCCGCTCCCGCGTTCGGATTTTGCGGATTGTGTCCCTGATCGATAAAAATTTTGATCGCCATTCTTCTCTTTCCCCTTTCGTCTCTTCAAACACATGGATTCTGCTTTATTTTACGCAAAAACGGCCGATCCCGTGCAGACAATCCGCGCGCTGACAGTCAAAAATAAAAAACCGGAAAGCATATACTTTCCGGTTTTTCTATGCACTTTTTCTTTAATCCAAATTGAGCTTTTTGGTCAGGATCGCCTTGATTCCAATATACGACAGCATCACCTTGACGATACCAAGCACCGTCAGTGATGCCATTATGATCATCGCCGACGCAGCGAGATTTTCCGTAAACAAAGAGGATGCCGCGACAATCGTCTCAATAATCGTTTCCACAATGGAAAAAACAATATTTACGCCGATGATGCAAACGATCGACATGATGACGCGATGCTTCTTGCTCCACATACAGCCGAGCGAGATGCCGAAGTAAATCAGCAGAATCTCAAAAATATAGGAAATGACGGCATAGATTACAAACAGCACGATAGAGCCCGTATATTCCCCGGGAATTCCCGACAGCGACATCATAAGATAGGAGATCTCATCCGCAAGCTCGGCATAAAAGCTGGAAACCGTACCGTAACCGATTTCGGTCCCGCCCAGCATAATCAGATAGGCAACGAGCGTCACGACCGTGCCCATCAGATTCCAAAGGATCATAGAGACGATCTTTGTCATGATGTGACAGTTCACCGTAACCGGCAGGGTAAACGTAAGATACCCCTCGTCGGTGAAAAAGGATTGGTAAAACCGCTGGATCGTCATGACAAAAACGGTGATGCCTGCGACGAAGATCATAATAAAAAGTCCGGTCATGAAAATTCCCTGCGCCAAATTCATGATTGCTTCCCCGACGGAGGCCTCGCCGTCGGCCGTCGCATCCGGCAGAAGCCGTCCGTCTATGATAAAGCCGATGCCGAGGATAACGCTGAGCACAAGAACCGTGATAAACAGCGGCACAACTCTTCTTGCGATCGCTTTGAATTCATATTTCAAGCTTTTTCCGAACATTTGTACACCTCCCTGAAAATTTCGTCGACGGACTTGCCGTATTCCTCTTTCGCGGAGGCGACGTCGCGCTCCATGATGATTCTGCCGTCCCGGATAAAGACAAAGCTGTCAAGCACCTTTTCGACGTCCGCAATCAGGTGGGTTGATATAATGACGGAGGCCTCGGGATTGTAATTGGATACGATTGTATTCAAAATATATTCGCGGGCCACCGGGTCCACACCGGCGATCGGCTCATCGAGCAGATAGAGCTTCGCACGCCTTGACATGACCAGCACCAGCTGCACCTTTTCCTTGGTTCCCTTGGAGAGCGTTTTGAGCCTTGCAGCCTCCTTCACGCCGAGATTTTCAAGCATATGAAGCGCCGCGCTGCGGTCGAAATCCTCATAAAAATCGTCAAAATATTCGATAATATCTATGACGCGCATCCAATCGTTCAGATACGTGCGCTCCGGCAAAAAGGAAACGAGACTTTTGGTTTCCACGCCGACCTCTCTCTCACAGACCCTGATTTCCCCGCTTGTCGGCTGCAAAAGTCCCGCCGCCAATTTCAAAAGTGTCGTCTTTCCGCTCCCGTTGGAGCCGAGAAGCCCGATGATCTTCCCCTCAGGAAGCGCGAGGTCGATTCCGGAAAGCGCGATTTTACCGCCGTAGTCCTTGACAAGCGACCTGGTTTCCAAAACAAATGACATCCGATATCCTCCTTCATATGATTTCCGAATCTTATTTTCTCCGTTATTTAATTTAATATAATTTTCATAAAAAGTAAATATTTCAGGATAAATTTCCCGACGGAGACGTTCGCCGCCGCCATACTTTTCCGTTTTTATAAAATAATTGAGGGAAAAAGCAAATTCTACTTGACAACGGAAGTCTTTTATGTGTATAATGTAATTTGTAATTGTAGCAATCTGTGCGGATCATCCGTCCGCGGACGCAGAGGGAGGTGTAAGAGAAATGCTTAGAACGTATCAGCCGAAAAAGCGTCAAAGACAAAAAGAGCATGGTTTCAGAAAGAGAATGAGCACTGCAAACGGACGTAAGGTTCTGAAAAGAAGACGCGCAAAATGCAGAGCGAGACTTTCCTATTGAGAATCATCGGATCAACAAAGCCTGTGGCGTATTCATGGGCTTTCCTTTTTTATCCGGGCAATTTTTCGGTGCCCGAAAGGACAAAAAAGACGGGGGAATCTGCGTGAAAAACATAGCGATTTCCGAAAATCACCTTTATAAAAAGGTATATGCAAAGGGCGAACGCGCCGTTTGCAGACATATTGTGGTATATGTATTGACCGATTACCACGCATCGCGCCTTGCGCGCGAAAACCCGCTCGGGAAGAGAGTAAACCGCGTCGGACTTACGGTTTCCAAAAGACTCGGAGGAGCGGTGGTGCGGTCGCGCGTGAGAAGAATCCTGCGCGCCGCTTACAGGCAGCTGGAAGCAGAACAGAACATCAAAAAAGGCAAGCTGATCGTGATTGCCGCCAAAGAGGCGGCATGCCGCGCGAAAAGCACCGATATCTACAAGGATCTGCTTTACGCTGCAAGGAAGCTGTCGCTATATGCCGGCAGCGATTCCCACGGGAACGGACAAAGACCGGAAGGCGCCTCCGGCGGCCAAGCGGGGACATCGGAAAAATGAAGCAAATCGGGATTTTTTTCGTAAAGCTTTATCAAAAGTTCATCTCGCCGTTGAAGCCGCCTTGCTGCAGGTTTCAGCCGACCTGCTCAAATTATGCGATCGAGGCGTTCCGCGAATGGGGATTTTTTATAGGACTCGGACTCACGGTGTGGCGCATCCTGCGCTGCAATCCCTTCTCCAAGGGAGGCTATGATCCGGTTCCAAAGCGGAAAAGACGGAAAAAAGACGTCTTAATCTCCACAAAAGAAAAAGGAGAAAATTCTCAAAAATGATAGATGCAATCAATCGGTTTTTCGGAAGCATCCTTTCCGCTTTCGATTCGTTTACGGGACATTATCTGCTGGCGCTGTTCTTATTCGCGCTGATGATCAAAATCATCCTCTGCCCTTTCGGAATCAAGCAGCAGAAAAACTCCGTCAAGCAGGCAAGACTCAAACCAAAGGAAATGGCGATCCGCAGCAAATATAAGGGCAGAACCGACCAGCCCACCATGCAGAAGATGCAGAATGAGATCATGGACCTCTACCAAAAGGAAGGCTACAATCCGATGGGTGGATGCCTGCCGATGCTCATTCAGCTTCCGATCATCATGATTCTTTACGGAATCGTTTACAATCCGCTCAAATATATCTGCAAATATTCGACGGATATGCTCAACGGTATCGCGAATTTTGTTAACAACGATCTCGGCATTGCGTTAAAAAACTTTAAAGACGGCGTTTTTTCCGGACGCGACATCGACCTTGTTCAATATCTCACACAGGATCATCTTGAAGCGCTCAACGCTTCGCTCGGCGATGTGGGACAGGTTGTTCTTTCCGATCTGCCGAATTTCAGCCTTTTCGGAGACCCGACGGCGCTTGCCAAAACGCCTTCGTGGACGACGTGGCTCGTCCTTATCCCGCTGCTCAACTTCGTTTTCACCGTTCTTTCGTCGTTTATTTCGAGAAAGCTGACGTTCCAGCCCATGCAGGATAATGCGGGCTCCGGAAAGCAGATGATGATCATGACGGTCATCATGTCCGCCGTCACCGCATGGCTCGCGTTTTCTTTCCCGGCGGCACTCGGCATCTACTGGATCTTCAACACCCTGCTCGGAATGCTCCAACAGTTCATCCTCTATAAAGCAATCCCTCTTCCCAAATTCACCGAAGAGGATTATAAGGCGGCGGAGCGCGAATATCTCGGCAAGGCCGCGAAAAAAGAGAATCTCGAAAAGACCAAGGCAGCGCTTGCCCGTCCGATGGACGACGACGAATACGCGGACCTCGGCACATATTCCTCGATCTATGACGAGCGTGCCGAGCTGATCAATTCCACGGACACGCAAAGCAAGGAAGGAGACGAAAACTCCGTCATCAAAAAAGCGCCGCTCAAGAAAAACAAAAAATCGAAAAAATAATCACAATTATGAAGAAAGACGAATTGCTCTTATGAAAAAAGAAATCATCATCACCGCGAAAACCGTCGAGGAAGCCGCCGAAAAAGGTGCGCAGGAGCTCGGCGTTTCCCGCGAAAGTATTACAGCCGACGTTCTGGAAGAGCCGAAAAAAGGTTTTCTTGGCATGGGAGGCTCCCCCGCCAAGGTGAAAGTCACTTATATTTTAAAGCCGCTTGAGGCCGCGCGCAGCTTCATTGAAACGCTGATGGCCGACCTCGGCATCACAGGAGAGGTCATCATTCACGACGACGGCGACGGAGAAGCCCTGATTACGATCACCGGCGACGGCGCTTCGGCGCTGATCGGGCATCACGGCGACACGCTGGAAGCATTCCAGTACCTTGTCAATCTCGCCGCAAACAAAAAGGACGACGAGGACCGTCAGTACACGAGAATCAGCATCGATATCGAAAATTACCGCGAAAAGAGAGAGGAAACGCTCCGCCGGCTCGCTGCAAAAATGGCGGCAAAGGTAAAGAAAAGCGGAAAGAACATCGCACTGGAACCGATGAACGCTTACGAGCGCCGAATCATCCACGCGGAGATTCAGAAAATCGAAGGCGTATCGACCAATTCCGTCGGCGCGGAGGGAAATCGCCGTGTCATCATCTTCCCGGAGGGCGCCGCGAAGCCGACGGAGCTTGCAAAGCCCGAAAGAAAGAGCAGACCGCGTTCCGGTGAACGCCGCGAGAACAGGTCGGAACGTCCCGACCGGAGCCGGCCGGAGCGTAAAACGGAAAAGAGCGAAAGCTCATACGTTCCGCGCAGACGCTCGGATACGCCGCGTCCCGCGCCCCGCAAAATTGAAAAGGCGAAGGATCTCGACAGTTATTTCGCCAAGCTCAAAGAATTTTCGAGCAACAATCAGCAGTAAAACCGACGGGACTCCCCGCATTTTCCGGAACCGGAAACGCGCCGAGTCCCGTTTTTCGTTGAAAATAACGTATAAGCCCAATGAAAGGACAATTTCTGATGTATTCCCTGTTTGAAGCGACCATCGCCGCGGTTTCCACGCCGCGCGGAAAGGGAGGGATTGCCGTCATCCGGATTTCCGGCGGCGACGCACTCCCTATTTGTGAAAAATTTATCCGTCCGAAATCCGGCGCTCCTCTCTCCGAAATCAAGGCCAATACGGCGTGCCTCGCCGCCGTGTCGGCTGCGGACGGAAGCATTCTCGACGAAGCGGTCATAACCGTATACCGCGCACCGAAATCCTATACGGGCGAGGACACGGTCGAAATCAGCTGTCACGGCGGAATCCTGCTGACGGAGGCGATCCTCGCGCGCACCTTGGAATGCGGCGCTGTGCCGGCAGGCCCCGGGGAATTTACCCGCCGCGCTTTTTCCGCCGGCAAGCTCTCCCTTTCCGAAGCGGAGGCCGTCATCGGCATGATCGAAGCGGAAACGCGCGCTTCCCTCCTGCTTTCAAGAAAGAATTTAGACGGCGGAATCCGGCGCAAAACCGACGAGCTCTATGACCGCTTAAAAGCCATCGTCTCCGGCGTATATGCCGCGGTCGATTTTCCCGACGAGGATCTTTCGCAGATGAGCACGGAGGAAATCCGTTCCGAGCTGTCCTCTGTCGTCTCGGCGCTGGAAGGGCTTCGCGATTCCTACAAAACCGGACATGCCGTCTGCGAGGGGATCCGAACCGTCCTTGTCGGGAAGCCGAACACCGGGAAATCGACGATTTTAAACCTTCTTGCCGGAAAGGAGCGCGCCATCGTGACCGATATCGCGGGGACCACGCGGGACGTGGTTTCCGAGACCGTGACGGCAGGAGCTGTCACGCTCCGTCTCTCGGACACCGCCGGGATTCGCTCCACATCGGACGCCGTAGAAAGCATCGGCGTCGCCAAAAGCAAAGAGGCACTCGCGCAGGCGGAGCTTATTCTCGCCGTATTCGACGCCGCCGCCCCGCTCGACGAAGAGGACACGGAGGTGCTCGCCCTCATACGGGAAAGAGCGGCACAGGGCGCGGCAGTCATCGCGATTCTCAACAAAAGCGATCTTCCCGAAAAAGCCGACGCGGCGCGGCTTGAAAAGGAGCTTGGCACGGTACCCGTCCGGCTCTGCGCCAAGGAGGAGCAAAGCCGCGGCACGCTCGTCAAAATCATCGAGGATATGTTTGTAAACGGAGACCTCGGCGCAGAGGATCATACCGTCATCACAAACGTAAGGCAATTCGCGGCCGTATCGGAGGCGCTCGCTCATGTCGGCGACGCTGCGGCAGCGCTCGATAGCTTCGGCGCGGATATCGCCTGCACGGAGCTGGAAGCCGCCATGGCAAGACTTGGCGAGCTCGACGGCAGACAGGTCACGGCGGACGTTGTGAATAGCATCTTCCACCGCTTCTGCGTCGGAAAGTGAGAAAGGAGCATTATGGTACATTCGGCCTATCCGATCCCCTCCTCCGTTTATGAGAACGGAAACCCGCAGGCGACCCCGCTGTATTATTATGAGGAGCTGCCCTCCACCAATCTGACGGCAAAGGAGATATTTTTTGCGGAATCCGCACAAAACCGCCGCTTCATCGTACTCGCCGACCGGCAGAGCGCCGGCCGCGGACGGCGTGGACGCAGCTTTTTTTCCGAAAGAGGTCTGTATTTCAGCATCGCCGTTCCGGCGGGGAGCTTTTCCCTGCCCGCGGAGCTTCTCACGACCGCGGCGGCGGCGGCCGTATGCCGCGCTGCTATCCAAGAGGGTTTTGACACAAAAATCAAATGGGTCAACGACATCATGCTGGACGGAAAAAAGGTCTGCGGCATTCTCGCCGAGGCGCTCTCGGAAAGTGATACGGTGCTCGGATATGTCGTCGGCATCGGCGTCAACATCGGAAAGCCGGATTTTCCGGAGGAAATCGCCGATATCGCGGGCGCCTTATCCGGCGGTACGCAGCTGAAATTCAAGCTTTTTGAGGAAATCCGAGTGAATTTTTTTGCATCGTTAAACGAAGCTCCGCAGAAACTGATTTCCTACTGTACGGAAAAAAGTTATGTCATCGGGAAAAAAATCCGCTATTTCGGCGCAGCGGACGGTTTCGGCACCGCCGCAGGACTTGCGGAAAACGGCGGGCTGATCGTCGATGGAGACGGCGGCGAAAGAATCATTCTCACCGGAGGGGAAATCTCGGTAAGAATGGAATAGCGCGTATTACAATAAAATTTTAAAATATATCTTGACTTTGACGTCGCGTCAACCGGTATACTGAGTTTGTCCTACATAAAAAATAAAAGGAGAACACCTTATGGAACTGCAAACGATCCGTGAAGTATCCAAGCAATTCGGTATCTCGACGCGAACGCTGCGCTATTACGAGCAGATCGGACTCATATCCCCCGTCAAAAAAGAGGATTTCGCCTACCGGACTTATGACGCGGATACCGTCACGAGACTGGGACAGATTGTGATTCTGCACAAGCTCAGAATCCCGCTCAGGCAAATCGCGGAAATTCTGAAAAGCGACAGCGCGAAAGCGGCCATCGAGATATTGGAGCATAGTTTATCCGAAATCGACGAGGAAATCACTTCACTATCGACCATCCGCAGCATCATCGAAGTTTTCATCCAAAAGCTGAATCTGAATACCGCGAAATTCGCGCTGCCGGACGACGAATTTACTTGACATTATCGATTCGCTGACGGTCGCCAAAATGAATTTCAAGGAAAAGAAAACCATGGAGGAGCTGAATCAGGCCAGCGAAACATTGAATAAGCTTTCCGATAAGGATGTGCGCATCGTGTATCTGCCGCCGGCGACGGTCGGAGCATTCACGCCATCGGCGGAACCCCTGAACTCGATACCGACGCGATAGCCCGGCAGTTTATCAAAAAGACACGTTTAGATTTGTATAAGCCGGATTTCAAATACTACGGTTTCAATCATCCGGACGGCACGAAAGCGGACGGAAGCGATCACGGATACGAAAGATGGCTGACCATCCCCGACGACCGGGAGGTCGAAGCGCCGTTTGTCAAAAAACAGTTCCCCGGCGGATTATATGCCGCGCATACCATCCCTATGGGCGCATTTGAAGAATGGCACTGGCTTTGGAGCTGGGTGGAAAAGCATGAACAATTTGAAATGGACCTCGGCGATGCCGCCTGTATGTCCGGACTTTTGGAAGATCACTTAAACTTTAAAAATCTCTGGTCATTGGACATCTCCCCCGACGAAATGGACAAGCTCATGCAGCTCGACCTGTTGATTCCGATCAGGGATCACCGGACAGACGGCCTCAAACGAATGCTGTAATTCTCCCAAAATGCCGTCTTTTCCGTTTATACCGAATTTGAAAGGGATGGCGCAAAATTCGTTCTCCTTTCATAATATAATATATTTGAGAACTATTTTTCAAAAAAAGCTTGACAAACTCAACATTTTATGCTATTCTGTTTTGGCAATCCTAAGACAGCAGGTTTCCTTAAAAGCTGAGCTTCCCTGCCGAGGAGAGATGATAAAATGTCTATTTTAGGTCTTTCCTGCATTCCCATGGATTTGCGGAAAAGACTTTTTTCTTTTGTGCTTGTTTCGGAAAATCTCCGAAAACGGGCACATGTTAAAGCTTAGCTTTCATGAATCGAAGGGTGGTGAAATTATGCCAAGTGCACAGGTTCTCGAATCCAAAAAGCAGATCGTCGCCGATCTGACTGAGAAAATGAAAAATGCTGCTGCGGGCGTCATCGTCAAATACGAGGGTATTACCGTCGAGGATGACACAGCGCTCAGAAGCGAGCTCCGCAAAGCGGGCGTCGAATACGGTGTCGTGAAAAACACTTTGACCAAAAGAGCATGTGAAAATGCCGGCTATGGCGAGCTTTCAAATGTTCTCGAAGGGATGACAGCCGTTGCTACAAGCGCCGAGGATCCGGTCGCTGCCGCCAAAATTCTCAAAAAATACGCCGACAAGGTGGAATCTTTTGAAATCAAGGCCGGTTTTGTCGATGGAAAAATTCTCGATGCCGCAGGAGTGAATGAGCTCGCCGATCTTCCGTCCAAGGAAGTGCTCATCGGCAAGGTCCTCGGAAGTCTTCAGTCTTCCCTTTACGGTTTGGCTTATGTCCTTCAAGCGTATATCGACAAGTCGGGCGAAGCATCCGCTTAATTACGAAAATCATTTCTCAAAAATCTAATTCATATTCAGAGGAGGTAAAATTATCATGGCATCTGAAAAAATTACTGCTATTCTTGATGAAATCAAAGCGCTTACCATTCTTGAGGTCGCTGACCTTGTAAAGGCTCTCGAAGAGGAGTTCGGCGTTTCCGCAGCTCCTGTCGCCGTAGCCGCAGTCGGCGGTGCAGCTGCTCCCGCAGCAGAAGAGAAAACCGAATTTGACGTCGTCCTTACATCCTTCGGCGACAGCAAGCTCGGCGTTATCAAAGCGGTTCGTGAGGTCACCGGTCTTGGACTCAAAGAAGCCAAAGAGCTTGTTGAGGCTGTTCCGAAGACGCTCAAAGAAGGCGTTTCCAAGGAAGACGCTGAAAAGATCAAAGCCGATCTTACAGCTGCCGGCGCTACTGTCGAAATCAAATAAGAATCCCAAAATCAAAGCATTCCGCGCTCCCATGCGGGCGCGGAATGCCCTCTTTCTTTGATAAAACTCTTGACATTGCAAAAGAAAAAGACTATAATGATAAATGCGCTGAAAATCTGGGTGTGGCGCAGTTGGTAGCGCGCTACCTTGGGGTGGTAGAGGCCGCTGGTTCAAGTCCAGTCACTCAGACCAAATTCAAATAATCCGAACTTTTTTCTGATAGGAGAAGGGTTCGGATTATTTCTTTATATACGGTATCCTTCCGGTATGCGAAATTGCTCGAACTCCGACGATGAACAATAAGCCTCACGGCTATTGAAAAATACATACTTGGAGGAAAAAAGTTATGAAACACCAAAACGAAATCACCTACACCGAAAGAGACGGAATCTTCTATCCCAATCGCGTCCTTCCCGATCAAACCGACTACACCATCGGTAAATACGGACAGATGCGGCTCAATTTCCTGAAGAAGCACCGCAGAGGCACATACACTTCCCTGCTGACCGAAGAAAGATTATTGACACACTTGTCTGCCATCAACCAAGAAGCACGCTCACAAGTTGAATTCTTGACCGCGGAGCTTGCCAAGAAACGTGGCATCGACGAAAACCGCAAAGCGAGTAATCCGCTTCTGTGGGCGCAGGAGATGAACAACTGCAAAGCCGCGGCTGAGGAGACCGTGCTGAAAGAAATCATATTTGCATAAATTTTTTGCGAAATTTTACGCACTATCATAACGCGCAGATAGGCAGACCTCTTCATTCTCTATTTTTGCCGTAACATCCGAAGCATATTCAGTATCATCCTCTGAAAATATCGAAAGAACAGAAAGATCACAAATCCAAAGTCCCGCAAAGGAGGCGGGCATCGTGATGAGCTGTTATTCGGTACTTCATTTTTCAGGAGGACAAGCTCATCCGCATCATACGCAATGAAGCATGGAAGCAACCAAGCGAAGCACAGATGCAAACAAGACATCCGGCTTGAATTTCAGGAGGATAGGTCATGAAAGTCAAGCAGGAACAAGAAAAGATCACAGCACTATATGAGCGTCTTTCCCGCGACGATGAGCAGGTCGGGGACAGTAACTCCATCAAAACGCAAAAGACCATGCTGGAAGCATACGCCGAACAGCATGGCTACACCAATATTGTTCACTACACAGACGACGGCTATTCGGGCGGTTCTTTTGAGCGCCCCGATTGGAAGCGTATGATGAGCGATATTGAAGAAAGAAAGGCCGGTACGGTCATAGCAAAGGATATGAGCCGTATCGGTCATAATTATCTTGAAGTCGGCTACTACACCGAGGTCGTATTTCGGCAAAGGGACAATGGAGACTGCACGGATCTTGCAAAGAGACAAGGTGGAGTCACCGGCATACCACCAAGCGCGTCACGGCTTCGGAAGGTATAAGAATAACCTTGAAGCATTGAATCCGTATGACTGGAGCAGTCGTACGGTAAAGGATATTTTGAAGCGTCCCGAGTATATGGGCTATACCGTAAACTTCCGTACTACCAGTAAATCGTACAAGGAGAAAAAGAACATTATCAATACTCCCGATAAGCGGGCAGTGTTTGAAAACACGCAGGAAGCAATCGTTGATTCGGAAACATGGCATCTTGCTCAAAAACTGATCGGAACACCTCGTCGAAGCGGTACAATCGGCGAAGCGAATCCTTTGACGGGACTTGTTTTTTGTGCCGACTGCGGAGCGAAGATGTATAACCATCGTTCAAGACCTTATACGAATCAAGAGGGGCGAAAGATTCCCGGCTTTGATGGTTATGACTGCTCAACGCACAAGCTCTCAACCCGCAGAGTTGAGGGAAGCTGCTGTTCGCACCATATCTCAACAAAAGCCTTGCGCAAATTGGTTCTATATACCATTCGTGAGGTCAGCCGTTTCGCCATTGCAGACCGAGAGGCATTTATGAAAAAGGTGCAGGAGGCATCTGTCATTCAGCAAGAACAATCCGTTAAGGAGATTAAGCGAAAGCTGAATAAAGACAAGTACCGATTTGATGAACTCAATGTTCTTTACAAGAATCTGTATGAGAGTTATGCTGTCGGGAGAATCCCCGGGGATAAGTTTGAAGCTCTTTCCGGTGAGTACCTTGCCGAGCAAAAGACTCTTGAAAGCGATATTGCAGAAGCTGAAAGACAAATTAACGAGTTTACCGCAAAAAAATCCAATGCAGAAGCGTTCCTTGCTCTTGCAGAGAAGAGCACAGATTTCACGGAGCTGACAACGCCGATGCTCAATGAATTTGTTGACAAGATACTTGTCAGAGCATCGCAAAGGATAGGACGGGACAGAGTTCAGGATGTGGAAATCTATCTGAACTTCATCGGCAAATTTGATGCTCCCGTCGAAGAACGAGAGCCTACCGCCGAGGAACTTGAGCAACAGCGAATCAAGCAATATTGGAAAGATAGGTATTGGAAGGTCAGAGATAAAGAACTTGCCCGCCGCAAGAGAAAAAAGCAAGAAGATGACGCATAGAGAGCCAAAAATTTTCCCGCCGAACACGAACAGCGAGTATCGGAAATCTTAGACGAGGTTCGCAGGGATGAGCAGATGTTCCAAGAGACCGGTAATCTCAATGCCGCTGTCGCGTCGGTCGCGGGAGCGCCCGGTCATCGCAATTGGCAAAGATGAAAACTGAACAAAAACCAAAAAGCAGTCCGTGACATTTTGCGGACTGCTTCATTTCACTCAAAACAAAGAAAGGAATTATAACTTGTGACAGAAGAACTGCCCGCGAATTGATCGTCGCCCTGCCCATTGAGCTTGCGCCCGAAGAACACAAATATATTCTCTCGGAGTTTATCAAGCGTGAATGTGCGGCAAAGGGTATGTGTGCCGATGTCTGTTATCACGACACCGACGGACATAATCCGCACGCTCACATTATGCTTACGGTCAGACCGCTAACGGCAAAAGGCACGTGGCAGGCAAAAACGCAGAAAGAGTATTTATGTATCCGTCGAGGTGTTGAGAAAGGCTTCACCGCCGCAGAGTACAAGCAGGCGGAGAAAGAGGGGTGGGAGAAACAATATCTCTACAAGGTTGATGATGAGAAAATGTATCTGCCGCCCTCCCGTGCCGAGGGACTTGAAAGGATAAATAAATACCCGAAGTCAACGCAATACGGCAGACAAAATCCCATCTATGAGGAATGGAACAGTGAGGAACAGTTGATGCGGTTTCGTGAAGCGTTGGCAAGATATGTAAACCGAAGTCTTGACCTGTGCGAGCTTGACACTCGCATCGATCACCGAAGCCACAAGGCAAAAGGACTTAAAGTCATGCCGACCATTCACATCGGCATCTTCCGCGGCGTGTCCGACCGCAAGCGGATCAATCAGCAGATACAAAGCGGCAACAAACTCATCAACGACCTACTCGACGCTGTTAAATATCTCGCCAAGACCGTCGGTGTGCTTATCTCCCGCGCAGCATCTGCCTTGGAAGAGATACGAACAGACCCGCTTGTGCTGACCTATCAGAAAAACGAGATAAGCAGCGAGCTGAATCGGTGTGAGAGCAAAGTCGAAGCCGAGAGCGCCGACCCTGATTGAGAGAAGCTGACCGAGGCGAGACAAGCCATTCGCCCTGCGAAAGAGAGTGAAGCAATAGACCGCATTGAAAAAAGCGAGTATTCTTGCTATGAGGATGATTTCTATGACACAAAAGTTGAGATTGCAAAGCTACTCGGTGAAGAAGCACCCAAGCCGCCGGAAAGAAAACCGATAGAACACATCGCACCGCCCATACCCTCTTGGGCGAGAAAAGCAGATATGAGGCCTCCCGAAAAGAAAGAAGATAATCGGGAGAGATAAATTATCCCCCAAGTCTATAAACAATGGACTTGGGGAATTGTTATGTTAAGGGTATTGCCAATAAAATGTATACACCGCAGTTTCCAATTCGACTATTTTTCGGTGTCATAAAATACCGGGAATTGATTTTTTTAAGACTTGCAATGTGTATTGTATGACCTCATCACGATTTCTCTTGTCCTTATGTTGGAAATAATCAATCAGGATTCCCGCTAATGCTTCGGTATAAAAGTTTGCAACAAACTGTTTGTAATGCTCGGCAACGACGATATTTTTTTCCTTTTCAATACGCTCGATAATCGACAGGATAACGCCGTAGAAGTCAGCGTAAAAAAACCGCTTCATTTCGTCGCGCCCCATGGAATCATAGGCACAATTCAATATATGCGCGTTGGCATCCACATAATCGGAAACAAAAATAATCGCTTCTTCGGGGTTGACGAGCAAATCGAATTGCTTCACTACTTCAACCGCTTCTTGTTCAAGCGTCCATTTGAGCAACGCATATATATCGTCAAAATGGTAATAGAAGGTCTTGCGATTGACTCCGCAATCGGCAATAATTTCGCTTACGCTGATTTTGGATAATGGTTTCCGCTCCATAAACTTTTTCAGTGAAGCGGATAATGTCTTTTTTGTATTCAAACTTGTTATTTCATGTTTCATTGGCTCTGCACCTCGCTTATTTATTATACATCTGACCGGCAAATTTTTCAATAGTGCATAACGGATATTTGACCGTCAATTTGGGGTCATTTGTCCGTTTTTTACTCAAAGCTCAGCCTATTGACCGTTTTATGGAACTCCATATTCATTTATAATGTGCTTTATAATATCACGAAAGGAGCCGGGGGAAGTGAAAAAATACAATTACAACGTCGTTCTTGATACCGAGCTTGGAAAACGAAACGGAACGATGCAGTTATCGATTGACGGAACAGAGGTTGACGGTTTTTTGTCTTTGCTGAACAATACGGAACCCTTTCATGGGAGCATCAGCACCGACGGACATTGCAACCTGCACGGAAAGATCGTAACACTGATAAAAGAAATGGTCTATGAAGCGACGGGTTATATTCGCGAGGGGGAAATTGTGTTGATGCTGCAAAGTGGAAAAAACACATTTCTGATGAAAGGAATTGCTTCATGCAGATTGGGAGAATAAGTCTATGCGGAAATTTTATAGGGGTATAGTGGATCACCCCAAATTGATCATTACAATTTTCCTTGTGGCAACGCTGATATGTGCCGTCTTACAAAGTCAGGTTAGCGTAAATTACGATATGACGGCATATTTGCCCGAGGATAGCCATTCAACCGTATCACTTGAGCTTATGGAAAATGAGTTTGAGGGCGGCATACCAAACGCGCGCGTCATGGTGCGGAATGTTACGATCCCCGAAGCTCTGGAATACAAGGAAAAAATACTTGCCCTTGAAGGCGTTACCGATGTTATGTGGCTTGACGATGCGGCAAGCATTTATGTTCCTATGAATCAGCTCGACGCTGATACGGTGGAAACATATTACAAAGATAATGCCGCATTGTTTACGGTCACTATCGCGGAGGACAAACGGATCGAAGCGGTTGACGCTATTCGCGCGGTGATCGGTGATGAAAACGCTATGAGCGGGCAAGCGGTATCAACTGCCGTTGCAACAACAAGCACCGTCAATCAAATTATGATAATAACCATTTTTGCGGTCATTTGTGTATTGGTTATTCTTTTTATCACAACAACCTCATGGATTGAGCCGTTGATTGTTCTCGGCGGGATCGGTGTAGCCGTGATCATCAACATGGGAACCAATCTGATTTTCGGAGAGATCTCATTTGTCACCAACGCGGCGGGAAGTATCCTGCAGCTTGCCGTATCGCTCGACTATTCCGTTTTCCTTATGCACCGTTTTGAAGAATGCTTGCGGGAAAATCCCGACCCGAAAAGTGCTATGGTTGACGCACTTTGTAAATCGACAACCTCCATACTGTCAAGCGGACTTACCACCGTTATCGGCTTTATCGCTTTGATCTTTATGCGCTTCGGAATCGGTCCTGATCTCGGTCTTGCGCTTGCAAAGGGTGTTGCAATCAGCCTCGTCTGTGTATTTGTGTTTATGCCCGTATTCATTCTTACACTACATAAGCCTTTGCAGAAAACAAGGCACCGCCCTATCCTGCCGAGCTTTGCAAAATTCAGCAAAGTGGTTTACCGCGCGATGATTCCGATGGTTTGTATTTTTGCCGTTGCAGTTGTACCGTCTTACCTTGCCTCCGGTGAAAATGCCTTTTACTATGGTTCAAGCAGGATTTTTGGGACAAACACGCAGGTGGGCGCAGACGTAGAAGCGATTGAGGAAGTATTCGGAAAGAACGACACTTACGTCCTTATGGTGCCTCGCGGCAGTACCGCGACGGAAAAAGAGCTTTCCGACGCATTGCACGATGTCCCCGAAGTACAAAGCATTCTTTCCTATGTTGACACGGTGGGCACGGAAATTCCCATGTCTTATCTTGACAAGGATACTTTATCACAGCTTGTTTCCGAAAATTACAGTCGTATGGTGTTGACCGTCAATGCGGATTATGAGGGAGAAAAAACATTTGAGCTTGTGAAAACGATACGGGATATTGCAAACGAATATTATCCCGATACCTACTATTTAGCGGGTGAAGGTGTCAGCACTTACGACCTTATGGACACGATAACCGCCGATACGCTCAAGGTCAATATCATTGCAATCGCCGCCGTATTTATTGTGCTTTTGCTTTCGTTCAAGTCCATAGGACTTCCTGTTATTTTGGTGTTGGGAATTGAAACGGCTATTTGGATCAATCTTGCGATTCCGTACTTTGCGGATTCGACCGTCCATTATATTGCATATTTGATCATATCTTCTGTTCAGCTTGGCGCGACGGTCGACTATGCAATCCTCATGACGGACAGATACATCGAGAATCGGCAGATCATGAACAAGAAGGACGCCATACACGAAACGGTTGCAAATGTAACGGTGTCTATTTTGACCTCGGCTTCCGTTCTGACGATTGTGGGCTTCCTGCTTGGCTTGATTTCTACACACGGAATTTTATCACAGCTTGGCGTATTTGTAGGCAGAGGGGCGCTCCTCTCTCTTGCAATCGTTTTGTTTGTTATCCCCGGACTTTTATATTTACTTGACGGAGTTATTCAAAAAACAACACTCGGTGCAAAATGGTATCGAAATACAGCAGACGCAAAGGAGAATATTTCAAAATGAATTTTACACATGGATCGCGGGGCGAACAGATCCCCCAAAAGAAAAATACAGGCGTAAAAATATTATCGCTCTTGCTTGCCTTTTCGCTCATGCTTATGTTCAGCGTCCCCGCATTTGCGGCGACAGCAAACACAGACAGCACAAAACAAGAGGTTGTATATATCAACCTTAATTCCGACGGCTCTGTTTCAAAAATTTGCGTTGTAAATATCTTTGAACTCGACGAGGACGGGCAGATCGTTGATTACGGCGATTATACGGTACTTCGGAATATGACGAGCAATGACAAGATCACTTTTGAGAATGAAACCGTCCGTATTGACACAAAGGCGGGCAAGCTCTATTACGAAGGCACGCTGAATCAAAATGTGATTCCTTGGATTTTCTCTTTCCGTTATTATCTTGACGGTACGGAATACAAAGCCGAAGAAATTGCGGGAAAAGACGGCGCATTGAAAATTACAATCTCTATTCGCCAAAATCCCGATTGCAACAGCACATTTTTTGAGAACTACGGGTTACAAGCGTCTGTAACGCTTGATACCGAGCTTTGCAAAAACATCGCCTCAGATGGTGCCACCGCCGCCAATGTCGGAAAAAATCGTCAGCTTACCTATACCATTCTCCCCGGCACAGAAAAAGACATCACGATCACAGCCGATGTCACCGACTTTGAAATGGCGGCTATTGCAATCAACGGTTTACCTCTCAATATGGATGTTGACATAGACAGCGTAAATACCGATGAACTGACCGCAGAACTCGACAAGCTGGGGGACGCAGTCCGCGAGCTTGACGACGGTGCGGGTGATCTGAAAGACGGTGCCGAAGAACTGAGGGACGGAGCTTCCGATCTCAAAAACGGTGTTACGGATTTGAAGGACGGCGTAAATGAACTGACCGACGGTGCCGATGAATTAAAAGGCGGCGCAGAAGATTTATATAGCGGTGCGTCCGATTTGAACAGCGGCGCGAAAGATTTGCTTGATGGCTCTACGGAATTATCAAACGGTGTGTCCGATCTGAAAGACGGCGCAAACGATCTTTATGACGGTATTTCTGACGCGGCAAGCGGCATGGCGGAGCTTGCAAACGGTCTTTCCGCACTTTCGGGAAACAGCGCAGATTTGAGAAACGGCGCATATACGGTCTTTATACAAATGGCAAACGCCGCCGAAGCACAATTAAATCAAAGTTTGACAGCCGCAGGGCTTGGAACAGTAACATTGACCCCCGAAACATACAGTGCAGTTATCACAGCACTTTTGGATAGCCTTTCGGACGGTGCGTATTCGCAGGCCGAAGCCTATGCTGCCGAAAAAATCAGAACACAAGTAGAAGCCGTTGTTGCCGAGCAGATCAGAGCGACCATAACAAATAATTCCGATATGATGGCGCAGATCGGCGCGGGCGTAGAAACTGCTTACGGCGTGGAAATTGACACATTGGCGCAAAATTATGTTGCGTTGGAGCTTGCCAAAGTCTATGCTCCCGACACGCCCGAAGCGTGGTTGCAAACGTCCGAGGGGCAAGCCGCCGCCCGTTCTTACCTTGCAACTGCCGAGGGACAAACGGCACTTTCCACGGCTCGTGAACAAATTAAGGCACAGTACATTGACGCCGCCGTCTCAGAACAGGTAACGGCACAAATGGAAACAGAAGAAATCCAGGCTCAAATCGAAGCCGCAACAGCCGAACAGCTTGCGAGCGATGAAGTCGGGCAGCAAATTTCCGCGTCCGTCGAAACGGCTCTTGGCGAGAATGAAGCATATCAAGGAATTGTTGCGCTCAAAGGGCAGCTTGACAGCTATAATGCCTTTTATCTTGGTTTACAGCAATATACGACGGGGGTTGATTCTGCCGCGTCGGGTGCCGCTGATCTCAAAAATGGACTTGCCGCACTCAAAAGCGGAAGTGCAGAGCTTGTAAGCGGGACAATTACGCTGAATAGCGGCGTTACTGAACTGCACAATGGTATTGTATCTCTGAAGAACGGAACCTCCGAACTTCTTGCCGGTGTTACCCAATTGAAAGACGGCGCAATCAGCCTTTATGATGGAACGGTGGAAATCCGCGACGGCGTGGCTGAATTGCTCGACGGTGTTATTACAATGTACGACGGCACCGTAGAGCTTTACGACGGCACCGTTACCCTCAAAGACGGAACACTTGAATTTAAGACAGAAACCGAAAATCTTGATACGGAGTTGAAAGATAAAATGGGTGACGCGATCAAGGATATTCTCGGTAGTGATTTTGAGGTAATCTCTTTTGTTTCCGAGAAAAACAAAAATGTGGAATCGGTACAGTTTGTTATTCAGACCGAGGCGATCACCATTCCCGAAGCTCCCGCCCCGGCGGCTCCCGCAGAAGAAAAACTAAACTTTTGGCAAAAGCTTCTCCGTCTGTTTGGGCTGTATTGAGATTCGAATGGCGAGCGTCTAATATAATGGAATGGATGGTTTATATAATCGCGGGACTTGGTGCTGGCGTTGTTACGGGACTTGCGGGTTTGTCTGCCGCAGTTGTTATAACGCCGCTGCTTGTCAGCCTTTGCGGTTGGGATAGTTACGACGCAGTTACGGCTGCATTAGCGTCCGATGTGCTTGCGAGCTTACTGACCGCTTACATATACCGAAAAAACAAAAACATTGATATGAAACGCGGTATGCTCGTCGGAATTACGGCACTTTGCGGAACGGTTGTAGGTAGCTATTGTGGGTATTTGTCCAATCAAGCATAGCCTAACGGACTCGGATATATTGCAATGCCGACAACCGTTTCCCTCGGTATCAAGTTTTTGATAAAGCCCATAAGCGGCGGTTTTGACGCGCAAAAGCAACCAAACACCCAAACCGTACTTGCCATGCATGCTTTGCGGATTGGTTATCGGTTGGGTGTGCGGATTTACGGGAAGCGGCGGCGGTATTTTGATGTTGACTGTATTCACGCTTTTGCTTGGCTACAATTTAAAAGTTGCCGTTGGTACAAGTACGCTCATTATGACCTTTGTTGCTCTTGTCGGAGCGATCAGCCATATAACAATGGGCGCAGGTATAAAAGCTCTGCCTATGAGCGTGTTGTCGCAACGTGCTTATTCGGTGCTGTGGTTGCCGCGAGATTTGCGAATAAGTGCGATATTAAAAAGCTAAATCGAATTATTGGACTTGTGTTGCTCGTTCTTGGAATTGCCACGATATTCACAAAATTATTTTCTTGAATAATAATGCTCTTTATCCGTAAGGATGTAAAAATGAGTGTTCATAGCGGTTCGTTACAACAACCAAATGCCTTTGTGGAAAGCAACCTATTTTCCAAACTATGATTTTGTTACCCACAAAATTTTGATATGCCCGTTATACAAGAAAAGACGAAAAACTCCGAAAAAGTTTTTCGTCTTATTTTTTGGGTTTATGCAATGCTCGGTTTATGCTTGTGTTCTGCGAACATAGGCATAGTTGTCAGAGTTTCTTTTGGATTGCCTACACCTAATAAGCTGCACGTGCAATGTTTTTCAAGATGGATAAGGACGAAAATGATATCGCCACTTGAACAGATTTCTGAGTTATGTCTGTGGATATCATACTATAAATAACGCAACTATTATTGTTAATATTCTGTAAACATACTCACTTAACCCTTGACAAATATGGTTTCAATATCACTTCGTATTCATCGGTGGTATTATCTTTCAGCCTCACAATTAAGGGGGAGATAATACCTTGTAACTTGATACTTTCCACAAGTTTGTCCATATCCTCATTATCTGTGACTTTATACGGATGACCTTCAAAATCGTGCAATTTATCTATAGGGATACGGGCGGACTTTTTCGTTTTGCTTTCGATTGGGATTTCATATTTTGTCATCGTTCCCAACCTCCTTTCTTTAATTTTGAGGTGTAGTTTTCTTGTAAAGGGTTTTAGGGATTTCTCCCTAACAAGTACTGTTTTGCGCCGATAGGAGTACAAACAGTCCGCTTGCTAAGATAATGCAAGCACCCTTAGGCGAAGAGGCTGTTTTGCACGGCAACTATCAAACTATTTGCTCGCTTCGCCTAAGTTTTCTACCTTGAATTACTTCCTTTTATAAATTATATCCTGCTATAAAGTTGTCAACACAAGCGTTGATTTGTGAGTTAGGCAAGCGTTTATTCATGAGATGTCGTCTTAAATGATTTTCAACAACTTCAACTTCAGGCGGGAATACATCTGCTGTTGTATATCCCACATAGGTTTGAACCTCAAAATCGTAATCATTTATCAATGAGAGAATATAACCATTAGAATTAATTCGCCTTTTTATTCTTCCTGTGCCAGCACTACTGCAAGCGTACAAGTCATCAAAGGTATCTCTTAAACTACTATTAGAACCATAATAATGAATCCGACCTTCTTTATCCCACGCTCCTTGTTCATTGTTTCCTTCAATGTGAATGGAAATATTAGCATTGTGGGCATATGGGTGCTTATTGTTGTAATGATTGGGATTAGATAAATATCCTAATGTAAAAGAATAGCTTTCCCAGTTTTCAAATTTCATTCCTCTCAAGCCCCAACGAGGATTGTTTGTTCTATAATCTAATTTAACCATAATGTTCTCCTTTACGCTGCATAATGTACATTGATAGCATTGATGACCGCACAGAAATCCATATCAGCAATTTCTAAAATATCATCATTATCAAAGCCAACATTGAGTACAAACAAAAAGTTTGAAAACTCATATATTTTCTCAACGGCGACATCTGTTAAGTTTTCATATATCCTATCCGCTTTTGAAAGCAAAAGCAAATGCTGATACTGCTCATCAATTTCTTGTGTATGACCATCGGGATGGGCATAATTAAGATGCTGTGTAGGGGTCAGAGCAATGATGTTTTCCAAGTAGTAACAAATTTCGGGGTAGATTGCTTCGGGGAAAATATGATGCATATGGATTGCCCTATCTTCCATATGTGCGGGTTCAAGATGTTCTGTTTGTCCACCACGATTTTGGTCATTAAACAAACGCAAAAATCTTTTCGCTTTGGCAGATTGATAATGGTAATAAGCTTCATTCACTTCAACAGGATGAGTGACGGCATATTCTTTTCTCGTAACTCCTTTAGGCTTGTCCGCATAGATATCTCTGAAGTTATTGCGATTATACATAAGCATATCATAAGTGATGATTTGCTCGGAGAGTCGTCCTTTTTCTGTACCGCGAGAATTTTTGAAATAAGCTAAAGGATTTAGCACTTTTATAAAAATACGGTTACATTCAACCACACCGTTGATATTTGTATTGTTGATTATAAATGTTGAAAAAGTACGCTTAACCGTATCATATGACTCTTTAGTTTGCAATTCAAAAAACTCCTCGAACGCAGGATATAACCCACTATCAACAAGAACTTTTTCAATATAGGCTTTAAGGAAGAATAATGCATTACGCTCTCGCAACGCAATATATTCTAACACTTCAAAATTATTCACTCGATAGAAATTTCTGTTGCCTTGCTTGGTTTTTGTAAGAATACGAGCATTAGCAAGCATTTCCATAGGTTGTTGAAAAAACTTGTCATATTCACTTCTTGCAGCTTCGTTCTCAACTCCGGGCTTTTTGAAAATAGCCTCCACATTTTCTACTGCATATTTATAATGCCAAATGTCGGCAGTTGTAAATATGCCGTCGTCATCTTCTAATGCATAGTTGTAAATGCAATCAGCAATAACGGTTACAACATCAGCAGCGCATTTTTGGTCTATCCATCTACCGTTATGTGATTTTCTTATGTCATAGTCATATTGATTGCAAAAATCAATAATTGCTTGTTGTGTCAACATATCTTACCCTCATTTCATATATTCAAAGATTGTGGGTTGTACATTATTATCCTCTTCAATAAACTTTTCGGTTATAGGTGATTTTTTACCTTTCTCTCTTAACAAACCATAGAAGAAAACCGAACAAGCATCAACATTTAATGATCTTGTTTGATAGTTTCTCGCAATCTGATAGAACTCACGATATTCCTGTGTAGAGAAAAACTCCATTTGTTTATCAGTGGGAACAATATCTTTTTTAGGAATTAAAATTGCTAACGAGCCATTTACAACGCAGTTCTTAGGTTTTCTCATCACACGAGGCTTATAGGTCATATTAGGGGTTAGATAAACATCATCTCTATCTAAATACTCAAACACCGCTAAGCCTTTTAATGCCTCATAGTTGATGTAAGAATCATAATCGCTTAAATTAATGATTTTTTTTCCGTCATCACTTATATTGCGTGATTTTAATACACGAACGTCCCCTGAATCGGAGAGCAGAGTATTCGTGATTTGTCTATCCCTAAAAACCTTAAAAACATTGAAGTCGAGTTTCTTGCAAACCTCATCGAACCGACTGTCACGATAAATAATCCAATAAGGGAGTTTTTCATCAAAGATATATTTTTGGGACTGAGACAGGTATTTACCGTGAGTAATAGAAGCTACACGAGTATTTGATGGCCGGCTGAGGTTATTGATAAAAACTGCTAAAGTTTCTACAAGAACGCCTGGAAAACCGTTCTCACCAAAATCAATGATGCACTCAATGGCCTTTTCCGAAAGATAACTTCTTGTAGGTGCGAACTCAGGTGTATTTAACAAGAACTTCGGGAAAACCAAGGCCACATAATTACCAAGATTGATTGCCTTGTCTAAAAAGAAAGAACAAATATTTGTTGTTGCTTTGTTAATTGCATTGCAGCGATAAACATTTAGCAGTTTATTAGTGGATTTCATTTTGAAGAAAGGCGGATTTCCAATTATGTAATCATACTTTTCTTCAAAGTTATGAAGCAGAAAATCATCGTGGATATAATTGATCGTACAAGTGTCGGGAATGTTGTAATATTGTAAGATTAATTCAGCAAATTCCAAACTGTGCTTATCAATATCAACAACATCAAAAATTATTCTTTTTCCCTCAAATTTTTTGATAATAAGGGGAAGAAAGTTACCAACACCAACCGAGGGCTCAAGAATGCGAATGATATCCTTGTCTGTATCCGGCAATGCTTTCATCATTTCAGTAATGAGAGTTTTGCTTGTGAAAAAAGCAGCGTTATCGGTACGGCTGGTGTTAGCTAATTCCGCAATCTTTCCTAATGTTGTAGTAGACAAATTCATCGGATTATTGACAATAAAATCTCTTAAATTATCAACCTCGGACAATTTGTTAGAAGAAACTAATTTGTTGATAGTTGCTGTGTTAAGCAGCGGATGTTTCAATGCAGATTTAATTTTTTTGGCAATAGATTGAAAGATTACAGTAGGAACTGCTTCTCCTAAAGATTGACGAATTTTAATTTCTTCTTTCTTCAAAAAGGCTCTTTTTTGTTCAGTAGGCAAATCATTTAATATATCAAAGCCTGTTTCTACCCATTTGAACGAGTACGGAACGGTCATCATCAGCATTAATTCTCTAATGCTGAAAACTCTATCATCACAAGGATGTACTGTATTTTGGCTTGCCATTTGGTCATTTCTCGTATGAATACAAGGACCGACTTTGTCCCAATACTGACGAGTGTATTTATCTGCGTTTTTGCGTTGATTGATAACTATTTTGCCACCAACTACTCGATGAGGCTTTTTATTATCATCAACATTGTCAAATGCCGATTGTCCTTCCTTTATATCTGCAATCCACGCCCGCATATGTTCAGGATAAGGTCTGAAAGAATGATAGATATCGTTTTCGTCTATTTCACCAAACTCTTTTAGAGGCTTTAAGTCGCCAATTACCTCTCTTAATGTACGCTCTTTAACAAGATCAGGATATAGTTCCAAAGGAGAAACTTCATCAGCATAGTCTTTGGATACACCAATAACAACAGTACGTTGTCTACTGGAACAAGCACCGTAATTTTTGAAATTAATTACACGAGAAGTATACGAGTATGCCTGTCCTAAATTATTCTCAATCGCAGCCGCAATCGACTTATGCTCACCGTCAATATCAGTGCAAATTGTTTTCATAAAAGCAGGCACATTCTCGAAAATAAAGAAACGAGGATTTATCTGCTTGATAACTTTAATAGATTCAACGACCAAAGAGTTACGAACAATTTCGGTTTCACTTTTTTTATGATTTGCTACAGACATACCCTGACAAGGAGGAGTAGCAATTACAACATCAATTCGAGACAGTCCTTCTCTTTTTTTCCAAAGTGCAATTTGATCATAAAGAGCATTCTTCGTAGCATCTTTGGTAATATCTCCACAAATATATCCACTTTCATATTTGCATTTTTTATTAAACTTCTGAACCTCTAATCTTCTCGTTATAAGCTCGTTAGTGGCAACGCAATCGAATCCCTCTAACTTAAAGCCATAGCATCCGATACCTGCACTACTAAACAAGCTAATATACGTAGGCTTTTCTACTGTTTTCATTATAAGTACCTCTTCTTTATATTGCTTGTTTTTCGTCGGGAATCAATTCCATAATATCTTCTATCTTACAATCAAGAGCAGCACATATTTTAACTAATACTTCAACCGTAACATTTTCGTTTTTTCCAAGCTTAGCAATTAGCGTATTGCTTATTCCCGCAGCTTCGCCAAGTTCTTTTTTCTTCATATTTTTATCAATAAGAAGCTTCCATAATTTGTTATAACTTACAGCCATAGCACACCTCTCGAATGAGTAATAAATTTATACTCCTATATCATATCACAGGAAATGCAAAAATACAACAACTAATTACACGAAAGTTTAATTTGTTTTTAAATTGAGAAAGCACTTTAGCTTTTTGTGCCTTAAAACAAAAGAATAGCGGCAGAGAGAACTCGCTCTCCCTGCCGCCGTTGCTAATTAGTTGTATATGATTTCGTTATTTACGATTTCTGTAGCTCTGCTGCGAATGTTGTTCATCCGAGCAATCCACTCCATCTGATCATCCGCTTTGAGTTGTTCGGTCACGCCCTCACGCTCTGCTATCTGTTTTACCAGCCGAGAAAACATATTCTCCGCTTGCACGTCAATGTCGGCAAGATAACCATTCAACTTACCGCTTGTCAGCAAATTCATATACAAAACCTTATGATTTTGTTTTAAATATCTTGCGTGCCGCTGCCCCCACAGTCCAATAGGTTTATTTTCTTTATCGGGGAGTTTTAGGTTAGGCAAATAATAGTCGCCTTGCAAAGTATAACTGATACCTGTTTTTTCGTTATAAATACGCTTTTCCATAGGAAGCCTCCTTGTAGATTACTTTGAATTTCTTTTGCTTTGCGTTAATAATCTTGAGCAATACTTCATCCACCGCACCGGTGCATTTGCCATTTGTGATAAGTCCGTTTCTTTTTTCGTTTAGGCAGTTGATGATAACACCTCGCTCATAATCGTCAAGTGCTATGTAATATTTCTTCGGCATATCTTTCACTCTTTCGGCAAGTCATTAAACGGCGTTTCAGTTGCAACGAATGTATCATATGTAAAGTTGGCTCCCAATCGAAAGCCCATAATAAAGCTATCGAGATTCGATTCACCGTTGACGATACCCCAAGCATTAACGAAGTCGAGAAACTTCTTTTTATTCTCGCCCGTGAGCGCTTCGGTTAAGAAGTCCTCATTGAGCATTAAAATCTCCATCTGCTTCTTAGCTGTCTTATTTTGCTTTATGCTTCGTGCTTGGGGATCAATGTTACCATAATAGAATTTTTCAATAAATTTTGACATATCTTGTTTCCTCGTTTCTGTAATTTTATTGTACAAAGAAACCTATAAATACTCAAATGTGCGAATGGAAAATCGGAAGATATGCGAGAGCAATATCTTTATTGGCATATACTGCACCGGAAACGGCGGAAACAAATCCGCTGTGCTGGTATGGATTCTTCGCAATTGATTGGCTTTTCCTGCACTTTATGCTTGATTCCGAATAGCTCATCGATCGTTACTCCAAGCGTATCCGCTATAATCGGAAGAAGCATAATATCGGGCATAGTCGCATTGTTTTCCCATTTTGAAATTGCCTGCGATGATACGCCGATAATTCCGGCAAGATTTTCCTGTGTAAGACCTCTTTCCTTGCGGAGCTCGGCTATCTTTTCTCCGAATGTTTTTATATTTTATCGCTTCCCTTCTCTGTTACTTCTTTTTTCGGTCAACCGCGATCCTTATTATATCAGCTGTTTTAAAAAATGTACAGATATTATCGGGAGAGTAATACCAACCGTTTTGATAGAAAATCAACCAAAGAAAGCGGAGTCTGGCTACGGTTTCGATCCCCCGAATTCTCTGCCGAAAGGATGGCTCACTGTTCGCAGTATTTTATCGCTTTTATATTGCCCCAGAGCTTATCTGCCGCCTGTTCTACATAGCTTTTTTCGGCTTGTGACAGACTGCAAAAGCACTTTATCTCAAGCTTTCCGTTTTTGTTTTTTCATATTCCCGCCACGTCGCCGTCAATCAGCAAAAGAGCAAGTGTCGTCAATTTACCATCAGCGTTCCAAAACAGTGTATCGAATGTAGTAACCGAAGTCTTTGCAACGCCGGGGAGCACCTAATCGACATCGTCCATGACTTCACCGATAATCTGTCCAACCTTGGAACCTACTGTGGTTTCATCCATGATTCATTCCTCCTTTTCTGAAAATTATTTATTCGGGGGAGTAAATCCCTCAAGATAAATCAAATCGAGCTTGCTCCGGTCTCCTGCAAAATTCGGAGACAAGCCGATTTCCTTTTTGAGAAACGGGTCAACATACGTGAATTTCATCATTCGGTATTCTTTGTTTGCCTCAATGATTGAAATTGTGAGCTCCGTTTTTCCGATTACTGTTTCTTTTCATATAAAAACTCTGATTATCTCTGAAAAGCCCTGAAATACAGGCAAAACGCAGGATATGAGAACTCAATTTACTACCAATTTACTACTTTCGGATTGAGCCGCATATATGCTGACCCTCCTGCAAATGCCTGACACCCAGATACGGCACATCACAAATTGAATACGACACTGTAAACGCGGCGTTCCTCTTTCCCATCATGGGAGAACAGGACGCCGCTTTTTCTATGCCCAAATACGGAAAGGAGGCGACGCCATGCTATTTACTTCCGGCCCTGACCGGGCCTTTGAACGGCTGATGCAGGAAAAGCCCGGTTTCGATCACTACGACAGCGGCGGGGCGGACGCGCCGGAGGATTGCGGCACCTGCCGCTTTTATCGCCCGGACTGGAAATATCAATTCTGCCGGTTTGCGGAGTGTCCCTATCAGCCGGGCAAGCTGACCGACCTTGCGGCGGTCAAATTCACTGTGAAAGGAGCAGACGACGATATGGCAGTATTCCGTGTAGAAAAGAACCGAGGGTACACGGTGATGTCAAATCACCACCTGCGGAACAAGGCCCTGTCCCTGAAAGCCAAGGGCCTGCTGTCGCAAATGTTGTCCTTGCCGGAGGATTGGGATTACACCCTAAAGGGCCTGTCCCTTATCAACCGGGAAAGCATCGACGCGATCAGGACGGCGGTATGGGAGCTTGAAAAGGCCGGGTATATCCGGCGAGAGCAGGGCCGCGACGCCAAGGGCAAGATGGCCGATATGGTCTATACTATCTACGAGCAGCCGTTGTTGGATAAGCCGGAACTGGAAAACCCGGTGTTGGAAAATCCAACATCGGATAATCCAACGTCGGAAAACCCGGTATCGGAAAATCCAACGCAATTAAATAAAGATATACAAAGAACTGACTTACCAAGTAAAGAAAGAATAATTACAGATGGACGAAGTACCGATTCCATTCCTTTCCCCTCCCTGACCCCTCCCCCTGCGGAGGCAGCGGCTACGCCGCCGGAACGGAAAGGAACGGGAAAGAATGAAGCCGTACAGATTTATCGTGAGATCATTTTGGAGAACATCGAGTACGACTATCTCATTCAGGACAAGAGCATTGACCGGGAACAGCTTGACGAAATCGTAGACCTGATGCTGGAAACCGTCTGCACATCCCGAAAGACGATCCGCGTCGCCGGGGACGACTACCCCGCCGAGCTGGTGAAATCCAAGTTTATGAAATTGGGCGGTGAACATATCCGCTTTGTCATGGATTGCCTGCGGGAGAACACAACCCGCGTCCGCAACATCAAGCAATACCTGCGGGCTATGCTGTTCAACGCCCCATCCACGATCAACAACTACTACACGGCCCTTGTCGCTCACGATATGGCGCAGCCCGATTGGGGCAAGCCGCCGTCTGACGGTGGGGCCGAAAGCCTGTAACGAAAAGGAGGACGACCCTATGAAGCAGGGCGCATTGATCTTTGACGAACGTACTGACCGCTACGACATCCGTTTTGACCTGGCCGACTACTACGGCGGCCTGCATTGCGGTGAGTGTTTCGACGTAATGATCGGCGGCAAATGGCGGCCTACCCGCATTGAGATGGCTGATAGCTGGTATCTTGTCGGCATCCGGGCCGACGACCTTTCCGGCCTGCGGGTACGGATTTGACCCATATCTACCTGCGGCGTCTGGTGGTTCCGCCTTAGACGCCGCTTTTGACTATCTGACAAGGAGGGATGCGATTGCAGGAAGAAACCACCCAAAAGACTATCGCCCTATCCATGAAAGCGGGCAAGATCACCGGCCAAGTGCTGCAAGCGGCGCTGAAAAAATATTTGCAGCACCGGGCCAAGAGCAAGAACACGCTGCATCAGGGAAAGCAGAGCCTAAAGCAGTTAAAAAAGCATGGGGCAGACCTCACCAACATTGAAATCACCGAGGCCAACATTGGAGCGTTCAAGTCCTGCGCCAAGAAATACGGCGTGGATTTTGCGCTGCGAAAGGATAAGACCACCCAGCCGCCTCACTACGTTGTGATCTTCAAGGCCAAGCAAGCGGATAATCTTGACCAGGCGTTCCGGGAGTTTACGGCCAAAACGCTGTCCAGGGAACATAAGCCCTCTATCCGCAAGGCCCTGTCCGCCTTTAAGCAAAAGGCGGCGGCGCAGGCCCAGCAGCGGGCCAAGGAGAAAGTCAAGGAAAGGGGGCTGGAACGATGAAGCCTGACATCAAGAAATTGGTGATTATGCACCTCCCGTATCTGATCTTTGTGTATCTGTTCGGGAAATGCGGGCAGGCGTACCGGCTGGCCGCTGGCGCTGACCTGTCCGGGAAGCTCTTGCACCTTGCGGACGGCTTTGCGGCGGCCTTTGCCAACCCCGCCCCCAGCCTGCATCTGCTTGACCTGTGTATCGGCGTCGCCGGTGCCGTGATCGTGCGGCTGATGGTGTACTTCAAGGGCAAGAACGCCAAGAAATATCGCCACGGCACAGAATACGGCAGCGCCCGTTGGAGTGCATAATTTTAAGTGTAAATGACACATACATGGACGCACAGGAGGTTATGCA
>CAKSDZ010000007.1 GCA_934446365.1 uncultured Eubacteriales bacterium | reverse complement strand
AGCTTCTTGACCCTCTGAATTGTAAACAAATTTCAAAATTCTTTAGTCCTTACTTGACAGCGGCTGATGAGGGCATCACCGGAACCTGCATGAGCAAACGCGATGATTTTCTACGACTTATTCGAGATTGTACCCTTGGTCGCATCGATAGAGTGTATGTCAAAAGCGTAACCCGATTTGCAAGAAACTCGCTTGAATGTCTTGAAACCATACGCAAGCTCAAGGAGTGCGGTGTCGGCGTTTTGTTTGAAAATGACAACCTCGATACCATGACTATGAACTCGGAGCTTATTCTCTATGTAAAGAGCATCTTTGCACAAAACGAAGCGTTAGCAGGAGCCAAGCGTGTATCTACCGCATACAGAATGAAGATGGAAAGCGGAATGTTTTTTACTTATTCCGCACCGCTTGGGTATCGATTTGTAGACGGCAAGCTCACGGTTGAGCCGGAGGAAGCGGAAACGATCAAAAGGATATTTGCCCTCTATCTGTCAGGTGTCAGTCTCAACGGTATTGCTGCTATGATGAACAGAGAGGCTGTAAGTGGTAAATCGCATTGGAGTGCAGTTACGGTCAAGTATATTCTTACCAATGAGAAATACATCGGCGACAGTATGACACAGAAAACCTATACACCGCAGATATTTCCTTTAAGAAGCAGACCGAATAAAGGTGAGCTTGATAAGTTCTATACAGAAAACACACATCCTGCTATTATAAATAAGGAAGATTTTAATGTGGCTCAAATGCTAATCAAGAAGAGAGCCGAACGAGAGAACGCACCCAACAAAGCGGCTGTTGACACAGATGATCGTGTGTGAGGAGTGCGGATGGTCGTATAAATATCGCGTTCAAAAAGGTATCGAATATTGGGTCTGCTCCCGAAAGGGAAACGCAGGCTATGAATGTTCGAGTCCCAATATTCCGCAGAAAAGCATTTACGATGCTTTCGTACAGATGTATAACAAGCTACGACAGTTTGAACATGAGGTTTTGGATACATCACTCACGATGCTTCGGGAACTGCGAAACAAATTGATTTTCGAGAACAGTGAGATACGGCAGATCGATATACGATTTATTCCTTGATGGAAAGAGCTTTGTTATGATAGCCAAGTATCTGTCGGAGCAAGAAATTTTGACATACAGCGGCAAGCCCACTTGGACTCAATCTCGCGTGAAAGAGATATTGACCAATGAAAAATATGCGGGCGACCTGCTTTTGCAAAAGACTTATATTGAGGACACAATTTCAAAAAAATCGAGAGTCAATAACGGGGAGCTTGCGAAGTATCTGATTACGAATAATCATCCTGCCATTATTGACCGCGATACTTTCAATTTGGTACAGGCTGAAATTGCAGCAAGATCGAATAAACACAAAAAGTCAGAGCTTGGAATTACCGGACAGGGAAAGTACAGTGCAAAATATGCCTTGTCCGAGGTTCTTATTTGCGGATGTTGCGGCTCTCATTACAGAAGAACCGGAAAGAATGTTCGCGGCAAGGTCGTTCACACTTGGAGATGCATCGGAAGGATTGAGCATCGGTGCAAGGATGCTGTAGGTGTTGAAGAAAACAGATTACATACGGCAATCTGCAAATGTTTATCCGAGATGATGTCAAACAGAGAAGCGGTCGTTTCGCTTTGCCGCACCAATTTACAGTATGCCATCACAGGCGACACAAAAATACTTGATGCGTATGCCATTGAAAATCAGATCTCGTTGTATCAAGATGAGATTGATGTGCTGATGGAACAGGAGGAAAAAACGGGCGGAGATCCCGAAAGATTTGAAAAGGCGACTATCGCTCTATATGAAAAAATCGGTGTTTTGCGTGAACAGTTGCGCTTGGCTCAAAAGCAGGCAGACTCAAGTGACACGGTAAACGCCGAAACGGATAGATTTTTGAAAGCAATCGAGGAATACGGTGATGAGGATTTCACCGAGTTCAGCGACATTGTTGTACGGAGGCTGATCGAATGTATTCGTGTGATGCCGGACAGAAGCATTGAAGTTGTACTCAAGGGTGGAATGAAGGGGAATATTACGTACTGATGTTGACTTGCAATATATACGAGATGCAAGCAATATTTGCAAATGATGTTCTCCTCAAATCACGGTAAGCTCATTGCTTTTTTCAATTATATGTGGTATAATATTTTTCATAAATAGCGACGTTTGGGTTCGAGTCCAACTTCAATTTTGGTCGAGGGTTCAAAATTGTAAGAGGAACACAAAAGGAAAGAGTCGTCCGGTGGACGGCTCTTTCCTTTTGCATTTCTAAAAGAATCAAAGTTATGTCCCTGCTAACACGGCTGCATACCGGACAATGTGGACCGGAGCTGCCCGGTAAACGTTTTTTTAAGTTTTTGGATGGGATCATACAAAAAGCCGCACTTGTCATTCAAGGTAAGCGCGGTACATTAGTAAAGATGATGAGATCATTGTGAAAAACATTGCAATTTTTTGGTTGCTATGGTATAATGAATTTGATCTTAATATGTATGCGATTCAAAATTCAGGTGCGAGAAGTGGGACAGTGATTATATCTTTTGAAACTAACGCTGCTTTTGGACCTGATCATGGTATTACTAATGCTAGAGTTATTAAATATCTACCGGTAAGATCAGTTTTTCCTGGACCAATCCACGTTCAAAATATAAGAGTTGTAGGATAATATATTATGAAGAAAATTAGCATAAAAAATTTTTCTGGTTACTTTAATATTGAATCAAAATTTTATAGAGTGAATTGCACATGTGATGATTGTTCTATGGATATGTATGAAGGGCTTAATATTATCGCAGGAGACATAGACTCAGAGAGGAGCGGAATTTCTTATACTTTATCATTGTACTATTTCCTAACTCTCAAATTTTAGTTGATGATGCTGCTTGTGATTTTAAGGAAATTTGTAATAAAAGTTGTTATGTGGACGAAAATTATCCTCTCTTTAACAATAAAAGGTCTATAGAAAAAAACGTGGAATTTGCTTTAAAAAAATCCAAACTTAATCTTTCAAGCAGTGACATTAAACAATTATTTGAAATTAGTGACGTATATTTTAAGCTCTCCCTTGGTAAAACAGGTAATGAACGTTTAAGATGTATGTCAGCAATAGGATATGCATATGGCAAAAATGTGTTTTGTTTTCCTTGGATAAGTAAAAAGCATATGGAATATTACGCTCGTAATATATTTAGATTGTTAGATATTTTGTCTGATCAACATAAATTTATAATTTTACCAACAAATTATACATTGCGAACTTAACAGGAATGAGTATTGCCGGTGAGAAGAAATAGCTTTATGAGATTGTTTTGTATTACCAAGCATGGCATGGGCACAATTGGACAATACTCACATTATCATGTAAGAGGCAGAAATTTATTTGGATATTATAAACATTTTCATGTTTGGTATGGCGTTAAACATTGAGGTAATAGAATGAAATTTACATATTATGATAGCGATATATTTACTGGAGAAGGGGACTTTGATATAACCGGAAGTGATTATGAAGAGTTGTTGAATCTTTGTTTTAAGTATAGCGATGTTATGTCATTTTTAATTTATGATTCTAACACTTCTTATCTCAAGAACTTAGAAAAATTCAAAATAAGAAGACCGCAAAGTATCACAGGCTCTTTTGAGGAGCAGCGGACGATAGAAAATTCTGTGCCACCCTGTTATCAGTATTATAAAGCGTGTGAAGGACTGAAAACGCTGATGCGGACCATCTCGGGCAGTATATTTCAATTTGTTCATGCATGGGGATATACAAACCCGGAAGATCCGACATTTTATCGTGCGGACGGGAGTGTTTTCTTTTATTTGATTGGTCATGCAGGGGAATGCTCCTTTTTGCCCAGAGATAACGAAGATATCAGTAAAATTTTGTCTATGGGTCATTGGGTAGTTGACAGCTATCCTTATCTCGGTAAGCCGGGATAGTATTATCAAAATGAGTAATATCATATAGCAATCAGTTGTTATACATAAGGGGATGGGAGGGACTCCCACCCCCCTTATGCGAAATGATATGGAAGCTAATATAGGCTTGCTTGACAGGCTGACATCGTACAATGGAACGGCAATCACCTGCGATAATATCGGCAATCCTTTGTCATACAATAACGGAAGTGCCTATACGTTCACATGGCAGAATGGCAGAGAGTTGGCGGCAGTTACCAAGGGCGGGGTGACAACAAGCTATCAGTACGGTGCGGACGGGCTTCGCACACAGAAGACTTATGGCAGCACAACCTATAGCTATTACTATTCTGACGGAAGACTGATACGTCAGACATGGGGAACGCACTACATTGATTTTCTGTATGACGAGAGCGGTACGGTATATTCTATTGTCAACGACGGAACACAGTATTACTTTGTGAAGAATCTGCAGGGTGATGTCGTACAAATTCGCAGCATTTATGGAACTGTAGTGGTCGAGTATACCTATGACGCATGGGGAAATGTGCTGTCAATGACAGGTATGTATGCAGATACACTTGGCGTCAATAATCCGATAAGATACCGCGGCTACTATTATGATTATGAAACGGGCTTCTATTATTTGCAGAGCAGATACTATGATCCGAAGCTTCTGGTGCGAACGGGACATTTATTGGGTATACCGATCTTGGAGTAAGAAATAGATTGAGGAAAGCTCATGATAATATCTAGGAAGCATAAAAATTGAGATTTAATGAATTGGTAGAATATATACAAGGAGATATCCAAGATAATGAAAACAAAGCCTGAATATTCTCAGTTTATTTTCGATCTAAATAATGGAATAATTTTAGAGTTCGCATTTGAGGTAGAAGGATATGCGCATTATTCAGAATGTAGGATATATCTCACTCATGAAATATCTAAATTGGGAAATATATTGACGTTTATTAATGTTCAATTAACAAAAGATGGAAGTGAAAGCGTTAGTTTTTATAAGAAATTTAATGAATCTTATAAATTATTTTATATGGGAAGAAAAGGTTCATACACTTTAAAACAAGTATGGAATAAAATTCAAGTTCATGATATTGTTTTCAAAACAGCCAATGGATGAATGCTTAAAAGGTATACACTAACAATAAAAAGCAAACCTGACTCGAATGAACGAAAAGGTTAAGCTCTGAATTTAACAAAAGATTGTCAGAAAAATAATGGGTGGATAAGGAGAATAGCAATGAAGAAATATTTTTATGACTTGTGGTTTGTATATGGAAATAATAATCAAGAAAATTTTCACATTGGCTATTTTTCAACTATAAAAAAAGTTAGAGAAATAATTGACGTGTTAAAAAATAAGCCGGGGTTTCAAGGTTATTCGGCCAGCGCTTTCCAATACAAAAGGCTTGGAGTGGAGTTCCCCGATAATATAATAAGTGAAAGTCCTATTTCTCTATTTGTTCCTTCGCATGAATATGATGATGAAAATTGTATAACTCATTGGATTATATTTGGAGTTTTTTCTACAAGAGCACAAGCCGAACAAGAAATAGAAATGCAAAAAAAGAAAAAGTCATATCAAAATAGGGAGGAAGTTTTTCTAATTGCAGAGTGGATTGTAGACAAAAGCATTGAATGGAAAGAAGGCTTTGTAAGCACTTGAATCATACTTTATACTGCGATCGCATTTCAAAAAGCCGCTTTAATGTTCAAGGTATGAGGTACAATCCGTTCACATACAAAGGTTACTATTATGACAGTGTATACTTATCTGAACAGCCGGTACTATGACAGCAATACGGGACGGCTCGCGTATTGTTTTTTGGGGATAGGTCTTGGCGTCTAATTTGATTGGAGGGGAACTGTTATGATAAAGAAAAGCTTTAAAGCATTTGTTATTATGACCATGATTATTGTGTTTATTATGTTCATGGTAATTGGTATATTGTATGTTGTTGATCAAATTGTTGGTTTTGATAATACTGCCTATGAAGAGCTGTATCGAGAAATAACGGAGAAGGAGATATGTTCTTCAAAAAACGTATATTCCGCTTTTAAAAAATCCTTCAAGGGTTCAGGTAATCCCTCTCACTCAGATAGAGATTACGATGTTGAGTTGTTGGATCATGTAAAAGTTTCTATTGGAAGATTCGACGGGTTGTTGACAGTCAGTCGCAGCTTGGTTGAACATAAAAAAATATCTATCACAATATCAAGCGCCGTAAAATCCGGAGAACTTCGGATTTTTCTTATAAAAAACGATTCGGAGATTTTAGAAGAAATTTTACCGAATGAAGAAGTTTCACTGGAATATATATCTGACGGAACCGATACCTATACGGTCAAAATTCTTGGGCTTTCGGCGGACATGGAAATAGAAATCAATCGGGTAATAAGCTAAGCAGAATTTGTTTTTTGGAATCCATTCGGCTCATTATGAGAGTTTTGGATCTTTAGATAGAAAATCCTTTTTGCGACGTTGACACATCCATTTTGGGTGCCACAGAAGGGATGGACAGACGCGATACGAGACAGATTGCAGTTTCTTAACGGCGAGTATGTAACAGTGCAGCATGAGCTGCTGGAAAGTCCTGTAACAGTATACAACTTCGAGGTCGAAGGTTTTCATACGTACTTTGTTGGCAGTACCAGTGTATTGGTGCATAATAGGTGTGGGGATGAATGGAGTACAATATGAGAATCATCAAGTGCTGTTAATAAAACAAAAGGACTGAGTACAAGTCAATATCAAAATTATGAAAATATTTTAACTAAATTGGCAAAAGGAGACATGAGCGGCTTGAATGTACATGTGTCAAAGTGGGGTTATTTTTCTGCGGATATTCCGGGATTTGGAAAGGGGCGCGGAATGGGCAGAATTTTATATGATATAAAAAATGGAATTATTGATATAATAGATGTAACATTAAAGCATTTTGGATGATTTTTTGAATGTTTACGGCAATTATTTCGTAAATTGTCGTGAACAAGAAGTGAGGTTGAAATGAATCACATATTATTAGAACTATATTGTTTAAAAGAAGATGGTGAAGTTTGTTGTTCAAATATTAAAGGACCTAATTATTTGTGCTTGAAAAATAATTGCAAATTTTTAGATTATACAACTTGTGAAAACACATTTTGTTATATAAATGAAAAAAGTGAAATGGAAGAAGGAATATCATTTGGTGGCGAGATGATAAAAAATAATGTTAATGAAGATGTTGATAATTGGAAAAAAATATCGTTGAAAAAAATAGAAGAAGGATATATGGAGTACATGAATAATTCACATTAAAATGTGTAATTAATTTGTTCACATAACAGCCAATGGGCCGATACTTGTTTTGAGTATCGGTCTTTTGTCTAACTAAATTCACATGGAAATTTTCTTTATCGCTCATATAAAATTTTGAAGAATCTTAAATTCTGTATTGACAAAATCCTTCTAATATGGTATGATTTTCGCAGAGGTTAGTTTAAACTAACTTTGCGATAAAAAACACTTTAACTTAGCAAGGCCGGCGAACTTCGGCTGTAACGAAAGGAAATACATATGAGTGTTGTAATTGTTGGCGGCAATGAAAGAATGGAATGGCAATATGAGAGCATCTGCAAAGAATACGGTTATAAAGCGAAAATTTACACAAAAGAGAACGGCTCTTTCAAAAAGAAGCTTGGATGTCCGGATCTTTTAATCCTGTTCACCAATACGGTATCCCATAAAATGGTGACGAGCGCGTTGCAGGAGGCGAAGAGAAGCAACATTCCGGTGGCGAGGATTCATACAAGCAGTGCCTCTGCTCTGCATTCCGTGCTGACCGCTCACGCCGGCGCGTGAGGTATTGCGGACTTTTTCGGATAAAATTTTTAAAAATAAAAATATTCCGCTTTTCGGCGGAATATTTTTATTTGGACTCTTTTTTCAAATGAACATGATTTTTTATCGCTGTGAAGCTTTCTTCGCTGATGACATGCTCCATACGGCAGGCATCATCGACGGCAACGGCCGGATTGACACCGAGGGAAATCAGCCAATCGGATATAAATGTGTGGCGTTCATACATCTTTTCCGCGATTTTCCTGCCTGATTCAAGCAGTGTGATGAAGCCGCCCGAATCCATTTCGATATATCCGTTTTCTCTGAGATTTTTCATGGCGATGCTGACGCTCGGCTTGGTGTAATCGAGTTCATTTACAATATCGATGGAACGGACCGAGCCGTTTCTCTTTTGGAGAATCAATATCGTTTCCAGATAATTTTCAGCGGATTCCATTATTTTCATGACTTCACCCTCTTTCACAAAATTGGTATTTTTGATGAAGTATATCATAACAAAATAAAATATTCAATAAATTTTTTGTAAATTCAAAAAAGGACTTGACAATTTAGTTTGCTTGTGCTAACATATGAAGCGGTTAGATAGTGCTAACTTTGGGATAAAAACAATATGAAAGTAGAAAGCGGAAAGGAAGGATAACATGATGCCGCTTATGCTTGCCGAGCTCGGTGAAGAAAATATCATAAAAAAAGTAGGCGGAAACCCTGAGGTGAAAAAACATTTGGAGGACCTCGGCTTTGTGCCTGGGGGGACTGTCACGGTGGTTTCCACAATCGGCGGAAATCTGATTGTAAGCATTAAAGAATCGCGTATCGCTATCAGCAAGGAGATGGCAAGCAAAATTATGGTTTGATTACCCCATAAACGCGAAGCATTTATGTTGAAATAAAATAGAAAAAAGCTAATTTCCAAAAGGGTATGGATCGTTCGGAGTTTGAGCTGATATCGGCATTTTAACAGTATTGAAAATCATGGCGAGAGCCATTTGATAGAATAGTAAGGAGGAAAATTTTCGATGAAAACCTTGAAGCAGGCAAAAGTCGGTGAAACAGTAAAGGTCGTAAAGCTTCATGGCGAGGGCGCAGTCAAAAGGCGGATCATGGATATGGGAATCACCAAAGGCGTTGATGTATATGTACGCAAGGTAGCGCCGCTCGGTGATCCGATCGAAGTGACGGTCAGAGATTATGAGCTCTCGATCCGGAAAGCTGACGCAGATATGATCGAGGTGGAATAAACGTATCATAACGGGACGAGATCCCGCATTTATAAGAAGCTGGGTTAGATCAAACTAACTTTGAGAAGGAGAACGGCAATGGATCAAAAGCAAATCAAGATTGCCCTTGCGGGCAATCCGAACAGCGGAAAAACGACGCTGTTCAATGCGCTGACCGGTTCCAATCAATTTGTGGGAAACTGGCCGGGCGTCACGGTTGAGAAAAAGGAAGGCAAGCTGAAAAAACATGACGGCGTTATCATCATGGACCTTCCGGGTATCTACTCTTTGTCCCCGTATACACTCGAGGAGGTCGTGGCGAGAAATTACCTGATCGGAGAGCGTCCGGATGCGATTTTAAACATCGTGGACGGAACCAATTTGGAAAGAAACCTGTATCTTACGACGCAGCTGACGGAGCTTGGCATCCCGGTTGTGGTCGCCGTCAACATGATGGATGTAGTAGACAAAAACGGCGATAAAATCAATATCGCGGAGCTTTCGCGTCAGCTTGGCTGCAAGGTAGTGGAGATTTCGGCCTTGAAAGGCACCGGAACCATGGAAGCCGCAGAGGAAGCGGTGACAGCGGCGAAAACCACCAAAACCGTTCCACAGCATAGTTTTTCCGGCGTGGTTGAGCATGCGATTGCACATATCGAGGAAGCGGCTGTACATAATATGCCGGCAGAACAGCAGCGCTGGTACGCCATCAAGATTTTTGAGCGCGACGAAAAGGTGCTGGCATCCCTGAATCTGCCGAAAGAGACGCTCGATCATATCGAGGAGGACATCAAGGCGGCGGAAAAGGAGCTCGACGATGATGCGGAAAGCATCATCACCAACGAGAGATACGTCTATATCGCTTCCGTTATGAAGAGCTGCTATAAGAAAAAGAAAGCCGAAAAGCTTTCCGTATCCGATAAAATCGACCGGGTTGTGACCAATCGCTGGGCGGCACTTCCGATCTTTGCCGTCATCATGTTTATCGTTTATTTTGTCTCCGTTACGACGGTCGGCGGATTTGCAACCGACTGGGCGAACGACGGCGTGTTCGGCGACGGCTGGCACCTGCTCGGTATCGGAGATTCCGCGGCGGCGGATGCGGCGGATGCGTATACGGATGCCATGAATGCGGTAAATGCTTTTGTCGATCTGGATACGGAGGCCGATGATTTTGATGCGGCAGCCGCATTGGAAGCATTGAAAGCTTTCAAGCCCTCCTCCGACAACGCGACCGGCACGATCACCGTCGAGGATGAGGAAACCCTCGCGGAAACCGACATGACGGTTTACTATTCCTCTGTTCCCGAAGCGGAAAAGAAAAATGAAGAGGTTATTCAGACAACATATCTTGAAGCGGTTGCCTATTTTGAGGAGAATGGCTTTGAGGAGCCGGATCCCGCCGATTACGGTGTATGGGTGCCCGGCATCCCTGTTCTTGTCGAAAGCGGACTTGACGCCATCAACTGTGCGGATTGGCTCAAAGGTCTCATTCTGGACGGTATCGTCGCCGGTGTCGGCGCGGTGCTCGGATTTGTTCCTCAGGTTCTCATTCTGTTCATCTTCCTTGCTTTCCTCGAATCCTGCGGTTACATGGCGCGTATCGCCTTTGTGATGGACCGTATTTTCCGTAGATTCGGTCTTTCGGGAAAATCCTTTATTCCGATTCTGATCGGTACCGGCTGCGGTATCCCCGGAATCATGGCGTCCCGTACCATTGAAAACGAACGTGACCGCCGTATGACGGTCATGACGACAACCTTTATCCCCTGCGGTGCAAAGCTGCCCTTTATTGCCATGATCGCCGGCGCGATTTTCGGAGGCTCTCCGTGGATTGCTCCTGCCGCATATTTCATCGGTATGGCGGCTATCATCTGCTCCGGTATTATCCTGAAGAAAACCAAGATGTTCTCCGGTGATCCTGCACCTTTCGTTATGGAGCTTCCTGCGTATCACCTGCCGACGGTCGGCAACGTGCTGCGCAGCATGTGGGAGCGCGGCTGGTCCTTTATCAAAAAGGCCGGAACCATCATTCTTCTGTCTACCATCGTGATTTGGTTCACGACTTACTTCGGCGTTGTGGACGGTACATTCCGTATGCTTGCCGAGGATGAAATCGATAAGAGCATTCTCGCGGTGATCGGAAATGCAATCGCGTGGATCTTCATTCCGCTCGGCTGGGGCAACTGGCAGGCGGCTGTGGCTTCGGTCACGGGACTTGTTGCAAAAGAAAACATCGTCGGAACGCTCGGTATTCTTTACAGCACCGGCACAGCTTCGGTATACAGCAACATTGCCGCCGCTTTCACGGCGATCAGCGGTTTCTCTTTCCTTGTATTCAACCTGCTCTGCGCGCCGTGCTTTGCGGCTATGGGTGCTATCAAGAGAGAAATGAACAGCGCAAAATGGACGTGGTTTGCCATCGGCTATCAGTGCCTGTTTGCCTATGCTGTGGCGCTCGTCATTTACCAGCTCGGTACGCTCTTTACCGGAACCGGCAACGTATTCGGAGCCATCGTCGCCTTTGCGCTTGTCGCGCTCTTCATCTACATGCTTGTTCGTCCTTACAAGGAAAAGAACAAACTGGATGTCAAGGTCAAGGTCTGATTATAGAAAGAAGGGAAAATCATGATCACGTTCCTTCAAAATAACTGGGGAACCATTCTCGTCATTCTCGTTTTGACTGTCATTGTCACGCTGATCGCAGTGAAGCTTGTGCGGGATAAGAAAAAAGGGAAGACCTCCTGTGGATGCGGTTGTGAGAATTGTCCTTCAAAAGGCATGTGCCATAAAAAATAAACAAGACGGAAAAGGTCTGATGCATTCATGCGTCAGACCTTTTTGCACTGAGGAGGGCACCGGAAAATGTTTCGCTCGTATGTTGACTTTATGGGTCGGTTACGTTATAATAATTCCGCAAGCGCACGATACTTTCAAAAAATAAAATGCGGAAGAAATCCTCTTCCGAGGAATATGGTCTGATTCTATTGTCAGGTAGGGCATACCGATTATACGGAGAAAGGAACTGTCTACATGGAAAACGATGCGATGCGGATCCCTTGCGACGGCTTTGCAATAAACCTGCGCAAGGATTCGTTTGATATTTTTGTCGGCGACACACATTTTTTCACGGTATCTCCTGTCAGTGCGGTTTCGACAAAGGACAAGGACGACGAGGACGATGCGGATTTTCTCCGTTTGGACGTTTCCTATGAAAATGACGCCGTAATCGCCTGATGGACATCGAAAAGCTGCCTTTGGGAGCGGAAGGAATATCTTCTGCGGATTGAGAAAGCTTTTTTTTATTATTCCGTCCGCGTTTACGGAAACGAGCGTCCGCATCATATCGACTATTTCTGCGGCACACTTTTGGCCGGCAAGCCGGGGATTCTGTATGACACATCGGCATATCTGTTTTTGTAGCCGCGCCTTGGGACGGAAACCCGTATGTATTCCATGGCGGAGGACAATACAATTTCCATGCAGCTGATGTGCCGCCGCCTCTTTGTTTTCCGTTTCATACCGAGGAGGATTGCGGCTGGTTTGGCATCGGCCTTACGGCGGAAAACGGAAGCTATCACTTTGACGGCTTTTCCTATCGCAATATGAAGGGACGCGCTCGCTTTTCCGCGGATTTATACGGCGGGGCGCAGGCGGGCGGCGAATGGCGCTCTCCCGGGATTCTCGGATGCCCCGGCACGGACGAATGGGCAGTGCTCTGCGCCTACGCCGCATGGCACTATCAAAACGGATGCCATCCGACGGGCAGAACTCCCGCGCGCTGGTGGTACGGGCCGCTTTTCTGCGGCTGGGGTGAGCAGGCGATTCTCAAATGGAAATATCACACGGATATATACGGCGCCGCATCGGAGACCGTATATAACGATATGTCGGAGCATCTCGACAGGCTGGGACTGCGTCCCACCGCCATCATTATCGACGACAAATGGCAGAAGGAATACGGCACGTTTCTGCCGGATCCTGAAAAATGGCCGAATTTGAGGAGCTTTGCGGATAGGGAACATGCCAAAGGCAGGCGGGTTCTGCTGTGGTATCGGTGCTGGTCGCCCGAGGGGCTGCCCGCCGACGAATGTATCGTAAAGGACGGTGTGCCGGCCGCCGGCGATCCGACCAATCCCCGCTATATCGAACGGGTCAAGAACACCGTTCATACCTTGCTGTCGGATGATGCCGATGGCTTCGGGTGCGACGGCTTTAAAATCGATTTTGCCGATTGGGTCCCGACGGGGGAGGGACTTGTGACATATGAGCCAGGTGTCTATGGCATTGAGCTTGTGAAGCGGCTGCTTCGGCTGATCTATGACGCCGCGAAGGCCGCGAAGCCGGACGCTCTTGTCAGCGCGAGCGGCTGTCATCCGTATTTTGCGGATGTCATGGATATGGCGAGGCTCCACGATTATGACGCGCGGCAGCGCTGCGTCAAAAGCAGTATGTCGTTTAGGGCGAGGCTCTATCGGACGATGCTGCCGGAGGCGCTCATCGATACGGATTTCCCGGCCTTTTCGGGACGGGACGAATCGGTGCGCTATCTGCGGTTCGCACCGAAGCTCGGTGTGCCGGACCTATACCGTCTTTCCAATACCGATGAATGCGTGTTGACGGACGGCGACTGGGAAGAAGTGAGAGCCGTTTGGGACGGATATGAACAGGAAATCCGTTCAAAATTTGATTGATTATAATTCCGTTGCTACGGAATAGGAGGTAATTTTATGCCAAAAATGCAGCCTGAAATTGTTTCGAGTCCGGTGATACACCGCTATAACGGCGGAGCGCCTGTCCTTTCCAAGAAGGATATTCCCTATGAGGCGGAATGTATCTATAATGCCGGTGTTGCGAAATTCGGCGGGAAATACGTCATGGTGTTCCGCGACGACTTTGAGCGCGCGCCGTGGGGCGGATGCCGTCATATCGTAATCGGCGTTGCGACAAGCGACGACGGCAAGCACTGGGATGTGAGAAAGACGCCGTTTATGACGCCGGAGACCCTGAACGATCCCGATGTGCTGCGTGTCTATGATCCGAGACTGACCGTCATGGACGGGCGCTGCTATATCTGCTTTGCCGTGGATACGAAGCACGGTCTGCGCGGCGGCATCGCCGTCACGGACGATTTTGAAAAGGTCGAGATTTTGTCGCTTACCGTTCCGGATAACCGCAATATGGTGCTGTTTCCGGAGAAAATCGGTGGCCGCTATGTCAGATTGGAGCGCCCGATGCCGATCTATTCGAGAAACGGAAAGGACCGCTTCGATATTTGGCTTTCCGAATCTCCCGACCTGCGCTTTTGGGGCAATTCAAGGCTTGTCATGGGTGTGGAGCAGGTCCCGTTTGCCAATGACAAGATCGGACCCGGCGCACCTCCCGTCAAAACGGAAAAGGGATGGCTGACGCTGTTCCATGCCGTCCACCGCGATCCCGAGCGCGGCAAGCACGGCTGGGAGGAAAAATGGACGAAATGCTATCATGCCGGCATTATGCTGCTGGATCTTGCGGATCCGTCGAAAATCATCGGCATGTCGGAGGTGCCGCTCATCGCGCCGGAAACGGTATGGGAAACCGAGGAGGGAATGCGGACGAACGTCATTTTCCCCGGCGGCATGATTTTGGAGGAGAGCGGCGAGGTGAAAATCTACTATGGCGCGTCGGATACGGTCGAATGCTTGGCGACGGCGGATGTGAACGACCTTTTGTCGCTCGTTGTGAAATAAAAAGCGTTTTGCCGACTATCGAACATTTGGGGAATGAAAAAGAATACGGAGCCGGAAGGCTCCGTATTCTTGTGAGAAATCAGGTTTTCAGCTGTGGCGCTTTCGGTTCTCTGACGAGACCGGAGAGCCATGTCATGTCTTCCTTGGTGAGGCCCTGCGTGGTCCTGAGAAGAATGACGTAGAAAATCAGAGAAAGCAGAATCCCGACGACCGTGACCGCGGCATAGCTTGCGGAGGCCGGAAAGCTGAGCTTCATGATGAGCGAGGAAAGGGAAGTCGCGCCGATGATGCAGACGACGGGGGAAAGCACTGCGCGGCAGAGCGGAATTTTGGCGTCGGTCACCATGAGCAGCCGGTTCAGACTGAACGCGAGATTGACGAGCTCGGTGAGAAATACGCAGATTACGTAGCCGTATATGCCGATCTTCGGCATCAGCGTCCAAACGAGGAGCACGCTCATCGAGGCGTCGATGATGTTGTATATCATCGAGTTGAACTGCTGCCCAAGCCCTTTGAGCATGCCGTCGACGGTCGTATCAAGGTACATGACGGGGATGAGGGATGCGAATATCCCGATATACTTTGCGGCCTCCTCACTTCCGTATACCAAAAGACCGATGGGCTTTGCAAAGCAGAGGAAGATTCCGGCGGTGCCGATGCCGAAAAACAGAGCGAAGCATAGCGCGCGCCGCACGATATAGCAGATGTGGCGGTTTCCGCGAACTTCTCCGTATTGCGCCGCAAGCTCGGAAAGCTCCGGCACGATCAGCCCCGCAAAGGTGGAGCATACGGCGGACGGAAACAGAATGAGCGGAAATACCATTCCGTGAATTGTGCCGTAGGAGGCGAGCGCCGTCTGATAGTCCGAACCGTGGCGGCGCAGGCCGATCGGAATGAGGATATGCTCAATGGTGACAAGTCCGGAGCGAAGATACGACGAAAGGGCGATCGGAAGCGAAATGGAGAGCATTCTTTTTCGCATATCCGGACTTTTTTTGCCCTCATCGGCTTTGATGTGACGTTTTTTGTCTATGATATAAAACAGCAGGAGATAAAAGAAGGAAAGCGCCTCGGATGCCGCGGTCCCGACGACGAGCGCGAGGCAGGCGTATTCCGTTCCGCGCGGCGCGATGGCGGCAAGCAGGCTTACCGTGATGAAGATTTTGACGAATTGTTCGGTGATGCTGGCGGAGGCGCTTTTATAGACGCGTCTGACGGCGTTGAAATATCCGCTGAAAATATTGGAGAGCGCAATAAACGGAAGCGCTATGGCGAGCACGCGCAGCGAAAGATAGGTGCGTGCGTCGCGCAGGATATGGGTGGAAATGAAATCCGCGCCGAAAAAGAGCAGCACGGCGGCGGAGCAGCCGAAGACGAGCGCATAACCGACGCAGCTCTTGACCGCCTGAACCGCGCCCGCGCCGTTGTCATGTCCCAGCTCCTCTGAAACGAGCCTTGTGACGGCGAGACTGATGCCGGAGGTTGCGAGGGTTACGGCGAACATATACACGCTTGAAATGAGGGAAAAAAGCCCCATTCCCTCGGCGCCGATTTTGTTGGAAACATATGCGCTGAAAATCACGGATATGCTTCTCATAAAAATGGTGGTCCCGCCGAGGATAAGCGCATTTATGACAAAACGTTTCAATCTTTTCATTGGATATCCCGATTCTGCCGGCTGCCGGCTGTAAATTTGCGTGAATACCGCGGGGGTTCCTTGAACAAGGAACGGCTGCGCGTGAAAAAAGAGGGCGCCGTTCTCCTGTTTCCGAATCGGCGCAAAGCTTTATGAAGCATCGTCTGCCGATACGCGGGGATTCGGTGCTTGCTATAAAAATATATTCATTGTTCGGTTTTGCTATTCCAAAGGAGGTTGTGATTGTGGAAAAAACGGATAAAAGAAAAAGGAGCAGAGAGATTCTGACAGATATCGGATTTCTTTTTGTGAGCGGGATTCTTTTCGGCATGGCGTACAATATGTTTCTCGTTCCGGGCGGAATTTTTATCGGCGGAGCCGGCGGTCTTGCCACAGTATTGAATATTTTATACGGTCTTCCGACCGGTACGATGATTTTGGTAATCAATGTCCCTTTGGTGCTGCTGTTTCTGCATTTTTACGGCTTCCGTGCGAGCATTAAGGGTATCATCGGAATTGTCGTTTCGTCCGTATTTGTCGATGTGACGGCGTGGCTCGGAATCTTCAAGCCCGCCTTTCCGAATCCGGAGGAAAACTCGCTTTTATATGCGATTTTCGGCGGCATCGTCGTCGGTGCGGCGGTCGGACTGATGTTTGCCAGAGGCTATACGACGGGAGGCTCGGACCTTGCGGCGCTGCTGATCAAGCTGAAATTCGGAAGACTGCCGACATCGAAGCTGATTCTCGTCATCGACGCTGCCGTTGTGATTGTGTCGGCGGTTGCGACGCGGAGCTATGTTGCGATTTTCTTCTCGTTTATCGCGATTTTTATGTCGTCGAACGCCTTGGAGATCGTGACCGGAGGCTTTGAAAAAACGCGGCTTGCGTATATCTTTTCCGCGCAGTATGAGAAGGTTGCCGACGCGCTGACAAAGGATTTGGAGCGCGGGGTCACGGTGCTCGACGGAATGGGCTGGTATACGAAGGAGAGCAAGAAGGTCATTTTATGCGTGGTGAAGAAAAATGAGATTTATTCGCTGAAAACGCTGGTGCGGACAATCGATCCCGCGGCTTTTATGATTTTCGGGGAAGCGACGGAAACCATCGGAGAGGGCTTCAAGGAGGGGCTTGGGGACGTTGCAATCGAGCCGAGGACGCGCGGGAAAAAATCCGGCGGCAAGGAGAAACGGCAAGAATAGGTGAATGGCTTAAAATGAAAAGGCGGAGCCGGATGAGCCGGCTCCGCCTTTTGCGGTTTTATATTGGATTTCAGGGGAAGCTTCTTAATTGGTTTTCGTGGAGAATCGGATTTTCTGCGCACTTGTCACAGCGTCATGTCGATTTTTTCGATGAGGTCGGCGAGTGCGCCGTCCTTGCAGTGACAAACGTGAATCGCAGCGATTTTTTTGATTTCCTCGGAGGCGTTTTCGGGGCAGGCCGCGACGTCCGCATGCCGGAGCATCTCGGCGTCGTTGTCATAATCTCCGATGGCGTATAGCGTGGCGCTTTGATATCGGGAGCGCAGAAAAGGAAACTGAAAGCTTTTGGATACGCCGAGGGGCTGAAGCTCAAGCAAAAATTCACTGGAACGCGTGAGCGTGAAAACCTCGGAATACCGGGCTTCTATGTAAGCCGCGACTTCCGAAAGCGTCGCGACATCCGCAACAAACACCGCTTTGAACCACTCTTTCCCGTCAAATTCCGAAAGCTCGCGCACGGTTGCGATGTCCGCGATTCCCCATTCGGAGAGCTGGCGCATCATGACGGCGTCGCCCGCCGGAACAAGGAAGCCGTCCGGTACCGTGACGCGGAAGCCCACCGTCGGAAAGCTGCTTTTGATCTCATGCAGGAGCGTCACCGCGTTTTTTTCGTCGAGATACCGGGGATTTAGGATTTCCTCGGTTTCCGCGTCATAAAGATAGCTTCCGTTGCAAAGGATGCAGGGAGCGCTCACAAGCTCTCGGAGGTTCGGCAAAATCCGGTAAATATCCTTGTGATTGCGTCCGGAGGAAAAGGCGAAATGTCCGCCGTTTTCCTTGAAATATAAGATTTTCTCGATATTTTCCGGAGGGATATATTCGCTGTTCCATGCGATCGTTCCGTCGATATCGGATAAAAGGAGAATGTTTTCAAATTTTTTCATTCGGATATGACCTTTCCGATGGTTTTTATTTGCCGGCTTCCAACAATGCGAGGACATTCCTGAAATAGTCCGGCAGCTCGCATTCAAAATGCAGGCGCTCTCCCGTCCGCGGATGTGTCAGGCTCAGCTTGCCCGCATGAAGACACTGACCGGCTGTATATTTTCCGTACCGTATATTCATCGGCTGCTTCATGCTTCCGTAGACGGCATCGCCGAGCAGCGGATGCCCGACGTGGGCGAGATGGACGCGGATCTGATGGGTTCTTCCGGTTTCCAAGATGCATTTCACATAGGTTAGGGAGGGGAACCGTTCGAGAATTTCCACATGCGTGACGGCATTTTTGGAATTTTTGTCCGTCACAGCCATTTTCTTTCGGTCGGTAGGATGACGGCCGATCGGAAGGTCGATCGTGCAATTTTCTTCTATTTTCCCGAGGGCGATCGCCTGATAAACGCGGGAAATCCTGTGTTCTTTGAGCTGCTCCGAAAGCGCAAGGTGCGCCGCATCGTTTTTGGCAGCGACGATAAGGCCGCTTGTATCCTTGTCGATTCGGTGCACGATGCCCGGACGGAGGACGCCGCCGATGCCGGAAAGGCTGTCGCCGCAGTGATGGAGCAGGGCGGAGACGAGTGTCCCCGTGTAATGACCGGCGGCGGGATGCACAACCATGCCTTTTGGTTTATTTACGACGATGATATCCTCATCCTCATACCGGATATCAATAGGAATATCCTCTGCCTCGGCGCGGCATGGCGCGGGCAGGGGATATTCAATCTCAATATAATCGGATTCCCGCAGCTTGTAATTTTTTGATGCGGTAAGCCTGCCGTTGACAAACACACAGCCGTCCTCAATCAGCTTCTGCACCCGGGAGCGGGAGAGCGAGGGTTCTTTTTCCGAAAGGAAAACGTCGAGGCGCACGCCCGCGTCTTCATTTGTCGTCGGTATCGCTTTTTTGATGGTTTCCGTCATTTGGCAGAACTTCCTCTCCGGTAGCTTCCTCTGGTTTCGGGGCTTTTTTGTCGGCAAAGAGCGTTTTGTCGATAAACGCAATGTAGATGAACATGAGCACCGTTCCGACCGTCACACAGATGTCGGCGACGTTGAATACGGGAAAATCGATGAACGTAAACTCCAAGAAATCGATGACATAGCCGCGAAACAGACGGTCGATCATGTTGCCGATTGCTCCGCCTATGATAAGGGACATCGAAAAGCCGAAGAGAAAATGCAGCTTCCTGAATCGGTATAGAATGATGGGGAGCACGATGATTGCGATTCCCGTAATCACAATGAAAACCCAGCGGTGTTCGCTGAAAATTCCCCATGCGGCACCGTAATTGTGAATATACGTAAAGGAGAAAAAGCCCTTTATCAGCGGAACGGATTCATATAAAGCCATATTTCCGGCCGCAACGATCTTTGTGATTTGGTCAATTAAGACGGAAACGGCAATGACGATGATCCATAAAACCATGGGCCCCTCCTTTATTTGCCGGAGAGCACAAGCTCGGCATTCTCATTTTCGCCGTCGATGTCGAGCATGAATTGCCGCGCGCGCGGCAGCTTGGCCTTGGCTTCGCGCAGCACCTCAGGGTCTTCATATTCGTCAAGTAGCTCCATGACGGACGGAACGGCGCGCGGCTTCCTCTTTTTCGGGGCGGGAGCGGTCTTTTGCGGTGCCGTCTCATGTACCTCGACGATCGGAGGCTCCGCTTCCGGCGTGGCCGGCGGCAGCTCGCTTGTGTCCTCCGCTACCTTGGTCTGGGTATTGTCCGGCGCAGTGAGGGTATCAAGGGAGATTCCGTACTGGGCTGCGACCTCTTTTTTCAGGTTGGTGACGACGCGCTCCACATATTCGTCGGGGGAAAGCTCCTCCTCATATTCGTATACGGGGGAGATCTGCTCGATCAGCTCGATATGAAGACGGTATTTTTCAAAAAGCTCGTTTTTGAAGGTGAGAATATTCTGTTGGATATCGGCAAGCGCGGTTTTCTGTGCTTCGATTTTGTCTCTGAAATTGCGCAGAATGGAATCGCAGCTCGATTTGATCGACGCGAGAATGTCGTCCGCCTTGATATAGGCTTCCTCGATGATTTTGTCGCCCGCTTTTTTTGCCGTTTGAAGCGTCTGTTTGACAAGCTCCTCTTCGGAACTCAGATTTTCCAGTCTTCCCGTCGCTTCGGAAAGCCGACGTGCAAGCTCGATGTTTTCCCTGTAAAGAATCGAATAGTTTTCTACAATGCGGCCTATATATTCGTCTACCTCGGATATGCTGTATCCGCGTATGGTTTTGGTGAACTCCCGCTCGGAGAGCGCCTTGGGTGTGATCGGTGCCATGAAATTATCCTCTCCAATTTTCATAGGGTCTGCCGGCTGCCCGTACAAAACCTTGACGGGACAAATATGCCCCGTCTCAAAATTCTATTTGTTTCCGTGATCAAAACAGGGTATCGCTCGTCAGATTGACGGCGGGAGCGGGCTGCTGCATGGTAGCTTGGCGTCTCGGCTCCGCCGATCTGATTTGGGAATCCGCCACATCCACGTTGCAGGGCGTGATGATATATGTATTGTTGGCTACATTTTTGAGCTGCCCGTCGATGGAATAAGCGACTCCCGCGAGAAAATCGATCAGTCTCTTGGCGACCTCTCTGTTTGTCGCTTCAAGATTCAGGACGACCGTGCGGTGATTGAGAAGATGGTCCGCGATTTCCGTCACGCTGCCATAGCTTTCGGGTCTTACCACCTTGAGCTCGATGGCGACGGAATTGTCATGCCCCGAGATATTCATGCCGGGTCTTGAAGCCGCGGAACGGGTAGGAATGATGTCGTCGTTTTCGGTCTCGTCGAGGCCGTAGTTATCTCCATATTCGTCGTCGGTGTTGACCATTCCTTTGATTTTATCAAGCAAGCCCATTTTGTACCTCCAAAAATAACTTTTATCTGATTTATATTTTCATAATGATAAGGAAAAAGGGATAGATTACCCTTTATGCCATTATAACATATTGTGGACAGAAATTGCAATTATTTTTTTGAAAAAAAGAGAAAAAATTTCAGATAATTCTTGGACTTTTTGTCATTTATTTACAGCTCTGTCTCTTTTCCCGAAAATACCCTCGCCGATACGGATGATATCGGCTCCGTTTTCAAGCGCCGGAAGGTAGCTTGACGACATGCCCATGGAAAGCAGCGGATGTCCGGCGGACGGAAAATTTTCCGCGAATACCGTATTTCGCAGGCGGTTCATCTCGGAAAAATAAACACCGTATTCGGCGGCGGACGTACAGCGCGGGGCGATGGTCATCAGTCCCGAGGGAATGAGTGCCCGATATTTTTTTAAAATCTCGCAGAAGAGGGGAAGCTCCTCGGGCGCGATGCCGGATTTCGACGGCTCTCTGCCGATGTTGATTTCGATCAGTACCGGCATGCGGATTCCGTGCTTTGCGGCATGCCGGTCGATTTCAGCAGCAAGCCCTTCGCTGCCCAGCGATTCGATCATCGATACTTTATCGATGATATATTTGACCTTGTTTTTTTGCAGCGTGCCGATAAAATGAATCTCGGCACCTTCTGCGCTTTCATAGTGAGCGAGCAGCTCTTGGACACGGTTTTCCCCGATCAGCTTGATGCCGCATTCCCGCACGGCATAGCGGATTTCCTCCGGTGTGCGCGTTTTGACGACTGCCATCAGCTGCGCGCCGGGAAACGGCGCCGCGTCCGAACGAATTTTTTCAATATTCTCCTTGATGGAGAGAAGATGTTCTTCCATTATGCTCCTCCTCTTATCAGTCTATGATTTTCCCGTCGTACAAATCTTTTTCTCCGACGATGATGAGATCGTTCAGCTTTAATACTTTGTTTCCCGCGGGACTTTCATAGGAATCCGAAACGATGAAATATCCGTTTTCTTCCCACAGAATCCCGACCTCGCGGAGCCTCGCGGTCCCTTCGTCGAATACATAGACGAACGTCGCGCCGTCGATGACCCTTACCTCGTCGGCGGGAATCCGGTAGCCGCTGTAAGTGGCCCTCACCGTTTCCATGCGCTGACAGCGCGTCATATCGAAGGAACGGGGAAGCGCGGTGGTGGAGAATACGAGAAGCGCGTTGCCCGCATCGTCGGTTTGCTTGGAAACGATCTGCATTCGGATGGGTTCCGAATATCCGTTGTCCGTGAAGAGACAGTCATAGGTATTGCCCGCGGAAAAGCCATCCGCTTCGGATACGGTCGTCTTACAGACGTAGTACCAATGAAAATCCGTCATCAGCGTGCCGACCGCATTTGTCGTGGAGACGGGAGCGGAGGAAACAAGCGCATTGAAGCGTTCGATGCTGATTCCCTCCGCGGCGGAAAGTGTGAATAAGCTCTCGTAGCCGTCGGTTTCGGAATAAAAATATCCGGAGGCGGCCGTGCGCACGGATTCGCTCGGCGTGCCGAGCGAGGAAACAAGGGAAGCCCTCTGTGCTTCCAAGACGGAGATTTCATAGCTGTAATCGGATTTTCCTTGCACAAGGAGGTCTTTTTTCGCCATCAGCACAAGAAGCTCGTCGGCAAGTGCCCCCGCCGCCGCGGTGTCTCCCGCGGCATTTTTTTCCGAAATCCGGTAGGTCAGGGAATCGATTTGCTTTTGCACCTCGGCGACGGTGGTCCCGGCGATGGAGGTGCTTCTTTTGAGAATATCGATCTGCTGCCTGAGCTGTGCGATTTTTTCCGCCGTATCCTCGCTGCCGAACCGGTAGATGTCCGCGACGACGCTGTTTGCGGCGACCTTTTCTCCGTCGTAATAGCGATAGTTCCGAATTCCCGACGTGTAAGAGACAAGAACGGTTTCGTCCCGGAAAATATAGCCGGTGAAAGTCTGAATGTCCTGCGCCGTATACTTCTCGACGGCAAAAAGCTGCACATCTCGGCGCAGATTTAACGCGATATGATAGATGACGTATACCGCCGCGAGAACGCAGAGCGAAGCCACCAATATTTTTTTGTATATGGATTTTTCGCTCTTTTCCATTTCCCATCCTCTTTTTTATGTGCTGAAAATGAGCGCCTGCGCCGCTGTGAAAAGCGACTGTGTATCCGGATAATCGTCCGGATACAGCCATCGGACGGCTTCATTTCGCCGCAGCCATGTCAGCTGTCTTTTGGCATATCGGCGCGTCGCGGTTTTAACCGCTTCGACCGCCTCCGCATAAGATATGCGCCCGTTTATATATTCGATGAGCTCCTTATATCCGATTGCGCCGCCCGCCGTGGAATCCGGTGTGAGACAGCCGTCCGCAAGCAGCGAGCGGACTTCATTTTCAAGTCCTGCGTCAAGCATTTCCTCGACACGCCGATTGATTTTTTCATAGAGAATATCGCGGTCCCGATAGTCGAGCGCGATAACGGTGGCATCATAGGGGGATTCTTTCCGGACGGCTGCCTTGTCCCATTCCGTTTTTGTCATGCCGGAAAGACGGCAGATTTCAAGCGCGCGAATCACCCGCTTGACGTTGTTCGGGTGAATCCTCTCCGCCGCCTCGGGGTCCTTTTCCCGCAGCATTTGATGGAGAAAAAGAGCGCCTTTTTCCGCCGCCGTCCGCATAAGCTCCGCGCGGTAGGCGGGATCGGCCTCCATTTCGCCGAAATCGACGCCGCGCAGCACGGAATCGAGATACAGTCCGGTTCCGCCGCACAGCACGGGAAGCTTGCCGCGCTCCGCTGTCTCGCGGATTGCCCGGTCTGCGAGAACGGCAAATTCCGCGACGGAAAAATCCTCGGAAGGGTCGCAGATATCGATCAGGTGATGGGGGATTTCCGCGCGTTCCGCGCGGGACGGCTTTGCCGTGCCGATGTCCATGCGGCGGTAAATCTGCATGGAATCGCAGGAGATAAGCTCGCCGCCGTATTTCCGGCAGAGCAGCATGGCAAGCGCGCTTTTGCCGCTCGCAGTCGGTCCCGCGACGGCGGCAACGCGGATTTTATCGGGATTCATGATGTCCTCCGGAAAAGCAAGAATAAAACAAATGATTTCTATATAGTCTCAAACAATCAGCATCGCGTCGCCGAACGAAAAAAATCGGTATTTTTCTTCAACTGCGGTTTTGTAGGCGTTCATGACGGTGCCGCGGTCGGCAAATGCGGAAACCAGCATAACAAGCGTGCTTTCCGGCAGGTGGAAGTTGGTGACGAGCATGTCCACCGCCTTGAAGCGATAGCCGGGATAAATGAAGATTCCCGTATCGTCGCACATTGCATGGACGACGCCGTGCTCGTCGGATGCACTTTCGAGCGTGCGGCAGGAGGTGGTGCCCACGGCGACGATGCGTCCGCCATGCGCTCTTGCGCGGTTGATTTTTTCCGCGCTTTCCTCCGTGACGGTGAAAAATTCGCTGTGCATCACATGATCGGTGATGGAATCCGCCTTGACGGGGCGGAAGGTTCCAAGCCCGACATGCAGCATGACCGGTGCGATTTCGACGCCCATACCGCGGATTTTTTCGAGCAGCTCCTCGGTGAAGTGCAGTCCCGCGGTCGGCGCTGCCGCGGAACCTTCCTCGCGCGCATATACGGTCTGATAGTCGCTGTTGTTTTTGAGCTCCTCTGTGATGTAGGGCGGCAGGGGCATTCTGCCGATTTCATCGAGAATGGAATAGAGATTCCGTCCGCCGCTCTTGTCGTATTCAAAAGCGATAATCCGGTTTCCGTCGTCCGTCACTTCGTCGACGACGCCCTCGAGCAGCCCGTCTCCGAATCGGATGCGAGCGCCCTTTTTCAGCCTTTTGCCGGGGCGCACAATCGTTTCCCAAACGTCGAGAGAGCGCTGGCGCAGCAGCAGACATTCCGCGTCCGCGCCCTCGGTGCCGTCCTCTCTGATTTTCTTTCCGTAAATGCGCGCCGGAATGACCTTGGAATCGTTGACGACGAGCACGTCTCCGGGGCGCAGATAGTCCGTGATATCGCGGAAAATCCGGTGAGAGATTCCGCCGGTTTTTCGGTCGAGCACCATGAGTCTCGCGTCGTCGCGCCGCTCGGTCGGATGCTGGGCGATGAGCGCTTCCGGCAGCTCAAAGAAAAAATCCGAGGTTTTAAGCCCTGTGGGCGTCAGTTCATTTTTTATCATAAAGCAGTCTCCGTCCTGCGAAAGCCATTTGCATACCAATTTCTATATTAACTTCCATTATATCACGTTATCGGAGGGGATACAATATGTATTTTGTGAATTTTGCGCGTGAAGATGAGAAAATCCGCCGGTTTATCCGACGGATTTGTAAGGGCTTACAGGTCGTTCTGATATTCGGCGTCTTCTTTTCCGGAGCTTAAAGATTTGAAGAATTCCGCGAGGTCGTTTTCGATTTCCGCAAGGCTGTCGCAGACGCTGACCCATTCCGTCCAAAAGGACTTGTAGGCGCGCACAAGCATGACCTCGGTGAACGCGACGGAACGTTTCAGCGCATCCTCCGAGATGCGGAGCGTTTCATCATTTTCGAGCTGCTCCGCGTCCGCTTCGGTTTCCGCGGACTCAACCGCCCTCCGGTTTTCCTCGGCGAGCTGCTCGTCCTGTGCAAGCTCCTCCTCGGTCTTTTTTCGTCTGACCGTGATGAGCGCGCGGCTGACGTAGCCGCTCTCGTACCGTTTCCCCTCTTCGAGAACGAACTCGGCGTAGCTGTTTTGCGCTTCGTCCTCTTTTTGGCCGAATTCGAGGTCGAGCTCATAACCGAGAGCTTCAAATTCGCGGGCGTGCTGCCCGCAGAGAGCGGAAACCTCTTCCGCGAGCCTGCGCTCGGTTTCAAAAATTTCCTCTTCTGTGATTTTTTTGCGCTTGATTTCCATTTGGTGACACATCCTTCCGTAAATTTATGCGGGTTCCCATGTAAATAAATAGAAAACAATGCTGTGAATTTGCATGTCTTTCTAAAAAAATGTTGAAAAAATCTCTTTTTTGGTATACAATAATCACGAGTTTAAAAATATGTGTTTGAAAGGACAGAGAAAATGTCGGCTTATCCAAACGATCAGACCATCACCTTTTCGATCGAGAGCGACAAGGAAAGACAAAACAGGCGGATTTTAGGCGAGGTCTATGCCGCGCTGCTGGAAAAGGGCTACAATCCGGTGAATCAGCTTGTCGGATATATTCTTTCGGAGGATCCGACCTATATCACCAATCACCGAAATGCGAGAAGTCTCATTCGTAAAATCGACCGGGACGAGCTTCTCGGCAGCATGCTGCGGGTTTATCTTCAAATATAGTTTTTCCTTTGTTTCCATTATAACGGAAATCCGTGGCCGAATGCAAGTGTTTTTTTCTAAAAAGCTGCGGCTGTGAGCAGAATCGGCAGAACTTTTTCGTATATTTTATAAAAATCGGCGGGAGGGAGCGGATTTTTTCCGTATCCGCATTCGACCGTGAAGGCGGGAATCCCAAGCTCCGAGATGACCCAGTCCTTATAGCCGCCGTAGGAGGCGATGCCGTCGGGCGCGGAGACCCGGTATCCGCTGACGTTTGCGAAGCATTCGGCGAGCATGCGGGAGCCTTTCGGCGCCTTGCCGAGATAGTCCCAGTAGATTTCCTCGCCCTGCGTATGCAGCGCTACGGCGCACCGAAGGTTCGGCGTGAGAAATCTTGTGAGCCTGCAAAGAGCGGCCGTTTCCGGCTCGCTTTCCGGATATTCTCCGCCGTACCGCGTCGGACCGCCGGAATAAATCCCGTGCTCGTGCTCGAGCTTGCGGCATTCGGCAAAACCCGCGTCGTAATTGTGATTGAGGTCCACGCCGCGCGCATTGGCCTGCCACGACACAAAATTGTGGTTCCCGCCGTTCATGGCGAGAAGCCGCTCGCGCAGAAGTCCTGCGGTTTCGGCTCCGCCGGTTTCGATTTCCACGCCGTCCGGATTGAGCATCGGGATGACATAGACCGACCGATGGGCGAGGATATAACGGACGTCGAAGCCGCCGGCGATTCTCGCGCCGGAACGCTCGCAGGCGAGCGCGTCCTCGATGAATTTGATGAGCAGATTCGAGGTTATATGCTCCATTCCATGATGCGCACCCACAAAAAGGGATGCGCTTTTTCCGTGCCCGAGACGCAGATACAGAAGGCCGCGTCCGAGGATGCTTGTGCCGATGTAGCCGTTTTCCGTTTGGGGGTATTTTTCCAGTATGGCGTTTATGCAGTCCGTCATTCTTTCATAGCCTGCGATCGCCTCGTAATCGATTTCCAAAAGACCGCTCTCCTTCCTGTCTGCGACTGCCTTATACCGAGCAAATCGGATCATGATATCATATGCCGTAGGGCTTTTAATTGACAAAATGAAAATATTTTTTGAAAATCGGAACAAAAGTTTGATTTTTTTGAAAAAGTATGATATACTGATTCTGCAAGTATTGTTTGCTTTCATCGAATGGCTTGAAAAAAACGGAAAGACAGAACGGCAGCGGCTGTTTTTCATGCCGTGAGATGGGGCGAAACGTGATAATTTTAAGGAGGCATCCATGCAAAATCTGACCGAACGCGAAAACGAAATCTACAAATATATCTGCGAGACCATGGAGGCGAACGGATATGCGCCGTCCGTGCGCGATATCAAGGCGGCGCTCGGCATCAAAAGCACGGCGACGGTCCATTCCTATCTCACGAAGCTGGAAATGAAGGGTTATATCCACAAGGAGCAGGGAAAAAGCCGCACCTTGCGCGTGGATGCGGACGGCATGACCGGACAGCCGTCCGTCAGAGTGCCGATTGTCGGACAGGTGGCGGCGGGGCTTCCGATTTTGGCGCAGGAAAATTTCGACGGCTATCTCGAATACTGTCCGCCGCACGGCATGGCGAGAGGGGAGCTTTTCGCTTTGAAAATCAAGGGCGACAGCATGATCGAGGCCGGAATCATGAACGGCGATTACGTGATCGTGAACCGCACAAGCTATGTGGAGAACGGCGATATCGCCGTTGTGCTGATCGACGAGGAGGCGACCGTCAAGACCTTTTATAAGGAAAACGGCATGTTCCGTCTCCAGCCGGAAAATCAGACGATGAAGCCCATTCTTACCAAAGAGGTATATATTCTCGGAAAGGTCGTGGCGGATATCCGCTATTATAACTGAAATGATGGAAACGCAGATTCTTTGCTCGACCGGCACGTTGGTCGGTCGGGCGAACGGATATGACTATCATGTAATCATTGAGAATCGGAACGCCGTCGCGGCGGACGGCTTCGAGCTGATGATGCTGAAAGCGTGGTACGATAAACTTCCCGAGGTGGCGGACGCTTTGGAAAGGGCGGGGGTGAAGACGCCGACCATTCATTTTGAAAAGGATGTCGGCGCGCTCCTCTCCCTCGGTTCAGAGGAGGACAAAGAGGAGGGGCTGCGGCTTTTTACGCTGAATGCCGACATGGCAAAGGCCGTGGGCGCGGAGAAAGCGGTATTTCATCTGTGGGACGGACGTTTTTCCGAAGCTCAGCTCGCGGGGGCGATTTCTCGGCTTGACGCGCTGTATGAAATCTGCGATAAGCGCGGCGTGCGCCTCGCGGTGGAAAACGTGCCGTGCCGCAAGCCGACGCCGCTTGAAAACATTCTTTCGATTTCACGGGCATTTCCGGAGGCCGGCTTTACGTTCGATACGCGCCATGCGTCTTATATGGATCAGTGCGGTGCTTTCTTTGAAAGCGAGATCTGGGAATCCCGCATCTGCCATCTGCATGTCAGCGATTATTCCGGTGAAACCGTACCGGGTATGTGGGGCGTGACGCGCCCGATTCTGCATCCGGGAGACGGAATCATCGATTTTGAAACGCTTTTTGCCGAGATGCCGGCTTATCACGGCGGCACGGTGACGCTGGAATCTCCGGTGCTTGCCGCGGACGGAGGGCTTGATCTTCCGAAGCTGAACCGGTCGCTCGCCTATCTCTCCGAAAAAATGAAAAATCATTGAAAATTTTGTGAAGAATTGCGGCTATTCGGCTTTTTTATGTAAAAAAGGTTGAATTTATGCCGAATGTGTGATACTATTAAAAAACTCTATACTCTTGAAAAATGTAAATTCGTTTGGATGGTGGAACTATGAAAAAGTTTATTTGTCTTGCCTTGGCTTTTGTCATGTGCGCCGCAGTGCTCACGGGCTGTGGAAAATTCGATATCGAAAACGAGGACCTGACCGCCTATGTGAAGCTCGGCGACATTACGGATTTCCCATATGAGGAGCTTTGCGAGCGGTATGAGGCATACAGAGAGCAGCTTTCGGAGACGACGAAATCGTTTTATCCCACGACCGGCTATACACTCGATTTTTTTGTGACGGCCGAGCTTGTCGGAGAGGATGGGACGACGACCGAAATCGAAGCTTGGACGCATGATGACGATGCGGATTATATCAAGGACTATGATGTTTACCGCTATGCCGATAAATCCGCATTTGATTATGGAGTATGCTATAAGGTGGACGATGTTTCCACCAGTACCACCGCAGGCAGAACCGTTAAGGTTGACGAGGCGTTTTCCTTTACCATGAAGCTTGACAAGGACTATGAGGACGACGCTCTTGCGGGAAAGACGGTGAAATTCACGGTTACGGTCAAAAAGGCGCTTCCCGCGGTTTATACGGACAGCTATATATCCGATTTGCTCGTGTCTTTTTATAACGCGGTGGCAAAGAGCAAGGACGTGATCGAATACGGCGATACGATAAAGATGAATTTTACCGGTACGATCGACGGTGAGAAGTTCGACGGCGGAACCGGAGAGAATTATTCGATCGTCGTCGGCGAGGCAGGCTTCATAGAAGGCTTCGAGAGCCAGCTTGTCGGACACAAAAACGGCGAGAAATTTGAAATCACGGTGACGTTCCCCGAGGATTACGAGCCTGACGAAACGCTGGCCGGCAAGGAAGCGGTATTCGCCATCGAAATCAAGGATGTCTACAACGACAATGCGCTGATTACGGAGAACACGCCTTTTGATAACATTTGGGAATTGAAATACGCATTCCGTGTCCAAAGCTTTTCGGAGTATGCGCTGATGGATTTCGTCTATGACCGTTCCGAGCTGATTTCTTATCCGGATAAGCTGGTTTCGACGTTTGAGAAAATTTACACCGATTACGTCAACCGCGAGGTTTCCGATATGGTTGCGACCTATGCGCAGTACGGGCAGACGTACACGAAAAAAGAGGTCAGGGAGATGCTGTATCCGGACGGAAGCGACAAGACCTATATCGAGGAATCCGCAAAGAAAGCCGCTTATCAGTATATCGTTGTGAAGCTGACACAGAAAGCGCTGGGCATCGAATATACCGATGAGGATTATGCGGCGGATCTGGAACAGATTGCAAAGGATTATACCTCTTATTATGGGGTGGAATATACGGCAAAGGAGATTGAGAGTCTTTACGGCGAAGAGGTGATGCGTCTTTCCTTTATTGAGACGCTTGTCACCGATACGCTTCTCGACCGGATTTCGGGTGCACCGGAGATTCCTCAGTCGGGCACTTCCGAATCCTGACATCTGTGATGATAAGCGCCGGAGCATAGCTCCGGCGCTTTGCTGATTCTGCGGATAATCTATCGGAATTTTAGCGGGAGGTATCCTATGCTTGTGAAAGTCATCGTATGTATCGTCGCCGGCCTTGGGGCGGGAGTGGGAACCGGTCTTTCCGGCCTTTCCGCCGCGGCGGTGATTTCTCCGATGCTGATTACTTTTTTGGGTTTTGATGCTTATGAGGCGGTCGGAATCGCGCTGGCGTCCGACGTGCTGGCATCGGCGGCCTCCGCTTATACTTATGGAAAAAATAAAAATCTGGATATCAAAAACGGCCTTATCATGCTTGCGTCCGTCTTGCTCTTTACTCTTGTCGGCAGCTTTGCCGCGTCCAAGGTATCGGGCGGGACGATGGGGACGTTTTCCGTCTTTATGACGCTCCTGCTCGGCATCAAATTCATCGTAAAACCGGTCATGACCACAAAGGAAAGGCTTGAAGGGAAAAGCCGCAGAGCAAAAATTCTGCAATCGATTCTGTGTGGAGTTGTCATCGGCTTTATCTGCGGCTTTGTCGGCGCGGGCGGCGGCATGATGATGCTGCTTATTCTGACGAGCGTGCTCGGATATGAGCTGAAAACGGCAGTTGGTACAAGCGTTTTTATCATGACCTTTACAGCTCTCACCGGTGCGGCTTCGCATTTTTTGATCGATGGCTCTATGCCCGATCTCACAGCGCTGATTTTGTGTATCGTTTTCACGCTTGTCGGCGCCGAGGTAGCGGCGAGATTTGCCAATAGGGCGCCGGCAAAAACACTCAACCGCGTGACCGGTATCGTTTTGGCCGTGCTCGGCGCGGTCATGCTGACGGTGCGTTTCCTATAAAGACGGCGGCTTCATGTAATAATCTTTTCCCGAACTTTGAAGCTGCTGCGATAAATGAATCCGTCTATGTGTTGAAATATCGGCAAATGTGGTTCTCTTTGCGGGATTCCGGGCAGCTCCGCTTGGGGCAAAATAGGAGGGCCGACGTTTGAGCTGCCGCATTATTTTTCAATTTGGTAATCATCTGTTCATATAATTTTAAGCAAAGGTATGGAAAAACGGATAAAAGTATGATATAATAATTAAAATAGGGATTTTATCATCCCTATTGCTGTAACATTGCTGAAACGCGCCTTTTATAACGGCGCATCACATAGGTGCCCCCTCCCGGGCACATGGAAAGGGAGTGAATAAAATATGGCAATCACAACAGAAACCATAAAAAAATATACCATGCCGTGTGCGGTCCTTCGCCGTATCGTGGCTTTTCCGGGGATTCCGATGACCATCGACATGGACAAAGGTCCGGCGAAAAAAATCCTGGAAACCGCTGCAAAAGAGGGCTCGCCCGTCTTTCTTGTCTGTCAGAAAAATCCGCTTGAAGATGTGACGGACATCGACGACGTCTATACGGTAGGCGTCATCACAAAAATCAAGCAGGTGGTCAAGACCCAAAGCGGTCTCTTCCGCGCCATCATCGAACCCGAGAGGCGCGCGGTCCTCACCGGCTTCGGCGACGAAAAGCTTCAGACGGCGAACATACTGGAAAAGCTCGTGATTGAAACCGGAGTCGAGCTTCGTTCCCGCGCGCTGCTGCGCGAGATTAAGAGCATCATCGCGGAGTTTGCGAAATATGCGCCGAAATTTTCCAAGGAGTTTTGGCTGCTTTTCGACACGATACACGATCTCGGCGCGGCCTGCGACTTCGCGGCGGAAAATCTGATTCCGGAGCCGGAGGACAAACAGAAAATTTTGGAGGAATTCTCTCCATGTGCCCGCGCGGAAAAGCTTATCGGCATGCTGGAAGCGGAAAAGAGCGTTATGGAAGAGCGCGTCCGCATCAAACGCGAGGTCGACGAGCGTATGAAGAAAAATCAGCGCGACTATTATCTGCGCGAACAGATGAAGGTCATTCGCGAGGAGCTGGGCGAGGATGAGGAGGAGTTCGACGACGACGATATCAAAGAATATACGGAACGGCTCGCAAAGGGCGGTTATCCGGATTATGTGAAAAAGGCGCTCACAAAGGAGATCGGGCGGCTTTCGCGCGTTCCGTTCGGTTCGGCGGAAAACACCGTTATCCGCAATTATATCGAGGTATGCCTCGACGTTCCGTTTGCAGCTTCCACAGAGGAGAGAATCGATATTCCCGAGGTGAAAAAGATTCTCGACGACGACCACGAGGGACTTGAAAAGGTCAAGGAAAGAATCATCGAATATCTCGCCGCCTTGAAGTTGAATCCCGACCTGCGCGGACAGATCATTTGTCTTGTGGGACCTCCCGGGACGGGTAAAACCTCGATTGCGACGTCGATTGCGAGAGCGACGAACCGTAAATTTGTCCGTGTCTCCCTTGGCGGCGTCCATGACGAGGCGGAGATCCGCGGTCACAGAAAGACCTATATCGGCTCCATGCCGGGGCGGATTATTAACGCGCTGATCGAGGCGAAGAGCAACAATCCGCTGATTCTGCTCGATGAAATCGACAAAATGGCGAGCGATATGCGCGGCGATCCCGCGTCCGCTATGCTGGAGGTGCTCGACAGAGAGCAGAATAAGACCTTCCGCGACAATTTTGTCGAAATCCCGGTCGATCTTTCAAACTGCATGTTTATCACAACGGCGAACAGCCTCGATACCATTGCGCGCCCGCTGCTCGACCGCATGGAAATCATTGAGCTTCACGCTTATACGCGGGCGGAAAAATTCGCAATCGCGCGCCGTCATCTGATTCCCAAGCAGATGAAAAAGCATGGGCTTCTTGCGCGCATGTTCAAGATGGACGACGAATCCGTCTATGAGCTTATCGACTGCTATACGAGGGAAGCGGGTGTGCGCGGACTTGAACGGTGCATTGAAAAATGCTGCCGCCGCGCGGCGAAAATCGTATCCTGCGGAGAGAAAAAGAGCGTTCGTGTGACGCTTAAAAATCTCGCGTCCTTTGTCGGGGAGCAGAAAATGCTCCGCGAGCGGATTTCCGATGAAAACGAAATCGGCATCGTCAACGGAATGGCATGGACGGAGCTTGGCGGGGACCTTCTGCGCATCGAAGCGATGGCGCTGCCCGGCACAGGTCATTTGGAGCTGACAGGCTCGCTCGGCGACGTGATGAAGGAATCCGCAAGGGCGGCAATCAGCTACATACGGAGTCTTTCGCCCGCACTTGGCATCGAATCCGACTTCTATAAAACAAACGACATTCATATTCATGTTCCGGAGGGCGCCGTCCCGAAGGACGGCCCGTCGGCGGGTGTCACGATGGTGACGGCGCTTGTCAGTGAGCTTTGCGGAATCCCCGTGCGCCGTGATGTGGCGATGACGGGGGAGATTACGCTCCACGGGCGTGTCATGGCGATCGGCGGACTTCGTGAAAAAACGATGGCGGCGTATCTCGCCGGTGTCCGGACGATTCTGATTCCGAAGGACAACGAAAGCGATATCGCGGAAATTGCCGATGAAGTCAAGGCTGCCGTTGAGATTAAGACTGTTTCCTCCGCAAAGGAGGCGCTGGTAATCGCCCTTGAACGCGATCCGTTTGAACGGAAGAGAAAAAAAGAGGGAAAATATGCTCAATACACAGAATGCCGTCCTTAAAATGACGGCCGGCAGAGCCGATCAGTTTCCGCGCGACGGACTGCCGCAGATCGCCCTTTCGGGACGCTCGAACGTCGGAAAAAGCTCGCTTATCAATACGCTGCTCGGAAGAAAGAGCTTTGCCCGCACGAGCTCGTCTCCCGGGAAGACGGTCACGATCAATTTCTATGAAATCGATAAAAAACTGTATCTTGTCGATCTGCCGGGTTACGGCTATGCGAGACGTTCCGAGAGCGAGCGCCGCGTGTGGGCCGGTCTTACCAATGATTATCTCGAGAGCGGCATGGCATGTGCCGTCTTTCAGCTTATCGATTTGAAGGTCGGTCCGACCGAGGACGATTATATGATGATCGAATGGCTGAACGCGAACGCCGTGCCGTATCTTGTCGTGGCGACTAAGTCCGACAAGCTGAACACGACGACGCGGAATGCCAATTTTGACGCGCTTTGCTCGCATCCGCTTCTGTCATCGCCGTATGCGGCGGAAAAAATCCGTGCGATTCTGTTTTCCTCGCAGACGGGGACAGGGAAAAATGAGCTTCTCACTGCGGTTTCCGAATATATCAGGTGACAGTTTCCTAAAATATTCTTATAAAGGATGATACGTAATGCTGGATATTTTTTCAAATCCGAATGTTCTTGTATCCTATCTTCTGTCAATACCGGGTGTGCTTTTGGCGCTGTCCGTGCATGAGTGTGCGCACGGCTACGTGTCGTATAAGCTGGGAGACCCTACGGCAAAAAATCTCGGCAGGCTGACGCTGAATCCGATCAAGCATATCGATATCTTGGGTCTTATCTGCATGGTGTTTTTTCGGTTCGGATGGGCGAAGCCGGTTCCGGTCAATGCGCGCTATTATAAGAAGCCGCGCCGCGACATGGCGCTGGTCGCCGCCGCGGGACCGATTTCCAATCTTCTCATGAGCTTTATCGGACTTTTTCTGCTGTATCTGTCCTATCTGATTTATTCCTTGACGGCGGCCTCTCCCGTTTCCTTCGTCGACCTTTGGAACGGCGCGATTTACAGTCTGCCGCCGGAAACAGAGCTTATGTCGGTAAAGGTGATGTATCTTGTCTTTGTGTTTTTCCTGCAATTTGCACTTCTCAACGTCAGCCTTGCGGTATTCAATCTCTTGCCGATTCCGCCGCTCGACGGCTCGCGCATTGCATATATTTTTCTGCCGACGAAGATATATTTCGGTATCATGCGGTATGAGAAATATATCATGATCGCTATGTTTATTCTGCTTTGGTTCGGCGCTTTCAGCAATATTCTCAGTACGATTTCCGTGTGGCTAATCAGCGGCATGAACTGGCTCATCCAGCTTTTTCCGTTTTTCCGATTCTATTAAGTATTTCGCCGTATAAGACCGGCGACGGAGGTTCTTTTGGAACAGCTTGTTTTTAAAACCGAAGTATTTGAAGGCCCTCTCGAGCTTCTGCTCGCTCTGATTGCCAAAAACAAGATGGATATTCTGGATATCAAGATATCGCTGATTTTCGATCAGTATATGGAATACGTTGATTTGATGAAGCAGATGGACATGGAGGTCGCCGGCGAATTCATCACGATGGCCGCGGAGCTGATGTACATCAAAAGCCGAATGCTGCTTCCCAAAAAAGAGGAAGAGGAGGACCCGCGCGACGCGCTTGTCCGCGTTCTGATGGAATACAAGACCGCAAAGGAAGCGGCGGCGTGGCTTTCCGACAGAGAAAAGAGCTTTGCGGGACGGTTTGAAAAGGATACCGATGAGATGAAACCGGATAAGGGAATCCCGGATGAGATGGATATCGCGCTTCTCACGGGTGCTTTGGAAAAGCTGCTGATTCGTATGGGCGAGCGCCGGCGCGAGGAGGAGGAAAACCGTCCGATGGACAAAATCGCGCCTATCATCAAGCGGCATATCGTGCCGGTTTCGGAGAAAATCGTGTCCGTTCTGCGGTTCATGTATCGCAGGCGGAGCGCACATTTCGACGAGCTTTTTGAGAGTGTGACGAGCCGCTCGGAGATCGTTGCAATCTTTTACGCCACCCTCGAGCTTTTGAAGGCGGGAAGAATCGTTCTGCAAAAGGAAGTGGGAGACGTGACAAGCTCCAATATTATTCTGAATTTCAGTACCGAACACAGACGGGACGGGACGGAGGCGATGGTAAATGCCGGATGAGGAGAAAATCATAACGCCGGAGGAGACAAAACGGATTCTCGAAGCGGTGCTGTTCGCGGCGGGGCATCCCGTGACCTTTGCCAAGCTTTCCGAGGTAATCGGCATCCCGGAGGAGGAAATCCGGACGCTTGTCTCGGAATATGCCTCGGAATATGAGACCTGCGGGCTTCCGCGCGGCATTCAGCTTCTGACGCTCGGAAACGCCTGTCAGCTTGTGACAAAAGAGGTTTTCGCGGATTATATCAAGGAGGCGCTCGGAATCCGCGACGGCGGGAATCTTTCCAAGGCGTCGCTTGAAACGCTGGCGATTGTCGCATACAATCAGCCGGTGACGCGCTCCTATATCGATCAGGTACGCGGCGTGGACAGCTCCTATTCGGTCGGCGTTTTGACCGAGCGTGAGCTGATCGAGGAAAAGGGAAGAATGGACGTCCCGGGCAGGCCGCGCCTCTACGGGACGACGGAGGCGTTTCTGCGGGTTTTCGGGCTTTCGGATTTATCCGAGCTGCCGCCGCTGCCGCTTGTCGGCGGGGACGCCTCATGACGGGATTTCTCATTGCCGGCGCGGTTCTCCTGTTTTTTGTATTTCTGCTCACGGTTCCTTTTCACGCGGTGATTTCGGCGGACGGCGAGCTTCGCGTTTGGATTCGTGTGCTGTTCGTGAAAATATCCGTTTTTCCGGCAAAAAAGCGGAAGCGTCCGAAAAAAGAAAAGCGAAAACGCGAAAAGCAAGCGGTAAAAAAGAAGAAGAAAAAAGAGAAAAAGGAAGCGGCTCCCAAGAAAAAGCGAAATATCCTGCATATGCTCCGATTGATTTTGCGGATTGCGGCAGCGATTATGAAAAAACTCAGACGGCATTTGCGGATTCGGCTGCATGCGTATGAAATCGCCGTTGCGACCGGTGATGCTGCCAAAACGGCGGTGCTTTACGGGGCTGTTGCGGGGCTGTCCAGTAATCTCTTTGAGCTTCTCCAAAGCGGAATCCGTTTTAAAGTGAAAAAATCGGCGCCGGTGGACGTATCTGCGGATTTTTTGGGTGAAAAAACAAAGGTGCGGATTAAAATCGATTTTTCCATCAATCTGTGGGGCGTTCTCGCGACATTGCTTGCGGCGGGAATCGCATTTGTGAAGAATAAAGGCCAAACGGCTGTCAAATCGTAATAAACGGAAGGAAAGGGTGGCACGATCATGGATAATCAGAAAAACACACAGAAAAACAGAATCAGCGAGCTTATCGAATCGTCGCTTGACAGCATTCGTGAGCTTGTGGATGCCAATACCATCATCGGGGAGGCGATCATGACGTCGGCGGGGACGACGATCATTCCGATTTCCAAGGTTTCCGTCGGCTTTGCGGGCGGCGGAAACGACTATGCGGGAAAAAACTCGGCGGCGGTGGGCAAAAACAATTTCGGAGGAGGCGGCGGTACGGGCGTATCGGTTTCCCCTGTCGGCTTTCTGATTGTTTCTGCCGACGGAAAGGTGGAGCTTTTGAGTATTCACAATCCGACAAACACCTCCGACCTCGGCGCATCGATCGAAAATATCGTGGACAAGGCGCCGGATATCATCTCGAAAATCAAGGCGGCGTTTGGCTCGAAAAAGAAGAAAAAGGAAGAGACGGAATCGGAAGCCGAGGAGACTTCGGATTCTGACGTTACTCCCGATGAGCCTGTTCCCGAAGAGGAAAAATAAGGCCGGAAATTTTTTACAGTGCCTTTTGGCGCATAGAAATACGGATTTTTCCATATTTATGAATTATAACCGCGACATCTGTCCCGTGTCTCCGATTTCGGAATTTTGATCGGAGAACATATTCTCCGACTGGGAAAGGCATTTGCCTTTGTCGCTTGTTAAATGACAGAGGACGGTGTCCTCGCTGAAAATATGGGAGAATCCTTCATGAAAAAGACAGTACGTTTTTTGTGTTTTCTGTTTGTGGCTTTGCTGCTTGTGCCGAATATGCTTCACGCGGAAAGCGTGGCGCCGTCCGTCTCGGCGTCCTCGGCGGTGCTCATTGAGGCGGGAAGCGGCAAAATCATTTATGGAAAAAATGAGAATCAGCGCCGCGGCATGGCAAGCACGACAAAGATCATGACGGCGATCGTGGCGCTGGAAAACGCGAGTCTCGATAAGCTTGTTACGGTAGCGCCGGCAGCCTCCGGCGTGGAAGGCTCTTCGGTCTATCTGTATGCCGGCGAGGAAATCGCGATGGAAACGCTTCTGTATGCGCTGATGCTGCAAAGCGCGAATGATGCGGCCGCGGCGATTGCCTACGATGTGGCCGGCGGTATCGAGTCCTTTGCCGCTATGATGAACGAAAAGGCGGCGGAGCTTGGCCTTACGGATACGCATTTTATGAATCCGCACGGACTTGACGACGAGAATCATTATACGACTGCATATGAGCTTGCCAAGATAGCCGCTTACGCACTGGAAAATGAGACGTTCGCCGAGATCGTTTCGACCGAGAAAAAGCTGATTCCGCTGCACAATTCCAGCGCGTCGAGACTGCTTGTCAATCACAACAGACTGCTGCGTCAATATGACGATATCATCGGCGTAAAGACCGGCTTCACCAAAAAGTGCGGCAGAACGCTGGTTTCCGCCGCGGAAAGAGACGGTGTGCGGCTGATCTGCGTCACGCTCAACGACGGCGACGATTGGCGGGATCATCGCGCGCTGCTCGACTATGGCTTTTCCCTCTATGAAAGGGAAGAGCTTGCCGTAGCCCATGCGCTATCCTATGATGTTCATGTCTGCGGAGGGGAAACGGATACGGTTCGCGTCTCCAATATGGAAGCCTGCTACGCCGTGCTTGCCAAAACGCACGGGAAAATCACCATGACGGTGGAGCTGCCGCGCTTTCTTTACGCCGGTGTGGAAAAGGGTGACGAAATCGGAACGGTGCGCTTTTTTGAAAGCGGCACGGAGATTGCGTCCGTGAAGCTGTATGCGGAAAGCGGCGTGACGGTTCAGAAAAAAGAAAAAACGTTTTGGCAGAAGCTATTCCCGTTTCTGAATTGACGGAGAAAAAGTAAGGAGCTTTCAAATGGGAGAAGTGCGTCTTCAAAAATATCTTTCCGAGCAGGGCATCTTATCGAGACGCGCGGCGGAGGAGGAAATCAAGAGAGGAAAAGTCCGTGTCAACGGCACGCCGGCCATGCTGGGTATGAAAATCGATCCGGCGGCGGATACTGTGGAATATAATGGACAGGTTGTCGCGTCCTCCGTGAGGCATGTGTATCTCATGCTCAATAAGCCGCGCGGGTATGTGACGACGATGAGCGATGAGATGGGGCGTCCCACGGTGGCGGAGCTTGTGGAGGATGTCGGAATGCGCGTTTTTCCTGTCGGCAGGCTTGACCTCGAATCCGAGGGACTTCTGCTTTTCACCAATGACGGGGCACTTGCAAACCGCCTCACGCATCCGAAATATCATAAGCCGAAAATTTATCATGTCAGAATACGCGGCGCAGTATCGCCGGAAAAAATTGCGGCGCTCGGCCGTCCGATGGAGATCGACGGCTATCTGACAAAGCCGGCGGAAATTTCCGTTGTGACGCGCAAGCAGGATTATACCGTGCTTGCGATACGGCTGTTTGAGGGGCGCAACCGTCAGATCCGGAAGATGTGCGAGGCCTTGGAGCTCAAAATCATGACATTGAAGCGCGTTGCCATCGGAGAGCTGCGGCTTGGCAATCTCGCGCCGGGAGAATGGCGGTATCTGACGCGGGCACAGGTGGATTCGCTGAAAAGATAAAAGTTTGGATAGAGCCGTCCTGCGGCGGCGAAAAGGAGCCTATATGCTGGAAATTAAACCGATTGCGGACAAGACCGCTCAAAAGGCGCTGTGCGAGTTGTGCGGAACGGCGTATAACGCCTCGGCGCTTGCTTATTCCGCGCATGACGGCGGTGCGCCGGTCGGAATTTGTCAGTTTCGGATTATCGAGGATGCGGGGCATCTGTATGATTTATGCAACACCGTGGGTACCGACGATATGGAAGCGCTCATTATTATGGGACGAGCCACGCTCAATTTTATCGATCTCTGCGGTGTGCATAAGGCTTATTTTGAGGGTGAGAAGACCGAAGCGGCGAAGGCCGTCGGCTTCAAAGAGAAAGACGGCAGACTTGTGATCGAGCTTTCCGGTATGTTTGATCATCCGTGCGGTAAGCACGGGGACGGGAAATGATTTTACAATTCGCTCATAAATAACAGTTTACAAAAGCCATATATTTTGTTATAATAAAAATAAGCAGGCTTGCAGAGCTTTTTTGTTTCGACGAGAATGCCGCGGGCCGTGACAAAATGTTTCATTTTGTCTTATCTTTTATGTGATGATATCAGTAAAATGAAAAGTGGAGGGAGTTCCGATGTGACGGCAGCGCGTGAAAACATACTGGGAATCAAGTTATAAATCGGAGGACATAAATTGATTATTCAACTGGAAGAAGCGAAAAGAACGCTTCAAGGAATGAAGGGTGATCTTGAAGATCTCGGCTCGGCGCTGAAAATCGACAGACTCCGCGACGAAGCGGAGGAGCTTGAACAAAAGACGCTTGTGCCGAATTTTTGGGATGACACGGAGAATTCCGGGAAGATTCTGCGGGAGCTCAAACGCATCAAAAGCACGATTGAGGAATACGCAGAGCTGAAAAGATCGCTTGAAGACGCCATGACGCTTGCCGACATGGGTATTGAGGAAAACGATGAAAGCGTGACCGATGAGGTCATTGCCGAAGTGGAAAAAATCCGCGCCGGAGAAGAGCGCATGAGGCTGGAAACGCTGCTGTCCGGCGAATACGACGCATGCAACGCAATCGTTTCGCTGCATCCGGGCGCCGGCGGCACGGAAGCACAGGACTGGGCGTCCATGCTTTACCGCATGTATACGCGCTGGGCGGAAAAGCACGGCTTTGCCGTCAAGCTCCTCGACTGGCTCGACGGCGACGAGGCGGGACTCAAAAGCGCCACTATGCTTGTGGAGGGCACGAATGCCTACGGATATCTCAAAAGCGAGCACGGCGTGCATCGGCTTGTACGCATTTCGCCGTTCGATGCATCCGGACGTCGGCATACGTCGTTTGCCTCGGTGGAGGTGACGCCGGAGCTTGACGACAGCGTGGACATCGAAATCCGTGACGAGGATCTTGAAATTACCGCTCACCGTTCCAGCGGCGCGGGCGGCCAGCATATCAATAAAACGGATTCGGCTATTCGGATCGTGCATAAGCCGACGGGAATCGTGGTCGGCTGTCAGACAGAGCGCAGCCAGCTTCAAAACAAGGAGACTGCGATGCGCATGCTGAAAAGCAAGCTCGCGGAGATTAAGGCGCGCGAAAATCTCGACAGAATCGAAGATATCCGCGGAGAGAAATCCAATATCGAATGGGGCTCTCAAATCCGCTCTTATGTGTTTATGCCGTATACACTGGCCAAGGACAGCCGAACCGGTTACGAGGACGGCAATATCTCCGCCGTGATGGACGGGGAAATCGATGGGTTTATCAATGCTTTTCTGAAAAGCAAAGCATAAAATAAAAGCAAAATCAAAAAATAAATCATGAAAGGGGATTTTACCATGTTCAAGAAAACAAAACTTTATGTAGGCGTATCGCTTCTCGTTCAGGCGGTTACTTCGATTGTGATGTTCTTCATTCTTCTCGGCAAGAAGAAGAGCATTGCAGGCGCATTTCTCGCTCTGGCCGCTGTCAGCGGCGCCGCCGGCGGCTATCTGATTTACGATTGCAAAAAGGATGAGGAGCTTGAGTTCGGCTGTCTCGACTGCGATGAAGACTGCGATTGCGACGGCGAGGGCTGTGACTGCTGCGATGAGGACGATCTTGACCTCGACGGCGAGCTTTTCTCCCGTGACGAGGAAGCATCCGAAGGCGAAAACGCTTAAATTTTAGAAGAAAAAACGACCGGATTGTTTCCGGTCGTTTTTTACTGCTGCGATTTTAAAGCGATAAAAAGGCACCTCCAAACTATTGGAGGTGCCTTTATGTAAAGATTAGCTTCTGTTTTTTCTGAGAATGTTCATGATGTCGTCGAAGTCGCTGTCCGAAATAAGAGACTCCTTTTCATCGGAGGAAATTGCCGCTTTGGGCGTTTCTTCCGCTTTCGGCTTTGCGGTTTGAGCGGAGAAAGAGGACGCCGATGCGGAACGGGATGCCGTGTTTGCCGTGGGCTTTGCGCCGCCGACTGCATTGTCGTCGGATTTCAAACCGGTTGCGATAACGGTCACCTTGATGGTGTCTTCCAAGGAATTGTCAAAAGCAGCGCCCCAAATGACCGTTGCTTCCGGATGCGCTTCATTGGTAATCATCGCAGACGCGGTCTCTACCTCGTCAAGGCTGATGTCGGGAGAAGCGGTGATATTGATTAAGATACCGGTTGCACCGGATATCGAGGTTTCAAGCAACGGGCTTGTGACGGCCATCTTTGCGGCAACTTCCGCTTTGTCGCGGCCTGTTCCGGTTCCGACACCCATGTGAGCGTAGCCGGCATCACGCATGACGGAAGAAACATCGGCAAAGTCGAGGTTGACGATGCCGGGGACGTTGATAAGATCGGAAATACTCTGAACGCCGTGACGGAGCACGTCGTCCGCATATTCAAACGCATTGGCAAGCGTGATTCTGTTTTCGGAGATCTGTTTGAGTCTTTCGTTCGGGATTACGACGAGAGAATCGACGAATTCACGCAGACATACGATTCCGTTTTCAGCCTGAACCATGCGCTTTCTGCCCTCGAAAGAGAAAGGCTTCGTCACAATGCCGATGGTGAGAATGCCCATGTCCTTTGCGACCTTGGCAACGATCGGAGCGGCGCCTGTTCCGGTCCCGCCGCCCATACCGGTTGTGATGAACACCATATCGGAGCCGCGGATGATATTGGAGATATCCTCGATGTTTTCCTCTGCGGCCTGCTTGCCGACCTCCGGATTGGAGCCTGCACCGTGTCCCTTGGTGATTTTTTCACCGATGGCGATTTTTGTCGGAGCGCTCGAAGTGAGAAGAACCTGCTTGTCACAGTTCACCGTGACGAAGTCGACGCCCTGAATATTGGATTCGATCATGCGGTTGACTGCGTTTCCGCCGCCGCCGCCGACGCCGATTACTTTTATCTTAACGCCACTGTCGTAATTAGAATTGAATTCAAATCCCATTTTTTTATATTCCTCCTGGCTATTGATCTCGATAATAGTACACAATATTATTGTAATATGTTTTTTATTTATTTGCAAGATGTTTTTTGAAAATTATTCGGAAAAACGCAAAAAAATTTATTAAAAATCGACTAAAATATTCCCCGTTATGCAAATTATGGCGTGATTTCGCAAAAATCTATTCCGATTCCGCAACACCGGTAATCTCAAAGGATGCGCCGGTGTTCCCGGTTGCATATAGATTGCCGGTGACGCCGTACATGTTTTCCGTCAGATATCGGATGGCTCGCAGGCTGGTCTCGATTTTCGTGGACAGCTTTTCGCTGTCTCCATAAAACAGGGTGTATTTGTTCATGAGATTTGCGGTGATGTCAAACTTTTCCGATACGTCAATCCATGCCGGTTTATCCGGAAAGGCGGCGTCGTGAAATACCGAAAGGATAACTGCCGCCGCGTTTCCGTCGTCTTGATCGGTGAAAACGAGCGTTTTTCCGACCTCCGCCGTTTTGATTTCGGGCAGGATAACCAGCGTTCCCGCTTTTTCTGCGGCAGCCGCTTTGTCCGGTGTGTTTTCCAGCACCCGCAGCGTGTCGGAAAGAATTAGGTAGGCGCCGTCGTGCTCCGTATAGTAAAGCGGCTCATATTCCTCGACCACGATTCTGAGCTTCGAGGGAAGCCGGCGCTTTACGGTCACGGCTTTGATATATGGGCTTGTCCCTGCCGCGGCTGCGGAGATTTTTTCCTTGCTGATTGCATATATGTGCCGTCCTGTTTTGATGCCGATGGCTTCAAGGATGGCTTCTTCCTCCGCTATGGCGGTGTTTTCGACCGATATCGTTTTGATTCGACAGCCGAATAAAAAGAAAATGACGCACAAAAGGGTAACGGAAGTAAACCCGAATACAATGAAAAAATTGCGTTTTTTCAGGCTTTTTTCCGTTACCGGTGATATGGGACGTGATTTTGTTTCCTTCATGTTATCGAACCATGCCTTTCCGCCGCGGGATTTGATGGGAAGCGGCGCGGATTGCATATCCATTTCCGACGGAGCGGACCGTCAGGATTTGTTTTTCTTGATGAGTGTGAGCACGTCGCGGCTGAGGAGCATCAGAATATCCTCATAAATCGCCTCTTTCGCCGTCGGATTGGCGAATGCTTTGATGTTTTTGGAAAGCGTATCCGCCGTTTTTTTGTTGTGCAGGATATCGCATACGCTGTCATAGAGCGCGTTGGTCGTCAGATATTTCTCTTCCAGCATGATCGCGGCGCCCGCATCGGCAAGACGCTTGGCGTTTTCATACTGATGGTTGTTTACGACATTGGGAGAGGGAATTAGGATACAGGCGCGGCCGAGCAGTGCCATTTCCGAAATGGTCATGGCTCCGGCGCGGCAGATGACGGCGTCCGCCGCTCTCTCCCAGAGCGGCATGTCGTAGATGTATTCGACAAGCCGGATATTCGGACACTTATCGAGTCCGTATTCCGCTGCCGTTTTCATCGCAGCTTCGTGCTCGATTTTTCCGGTCGCGTGAATGTGGAAAATATCCGGCTCCCTTGCCGACAGCATGCGCATGAGTCCGAGCACCTCCTCATTGACGCGCTCGGCGCCGAGACTGCCGCCGAAAGAGAGGACCACGTGACGGGTGCCGTCGGGAATGTTCAGTGCTTTGTGCAGATTGCCGTTCATTTTGCCGGACGGCGGCGAAATCAGAGGATTTCCGACGCACAGAATCTTATCCTTTTCCCTGAGGGCTTCGGCGGTGGAGGGAAAATTCGTATAGATCCGGTCGACCTCCTTTTCAAGCATCCTGACGGCTTTCCCGGGAATCGCATTGGATTCGTGGACGGCGGTCGGAATGCCGAGCTTTGCGGCGGCGTGCAGAAGCGGCCAGCAGAGATAGCCGCCGGTGCCGATCACGATATCCGGCTCGAATTCGAGCAGGAGCCGTTTGGCTTTGTGCGGAGCGGTAAAATAATAGTAAGCGGTTTTGATGTTGGAAAGAGAGAGGCTGCGGCGAAGTCCGCGCATCTCTATGTGATAGAGAGGATAGCCGGCTTTCGCCACAAGGCTGTTTTCAAGTCCTTTTTTTGTCCCGATAAAGGCGATTTCCGCGGTTTTATCATGATCCTTGATGGTGTTGGCGATGGCGATGGCGGGATTGATGTGGCCGCCGGTGCCGCCGCCCGCAAGAAGAACTTTCATGAGATTGGCATCCTTTCCGATGATAAATTGCTTTCATGTTTCAGTCTTTCTCCGGAGGAGAAGCGCGAAATCGAGAGTATAATTCCCATTTCGGCGAGCTGCATGACAAGGGCGGTGCCGCCGTAGCTGAAAAACGGAAGCGCGATTCCCGTCGTCGGGATGGTCGCCGTCACCACCGCGATGTTGAGCAGCGCTTGAAGCCCCACCTTTGCGGTAAGGCCTGCGACGAGCAGGGCGGAGAAAGTGTCCGGCGCTTTTTTCGCAATGAGAAAGCCGCGCCAAATGAGCAGGATAAAGAGTGCGATAAGGACCAAGGCGCCGATGAGTCCGAGCTCCTCGCAGACGATGGCGAAGATGAAGTCGTTCTGCGGCTCCGGAAGCCACAGATGCTTTTGGTAGCTGTTGCCGAGGCCGACGCCGAAAAGCCCGCCGGAGCCGATGGCGAGCAGGCTTTCATACGGCTGAAAGCCCTTGTCGAGCAGATGCAGCTCCGGATGCAGCCATGCATCGATGCGTGCCTTGGTATAGTCGGTGAACAAAATGATTCCGAGCGCCGCAGCGCCGAAGGTGCCGGCGATGCCGCCGATCCATTTGATGCTGGCGCCGGACATGAAAATCATACAGGCGCCGAGGAGAAAGAGGATAATCGTGCCCGACATGTGCTTTTCCAGCGCGGTCGTGGCGCAGACCAGTACGACCACGCATGCGGGGAAGAAAATCCCGTATTTGAAGGTTTTCATTTTCGATGCGAATTTGGATATGTAAAGCGCGAGCAGCAGAATCAGGGCGAATTTCATGATTTCGGAGGGCTGAAACTGGATGGGGCCTATTTTCACCCATCTTGTCGCGCCCTTGGCCGAGGAGCCGATGCCGGGGACAAAGACGCACCACAGCAGGAGATAGGATACGCCGAAAATCGGAAGTGCCATCTTTTTGAGAAAGCTGTAATCGACGACGGACATGCCTATCATCGCGAGGATTCCGAGAACACCCCAGACGAGCTGTTTTTTGATGAAGTAAAAGCTGTCGCCGCCCATATAGGCTTTCGCATATACGTAGCCCGAGGAGGACACCATGACGGAACCGAAGCAGATGAGAAGCACCACCAAAATCAAAAAGGGCTTGTCAACGCCGCCGCGGACGCGGTAGACCGTCGTCTCGTCGGAGGAGACAAGCTCATGCAGAAATTTCTTGACCGGATTTTTATGTTCCGCGGGTGCCGTCATGCGGCTCCCGGTATGTTTCGTTCTTTCGTCCGTATTTGTCACCTTAGCACCTCTTTTACAATTATCAATATAGTTTAGCGCTTTTCTTTACAAAAAGCAATAGGAAATGATTGACATGACAGCGGTGACAAGGATTCCGAATGCGGCGATTGCGGGCTCGCTCCAACCGCATTTTTCAAAATGATGATGAATCGGCGCCATTTTGAAAAGGCGTTTTCCGTGTGTCAGCTTGAAAAATATGACTTGAAGCATGACGGAGACCGTTTCAATCACATAGAAAAGTCCGACGACAAGGATGATAAGCGGGCAGTTCAGAAGAAAGGCGAGTCCTGCGACCATTCCGCCGAGAAACAGCGAACCGGTGTCTCCCATGAAAACCCTTGCCGGATGCCAGTTGTATACGAGAAAGCCGATGCAGGCGCCGAAAGTCATGCCGGCGAGAATCGCGAGGGAGGCGTCGGTACTTTCGGAGGAGATAAGAGCATGAGGCAGGCGGAAGCCGCAGACCGCGAAAAAGGCTGCAACCATCGCCGTGACCGAAGCGCAGAGCCCGTCGATGCCGTCGGTCAGATTGACGCTGTTGTTGATGCCGACGATGAGAAGAATGGCAAAGCCATAGTAAGAGACGCCAAGCTCGAACGTCTTGTGAAAGAAGGGAAGCGCCACCTCCGTATCGACGTCACAGAAAAGTGTCATAAGGAGAAGATACGCCGCTGCGACGATGACTTGGAGCAGAAATTTCTGATAGGCGCGAAGCCCCTCGTTTTGCTTTTTGAGGAGCTTGGCGCGGTCGTCGATGAAACCGATCGCTCCGAACGCCGCCGCCATGCCGAGCGTGATCCAAATTTTCGGAAGCTCTTCCCTCGGAAATGCGAAAAAGGAGAATACGGCGCTGAGGATGAGAATGGCGGCGATGAAGAAAAGTCCGCCCATCGTGGGCGTACCCTCCTTGGATTTATGCCATCTCGGTCCAATTTCAAGTATCGGCTGTCCCATCTTCCGGCTGATCAGCGCGGGAATGAATTTTTTCGACAAAAGTGCGGTGACAAGAAAGGATGCGATAACCGATAAAATGAAATTGAAAAGCATAGGTTTTCTCCGTTAAATCAGCTTGATAACTCTTTCGAGTGCCATGGCGCGGCTGGCTTTGAAAAGCACGGCGTCGCCCTTTTCGATGATGCTTTTGATGATTTCCGCCGCTTTTTCGGCGTTTTCCGTATCCTCGATAATCGTTATCCTGTCTTTTTTCATGCCGGCGGCAAGTGCGCCCTCCGCGATGTCGCGTGCGGCTTTGCCGAAGGTAATGAGCCGTTCGACGCCCTTTCTCGCCGCTTCGTTGCCGAGGTCGAAATGCGCTTCGCGGGACATGTGCCCGAGCTCAAGCATGTCGCCGAGAACGGCGATGGGACGAAGCTTTTTCTTTTTTGCCGTGTGCAGGAGCACGTCGAGCCCTGCGGACATGGATTCCGGATTGGCGTTGTAGCAGTCCTCAATGACGGTGATGCCGTTTTTTTCTTCGATGTGCTGTCTCATTTCCGCCGGCGTGAAGTTGAGCAGTCCGTAGCGGATTTTTTCCTCCGGCACGCCGAGCAGAATGCCGCATACGCAGGCGACGAGCGCATTGTAGATGTTGTGCCGCCCGATGACGTTGATTCGCACGTCGTTCATGATTTCTCCGTCGTGCAGACGGATATCGAACAGCATATGCTCGTCGAACATGCGGATATTCTCGGCGTTGTAAACGCAGTCCTCATTTTCGATGCCGATGTAGATTTTGAAAATGTCGTTTGTTTTGACGTCGCGCAGATACGGGTCGTCTCCGTTCAGAATCAGGATGCCGCCCGGCTTCATGCCGTCGATGATTTCCATTTTGGCGTCTCGGATATTTTCCTTGGAGCCGAGATTTTCGATATGCGCGGTCCCGATGCCGGTGATGACGGAAATATCCGGCTCCACCATTTTGGAAAGCTCGGAGATTTCCCCCTTGTGATTCATTCCCATTTCCACGACGAGCGCCTTATGGACGGCGGTGAGCCCGAGCAGCGTCAGCGGAAGACCGATTTCGTTGTTGTAATTGCCTTTGGTTTCGTTCGTTTTATATTTTGTGTCAAGAACGGAATAAATAAACTGCTTTGTCGTCGTTTTTCCGACGCTTCCCGTTACGGCGACGGAGATCGTCCGGAAAAGCTGCTTATAGGAGCGCGCGATTTTTCCGAGCGCATGTCTTGTGTCGTCGACGACGACACAGGGAAGCGTGCAGCCGTCGGGAATCCTTTCCACAACGGCGAATGCGGCTCCCGCCTTGGCTGCCGCCATGAGATAGTCATGTCCGTCGAATTTGTCTCCTCTCAGCGCGATGAAAGCGTCTCCCTTTTTGATGGTGCGGGAATCGATGGAAATCCCGTAGGCCATGAGAGATTTGTCGGCACCGCCGCTTATGGTTCCGCCGGCGAAGCTTGCGAGTGTTTCGAGTGTGATTCCGCTGTCATTCAAGCTGAGATACATTTTTTTATCCTATCCTTTTCGTAAGTTTATAAACGATATCCCGTTCGGAAAATTCGTGTTTTCCGGACTTGTCGCATACATAATTTTCGTGTCCTTTGCCTGCAAGCAGGATGATTTCACCTGCCGCGGCGTGTGTCACCGCATATTCGATCGCTTCCTTGCGGTCGGTGATGCGGATGTGCCTGTTTTGCGTCATGCCGGCTATGATGTCGTCGATGATGGCGTCGGGCTCCTCGCCGCGCGGATTGTCGCTTGTCACGATGACGAAGTCGGCAAGCCGTTCCGCCATCCGTCCCATCTCGGGACGCTTGCCGTGGTCCCGCTCGCCGCCTGCTCCGAAGAGCACGGTCAGTCGGCTCGTAAACGGACGCAATGCCGATAGGGCCTTTTCCAGCGCGTCCGGTGTGTGCGCATAATCGATGAAAACGGAAAAATCCGTGCCGGTGTCAAGCTTTTCGAGCCGTCCGGGCGGAGCTTTCAACTTTTTTGCCGAATCCGAGAGGACGCTGGCGGGAATCCCGACGAGCCGTGCGGCTGCAATCGCCGCCGCAGTGTTGTAGATGTTGAAGCCGCCGGTCAGTGTGGAGGAAACAGGGATGCTTTCCTCTCCGTATGTCAGCCTGTATCGGATTCCGTCTGCCGTAAGCTCCGGCGCATCGATGAAAAATTCCGCCCCGCTGTCTTTTTCCGAGTAGTAATAAACATCGCCGCCCGCAGCAAAGCCCATATAGCGTGCTTCCGCGTCGTCGAGATTGATGACGGAATTTCTGCAATTCCCAAACAGCTTCGCCTTGACATCCCGATAGGCATCCCATGTTTTGTGGTAATCGAGATGGTCACGCGAGAGATTGGTGAAGACGCCGACCTCGAAATCAAGCCTGAACAGCCGGTCCTGTGAGATGGCGTGCGAGGAAGCCTCCATGACCGCGAACGTGTTTCCCGCCTGTTTCATATCCGAAAGCAGGGCATACAGCTCCTCCGGCGGAGGCGTTGTGTAATCGGAGACCGAGGTGTGACGTCCGTCTGAGTATTCGACGGTTCCGATGAGTCCCGTGCCGTAACCCGCCATGCGGAGAAGCTCGCATATGAAGTAAGAAACGGAGGTTTTTCCGTTGGTGCCGGTGACGGCAATCAGACGCAGCGATTTTTGGGGTTCGCCGAAATATCGGCTCCATGCGAGCGCATAGGCGCGGCGCACGTCCTCGACCTCGATGACGGGGATTCCCATCCGGCCTGCCCGCGCGGCGCCGCCGCGAGAGGTGACGATGGCGCAGGCTCCGGCGCTTTTCGCTTCTCCGATGTAGGAGAAGCCGCTTTGCTTGGTGCCGTCGGTACAGAAGAAGATGTCTCCCCGCTTTAATTTTCGGGTGTCCGAGCACGGCGCCCCGACCGGAAAGTCGGAAACCGACGGGGTGAAAGAAAGAATTTCCTTTTTATAGATAATATCTGAAAAACGCATGGTATCCTCCGCGGTAATCGGAATTTTTCTTTTGCCGTCCGGATATTTGCGTGTTTTCCTTGTTTTTTTAGTCCGCGGTATCGAGATAGCGGAATTCCACGGATATGACGGAGCCTTTTGATACTGTCGTGCCTCCGGTAATCGATTGGCTTACCGCTACGGCGCCCGAGCCGCTTGTCGCTCCCGTGAGATGAATGTTAAAGCCGGCGTCCGTCAGGGCTTTGTTTGCCTGAGCCGCCGTTTTTCCGATTACATTCGGCACGACGGCGGTTTGTTCGGCTGCGGTTTCGCTGGTGTAAAGGATGACCTTACCGTTTTCCTTGGAAAGCATGCTTCCCGATGCCGGTACTTGATTGATGACGCTGGTTCCGTTTCCGACGACCTCATAAGAGAGCTTCGACGTATTCAGCCGACTGATGGCTTCGTCGAGCGACATGCCGCGGAAGTTGGGAAGATTCATTTCCATGGTTGCAAGCTCGCTCTCGGTGTACTGCGGTTCGATTCCGAGATAGGGAAGAACGTCACCGAGCAGCTTGGATACATAGGGCGCAGCGACCGTGCTTCCATAGATGGAGCCGATGGTAGGTTCGTCTACAATGATGATACATACGACCTGCGGATCGTCCGCCGGCGCATAGGCGACGGTGGAAGCGATGCGCGCATTGGAGGTGCCTTTTTCCGATGTACCGGTTTTGGCCGCGACGGAATAGCCTTTGACATAAGCATTTTTGGCGCCGCCGGTTCCGGAAACGCCTTCCGCAAGGATTTGACTGATGGTTTGCGCGGTTTCCTCGCTGATGACCTGACGCACGACATTGGTGCCGAACGAAGCGAGGATGTTGCCGTCGTCGTCGACGATTTCCTTTACGACATGCGGCGTGACGAGTGTCCCGCCGTTGGCCACTGCGGCGACGGCCGTGATCTGTTGAAGCGCGGTTACGTTGTATCGCTGGCCGAAAGAGTATACGGCGAGGTCGACGTTGGTCATGTTTTCCTCTTTGGTATAGATGGAGCCCGCCTCGCCGGGAAGGTCGATTCCGGTTTTGGAATCCAGCCCGAAGGCGGAGAAGTATTGGCAGAAGGTGGAGATGCCGATGCGCTCGGCAAGCTTCATCATGACAGGGTTGCAGGACTGTTGGAGTCCCTCGGCGAAGGTAAGCACGCCGTGTCCGGTCGTCTTATGGCATCTGATTGGGCGCGACCAGCCGCTGACCATATAGGAGCCGGTGCAGGTGAAGCGCTCCGTCGTTGTCGCAAGATTTTCTTCGAGTGCCATGGAGGTTGTAAAAATCTTGGAGGTGGAGCCGGGCTCATAGGTGTCCGTCAGGCACTTGTTGTTCCACATCGAAAAGAGAAGATTCGAGGCATATTTTTGATATTCCTCGGAATCCTCGCCGTACTGTGCGGCATAGGCTGCGAGCGCGCTGTCATAGTAATCCGGGAGCGTGCGCGGGCTGTTGAGGTTATAGTAAGGATAGGTCGCCATGGCATAGATCTCTCCCGTTGTGGGGTCCATGACGATGCCGCAGGCACGAGATTTGCAACCGGATTCGATCGCCGCTTCCTCGAGATATTTTTCGAGATAGCTTTGGATTTTGTAATCAATGGTCGTGACAAGATTTGCGCCGTTTTGGGCGTCTATGTAGGTTTCATAATTATACGGCATGGAGCCGCCCTTTCCGTTTTTCGCGGAGAGGATTTTTCCGGAGGTTCCGGATAGGGAAGTATCGTACTGGTATTCCAAGCCGTAAAGGCCTCCGTCGCTTCCGCAGAAGCCGATTACATGAGAGGCGAGCGTACCAAAGGGATAGACGCGGCTTGTCGTTTCAACGAGATGGATGGAGGAGAGGTCGTTGTCGATGATGAACTGGCGTACCTTATCCGCGGTTTCCTTTTCGACGTTCTTTTTGATTGTGCGGTCACGGTATTTCGTCTTTTGTGCCTCTCCGTATACGAAATCGTAATCGACCTCGAGAATTTCCGAAAGTCCTTGGGCTACAAGTGCACGCTCTGCGTCGTCCTTCATAACGTGAGGATCGATGAAAATGCGTTCCGTCGTGTAATTGGTGGCGAGCACGATACCGTTTCTGTCGGTGATTTGTCCCCTTTTTGCGGTGACGGTGGTTTCATAAACCATTTGCTCGAGCACGAGTCGTCTGTAATCCCTGTGCTTTATGATTTGCAGATAAAAGAGTCTTCCGATGATAATTGCGGCAAAAAATGTACACACGGAAAAAAGTACGAAGGACCGAACACGCACGGTGCGGGACGGTCTGCCGATGATCGAGCTTGGTTTGGAGGTATCGGGTTTTTTGTTTGTGTGCATGTTTCCGATTCCTTTCGCCCGTATGGTAACTTTTTCCGTAAGCTGTGAGGGAGCCGCACGCTTGTGCTTCCCCGATCACGCCGGTATTTTCATTATATTTTTCTGTGTGAAAAATATGCTTTTTTGACAGATTTCATTCAAAAAATTTTATGAGATTGCGCAGTCTGCCATACAGCGCGTTCATCAAAAGTGAGTTTTTTCCGCTCCTTTTTGAGGATGCAGAAACGGGATCGGAATCGGGAAGCTCCTTTTCCAATATGATTTTCTGCCCGTTTCCCGCGGAAAGTCCGAGCGCGGCCGCCGTATTTTCGATTTCTTGGAAAGAATATCTGTGGTCCAGCTCTCCTTTCAGCTTGTCCTCCTTTGCGGCGAGCGTAATCATTTCTTTTTTCATAGCTGCGATTTCAGAGGAAATTTCAGATACTTTAATGAGAGAGAATACCAGTATCAGAAACAGAACAGTCGCCGCCGCGGCGCAGAGCACGGTCATTATCGGGAACGGCGTTTTTTCGCCTTTTACGGTTTTGTATTCCTTGCCGCCGATAAAAATATCGCGGAAAAGGAGTGCCGCAGGATTTTTTTTCTTTGCTTGTGCCTTTTGCGGTTTCATGGACATCTCCCTTTTATAGGCGTTCACAGCTTTTCGACTGCCCTCAGCTTGGCGCTGTGCGACCGGTGATTGTATTCGAGCTCTTCCTCCCCCGGGAGAATGGGCTTTTTTGTGAGGATTTTGACCTCGGGATGCTTGCCGCACACACAGACAGGATAGGAGGGCGGACAGGTGCATCCGGCCGCAAGCTCGCCGAATGCGCGCTTAACGCATCGGTCTTCGAGAGAATGAAAGGTGATAATCGCGATTCTGCCGCCGGGATTCAAATGCGCGGCGATGTCTTTTATCGTCGGTTCGATGATGGCAAGCTCGTGATTGACCTCGATTCGGATGGCCTGAAAGACTTTTTTTGCCGGATGATGTCCGACGGCGAGCAGCTTTTTTGGCGTGACGCTTTTGATGATTTCCACAAGCTCCGTCGTCGTTTCGATCGGCTTCTGCCCTCTCGCTTTCACAATCGCCGCGGCGATCCGTCTTGCGTTTTGTTCCTCTCCGTATTCGGTGAAGATCCGGAAAAGCTCGGATTCCGTGTAGGTATTGACGACATCGTAGGCTGAAAATGCCGCGTCGGCGTTCATCCGCATATCGAGCGGCGCGTCGGTGTTATAGGAAAAGCCGCGTTCCGGCGTATCGAGCTGATAGGAAGAAACGCCGAGGTCGAGCAGGGCGCCGTCGATGCGCTCGATTCCCGCATCTTCCAGAATGTGCCGTATATCGGAGAAGTTGTCCTTGACAAAAAGAATTTTTTCCCGGTAATCCGCGAGCCGCTTTGAGGCGGCTTCGATTGCCGCTTCGTCCTGATCGATGCAGAGGAGCCGTCCCCCTTTGCTTAGTCTCTTGGCAATTTCAAGCGAATGGCCGCCGCCGCCGAGCGTGCCGTCGACATAGATGCCGTCCGGCTTGATGTTCAGCGCTTCGATGCATTCGCACAGCAGAACGGAGGTGTGTGCATACTCATTCATGTCATCCTCCGGTTTAACAGCCGAGCGCGACCATGAGGTCTTCGATTTCCGCGGAGCTTTCGAGCTCACTTTCCGCCTTCCATGCTTCCTCAGACCAGATTTCGAGATAGGAGCCGAGTCCGAGAATGACGGCGTTTTTATCGATGCCGGCGTATTCGCGAAGATTTTGGGCGATGTTGATGCGTCCCTGCGCGTCAACGGTGACGTCGGAGGCATTGCCGAAAATGAAGCGCCTGATTTTAGCGGCCTGTGCCTGCGGAAGCTCTTCGATTTTCGCGGTGAATTTTTCCCATTCCGACATCGGATAGACGGTGATACATTTCGCAGTTCCGCGGGTGATGACAAAGGTTTCGCCGAGTCCGTCGCGATATTTCGCGGGGACAAAAACTCTTCCCTTGGCGTCTACGGTATGGGCATACTGACCGAGGAACATGATTTCACCGTCCTTTCTCTTTTGCATAACGATTGTGGAAAACTCCGTGGAAAGTGTGGAAAACCTCCACTTTTCACCACAATTAACCACTCATGCTTTCATTATAAAGGAATCAGAGGGAAAATGCAATAGATTTTTTAGAAAAAAACACAAATTTTTAAAAATTCGTTTGCATTTTTGAAATTGGAAATCAGTGTAATATCATATTTAACAGAAATATATTTATATTGAGAAGAAAGCGATACGGCAGCAATCGCCTGTTATGTCATCCCATGTGGAGGATAAATCCGAGCCGATATCGAGACTGTTTTCGGTGCTGTATGTTTTTCCCTTTTTTCGGTATTGAAAAGCATGCCGGAATGTGATAAAATAAGGCGGATCAATCGATGATGAAAGGCGGATCACACATGAAAACAGATAAAAATACCGAGCGCCGGATCACGGAGATGCTCGCACAGATGACGGTCGAGGAGAAAATCGGCCAAATGCAGCAGATCAGCTACGAATCCTTCCGTCCCGAGGTTTTTGAACGTTTTCAGAAGCTCGGAGCAGGTTCTTTTCTCCATGTGCTGGGAGAGCAGACGGAGGAAATTCGCGCCGATGCGGACAAAACGCGGATGAAGATTCCGCCGATTTTCGGAATAGACGCGATTCACGGTCATTCGCTTTTAAACGGTGCGGTGATTTTTCCGTCACAGCTTGCGGCGGCCTGCTCGTGGAATCCTCGGCTTGTTGAAAAAATGGGTGAGGTGACGGCGCGCGAGGTCAATGCGGACGGAATCGATTGGGTATTTTCTCCGGTGCTTTGTCTCGGACGCGACACGAGATGGGGAAGAGTCGACGAAACGTTCGGCGAAGACCCGTTTCTCACGGGAAAGCTCGGCGCCGCCATCGTCAAGGGCTATGAAAAGGATGGTCTTGTCGCAGCGTGCCTCAAACATTATATCGGTTATGGCGAGGCGACCGGCGGTCGTGACGCCTATGACACCGAGGTGTCGGAGAGAAAGCTGCGCGAGGTTTTTCTGCCGCCGTTTACGGAAGCGTTAAAGGCCGGCGCTTCCACCGTTATGACTGCCTACGGCTCGATTTCCGGTGTGCCGATGACCGCCCATCGGAGGCTTTTGCGCGAGGTATTAAAGGAGGAGCTCGGTTTTGAGGGGTTCGTCGTGACGGATTGGTACAACGTCGGTGCGCTCCGTACCAAGCAAAAGGCCGCCGAAAGCTATGACGCGGCGGTTCAGCTTGCCATTTCGGCAGGCAATGATATGAGCATGATGTCGCATGATTTTTACGATTCCGCGATCCGTCAGGCGAAGGAGGGTAAAATCCCGATGGAGGAGATCGACGACGCGGTGCGCAGAATTCTGCGGGTAAAATTCTCACTCGGCCTTTTCGACGGAAAACGCAAGCGTCTGCCGCGCTCGGTGATCGCTTCCACAGAGCATATCGAGGCCAACCGCGAGCTGACGCGGGAAAGCCTTGTTCTCCTTGAAAACAACGGGATTCTGCCCTTGAAATCATCTCCGAAAAAAATCGCCGTCGTCGGCCCGAATGCGGACGATATTCGTGCCCAATACGGCGACTGGACTTATTTCAGTCATCCGAGCGCAAAGCCGGATGCGGTGCCGAAGGGTGACGTCTACACGGTGCTTCGCGGAATCCGGACGGTATTTCCGGAGTCGGAGGTCGTTTATCATAAGGGCTGTGATATTATGGATTCCGCTGTCGAGTCAATCGATGAGGCAGCGTCGATGGCGCAGGATGCCGATGTCATCATCGCGGTCGTCGGGGATTGTCTTTGCCAGAACGGCGAGGCCAAGGACAGGGCAAATCTTGAACTGTCCGGCAGACAAAACGAGCTTGTGGCGAGACTGAAAGAGACGGGGAAGCCCGTGGTCACCGTCCTTGTGAACGGAAAGCCTCTTTGCATTGGAGAGGTCGCGCGTCATTCGGATGCCGTGATTGAATCGTTCAACAGCGGCGACCTTGGCGGACTCTGTGTGGCCGAGCTGATTGCCGGACGCTTCAATCCGAGCGGGAAGCTGCCCATCTCTTTTCCGCGCTCTTCTGCGCAGCTTCCGTGTTATTATAATCAGTACAGCGGCTGGCACGGCGGGAAATATATGGATGTGGAGGAGGGAAGCCTTTACGATTTCGGATACGGCCTTTCCTTTACGACTTATGAATATGCGAATCTGACCTTGTCGCAGGAGGTCGCTTCACCGGAGGATGTAATCACGGTTTCGGTGGAGGTCACCAATACCGGAAACAGAGACGGCAAGGAGGTCGTGGAGCTCTATGTCAACGATGTCATCAGCTCTGTTTTGACGCCCACGCGCGTGCTGAAAGGCTTTGACAAGGTGTTTGTCCGCGCAGGTGAGACGGTCGACGTAAAATTTGAACTTCCGGTGTCGTCCCTGTCTCTCATTGATGCCGACGGAGAATCGGTGGTGGAGCCCGGCGAATTTGAAATCATGGTCGGCGGAGGACTTGATTCTCTGCAAAAAACGATTTTGAAGGTCGTAAAATAAAAAAAGAAAGACGGCACACCTCGTAAAGGTGGTGCCGTCTTTATTGAATCGATGCCGATTGAATCAAGAAGAAAATGAAACGGATTTCGCGTAAGTCAAAATGTTGTCTTTCTGCGACTCGTACTGTTCGGTTTTTGCCGAAAATTGAATCAGCCAAAAAGCGTCGTCGCTCTTATGGACGGTTGCAAAATACGTGCAGTCGGTGCCGTTGTTTTCCTTTTGGTAAGTAAAGAATGTGAGTCCATCTTCGGTAACGGGAGAGACGTCCAAGCCGTTGGCGAGAATCACGGCGTTTGCATAATCGTTAAGGGAAGAATTTTTTCCGAGGGCTGAGCCTTCAAAAAGGGTAAATTCCTCTTTTAAGACGAATACCGCGACATATTGAGAATCATATACGGCTGTGAAGGAGACATAATCCCGCTCCGTAAACCGGTCGGTTAGGGTGATGCTCATGCCGGCTTTGGTAAATGTTTTGGGCGACGCTTCAAACAGCGCGCATCCGCTGAGGAAAAGTGCTGCCATGAGGACGATGATAAGGGCAATGCTGGAAATGCGTTTCATAATAACCTCCGAATGATAATAATATGGCGCTCATTGGCTGCTTTCAGTCTATCATATCGATGCGCTCATGTCAAGTGAAAAGCAGAAAAATAAAATGCCGCATGATGCGGCATTTTATTTTTTTAGTTGATATTATTCGTTGCCGGAGACCTCGTAGGCTGCGATATCCTCTTCGGAAACGCCGTCCGCGTCTTTGTTCAAAAGGGCACGGATGGAGAGGCTGACCTTGCAGTTTTCCGTATCGATGTCGGTGATCTTCGCATCGACGACCTGCCCCTTGGTGAGCACCTCGGAGGGACTTGCCAGCTTGCGGTCGGCGATTTGGGAAATGTGGATCAGTCCGTCTACGCCGGGAATGATCTGCGCGAACGCGCCGAAAGGCATCATCGATACGATGGTGACGGGAACCACGTCGTCTACGTTATATTTGTCCGTGAAGAGCTTCCACGGGTTGTTTTCCTCTGTCTTGTAGCCGAGCGAGATTCTGTTTTTCTCGCGGTCGAAATCCTTGACGAAGACTTCAAGCGTATCGCCGACGGAAACGACATCCTTGGGGCTCGAGATTCTGAGCCAAGAAAGCTCCGAATTGTGAACCATTCCGTCGATGCCGCCGAGATCGATGAACGCGCCGTAGGAGGTCAGGCTCTTGACCTTGCCCGTATAATGCTTGCCGATTTCGATTTCCGACCAGAATTTTTCGAGCTGTGCCTTTCTTTCTTCTCTTGCGACAACGCGGATCGAGCCGACTGCGCGGCGTCTTTCTTCCTTGATGTCGATGATTTTGAATCTCTGTTTGGTTCCGACCAGTGTGGAAAGGTCTCCGTCTTTCGGCACGGGTGTCTGAGATGCAGGGATGAAAACCCTCTGCGAGAGGGCATAGACGATTACGCCGCCCTTGACGGCTTCGGTGACCTTGCCCTCCAAAACCGCTCCCGTTTCTTTGGCTTCGAGAATTTTGGACCAGTTGTTGTGTGCGTCGATTTTCTTTTTGGAAAGCGTTGCGATTCCGTCGATATCGCTGACGCGCACGGCGATGGCTTCCACCTCGTCGCCGACCTTGAACATATCTTCCAGCTTTGCCTGCGGGTCTTCCGTCACGTTTTCCAGCGTGAGGATGCCGGTTACTTTCGAGCCGATATCGACGTGGACTTCGGTTCCGGAAACCGAAGTAACGATGCCGCGGACGGTGTCTCCTGTATTTAAAGTTTTGAAAGATTCTTCAAGAAGCTGTGCGAAATTTTCCTGTTCGCTCATGGTGTTTTGTACCTCCTCAATTATGTAGCCGGGTGTTGACGCTCCGGCCGCGATGCCGACGGTGCCGGTCATCGTTTTTATGCTTGACGGAATATCGGCCGCCGATTCGACAAGATAGGTTTCGGGGCAGTTGCCGCGGCTGATATCGAAAAGCTTTTTGGTATTGGAACTTTCCGCACCGCCGACGATAAGCATGCCGTCGCATTCTCTTGAAAGCGCGTCGACTTCTATTTGCCGCGTTTCCGTAACATTACATATTGTATCAAAAAATAATCCGTTTGTATATAGCTTTTCGAGAAATTTTTTTGTTTTTTGATAATCTGCTAAATTATGTGTTGTCTGTGAGGCTAAAATTGTTCTTTTCGATTCAAAATCATGTAATTCTCCACAATGATAGGCGGATTCGATCTCACCGCAGTCCGCGAATACCCGGTAGCTGCCTTTGATATGGCTGGAAATGCCGATAACCTCGGGATGACGGCTGTCTCCGAGCAGAACGGTGAAAGTGTCGTCGTTTGTGTTGTCGTCCATGATTTTGTAGATTTTTGCGACAAAAGGGCAGGTCATGTCGAGAATTTCCGATTCGGGATTTTTCTGAACGAAAGCCGCCAGCTTTTCTTTGATGGAAAGCGGGACGCCGTGCGTCCGGACGACAAAGACCGAGCGGGCAGGCGCTTCGGCGAGCACACGGTCAAGCTCATTTTCTCTGACGGTGACAACGCCCTTTTCGGAGAGCTTTTTCGTGACGGCGGGATTGTGAATCAGCTGTCCGATCGTATGGATTTTAGCGTCCGGACGCGAGTCTACAAGCTCAGATACCGCGTCGACCGCACGCTTTACGCCGAAGCAGAAGCCGGCGTATTCAGCCGTTTTGATTTTCATGATGATCTCCGTTTTCCGCCGCTTTTCCGATTTCCAGTATTCTCTCGAAGATGCGCTTGGAAGCGGCGTCGTATTCCGCCATTCCGCCTTTCTCGAAGCCAAGCTCATCATATAAAATCGGCTTGCCGATGATGACCGTTACGGGGCGGAACAGGCGGATTCTGTTGTTTTTGGTCTGGATATAAACGGGCAGGACGTTACTTTTCGCGCGGTAGGCGATGAGTCCGACGCCGCTTTTGACATCCTCTGCGGACGGTTCCTTGTCCGGCATCCTCGTGCCCTGCGGGAAAAGCCCGATGTATCCGCCGGAGCGCAGCACCTCGATGGTCGCGGTGATCGAATGCAGATCGACCGTGCCGCGGTTGACGGAGATGGTGCCGAAGCTGCGCAGGAACTTTGCAAGCAGCGGATTTTTGAAAAGCTCTTTTTTGGCGAAGAAGAAAATCTGGCGTTTTAGGTTGACGGCGATGAGGAAAATATCATGCATACTGATGTGATTGGCGCAGATGATGCAGAGCCCCTCGGGAAGCTCGTTTTCCAGTCCCGTGACGCGCATGCGATAGAATATTTTATAGAAGGGCTTTAATAGGATTTGCAGAAAGCGATAGCCTTTATTCATATTTCATCCTGCTCCTTATCACGGAAAGCGCGCGTTCGACGGTTTCTTCAAAATCTCCTGTGTTGTCGAGAAAAACGGCGTCCCCGGCCGGTACGGCGGGCGCGATTTTTCTCGTGCTGTCGCAGCGGTCCCGCTCCGCCATGGTGCGCTTCACATCCGAAAGCGTGATGACCTCACCGCGCGCCAAGAGCTCGCGGTGACGGCGGCGTGCGCGCTCGTCGTCGGATACGGTCACAAAGAATTTGACCTCGGCATCCGGCAGAATGACGGTGCCGATATCGCGCCCGTCCATAATCACGTTGTTTTTTCTCGCAATATCGCGCTGGAGCTCAAGCAGAAAGCCTCTCACCTCGGGAATGGCGGAAACCTTGGAGGCGTATGAGGAGATTTCATTGGTGCGGATGAGTCCGCCGACCTCCTCGCCGTCGAGATAGAGCTTTTGTTCTCCGTCGATGTATTGTAAGGAAATTTTGATGTCGGGCAGCAAGGCCACGACCGAATCCTTGTCGTCGGGCGAGAGGCCGCGGCGCTTGACCGCGAGGGCGATGGTGCGGTAGAGCGCGCCGGTATCGGTATAGAGGAATCCAAGTCTTGCCGCGAGCGCCTTTGCCAGCGTGCTTTTGCCGGCTCCGGAGGGGCCGTCGATGGCGATATTCATGATTTTATTCGTTTCCTTTCCTATTTATGCAGTCCGATATCGGCCGAGCCGCGGCATTTGCCGCCGCCATAGCCGTGGAAAATGCGATTTGCAGATTAAAGCCGCCGGTATAGGCGTCGAGATCCATGAGCTCTCCCGCAAAATACAGATTCGGACAGAGCTTTGAGCGCATGGTCTGCGGTTCGATTTCCGATACCGTAACGCCGCCGCTTGTGACGATTGCCTCCGAGATCGGACGAAAGCCGGTGATTTCAATCGGAAGCCCTTTCAAAAGCTCCGCAATCTTGCGACGTTCCTCGTGTGTAACGGCGTTGATTTTCTTTTCGGGCGGAATGCCGCAAATGCAGACGAACGGCGCACGCAGCTTCGACGGCAGAAGGTCGTCGAAGGCATTTGCGAAATTTCTGTTTTTGAATTTCTGAAAATCGGAGAGGAGCCTGCGGTCGAGCGTCTCTCTGTCCAGTGCGGGCTTGAGGTCGATCATTACGGTATATTTTCCGCTTTTCATGGGACGCATATGCGCCGAGGCGGAAAGGATTACGGGACCGCTTATGCCGAAGTGGCAGAAGAGCATTTCTCCGAAATCGCGGTAGATGATTTTGTTCGTTTCCGTATCGAGCACGCGGATTTCCGCGTTTTTGAGGGAAAGTCCCTGCGCGGCGGGACAGAGCGGTGCGTCCGATTCCAGCCCTACAAGCGACGGGACGGGGGGCGTTATCGTGTGTCCGACGGACGCGGCGAGCCGATAACCGTCTCCGGTTGAGCCGGTGCCGGGATAGGAGAGGCCGCCCGTGCAAAGGAGCACGGCATCGAAGCCGTCGTATTTCTTGGATTCGGAGCGCACGCCGGAAAGCGTGCCGTCCGCGTTTTGGAGAAATCCCGTGATGCGGTCGCAGACAATGCGGCAGCCGTTTTCGGTGCAGTACCGTTTGAGTGCGAGCACAACGTCGAGCGCCCGGTCGGAGACGGGGAATACCCGCCTGCCGCGCTCCGTTTTGAGCGGTACGCCCAGCGATTCAAAAAACATCATCGTATCGGCAGGCGTGAAACGGTTGACGGCGGAGAAGAGAAACTTCCCGTTTGACGTTATATTTTTGATGAATTCGTCGGGGGTGCAGTCATTTGTGAGGTTGCACCGCCCTTTGCCGGTGATGCCGAGCTTTTTGCCGAGCAGGGAATTGCGCTCAAAGAGCGTAACCTCACATCCAAGCCCGGCTGCGCGTCCGGCCGCGGTCATGCCGGCGGCGCCGGCGCCCACGACGGCGATTTTTCGTTTTTCCATATACATGTCCTTGCCGTCAGAATTTGTTTTCCGACAGGAATTTTTCCGCTTTCTCCATGTCGAGGAACAGCTCGTCCGTCCGTTTCCCGATTTCCTCTATCCGCACTGTGATTTCGGAAAGCCGCACATAGTCCGTCGCGGCCTCGTCATTCATTTCGGCTTCAAGCGCCTTTCGCTCTCTGTCAAGCGCGTCGATTTCCTCTTCCGCGCGCTCGATGCGCTTTTCAGCCTTGCGGATTTCGGCCGCAAGCTTCTTGCTCTCCACATATTTTGCCTTGTTTTCGGATTCCGCTTTTGCCGTTTTGCTATCGTATCCTGCGGTTTCCTGCTTCTCTTTAAATTCAAGATATTCGTCGAAGCTGCCGCGGTAATCGGTGAAGCCCTTTGTCATATCGAAAATGCGCGTCGCGAGCTTTTTCATAAAATATCGGTCGTGCGATACGGCGATGATGGTTCCGCCGAAGGCGAGCAGCGCATCCTCGAGCGCCTCGCGCGAGGCGATATCGAGGTGATTGGTCGGCTCGTCGAGAATCAGCAGGTTGACCTTGGAGAGAATCATTTTGCAGAGCATGAGCCTCGCTTTTTCGCCGCCGGAGAGGACGGAAACCTTTTTGTCCATATCCTCCGCGAAGAAGAGAAAGCCTGCGAGCGCCGTCCGGATCTGCGTGAATGTGAGCTTTTCATGTGCCAGACAGACCTCCTCGAGCACGGTGTTTGCGTCGTCGAGCGTCTGCTGCTCCTGGTCGTAATAGCCGGCGACGACACCCGCACCGTATTCCAAAACGCCGCGGTCCGGCTCGGAGAAGCCGCCGAGGATTTTGAGCAGTGTGGACTTGCCGCAGCCGTTCGGGCCCATGATGATCACGCGGTCCCGTTTTTTGACGAGAAAGGAGATATCGTTGAAAATCTGACGGTCTCCATAGGCTTTGGCGAGATGCTCCGCTTCCATGACGTCGCTGCCGCTTTCCGCGGCTTCGGCAAATGCAAGCCGAATGCCGCTCGGTGCGTTTTCCGGCGCGTCGATTTTTTCCATGTGTTCGATTTGCTTGCGTTTGCTCGCGATTGTGATGAAATTGCGCTCCTGCCCGAAATGACGCTGCTGCGCGATAATCGCTTCGATGCGGGCGATCTCTTTTTGTTGGAGCTCGTAGCGCTTTTCGAGCGATTTTCGGGCTTCCGCTTTTTTGGCGGCGAACTGCTCGTAATTTCCGGTATAAAGCGTGGCCTTTGTGTTCTCGATATCGAGGATTTTCGTCGCCGTCCTGTCGAGAAAATACCGGTCGTGCGAAACGAGAATCAGCGTTTTCGGATAAGCGCGCAGATGCTCCTCGAGCCAGTAGAGCGTATCGGTGTCGAGATGATTGGTCGGCTCGTCCAAAATCAGAATATCCGGTTCAATGAGCAGCAGCCGCACCAGCGCGAGCCTTGTGCGCTCTCCGCCGGAAAGCGTCGCGATCCGCTTGTTCTGCTCCGGCTCGGGAAAGCCGAAGCGCGTCAGCATGGCGCGGATTCGGGATTTGTACTCATATCCGCCGATTTCCCGGAATTTCTCCGTCAGCGAGGAAAATTCCGCGATTGTTTTTTCATAGCTCTCGTCATGGACTGCACCTGCCATGGCTTCGATTTCGGCATGAAGGGTATCCAGCCGCGCTTCGATCCGGCGGCATTCGGAAAAGGCGTCCGCCATTTCCTCGAACAGCGTTTTATCGCTTTCGAGCATGGCGTTCTGTTCGAGCATCGCGACCGATTTGCCCTTGGCGATATAAACGGCGCCGGCGGAGGGCTCCGTCTTGCCCGCGATGATGCGAAGCAGCGTGGATTTTCCGGCTCCGTTGACACCCACCACGCCGAGTCTGTCCCCTTCGTTCAGGGCAAAATTTATTTTTTGCAGAATGATATCCGTGCCGTATTCGACGAGAATATCATGAGCGCTCATGACCGTCATTTTCTTGTAAATCCGTTTCCTTGAAAAATTTATACTCATTATACTACGAAACCGGCGTCATTGTCAATTTTATTGTGAAAACTCGTTGCGGATTTATCCTATGCTGCATACAATAGGAAGGAAAAGCCGGAAAAGGAGCGATATTTTTTATGAATACAAGGATAAAGACACTTTGTACGGTTCCGCTGCCGTATCCAACTCCCCGCGTGAAAGCGCCGAATCTGAACTATGCAAGGATGCTTTCCGTTCCGTATGCGGGACAGGGAGGGGAGCTTTCCTCGGTGCTGCAATATCAATACGGGCATTTGATTTGCCGGAATGCGAAGCCGGCGCTGCTTACGGATGTATTTGCCTATATAGCCGAGGTGGAAATGCGCCATTTGGAAATCCTCGGAACGCTGATCTGCGACCTTGGCGGTGCGCCGCGTTTTCAGTCCGACGGACGGGGCGCTTTCAGCGCGGCGGGCCTGCATTACGGCACGGCTCCCGACAGACTGCTTGCCGCCGCCGAGACAAATGAAAAAAATGCGATCGCGGTTTATCAGCGGCTCATGAAAAATATTCGGGACGAAGCCATCACGGAGGTGCTCGCGAGAATCGTCAAGGATGAGGAGCATCACGCGAAGATATTCAGAGAGCTGATATCGGAAATCGCTTGACATATCCCCTGTCTGTGATATAATAAATCCATAAAACAGATAGGAGATACACCGAGATGACGAGATCGTTTTTGACAAGAATGCTTGGAGCGGCAGCGGCTTTGATGATGGCGCTTTCCGTGTTTGCCGGATGCCGTGTGTATACGGGCTGGAGGACGGTGAGGCTTTCCGGCGATGTGCAGGAGACCACCGTTTACGGAAGCGGGGCGTCCGATGGCTGGACGGTGGAGATTGAAAAGCTGAGCTTTTCCGACAGCGAAAACGCCGTCATCCGGCTTGTTCCGTCGGATTCGGTGCGTATAGAGGCGAAATATAGCGGGGATTTTGCCGATTATGGCTTTGAAATCACGGCAAAAAACGGGAAAATCCGCATCGGGACGAATCATAATTATAATTATATCGCGGATGTCTTTGAAATCACGGTGTATGCTGATTTTGATCATGTGGAGCTTTCCGGCGGATGCAGTCTCGAAATCGACGCCTCGGGTGCGGAAGAGCTTCGGCTCGATATTTCGGGCGCCTGTGACTGCCTTGTGGAGAATGCGGCGGCAAAGCGGCTTGAAATCGAGCTTTCGGGTGCCGCAAATATCAATATTTCCGGCACGGCGCAGACCTTTGTGGTGGACCTTTCCGGTGCGGCGGATGTGGCGGCGAAATCGCTTGTCGCGGCGGACGCGGACATTCGGGTGTCCGGCGCGGGCTCGGTTATCCTGTCCGTCACGGATACGCTGAAAACGAAGATATCCGGTGTCGGGTCCGTCTGTTACTACGGCTCGCCGGTCGTCACGTCGAATGTCTCCGGCCTCGGCGAGGTGAAGCAGCGTTCGGAGGAAATCTATATGGAATGAAAGAAGCGGAGACGAAAATCGTCTCCGTTTTTTTACGGGAGATATGACTGCCTTGGGAAATTTACAAATATTTCACCAATGTGCCCATAAATATGTGATAATATTATCATACTATAAAGATAGAAATTGAAAACGGGGACGGTGACGGATATGAATAAAAGGGTATTTCTGATGGTGATGGACAGCTTCGGCATCGGCGGTGCGCGCGATGCCGCGGCATTCGGCGACGAGGGAAGCAATACGCTTTCCTCCGTCATGGCGGAGGACGGATTTTCCGCGCCGACGCTTGCTTCCCTCGGACTGTTTCATATCGACGGCGTTCTCTCGTCTTTTCGGACGGGGACGCCTACCGGTGCTTATGCACGGGTTTGCGAGATGTCGCAGGGCAAGGATACGACCATCGGACACTGGGAGATCGCCGGTATCCGTTCGGATGTCCCGCTGCCGACCTATCCGGACGGCTTTCCCGAACGGATTCTGCGGCCGTTCTCGGAGAAATGCGGCCGCGGCGTGCTGTGCAACAAGCCTTATTCCGGGACGGAGGTCATTCGGGATTTCGGGCGTGAGCATATGCAAACAGGCGATCTGATCGTTTATACCTCGGCTGACAGCGTATTTCAGATTGCGGCGCATGAGGATGTGGTTCCGGTCGAGGAGCTTTACCGCGATTGCCGGATTGCGAGGGAGCTGCTGGTTGGAGAGGACTGCGTGGGCCGTGTGATTGCAAGGCCGTTCACGGGTGAATGGCCGTTTGTCCGTACATCGCGCCGTCATGATTTTTCGGCGGTGCCGCCGGCAAAAACCGTGCTTGAACTTCTTGCGGACGCCGGTTATGCGACGGAATGTGTGGGCAAGATCGGGGACGTGTTCGCCGGTGTCGGCGTGACGGAATCGATACGCACATCCGGCAACGACGACGGTATGCGCGTCTGCTTGGAGCTTTTGGAGAAGGATTTCACGGGACTTTCCTTTATCAATTTTGTGGATTTCGATACGCTTTACGGACATCGCCGCGACGCGAAGGGCTATGCGGAAGCCGTTATGCGCCTTGACGCATGGCTGCCACGGTTTATCGCGGGCATGAAGCCGGACGATATCCTCATGATTACGGCGGATCATGGCTGCGACCCGAATTTTGCGGGGAGCGACCATACGCGCGAGAACGTTCCGCTGCTTGTTTATGGAAGAAAAATAAAGCCGGTAAATCTCGGGACGCTTTCCACGTATTCGGATATCGCCGCCACAATCGCGGCATATTTCGGCGTGCCGTATTCGCTGAATGGCAAGAGCTTTTTAAATAGAATCCTTTGAGGTGAAACTATGGATTTTGACCGTCAAAAGCTGATTCGTGCCGCTATGGCAGCGCGCGAGAGGGCATATGCGCCGTTTTCGCATTTCCGTGTCGGCGCGGCGCTCCTTTGCGGGGACGGCGCGGTATATACCGGCTGCAACATCGAAAATTCCTCGTATTCGCCGACACTGTGCGCCGAGCGCTGCGCCGCGGCAAAAGCGCTGTCCGAGGGACGGCGGGACTTTATGGCAATCGCAATCGTCGGCTCCTCTCCTGAACCTACGATGCCGTGCGGCGTATGCCGGCAGTTTTTATATGAATTTTGTGACGAATCGTTTCCCGTCATTTGTGCAAAAAATGAAACCGATTACGTGGAAATGGCGCTCGGTGAGCTGTTTCCGCGGGGATTTCGGCTGGATGCGAAGTGACCGGCGGTTTGCACGGCATTTGTGCCGCGGCTATTCGCTGTCAAATTTGTGCGATAAAGAAAGAGAGGATATTGCGTTTATCGGCGCAATATCCTCTCTTTTATGCTTCTGTTTTTTCTCCGTAAAGCCGGAAGCCGGCCGTTTCCGTTACGGGCAGGGAAAAGACGAGCGCGTGCGCTTTGGTTCCGGCGCCTGCGTTGTCCGTGATCGCCTGCATGATGGCGTTTCTTACTTCCTTTTTTGAAACGATATAAATCATTTCCTTTTCGTCGACGATTGAAATGCCTAAAAATTTTTCGGCGTATTCGGTTCCCGTTCCCTTGGCGTGCAGAATTGTGCCGCCGCCGGCGCCCGCCTTTCTTGCGGCTTCCATCACGTCCTCGGTATAGCCCTTATTGCAGATGACGATGATAAGCTCCATCGTGCTTTTTTCCTTTTGTTCCGTGTCGGTCATTTCATCCTCCGCGTGACCGCCCGAGAAGAAATCGAGCGTATTTTTTGTCGATATGCTGGCGAGCGGGACGGCAAGCGCGATCCCACGGTCGGGCAAATCGATTTGGAAATCCGTTTCCAGTGTTTTTTTCAGTTCATACAGTTTATTGTGCGTTATCACCGCCTGATGCACGACTTTTTCGGATTGCTCGATGCCGAAAAGATCGAGCGTCTGCGATTTCGCGGTACCGCGTGCAAGTGTGCAGTAGAGCCGCGGCACATCAAGCTTTTTATAAAGCTCGACGATTTCCTCCGCATCGGATTTTCGGGAAATCGTGATAAACCAGTACATATGCTGCATGCTTACCACCTGCCTTCGTTTTCAAATTCTATGATATCGGGATAATCCGGAACGGATGCCTGCTTGCCGTGACGCGGGTTTCTGCTGCGAACGGCAGCCACCTGCTTTTGAATTTTGTGGCGTATGGTGTCAAACTCGATTACACCGTCGTGAGCGGAAGCTGCCGCGGCTTTTTCGGTGCGTTTTACCTTAATTTTATAAATCAATCCGAGGATCTGAATGGTAATGGGCGGAAGCAGGGCGACAAGCGCGATCACGCCGAAGGCGTCCTTCATGACATTTCCTCCCACGGCGACGGAGGCGCCGACTGCGAGCGGCATCAGAAATGCGGAGGACATGGCGCCGGAGGCGACGCCTCCCGAGTCAAACGCGATGGAGGTGAAAATTTCCGGAACGAAAAACGAGAGCAGCAGCGCCGCGGCATAGCCGATTCCGACAAACCAAAGGATTGAGATTCCGGTCAGGACGCGCACCATCGCAAGTCCCACGGCGAGTGCGACGCCGATGGAGATGGCGACCGACAGCATTTTTCTCGGAATCGCGCCGGAGGTGACCTCCTCTACCTGCTTTTCCAGCACGTGGACGGCAGGCTCCGCCGCTACGATAAAGTAACCAATCAGCATGCCGAGCGGAATCAAAATCCAGCTGTATGAGGTGCCGCCGATAGATCTTCCGATATAGCTGCCGACCGGCAGAAAACCGATATTGACCCCCGTGAGGAACAAGACAATTCCGAAATACGTATAACCGACGCCGACGAGCAGCTTTAAAATGGCATCCTTTCCGAGCGGGTTTGCAATCGCCTGATAGAGAAAGAAGAAGATCACAATCGGGAAAAGCCCCTTGGCAACTTCAAGCATTTGATGCGGAAAAGAGGAAAACAGCTCAAAGCCGAATTCGCGGGAGGTGGCAAAGTCGATTAGTTCGTCGGGAACATAGGTTGTGGAACCGACGTCGTACATGAGCCCCAGCACAAGGATGGAGAGCACCGGGCCGACGGAGCAAAGAGCCATCAATCCGAAGCTGTCGTTCGAGCCGTCCTTGTCGGAGGAAATGGCGGAAATACCGACGCCCATCGCCATGATGAACGGCACGGAAAGCGGGCCTGTCGTGACGCCGCCGGCGTCGAAAGCGACCGACCAAAAATCGGGATCCACAAAAGCGGCCAGCACAAAAATCGCCGCATAGGATACAATAAGGATATACCTCACCTTTACCGCAAGAATGATGCGCAGGATGGCGATGACGAGAAACACGCCGACGCCGACGGCAACCGATATAATAAAAGTATATGTATCGATCGAGGGCACATAGCCTGCGAGCACTTGAAGGTCAGGCTCCGAGACCGTAATCATGGCGCCCACAAGAAACGAAATGAGACAGATGAGCCAGATCTTTTTGGACTTCGTCATCGTGGTTCCGACGTATTCGCCCATCGGCGTCATGGATTTGTCGACGCCGAGGGTAAAGAGTCCGATGCCGACTATCATCAGCACGGCGCCGAAAAGAAAGGAAATAAAGATGGAATTGGGCAGCGGCGCGACTGTCATGGAGAGCACAAGAATGATTGCGGATACCGGCAGAACGGAGGACAGGGATTCCCTCAGCTTTTCCATGAGTATCGTTTTATTTTTCATATGGTACTCTCCGTTTCTTCGATGTTTTTGTTGCCGGCAATGACCTCGCAGGGAGCGTAAGATTTGTTGTCTGTGCGTTTGTCCGAAGCGGGACAAATCTTTTGTTTCAGAATGAAAATAACAACATTTTATAATAGTATAACATAAACAAATTTTCGTGTCAAGGCGTGAGAAAAAATGCCGCACGAATTCACAAAAAATTCAATCTTTTCAGAATCAAAACTCGGCGCCGGCTATTTGTCGTTTTATGTTGACTTTTCCGCCCCTTTCGGATATAATCATATCCGTCGCGCGGCAGAGAAGCGCGGCATAAAACAGAGATCGGTTTTTTGGTCGATTTTGGAGACTTTACATGAGGAAGAAACTAAATTTCAATCATACCGTATATGCTTGCTTTACGGGATACGTCGTTCAGGCGATTATCGTCAATTTTGCACCGCTGCTTTTTGTAACATTTCAGAATACATACGGCATCGGACTTGAAAAAATCACACTGCTTGTCACGATCAATTTCGGCATTCAGCTCATCATCGATCTTTTCTCCTCCGTTTTTGTCCGGCGGCTTGGATACCGCAGGACGGCGGTGACCGCGCAGTGCTTTTCCATTTTAGGACTGGTCTGCCTTGCATTTTTGCCGGAAATCTGCGAAAACGCGTACACCGGACTTCTCATTTCCACGGCTCTGTATGCCGTCGGCGGCGGACTGGATGAGGTGATCATCAGTCCTGTGGTGGAGCTTTGTCCGACGGAGCGGAAAGCCGCCTCGATGAGCCTGCTTCACTCGTTTTACTGCTGGGGTCAGCTTTTCACCATTCTTGCGTCTACCGCGTTTTTTGCCGTTTTCGGAATCGAAAACTGGCGGTTTTTGGCGCTTCTTTGGGCGATAATCCCGCTTGCCGACATGATTTTGTTTTTGCTCGTTCCGATGCCGGAGAGCGAAGAGGAGTCCGGAGAAGGGGTACGGCTCGGAGCATTGTTTCGCATGAAAAAATTTTGGCTTCTGGCGCTTATTATGGTATGCGCGGGCGCCGCGGAGCTTTGTATCAGTCAGTGGGCTTCCGCATTTGCACAGACAGGGCTTGGCGTCGATAAAACGGTCGGCGACCTTGCGGGACCGTGTCTGTTTGCCGCGCTGATGGGTACCGCGAGGGTCCTATATGCCAAATTCAGCGATAGGCTGAACGCACAGAACGCCATGATCGCTTCGGGCGCGCTTTGCATTGTGAGCTATCTTTTGGCGGCGCTCTCTCCGATTCCGGCGCTCGGGCTTGTCGGCTGTGCGCTGGCGGGCTTTGCGGTCGGCATCTTTTGGCCGTGCGCGCTCAGCATCGGCGCGTCGAGCATCCGCGGCGGCGGAGTGGCGCTGTTCGCCATGCTGGCGCTGTTCGGCGATGTCGGCTGCACCACGGGTCCCACGCTTGTCGGCATGGTTTCGGACGCGTTCGGCGGCAGGCTGAATGTCGGGATATTGTTCTCTCTTGTTTTTCCCGTTTTGCTGATTGTGAGCGTTTTGCTGTATAAGAGGGATACGGGAAACGAGAAGAAAAATTGATATGGTTCTGAAAAAGCCCCGGACCGTCCAAGTCCGGGGCTTTTTGGCTGAAATCACATTGTATTTCTAAGGTGGCTTTTCGGATATCGGCGCCTATGGTATCCTCCGGATTTGCCGCGGCTTTACAGGTATTTTTTGACGGCGTCCATGAGCTTTCCCATGTATTTCTCACCATACAGCGTAACATGTCCGAGCCATTGATTGATTTTCCAGAGATCGCGGCGCTCCTCATGGCCCGGCTCCAAGGGATAGGCTTCCTTATAAGCGTCGAAGAATACTGGGGATACCGGACAGAAAAAATCCACCGTCGTGAGGTCGATTTCGCGGTTTCCGTAATAGATGCTGCAATCGATGGCGACAAGCTCATGTCCGTTATAGAGCAGATTCCCGAGCCACGGATCGCCGTGCAGCAGGGAAAAGGCGGTCTGCGGCGGACAAAGCTCCGGCAGCTTTGCGATGAGGCGCTCGATCATGGCACATGCTTCGGAAGTCATTTTTCCCGCATCGACCGCCATTTTCATGGTATCGCGCAGTCTGCATTCGCCGTAAAATTCCGTCCAAGTGCTCTTCCAGGTGTTGTCCTGCTTGAAAATACCGAGATAGGTCTGTCTTTCAAGCCCGCATTTGTCATGGTGAACACGGTGCAGCGAGGCGAGTCCCTGCCCGAGGAGCTCCCAGTCACGCTTGGTTTCCGGCGTTACGGCGTCGATTGCCTCCAAAATGAGCAGAACGGTGTCTCCCTCTTCCACGACGGCGATGACCTCGGGCGTTTTGACAGGAGAATGCGAACGGATATAGTCAAGCTCCCATGCCTCCACGGCGAATTGATCCGGCGAAAACGAATTGGTACCGGCTTTGACGAATACGTTCAGGCTTTCTCCCTCGAAAATCGCGGCGGGGTGCATGGCGCCCGTCTTGTTCTCGCGGATTCCGGTGATGTGAAAGGGCTTTCCGATGGATGCCGTTACCGCGTTTTCGATTGCTTGGTTGTAGGTTCCGTCCGTCAGAATATTCATAAACAACTCCTGTATACCAAATTTTCGCATACAGTATACAGGAGCCTTTTTGTAATGTCAAGTTAATTTTTACAGCTCATGCCGCAGAAACTCAAAGATTTTTTTCTCTTCTCTGGAAACCTTGACCTGTGTAATTCCGAGGATTTCCGCGGTCTGCTGTTGGGACAAATCTTTATAAAAGCGGAGGATGATGATCTGTCGGCTTCTCTCATCGAGCTTGGAAATGGCCTCGGAAAGCGCCAGCTTGTCGGTCATAAGCTCGATTTCGTTTTCCGACGCGGGCGTCAGATTTTCCAGCGTCGTGCCGTCCTCTTCGCCGCCTACCGTCTCTTGGAGCGAATAGACGGGGCAGACGGCGTCAAGCGCATAAACGATATCCTCGGCGGACATTCCGCAAAGCTCGGAAAGCTCGGAGAGCTTTGGCTCGCGCTGGTGCGTTTTGATAAATTCCTCCTTGGCGCGCATGACGGCGGTTCCTTTTTTCCTCACGTCGCGGCTCACCTTGATGATGCCGTCGTCGCGCAGAAAACGCCGGATTTCCCCGATGATGAGCGGCACGGCGTAGGTCGAGAACACGGTCCCGAAGCTTGTATCGAAGCTTTTGGCCGCTTTCAGCATGCCGATCGTGCCGATCTGCACGAGATCCTCATATTCGGCGTTTCTCCCGATGAAGCGCCTTGCGATGTTTTTGACAAGTCCCATATTCTGTGAGATGAGGCGTTCCATCGCGCCTCGGTCACCGCTCTGCGCCTTTGCAATCAGGGTCAGATTATCCTCGCCCTCTGTTTTTTCCATACATTCGGACATAGAAACTCTCCTCTTCTTCCCATGGGTTTTATGTATCCTCCTGTGGCGAGGAAAGCTTTCTTGTAAGCGTGACTCTTGTCCCTTCACCGGGCTTTGAGAAGACGGAAAGCTTGTCCGAGAAGCTTTCCATGATTGAGAAGCCCATGCCGCACCTGTCCTCGTCGGGACAGGTGGTGAACAGGGGCGTGCGCGCCTTTTCTACGTCCTCGATGCCGCATCCGCGGTCTGAGACCGTGATTTTGAGCGTTCTGTCGTCATAATATTTGGCGGTCAGCGTGACGATCCCTGTGGAGCCGCGGTAGGCATGGACGATGCAGTTGGTGACGGCCTCGCTGACGGCACAGCGAATGTCCGCCAGCTCCTCCACGTCGGGATCGAGCGGAAGCATAAATCCGGAGATGATGCTTCTTGCCAGCGCCTCGTTTTCCGATTTCGATAAAAACGTGCATTTGATTTCATTGGCGGCTTTTTTTGGCATGTTTACACATCCTTTCGGTTATCAGATTGATTTTCTATTTTGATCATGCGGTCGATTCCGGCCATTTTCAGCATTCTTTCCGCTCTGACGGAAGGATTTCTCACGACGAGCGACGTGCCGATTTCCTTGGCCTTTGTGTACCGCCCGAGAATGAGGCCGAGTCCGGAGCTGTCCATAAAATCGACGCCCCCGATATCGATGACAAGCGTTTTCGGAAGCTCTCTGTACATCGCCTCATCAATTCCCGTGCGCACGGAAACGGCGCGGTGATGATCGATTTCCCCCGACAGGGCGGCGATGAGCGTCTCGTCCGTATAGGAAATTTTTAAATGCTCCTCCATATTGACTTCCTCCTTTCACAAAAAAGGTGCTATCCTGAAATAAGGATAGCACGCGGAACCTGCAAAGCTTGTCGCAATCTGGTGTCGAATCGATTTTTGCGGTAAAAACCGTTTTTCTTTATAATTTGACTTTTACATATGTGTGCTTGGCATCCGTGATTTCCGCAAGGCACCAATCCGGATGCTTTTTCTTTTGCCTCCGGATTTCGCGGAACAGGGCTTGAAGCTCTTGTTCGCCGAGCCCTTGGAAAATGCCGGCCTGCTTTTGGATGCAGTGTGCTCCGATGCGCGCCGTGAGAGCGTTCATCGCAAGGAAAGAGGGAAAGAGCAGGCGAATGTTCTTTCCGGACGTTTTTACATGAATTCTCATGACGGTATCCCCCCCTTTTGAATCGGCTGTCATTATACCGCAATTTCCACGGTATCGCCGTCTGCGCTTTCCACTTCGACAAGCTTGCCGATGAGCCCCTTTTCCACAAGTTCGAGAATCTGTTCAAAGTCGATGTTCTTTAAGATATCGTTTCCCGACACCTGCGGCAGCTTGATGCCCATGGAGATGGCAAGCTTCACAAGCGGAATCGGAAGATTGATGCGAATCCGGTCGCCTTCTTTGGAATCGACGCGGATATACAGTATCATATCCTCCGGATTTTTTCTTTTTTCAGGGGGCAGAAGCTCCGTTTCCCTTTTCGGTGTGACGGAGAACAGCTCGTCGATGGCGACGTCGAATAATTTTGCAAGCTCGGGCAGGAGCATGATGTCGGGACAGGAGAGGTCGTTTTCCCATTTGGAGACCGCCTGTGGGGATACGCCGAGCCTTTCCGCGAGCTCCTCTTGGGTGATTCCTTTTTCTTTTCTCAGTTCGGATATTTTTTTGCCGAGGGTAGTGGACATTGTGTCGTCCTCCTTTGTTTTTGATGCCTTTATGGTAACATAGGAGCTGGTGGATGGTAAGGGAGCATCGGTTGATATCGCTTTGCTTTTCACAACTGTTGGTAGAGAAGTTTATAAACCAAAGGTTGCTTTTGATTTTATCATAATACCGAAGAAAAAGCAAATGGAGATTTTAGTCAAACGATAGAAAAAATCTTTTAATCCGGACAGAGGCTGTCCGGATTTTCTTTTATACTGTAACCGATCCGCGGAGACAGAAAGGAGAACTATGAAATCACCAATCATAAATGAAATTCAGAAGATTCGTGGCGGGACAAAACCGGATGTCGTGTCCACGGGACGGAACCGCCATGAGGTTGCGGTGCGGGAGGAGGACGCGATGGCGGTGTACCTTTTCAGCGCGCCCATCCGCAGGGAGCGCGGCGGGGAGCTCATCGAGCTTCGATGGAGAAAAAAAGGGAATGACAGAATCGTTTCGGGCAGCACGCCGGATTCGGTCGTTCGGGTGACGCCCCTCTCCGTTGTTTTGGAAAAACCGAGGCAGAAATTTTCCCTGTTTTTTGATTCGGAGGCCCCGTTTTCATGGGAGGAAAGAGACGGAACGCTGTATGCGTCTCATATGAAAATCAGACCGACCACAAACGGCGTTATGGTCACGGCCGATGTCACGGCGGGAGAGCTTCCGGCGATGCGGCTGGTTACGGAAACTTTCAGCGAGGAGGTCTGCCGAAACAGCCAGTATCTATCCTTTATGGAAAGACATTTCAAGCCCAAAATGACGGTGGCTTCACTGTTTTTCAAAGGCGAGGACGGTATTTGTCATCCCTTGAAGCTGCTGTCGGAAAAGCTGGACGATTATACCTACCGCTTGGTGTGGAAACCGGAGACCGTCGAAAACGGACAAATCGTTTTTGAATGCAATCTGTATGAGGACAAGCTCTTTCAGGACACCACCGTCACGGATTATCTGACGCTGGAAAACAATGCTTTCGGGAGCATCGCCTTTCTCGGACATACGCCCGAATATGGGGAACAGCGTCTGTATTCCAAATGGATGCTGAACTATATGAGCGACCTCTTGTTTCGGGATATTCGGAGCGTCAGGCTGTTTATTCCGCGAATCTTCGGCGGCACGGAGCTTGAGGCGTATCGGATGGAGCAGCGTTTTTGCAGCTTCGGCTCGACATGGGAAAATAAAGTGCCTCACGGTACGCAGCGGATTCCCATGGAAAAAACGGAGGCGTATCTTATTTTGGATTTATCGTCATATGTCGGCAGAAAGGGCTGGATGCGATACACCTACGGGCTGCTTTTGAAGGCGGCGCAGGGCGCCGCGGGATATGAGGCGGTCGCGACCGGAGACAGCTGCGCGTTTCCGGTCATTATGGAAATCAAATACGAAAGATAAAAAATCGGAAAGGAAGAAATATGGAAAAGAAAAGAGAAAAATGGACAAGAAACGATATTGAATGTGAGCTTGAAGAGGAGCGCGGGGAAAACCGAAAGGTATATCAGCTGAAAAACGGACAGAAAATGATGGCGATGAGCGCGGAACCGCTTCACAGCTGGAACGAAAAGAGCGGGCGCTATGAGGAGATCGGAAACGGTCTTTCCGCCCGTAAAAGCGGGCTTTGCGGAAGCCGGGGCGGCTGCCGTATCACCCTGCCGGACGGAAAGGAAAATCCCGGCAGGGTAAAGATGAGCTGCGGCTCCCGCAGCATGGAATGGGAATATCTCGGGCTGAGGGCGGATGCGGATGCGATGCGTCCGGCAAAGCCGCTCCCGCAGCCGAGGGTCGATTATCTGAATCCGAATCCGGCTTATATGAAGAAAAGCGCATCGTCGAAATACGGCAAGCATGCGGTTGTGCAGTATGGCAGGGTCGAGGACGGCATCGATTTTGAATATGAGGTCAAAAACAACGGCTTGAAGGAGAATATCATCGTCCGCGCGTGCAGGGAGGATTACACGTTTTGTTACCGTATGAAGCTGAGAGGGCTTTCTCCCGTTCTTTCGGAGGATGGACGTGCGGTAGACTTCTATGCGGACGAGGCGGGCGAGCGCAAACGGGTATTCCACATTCCCGCGCCGTTTATGACGGACGCCGCAGGAATACGCAGCGAGGACGTCGGATACCGGCTGCGCGAGATGCCGGACGGCGAATATGAATTGCAGCTTTCTGCGGATGCCGCGTGGATCAATGACCCCGCAAGAACCTTGCCGGTGACGATCGACCCCTATGTGGAGGTGCTCGGTCAGACGACCGCTCCGATTCGGTATCAGAATACGATCGGTGGTCTCGGCGGAATTGCGACCGGCTTCAATACGGCGACGGCTTGGGGCAGCCATCTGACCGCCGATATCTCCGCGCTTTCGCCGTCGGTGCAGATTTTGAACGCCACGCTCGTTTTGGAGCAGCTTCACGCGAGCGGGAGCGGCGATTTCTACTGGCATTTGAAATCGTTTAAGAATGAGTTTGTGGAGGCGCCCGGAGAAGACGGTCAGTGCTTTTTCCTGGATGTGACGAATACGGTCATCGCAGCCGCCAGAAATTGCAGCAAGAGCTGCGGATTTACATTAAGTCCTGCCGTATACAGAATTCCCGAGGATAGCGGCGGCTGCGGGAATGAGGACTGCGGCTGTACGGGAAGCACGACGGGAGGCAGTGTGAATTGCGGCTCGAAGTGTTCGGATTCCGGATGTGGCGGGACGCATGATTCGAATATTCAGAATCAAAGCGGCGGCATCTCCTTTTCCGGAAGCTCGGCGACGCTTCTCATTATCTATGTGACCCGCGAGCAGTATACGGATCATCAAAGCCTGATTCCCGTGTCGCTCAACAACGGCCCCGTCGATGGGCAGGTCAACCTGTATACGGGCGATCTCATGTACGTCAAAGAGGATATCCGCACGGGCGGCGCCGCGATTCCGTTTTCGGTCTCGCATTATTTCGACATCAACAATAAAAATAAGACCGGCGCTTACGGCAGGGGCTGGAATCTTTCCCTTGAACAGCAGGTGGAATTTTTGTCCGGCTATACGGCAGACGCCTCCTATATCGACGAGCAGGGCAAGAAGCATTATTTTGTCACCGAAAGCGGTGTGATGAAGGATACGAGCGGACTGAATCTGACGCTTGTGAAAACCACGTCCGGTGCTGCGATTCGTGACAGAAGCGGCGGCAAGCTGACGTTTGAATCCGGAAAGCTTTCGAGAATCGAGGATGCAAACGGCAACTATGTCTCTGTCACCCGCGACACGCAGGGACGCATTTCGCAGGTGAAGGACAGCTTCGGCAGAACGGCTGTTCTGTATTATGTAGGCGGCAGGCTGGATATGCTTTCGGATCCGGCAGGACGGATTGTGACATACAGCTATGACGGTGACGGTCGCCTTATCACGGTTTCATATCCGGACGGCTCGACCGTGGAGTATACCTATGATGCCTCCGCACGGCTTTCCTGCGTCAAGCAGCAGGACGGTACGAAAACCGTATATACATATACTTCCGGCGACAGAGTGGCAAGGACGGAGAAATATCCGGCGGGCACAAATCCGGAGACGGATACGCCGGAGGAGTATATGGATATCGACTATCGCAGCAGCCGTTCGACGGCGGTGAGCGACAGAAGCGGCATCCGCAAGGTATATGTTTTTGACGATACCGGACGCGCGGAGCTCGAATACGAGGATGTGCCGACGGAAATCGACGGAGAGACGGTCGCAGGCCGTTTTCAGGTGACCGGCACGACGCTCTATCAGTATGCGGAGAAGAAGAGAACCTTCGGGACGTCGGTCCGGACGACGGACGAATCGAACAATATGATTGTCAACGGCTCGTTTGAGGGGATCGGTGAAAGTCCGTGGCAGTTTGTCGGAAAAAGGACGTCCTCCTGTGAATCCAGCCTGTATGACGGCGTGATATCCACGGATTCCGCCGATAAGACGCGGGCATACCGGATATCCGGTGTGGCATACATCGATAAATATTTGAAGCAGACGATTCCGGCCTCCCGTATCAAGCTTGTGTGCGGCGATACGCTGATTTTTTCGGCATGGGCGAAAGCGACCTCGGCGACGACGAGCGAGAACGGCAGCACCCGGTTTGAAATCCGCGCGGAGGTGCGGTATTCGGACGGCAGCGTGGAAACGCAGCGCGGACGATATGATTCCAGCTATACGGAATGGCAGTATGCGGCGGTACCGCTCCGGATCTCACGGACAAAGACGCTGACGTCGGTCACGGTGTA
>CAKSDZ010000006.1 GCA_934446365.1 uncultured Eubacteriales bacterium | reverse complement strand
AAAACGCCCCGAATTGCCGGAAGCAATTCTTTGCTGTTTCCCATTATATCACATTCTTCTTCTTTTTGTCAATCGCTTTCCCCTGTCATTTTTGCCAAAATCCTTGCCTTTTTTGAATTACGGAAGCCTTTACAGCACCTTTGAGAGAAATTCCCTCAGGCGTGCGTCCTTCGGATTCTCAAAAAATTCAGCCGGCGGCGCTTCCTCCTTGATATTTCCCTCATCGACGAACAGCACGCGCGTCCCGACCTCGCGGGCAAAGCTCATTTCATGTGTGACGATGACCATCGTCATTCCGTCGCCGGCGAGCTTGCGGATGAGATCGAGAACCTCCCCGACCATTTCCGGGTCGAGTGCGGAGGTCGGCTCGTCAAACAGCATCACCTCGGGATTCATCGCCAAGGCGCGGATGATTGCGATTCGCTGCTTTTGGCCGCCGGAAAGCTTGCTCGGGTATTCGTCCTTTTTATCATATAGGCCGATTCGGTTCAAAAGCTCCGAAGCCGTCTGCGTCGCCTCCTCCTTCGTTTGGATTTTCAGCTGCGTCGGGGCAAGCGTCAGATTCTGCATAACCGTCAGGTTGTTGAACAGGTTGAAATGCTGAAAGACCATCCCCATCTTGCGCCGTGCCATATTGATATCGAGATAGTTTTCGGCATAAATTTTCTTCATGAGCGCCGTATACTCCTTGCCCTCATGCTTCTTCAAGAGATCCTCCGCCTTGATCTTCCGAATCGCTTCCGCGTCCGCATCGGCATCCGAGCCTGCGGGATTTTCCGCCTTCACGGCGGCAAGCACCGCTCCATAAGTGCGGGATGCGCGAATCACGTCGAAATGCAGATACGGGTCCGGCTCCGTCACGAGCTTTCCGTCGAGCCAGATTTCGCCATAGGTCGGCGTTTCCAACAGATTCATGCAGCGCAGAAGCGTGGATTTGCCGCTGCCGGACGGACCGATAATCACGACGCGCTCTCCCTTTTCGATTTCACAGGAAACACCGCGCAGCACGGACACGTCGCCGAAATTCTTATAAATATTGTTAACGCTTATCACCGGAACGCAGCCTCCTTTCGATTTTCTTCACCGCAAAGGTGAGCGCATACACAATCACAAGATAGAAGAGCGCCGCCACTATCATCGGCGCGATATAGCTCGCGAGATTGTGGCCGCTGCCGATATTCTGCGCCGCGGCGGTCAGGTCAAACATACCGATCATGCTCACAATCGACGTTTCTTTAATCAAGGCAATCAGCTCGTTTCCGATTGCGGGAATGACGTTTTTAATCGCCTGCGGAATAATCACCTTGCGCATCGTGATTCCCTGCGTGAGTCCCAGCGCGCGGCCGGCCTCCGTCTGTCCGATATCGACCGAGAGGATTCCCGCGCGGATATTTTCCGCCACATAAGCGCCGGAATTGATGCCGAAGGCGAGAATCGCCGTGATCCACTGCGGAAATCCGCGGATGGCGAAAATGACAAATGCCATAATAAAAAGCTGAACCGCCATCGGCGTGCCGCGAATGACGATGACATACAGATTGCAGATCGCGCGCGGAAGCTTCATCCAGCCGCTTTTTTGATTGGAAAGCTTCACAAGGGCGACGAGCGTACCGAGAAAAAGTCCGATAATCGCGGCACCGACGGAAATCAGAAGCGTCAGCCGCAGGCCTTCGAGCAGTGCCGAAAAATATTTCTCATTGGTAAAGCATTGCGCGACATCACTAAAAAATTTCATTCCCGTTCCATTCCTTTCAATGCTTTTAACATGGATAGGAACTGCATATCTCCATGCAGTTCCTATCCCGTGTATTTCTCAGAACGATTTTATTCGATGCCCATATGCTGCTTAACCAGCTTTTCAATGCCGTCCGAGCCAAGCTCCGCCAAAACCTCGTTGATGGCGTCGAGAAGCTCCGTATTGCCCTTGGTCACGCAAATCGCATAGGATTCCTCGGTGGGACTCGGCGCCTCGCCGTCGGTGCCGGCATAGTAAAGCGCCGCGCATTCAAAGCCGCTGTTCTTATCGACGATATAGGATGCGGGAAGCTGGTCAACGACAACGACATCCACCTGATTGGCCTTGACCGCGTCCGCCGCAAGCTGAGCGCTGTCGAACCGGGAAAGAGTGGTTCCGGTGCCGAGCAGAACGCCGTTATAGCCGTAATCCTCGTTGTCCTCCGTCGCGTTGATTTCCCCATCGACAAAAATGTCGCCCGTGGTATCCCTCTGAACGCCGATTTTCTTGCCGGCAAGGCTGTCCCAAAGGATATAATCGGTGTCGCCGTCCGTTCCGTCGACCGTCATGGTTCCGGTTTTATAGATGACATACTGAACGGAGGTGAAATATGTATTGGAAAAATCCACCTTTTCCTTGCGCGCGTCCGTGACGGTGATTCCCGCCGCGCCGACATCGCAGAGCTTTCCGGCGGAAACATTGTCGATGATAAGCGAGAAAGAAACATTCTCAAATTCGACCTTTTTGCCGAGCTTCTCGCCGACCTTGTTCATGATATCGACGTCGACTCCGACGATAGTCGTGCCGTCATAATACTCAAACGGAGCGAAATATGCGTTCGTCTGCACGATAATCGTGTCCTTTTTTCCGCAGCCCGCCATCAAAAGACATCCTGCCGCAAGCACCGCCGCAAGAACGATGGAAATGATCTTTTTCATTTTGAAATTCCTCCAAAGAATTTTTTTGAATTTTTATGCTGTGATTATACAACAGATTTTCCGATTTGTCAAGCATTTTTTGAAATTTTATTCATATTTTTTGAATATTTTTTCAATTTTCATGCATAACGATGAAACTTTATTCATTTTCCGTCAGAAGCTCCGCCACACGGTCAATCGTCCCCGCTCCGAGAATCATTACGGTGTCGCCGGGACGCGCATCCCGCCGGACCGTCTCGGCCGCCTGCGAATAGGAGGCTATGTATCCGGCATTCGGCGTGGCGGCGGCGAGCTTTTCGGAGGAGACGCCGTAGATATTCTCTTCCCTCGCTGCATAAATATCCAAAAAGTATACATCATCCGCTTCCTCAAAGCAGCGGGTGAAGCCGTCCCAAAGCGCCGCCGTGCGCGAATATGTATGCGGCTCAAAAAAGCAGATCAGGCGGCCGTGCGCCATGCCGCGCGCCGCGCGCAGCGTCGCCGCGATCTCGCGCGGATGATGCGCATAATCGATGTAAACCCTCGCGCCGTTCACCGTGCATTTGTATTCAAAGCGGCGGCGCAGTCCCTCAAAGGTGGCGAGAGTCGACGCGATATCCGCCGCGGATATCCCCAGCATATCTCCGACGGCCGCCGCGGCAAGCGCATTATATATATTATGGTAGCCATATACGGCAAGGTCGATATGCGCGAGAATTTTATCCCCTTTCCGGATATCGAAGGACGGACGTCCCTCCGAAATCACAATGTTCTCCGCCATATAGTCCGCCGCGTTTTTGATGCCGAAGGTGACAAGGACGGGGATATCCGTGAGCGATTCCTTCACATTGTCGTCGTCGGCGTTCGCCACGGTAAACGGCAGAACATTCTGCGATTCAAACGGCAGGTGCGCGTATTTGGCAAAGGATTTTTCAATCTGCCCGATTCCGCCGGAAAAATAGTCCGTATGGTCCACGTCGATATCCAAAACGACGGAAACCGTCGGATAAAAGCAGAGAAACGAATCCTTATATTCGCATGCTTCAAAAATAAAGTAGTCGCGGCCGCCGATGGTATATGCCCCGCCCATCTCATTGGTCTCCGCGCCGGAGAGCACGGTTGGGCGCCTGCCCGCGGCAAGAAACATGTGCGCCATCATCGAGGTGGCGGTGGATTTGCCGTGCATACCGGAAATGCCGATGCGGTGCGTATAATCCTTCATGATATAACCGAGCAGGTCCGCACGGTAAATGGTGGGAATCCCGTGCGCCGCCGCCGCGGCAAGCTCCGGATTTTCCATCGAGACGGCACCCGTATATACGACCGCGTCACAGCCGTCGATGTTATCCGCACGGTGCTCGTAAACGACCGGAATCCCTGCCCCCTCGAGCCGTTCGGTCATCGGAGAGCGAACCCTGTCTGAGCCGCGGACGTCATAGCCCCGTTCGAGACAGACAAAAGCGAGGCTCGACATGCTGATGCCGCCGATCCCCACGAAAAAAATACGCTTCGCAGTTTGCATCACAAGGTTGATAGAATCATTCATAGTAAAGCTCCGTTCCAAAAATCATATGAATCGGAAAAACGGCAGCGCGCCGGCCTTATTGACGGCTCGATTGTCCGGACATGGCCGCCGTTTTTCCCTTCCGTTTCAAGATAAATTTGATATCCGCCGCATTTTGCGACGAAAAAGTCCGTTTTTCCGTGTAAAGTTAAAAATCTTCTTACTTTGCGGCTAAAAACTATTCACAATTCTGCGATACAATAGAGACACAGACGATGAATAAATTCCTGCAAGGAGGCTAATAACATGCAAATCACAGATGTAAGAGTAAGAAAGGTTTTTGATGAGGGCCCTATGAAGGCAATCGTTTCGGTCACGTTCGACAACGAGCTTGCCCTTCACGACGTCAAGGTCATCAATGCACGCGATAAATATTTTGTTGTCATGCCGAGCAGAAAGAATCCCGACGGCACTTACAGAGATATCGTGCATCCCATCAATGCCGCATCGCGGAGCATGCTTGAAACCGCGGTCATCAACGCATATTTTGAGCGGCTGAAAGAAATCGAGGAGAATCCCGAAGCCGCGGCCGTCTCCACATCCACGCAAGATCATGAATAAATAAACAAGTTAAAACCTCACGCCTGTGAGGTTTTACTTTTCTTTCATCAGTATCCGAATTTTCCCGTCATACTGTCGTCGTCCTCAATCCATGCGGAAACGTCGTAAACCGTAAACGTATCCGGCGTCTCTCTGACGATCACCTCACGGATTCCGGCGTTGATCACAAGCTTCTTGCACATCATGCAGGAGCAGACACCGCCGACGATTTCGCCCGTTTTCGGGTCCTCACACGCCATATACAGCGTGGAACCGAGCATCTTGTCGCGGTCGGCCGCGATGATGGCGTTAGCCTCGGCGTGAACGGAACGGCACATCTCATACCGCTCGCCGCGCGGGATTCCCAGTTCGTCCCGCTTGCAGTAGCCCATATCCGAACAATTCTTCCTGCCCCGGGGCGCACCGTTATAGCCCGTCGATATTATTATATCGTTTTTGACGATGATTGCCCCATAATGCTTGCGCAAACAGGTGCTTCTCTTTGACACCGTTTCGGCGATGTCCAAATAATAATTGATTTTGTCCGGTCTTGACATAGTCTGATTCCTCTCCGCCGGCCATTACGGCAGCTATACAAAAAATATAAGTTTGCCCGAGCTTCGGAAAGCTTGTCCGCAAAGCGGAAAGCCTCGGCGCCGTCCCGCGGAAAACCAAAGCCAAGCCCCTGTTTCCCGCAACGGATATCCATAAAAAGCAGGAGACCTCCGACAACCGTCGGTTCCCCCGTTCTTCTTCATATCGTATTCAGTATAACGGAAACAATCCGATAAATCAAGCCCATTCCCGAAAAATACATATTTTTCATGCAAACCCGTAGATATTTGTGAAAAATCGTGTAAAATAATAAAAAAAGCAAAAGGAGGTTTTCACATGGCTGTCACGAAAATCACAAACGAAAATTTTGAAACCGAGGTGCTGCAAGCGGACAAGCCCGTGCTCCTCGACTTTTTCGCAACCTGGTGCGGTCCCTGCAAGATGCTTTCTCCCGTTGTGGACGGCATCGCCGAGGAGCATTCGGAAATCAAGGTATGCAAAGTCGACATCGACGAGGAGCCGTCTCTTACGGAACGCTTCGGCATTATGAGCGTCCCGACGCTTGTCGTGATGAAAAACGGAGAGGTCGTCCGTACCTCGGTCGGCTTCAAATCCCGCGATGCGGTCCTTTCCCTGCTGTCCGAATAATTTTATTCCGCGAATTTCCGTTATCCGCTTGACAAACCCATTCGTCCCGATATAATGAAAATGGCTTCGGATAAAAAGCGCCGCCCGATATATTGCCGGACGGCGTCATTCCGAATTTTCCGGAGCCATAAAATACAGAAAGAGGAATAAGGAGACATACATATGCTGGCAAAAACACCTCCGATGGGCTGGAACTCATGGAATACCTTCGGCAACAATATCAGTGAGGATATGATCAAGGAAACCGCCGACGCCATGGTCGAGCATGGCATGCTCGCCGCGGGATACCGGTACCTTGTAATCGACGACTGCTGGAGCCTGCGCGAACGCGACAAAAACGGCATGCTCGTCGCCGATCCGGAAAAATTCCCGCACGGCATGAAGGCCGTCGCGGATTACGTTCATGCCAAAGGACTGAAATTCGGCATGTATTCCTGCTGCGGCGTCAAAACCTGCGCGGGATATCCCGGAAGCTGGGGGCACGAATTTGACGATGCCGCCTACTTCGCCGATATCGGTGTGGATTTTCTCAAATACGACAACTGCTATCATCCGTCGATGCAGAGCCATCTCTCCTATAACCGCATGGCGCTCGCACTCAAATCGACAGGCCGCGATATTCTCTATTCCGCCTGCAACTGGGGCAACGCTGAGGTTGAGACATGGGCGCGTTCTGCCGGGGTGGACATGTACCGTTCAACCGGCGATATTTTCGATTCCTTTGAATCCATCCGCAAGCTTTCCGAAAGTCAAAAGGACAAGCTCGGTTATTCCGCGGCGGGCTGCTTCAACGACATCGACATGCTCGTCGTCGGCATGAAAGGCAAAGGAAACGTCGGCGTGGACGCCGGCTGCACGGACGCGCAGTACCGTTATCATTTCGCACTTTGGTGCATGATGATGTCTCCGCTTATGATCGGTTGTGACGTGAGGAACATGACGCCGGAGGTGCATGCGCTTCTCACGAACAAAAAACTCATCGCCATCAATCAGGACAAGGATACACGCCCGCCGATGTTCATCGCGGATAACGCAGGCTCGCGCGAGGCGCTTCTTACGTTCCGTCATCTCTCAAACGGCAGATTTGCGTTCGGCTTCTTCAACAATTACGACACGGACAAGACCTTCATGATTCCCTACTACGAAATCGGACTGGATCCGCTCTGCGGCTGGGGCTTCGATGTGACCGACGCCTTCACGGGCAAGCATATCGGCGTCTGCCGCGAATATGTGGAAGCGAGAGTCCCCGCCGGCGACTGCAAGGTCTTCACGGGAAAGCTTGTCAAGCTGTAATCAAAACAGAGAGGACAGCTTCACCTCGTTTGTTGTAAAGGATATTATATGGCAAACTGTAAGGAATGCGGCAGGCTTTTGAAAAGCGACGAGGCAGCGATCTATCGCCGGCTCATCTATCGCGACGCGGAGGAATACCTCTGTATCGACTGCCTTGCCAAAGCGCTGAAAGTAGACCGAGCCGTCATCGAAAAAAAAATCGAATATTTCAAAGAGATCGGATGCACACTGTTTTGACATCAAAAACAAACCGCAAAACGAACTCGACTTTATCAAAAAGCTTTCGGGCAAAAGCCCGAAGGCTTTTTTGTTTGGATATGACAGATTGAGCTTTTAAGCGAAGCCTGAACGACCAAAATATATCTTTAAAGCTCTATAACCCCATCTGCAATTAAAGCATACGCAAGCAATTTGTTTTCAAACTCCCGATAATGCAGAAAATGCTCCCATAGCTTCTGAGGCGGCTCGGAAACAGCTTTCTCTTCTCCAAGCAATTTTGCCGCAAGAGAAACCGCCTTCTCAGTGGATTCATAGCTGCCGCCCGTCAATTTTTGATTGTAGAGCACTGCCAAATCTTTTACCGTATGATAGACGCGCAAACCGCCGGGCAGGTTCAGCCACTCCGGATGTGTCTCGAAGCAGCAGTACATTTCCCAAGCTGCGATTTCATCCTCAAACTGCATTTGCCGCCATTTTTCTTGCATTTCCAACCGAATAGACGTCATTTTTTCATTTTTCTCCAATTTAATCAATTTCTTCCATTCGGTTCTAAACAAATAATATCATATTTAAAAAGATATTTCAATAGAAATTGATGATTTAATCAATTATTTTTTTAACGGTGGTATAGTAAAATGATTATCCTGATAGTTTTTTGCCGCATATCGTGTTTAAAATGCTATATGAGATCAATTTGAAGATCAGACCTGACGATTATTCAATGTTTGTATAGTAAAATAGCATAGAAGGTGGTGGGCCAATATGATTGAAAAGATGTTTGCAAAAAGGCTTTCTGAACTCCGTATGCTGAAAAACGTATCGGCAAGAGAAATGAGCTTGGCGATCGGTCAAAATCAAGGGTATATCAACAACATCGAAAACGGCAACAATCTTCCGTCCATGATGGCGTTCTTTTATATATGCGATTATTTGGAAATCACGCCGATGGATTTTTTCGATTTCGACGCGCACAATCCGAAAAAGCTCTCCTCTCTCTATGACGACTTGAAGTCGTTAAACGACGAGCAGCTTGAAATCATTTGTTCTATGGTGAAAAATTTAAAGGCAAGATAAGGGGTGGGTCTCAGCGAATTTTATAAATAAACAGCTTTCGGGCATTGGTATGTTTTTTGCACATTGAGCCATAATGAAATGGGAGGAGGGATATACGATGCTTGATAATCAATTTTGCAGGAGACTTGCGGAGCTCCGCATCCAAAAGGGCGTATCCGCCCGGGACATGAGTCTGTCAATCGGACAGAGCGCAGGCTATATCAACAATATTGAAAACGGGAAAAATTTCCCGTCGATGATGGGGTTCTTTTATATCTGTGAATATCTTGGCATCTCTCCGGAGGAATTTTTCGCATTTGAGACTGAAAATCCCATAAAGTCCTCGGAAATCGCGGAATCCTTGAAATCCTTGGACGACACGAAACTGAATATTCTCTCCGCCATCATCAAAAGCTGGGAGAAATAATTTATTTTTGTCCCTTTCAGCGGCAAAGATGATTTTTCTCTTGACAAGCGGCATGACTTGTCATATAATAATAACAGAACAGGGCTTTTTGTGACCGACGGAAAGCGGAACCAACCGCAGTGAAGCAAAAGGCAATAGCAGCCGACCGTCTGGGCAGCCTTATCCGAAAAGATAAGACTGCCCTTTGTTTTACCATAATTTTTATTGCAGAAAGGAATACGGAATGAAAACAGATATCGAAATCGCGCAGCAAACACCTCTTGCCCCAATCACGGAAATCGCCGAAAAAGCCGGCGTGGATGCAAAATATGTGGAGCAGTACGGAAAATACAAGGCAAAAATCGGGCTTTCTCTTTTGAATGAAACCAAAAATCCGGACGGCAAGCTGATTCTCGTAACGGCAATCACCCCGACGCCGGCGGGAGAAGGCAAAACAACGACGACCATCGGCCTTGCCGACGGACTTCGGAAAATCGGAAAAAAATCCGTCGTGGCGCTCCGCGAGCCCTCGCTCGGTCCCGTTTTCGGCGTCAAGGGCGGCGCTGCCGGCGGCGGATATGCGCAGGTCGTGCCGATGGAGGACATCAATCTGCATTTTACCGGCGATTTTCACGCCATCGGTGCGGCGAACAATCTGCTGGCAGCCATGCTTGACAACCATATTTATCAGGGCAACGCTCTCGGAATCGATCCGCGCAGGATCACATGGCGCCGCTGCGTCGATATGAACGACAGACAGCTGCGAAATGTCGTGGACGGACTCGGGGGCCGCGTCAACGGCGTGCCGCGCGAGGATGGCTACGATATCACAGTGGCATCCGAAATTATGGCGGTGCTCTGCCTTGCAAGCTCGATTTCCGACTTGAAGGCGCGTCTTGCACGAATCATCGTCGGTTATACTTATGATGAAAAGCCCGTCACAGCCGGCGATCTGAAAGCGGAAGGCGCCATGACGGCGCTGCTTCGCGACGCGCTCTCCCCGAATCTCGTCCAAACGCTGGAAGGGACCCCCGCAATCGTTCACGGAGGGCCGTTTGCCAATATCGCGCACGGATGCAATTCCGTGCTTGCCACACGCATGGCGTTGAAGCTCGGGGATTATGCCGTGACGGAGGCCGGCTTCGGTGCAGACCTCGGCGCCGAGAAATTTCTCGACATCAAATGCCGTGTCGCCGGTCTGCATCCCTCGGCAGTCGTTGTCGTCGCGACGATCCGCGCGCTGAAAATGCACGGCGGTCTTGCCAAAACCGAGCTTGGCACGGAAAACCTTGAAGCGCTTGAAAGGGGAATCCCAAATCTTCTGCGTCATGTTTCCAATATCCGCGACGTTTATAAGCTGCCCTCTGTCGTCGCGGTCAACCGCTTCCCGACGGATACGGACGCGGAAGTAGCACTCATCATCGACAAATGCCGCGCGCTCGGCGTAAACGTCGTGCTGTCCACCGTTTGGGCGGACGGCGGCGCCGGCGGGGAGGCGCTTGCGCGCGAGGTCGTGCGGCTCTGCGAGCTTCCGAACAATTTTTCTTTCAGCTATGATGCGGACGACACCATTGAAAATAAAATCGAAAAAATCGTGACGCGCGTATATCGGGGCGCAGGCGTATCCATCCTGCCTGCCGCTAAGAAGCAGATTGACACGCTGACCGAGCTCGGCTTCGGAGGACTTCCGATTTGTGTAGCCAAAACGCAGTACAGCTTCTCCGACAATCCGACGCTGCTCGGCGCGCCGGAGGGCTTCACCGTCACGGTTAAGAATGTAAAGATTTCCGCCGGCGCCGGCTTCATCGTCGTGCTCACCGGAGATATCATGACAATGCCGGGACTTCCGAAGTCTCCGGCGGCGGAACGCATCGACGTCGATGAAAACGGACGGATTACCGGACTTTTCTGAAAAACAGCCCAAAAAACACCCGCAGGTCTGCGGGTGTTTTTTATATGGCCGATTACAGAATCACACAGGAGTCCGGTTCGGATTTATAGTTCTTTTTTCGATTGGATGATAAGAAGCCGCCCCTCTTTCACCTCGATATCCGCAAAGTCCTCCGTGATTTCATTGCTGACGCCGAGCGGAAAATCCGAATCCAGCCCGACATTCCGAAGCGGATATTTGACGCCGGATTCCGAAACACCCCGGCAGGGTCCTCCATATGCGAAAACGGAGAAATAGAAGCCGGGCTTTTTGGGGAATCTCGCACGTCCCGAAAGGATTCTCGCCTCGTTTCTCCCATCCGTGAGAACAGCGGAAACGCCGCGTGATGCGGCATAAGCCAGCGACTGGATATTGGCGATCGTATGATCGAGCCTGCCGCCGATCCCGCCTGCAATGACGATTTCTTCGGCTCCCGCCCCAATCGCATATTTGATGCAGAGCATCGTGTCGGTATCGTCCTTTTCGCTCGGTACGCGAATGACCTTTCCGGATTTTGCAGGCTGTCCGTCCCCGTGGTCGAAATCACCGATGACAGCATCCGGTGTGATGCCCGCCTCCAAGGCCTGTCTGTATGCGGTATCGGCACAGACGATAAGCTCTGCGCCGTCATGCGGCAGACACGCGGAGAGCGAGCCCTCCATATAAGGAGTGACAATCAGACACCTCATCAAAGCCTCCGTTTTCTAAAACAAATCAAGCGTCTTTGCGTTTCAGCGCAGAACGCACGGCGAGCAGAACCGCCGCAATGAGAACGGCAGCCGCCGTCACAATGATGACGGACAGCCAATTCACTTCGGTAATCTGCGTAATGGTAAACTCACCGGTTTCTCCATTCTGCAAATGGGCAAAAACCGCGGCGACATCATAAATCACAGCCGCCGTGACGACAAGTCCCGCCGCGGGAGCAAGCCAAACGGTGTTTCGAGCTTCCGTTTCTCTGCGCATTCTCGTGGGCGTTTCGGCGCGGAAATCGACGGTAGAACCGACATAAAGCGCGGCAACGACGAGAATAATGGTCTCCGGAAGCATGTAAGTAGCGTTATAGATAAAGGAATAGCCGAGCGCCGCCTGTGTCGGAATCGAAAGTCCCACCCAAACCGTGGCGCCGGAAATGACATGGCAGATATAACGAAGCACACAAATCAAAACACAGCCAAGTGTAAGTGCGGTCGCCTGGTTTTTGACAGCCTTGCGGAAAACGCCGGCCAAGCCGACAACGGCAAACGCTACGATGTAATCGAGCAGAATGACGGCGAGAACGCTTTGCCAGCCCGTAACATAGGAAAGAGTATTGAGTCCGAGCAGCTGTTGAATAACGCCGTGAACAAGACCTGCACCGAGTCCCCAGCCGAGACCGTGACGGTAAGCGATGATAGCAATCGGCAGCATCGAAGCGATGGTAATCGAGCCTCCCGCCGGAAGACTGACAATTTTGATCATGCTCAAAACAGTGGCGAGCGCAATCATGACGGCACTTTCCACAAGAGCCCTTACGGTTTTGTTTTTCATCTGAAAAACCTCCTAAAAATAAAATTGCCGCATGAAAATAATACGGCAATCATTTCTCGGAGTGTTGCGTCCATAATCTTCCTGCGCCGGTATTATCCATATCAGGTTAGAAGGGTTTTCGGATAACATCTTCCTCTCAGCCGAATCACATTCAGCACCCCCGATTATTTTATGCGGTTTTTTTCATATTAGCAAAGTTACGGACTTTTGTCAAGAGGCAACCGACAATATTATCGGAAGAAAGAGAAATCGGTCAAAAAAAGGAAGCATCGAAACCGAAAATGCGGCCGCACCGCATTTTCGGTACAGCCGCATTCAGAGAAAATATCGCTACAATCCTTTGCTTTTTGATTCCGCGTCAAATGGTGCCCGTCACCGTAATCACAAGCGTTCCCGGTGTCGAGGTGACAACGCCGGTCGTCGGATTCTGTGAAATCGTCGCAGCCGGAACGGTCATCTCAAAGGTCGAACCGCTCGGAAGCGTCAGAAGTCCGCCCGTATAGGTGTAATCCGAGGAAGGCACGGTCTGTCCGCCGACGGTTACGGAGATAAGGGACGGCGCCGGATCGAACTGGTCGGTCAGAACCACATTGGTTGCCGGCGTGTTGCCGTAATTGTTGATGGTAAAGGTATACGTGATCGTATCCCCGTCGGAAATGGGATCCGGACTCATTTCTTTGAGGATGGAAACGTCCGCATAGCCCTCTACGGTAATGGTGTTGGTCGCGGTCAGCGGCGTGGTGACACCGTTAGCCGTGAAGGTCGCCGTATTGACGATCGTTGCGTCCGTCGCCAGCGGAGCATAGCCGTTTACCGTGGCATTATAAACGATCAGCGCGTTGGAACCGGCCGCAAGCGAATCGATCGTAAAGACGACATCGTTCGTGCCGGGCGTTCCCGTAATCGGAGCGGAATAAACGCCGTTGATATAAAGGCTTGCGCTGTTCGCATACGTCAAAGGCGTAACCGTTGTGCCTCCGACTGTATAAGAACCAAGATTATCCGTTATAGAAATACCCGTCAAAGCAGTATTTCCATGATTTTGTATGGAGAGCACATACGTGATGTTTTCTCCGGGACGATAGGTATCCCCCACCGATGTCTTGTCGGCCGCAATCGGGTCAAGAAGTGTCGTAGTCGCAATGTTGGAAACGGCATTTCCTGTCGCACTTCCATAATTATAGACAAGACTTGCTTGATTCGTAATTTGTGTTGGCATATATTTAAATTAAATTCCTTTCTTGTCATTCGGATGCCATGCATCCTATCACATTATATGTCGGAGCTTGTTTTTTGGACACGGCACGAGCCATATCCAAAAAGAAAAAGCAGTCCCTTACGGCTGCTTTCATTTCAATGCTTCTTATTTCTCCGCCAAATCAAGCTCGTCCAGCGTCAAAAGATAGACCGGAACAATTTTTTCCATGAAAAAGAGAACCTCTTTCATACCGCAGGCCAACAGCTCTTCCCTTTTGCCCTCCATGGCGCGGCGGAATTCCGAATTGCCGCTCTTTGTCTCCTCGATGCATTTCAGATAGGCGCTGAGCTTATCCGCAGCCTTGACAAGCTTATATTCAACCGAACCGGTATCCGGAGCGATAAACGCCGAATAGGAGGTTTTCAGCTCTTCCGGAAGTGTGGAAAGCAAGCGTTCCTTTGCCGAGCTTTCAAGTCCGCCGTACAGGGCACGCAGCTGCGGATTGATATGTTTTACCGGTGTCGGCATATCGCCCGTGATCGTCTCCGAAAGATCGTGATACATGGCGATTTCCAGCACGCGCCCGATGTCCGCCCCGCCGTCAAAGTATTCGTTCCGGATTATGGCAAGCGCATGCGCCACATAGGCCACCTGAAACGAATGCTCCATATCGTTTTCCTCGCGTAAGGAACGCATCAGCGCCCATCTCCGGATATACTTCATCCGCTCCACATAAGCAAAAATCTCAAACATTTCCGTTTTTCCTTTCTCCGAGGATCTCCGCCCCGTTCCCGCGCACTGCCCGAACCGCCTCGGAAAACTCGTATTCCGCTAAGGTACGCCACATCGGAAGCCCCGCGGCAAGCGTTTCCCGGATTTTGTCCGCATCCAAGAGCACACGGTCCGCCATCATGCAAAGATATTCCGCCTCGGAATACACGTCCGCCGAGCAGGATACACCCGTTTTTTTGCCGAGACCGATATAGTCGAGATAGGATTCCAGCTTCACGTCATCCGAGAAGCTCATCATCGGACACGCCGCCGCAGTCGCATAAATCAAGCCGTGCAGTCTGGAAGATATCACAAGCGCGGCGCCGGCCAAAGCCGAAACGATTTCCGAATCCGACGCCGGCCGCAGCAGCCGTGCGCCGGTCTTTGCCGAAAGCTTCCGGCAGTAATCCAAATCCTCCTCATCATACATCGATATCAAAAATGCACGCAGCCCATATTTTCCTTGGATATGGCTGATGAGACGGAGCAGCTTTTCTCCGGCATCCGGCGCGTTTTTCTTCGGAAGAATGACAAAATAGCGTTCCTCCCCCACCGGATTTTCGCAGGGAGATATCAACACGGCAGGGTCAAAGGTCAGCCGGATATTTTTTTCGGGAACAAGCTTTTTTGCAAAATCAAAGGAATACCCGTCACGCAAGGAAATGCTGTCCGCCGCCGCGAGACACTCTTTCACCCGATAGATGTTTTTCGTCTTTGTGACAGGTCCGATTCCGTTCGCATAAATCATGATTTTCGCTCCGCTGCGCTTTGCCGCTCCGACCATTTTTACATAATACAGCAAGGAATGGGTGCTCGTCTTATCCTGAAAGAGATTCCCTCCTCCGAACAAAAACAGCTTTGTGCGTTCGAGCTTGCGCAAAACGGCCGGAAGATCGAACCGATTCACGGCATCCACAAGATAAAGCGCGCGCGTCCTCTCGGGACATGCGGACATTACACAAATCGCAAGCGAAGGGTCGATACGCCGGATGCCGTCCACAATGCAGGAGAGCATCGAATCGTCGCCGGCGTTGCCATAGCCGTAATAGCCGCAAATCATGATATCCGGATCGCCGTCCGTGCGGTACGCCGCGATTTTCTCATAGACGGCGAGCTGGCTGTCCGTCATTTTCCCGACGGAATAGTTTTGAAGAATAAATTCCCGCGCATAGGCGCCGAGCTTTTCAAGCGCCGGCGCGTCATAGCTCATGAGGCGGTCAATATCCGCGGCCAGGATTTCGGCCGTCGGAAGCGCCGCACCGCGGAAGCAGAAGTTGCTCGCCACCGCCGCCGCGGCGATGCTCTCGTCGAAAATGCCGCCATGACCTTGGGAGCCGGAAATGATCGTCGGCTTACCGCTCGCCATCGCCTCCATCGCCGCACGGGACGGCCCGACAAACAGGTCGCAGGCGGCGATATAATCCGCCACATCCGTTCTCGCGCCGACAAGCATGACAGCGGAAAAGCCGAGCCTTTCGTTCACCGACGCCGCACGGCGGCGCAGAACGTCGATATAGGCGCCGTCCCCGACGATGACAAGAATCGCTTTGCCGTGAAGAAGCTCCATGGCGCCGATCAGCGCTTCGGCGCAGACCGAGCTTTCCTTTTCCAGCCGGCTGACATGCAGAACCGCCTTTTTCCCGAAAGCCCCCAGCGTTTCCCGAACGGCAGAACCGTCTCTCGAGGGAGAAAATGTATCCGTGTTGATTCCATTGACCGTGGACACGATATGCGCGGGATTCAGAGGATAGTTTTCAATCAGATACCTCCTGATATCCTCACTGACGGCAAAGGTATATTCTCCCCAGTTGGAAAGCTTCTTTAACACGGGGTCCAAGCGGAAAACGCCGTGATCGGTCGTGACAAACCGGAACCCATACTTTTTTTGCAGGGTGCCGCAGATAAATGCCGGAATCCTCGCGTGCGCGTGGACAATGTCGAATTTTTCTTTTTCAATCAGGGCGGCGAGTCCGCGGCGTGCCGAAAGTAGCGCCCGCGGATTTTTCTTATCGAGCGGCAGCGTCACATGTGGGATGCCGTGCTTGGCAAGCGCCGTCTCATATACACCGCCGGAAGAGGCGACAAATACCTCTATGCCGCGTGCCGCAAGCGCCGCCGAAAGCTCGACGATATGTGTTTCGGCGCCGCCGATGTTCATGCCCATCGTGACCATCAGAACTTTCATGCGCGCTCCCCTTTCCGCATATTTCTCCGTTTATTATAGCCGCTTCCATAGAAATTCACTCCCGAAGCCATGACCGCGGGAGTGAATTTTTTTGCGTTTATCCGAATTATTTTTTCATTCCGACGGCAGCCTTCGCCTTGGCAGCGATGTTCGCCGCGGTAAGACCGTACATCTCGAGAAGCGCCGGCACCTTTCCGGAACGGCCGTACGTATCCTCGACGCCGACGCGCAGCACCGGCACCGGACAAATTCCGGCAAGCGTTTCGCAGACGGCGCCGCCAAGTCCTCCGATGATGTTGTGCTCCTCCGCCGTCACGACAGCCCTCGTCTTGGAGGCGGAAGCGGCCAGCAGCTCCGTATCAAGCGGCTTGATCGTATGAATGTTGATGACCTCGGCGGAAATGCCGTCCGCTTTCAAAAGTTCCTTTGCCGCAAGCGCGAGATGAACCATAAGACCGGTCGCGACGATTGTGACGTCGCTTCCCTCAGCGAGCTTCACGCCGCGTCCGAGTTCAAATTTATAAGTGCTCTCATCATAGAGATACGGAACCGCATATCGACCGAAGCGCAGATAGACGGGACCGTCATGCAGAATCGCGGCCTCGACGGCGGCTCTCGCCTCTGTGCCGTCCGCAGGACTCACAATCGTCATGCCCGGGATGGTGCGCATCAGGGCGATATCCTCGTTGCACTGGTGCGTTGCGCCGTCCTCGCCGACGGAGATACCGGCGTGCGTCGCGCCGATTTTGACATTCAGATGAGGATATCCGACCGAATTGCGGATCTGCTCGAACGCACGTCCCGCCGCGAACATGGCAAAGCTCGAAGCGAACGGAATTTTTCCCGTCGCCGCGATGCCGGCCGCGACCGCGATCATATTGCCCTCCGCGATGCCGCAGTCGAAGAATCTCTCCGGAAATTTCTTTTTGAAGTTGCAGGTTTTCGTCGCTTCGGATAGGTCGGCGTCGAGAACCACGATATCATATTTTGCGCCGAATTCGGCAAGCGCGTTGCCGTAGGCTTCTCTGGTTGCGATTTTGTCTGCCATTATGATTCCCTCCTTTTATACCGAAGCGGTAAGCTCTGTGACGGCGAGATTGTATTGCTCCTCGCTCGGAGCCTTGCCGTGCCAGCCTACTTGATTTTCCATAAACGAAACGCCGCGTCCCTTGATGCTCTTGCAAATGACCGCGGTCGGCTTTCCCGTGCATTCGCGCGCCGCCTTGCAGGCCGCCTCGATCTGATCGAAGTCATGCGCATCGATGGTGATGACGTTCCAGCCGAATGCCGCGAATTTTTCATCGAGCGGCGTGGGATTCATAACCTCCGTGATTTTGCCGTCGATTTGCAGTCCGTTGAAATCCACAAACGCGACAAGGTTATCGAGCTTATAATGCGCGCCGAACATCGCCGCCTCCCAAATCTGCCCCTCCTCCGTCTCGCCGTCGCCGAGAATCGCATAGACACGGTAGGAATCGCCCGAAATTTTGGCGGAAAGCGCCATGCCGTTCGCGGCGGAAAAGCCGAGTCCGAGGGAACCGGTCGTCATATCGACACCCGGAATATGCTTCATATCCGGATGACCTTGAAGAATGCTGTCCGCCTGACGGAAGGTCTTCAACAGCTCGGCATCGAAATATCCGCGCGCCGCAAGCGCCGCGTAAAGCGCGGGCGCCGTATGTCCTTTGGAAAGAACCAGTCTGTCACGGTCTGCCTTTTTCGGATCCTTCGGATCCACGTTCATTTCGGAAAAATACAAATAAGAAAGAATATCCGCAATCGAAAGGGAGCCGCCCGGATGACCGGATGCGGCGCTGTAAACGGCCGTAAGCGCGCCGATGCGGATTTCCCGCGCTTTTTCCGTCAGCAATGCAAGCTTTGCCTGTTCCATGAAAATTTATCCTCCTGAAAAAATTGGCAATTTTATTCATTTTGCCCTATCATTCTGTATGTTATCCTATTTGATTATATATGGAAATCGGATTTTTGTCAATATGATAACGGCAATTCGACGGCTCGGCGTGAAAGCTGTGTACGAAAATATACAGAAACGCCATATCGTACTTGGCATAAAAAAGACGCCGTCCGAAAGCGATGAAATCCGTAACAATCCGATGATCCGACAAACATCAGATTTATGGATTTCCCAATACTTCGGACGGCGTCTGAAGGAGAGATTTGTTTTTTCAGAAAGAGAATTTCAAGATTCGGGTGAAATCAAATTGAAATCCGAGGCTACGGTCGTGATGCCGTAATGTCCGCAGCGTTCACAATAAGTAACCTCATAATAGGTTCTTTCACATTCCGGATGCTCGGCATTCCCCGCATAGGATGTCAAACACGCGATACCGGCTTTCAAATGATGTCCGAACAGGAAACAAACAGGACTTTGCGGCTCATATTTCACATCCGAGCCTTGCGCAAAAAGCGCCGCCATCGCTTCAAAATCGGGAGCGTCCGCTTCTTCATGGTACGAGAGTGCGGGAGCGGCATGAGCATCTCCTGGCGCGAAATATGCTGCGCTGCCGCTGTTCATAAAAGAAAAAGCGGCAACGGCAAGAGACACGGCGACAGCCAAAATTTTTTTCATCCTATTTTCCTCCCTGCCGTTTCCGGCCGTGTTTTAGTCTGTGCAGCAGCCCACACGCTCCGCATGGTCATAGGTAGCGTTTTCATAGTCGCAGCGTTCACAGACCTCGACAACATAATAGGTCACCTCGCAATACGGATAAGTAGAATAGACATGATGCTGGGTAATCGATGCCAAGCCTGTTTTGAGCTTATGTCCAAACAGGGAGCACAAAAGATTTTGTGCGGAAATGCCGGGGTCGCCGTTCTCCAAACGGTCAACGATACGGGCAAGCTCTTCCTCCGTAAAATCCGTATGCTGAATCTGAATTTCAATGTCTCCGTTTTTATAAATATAGGTCTGAAGACTTCCTTCCGCGCTCACAGCGAAAGATAAGCAGGCCGCAAGCAGCAGCACAACTGAAATAATTTTCTTAAACATTTTAAACCTCCACGTTATTTATCTTAAAGTTATCAGAAAATTTCTCAATAATTTTTCATCCGATGAAACAATTGAATAGGTAATATCCTTTGAAAATATAATCGCCTGATAATAACCACCGTTAGAAAGCCAGTAGTAACAGCCCTCACCCAGCGGCTCCGGAGCTGTCTCAAAACAGCTTTCCTCAAAAGGAGAATCCTTTAAATAAACACTCATCTTGATATTCTCAAACTTTATTTGCACATAGTTATGATCGGGATTATCGATATACCATATATTTTTCACCGCAAACTGCGGATTCTCCCTATCGGGATATAGGATGTCGGTACCCAAATCCTCTTTCAAATCCGCATATGACGCATACTTTTTGATTTCTCCGCCAAACATAATATCGTCGTCTCCTCTTTTTACAGTCTCCCCATACGGAAGGGTGAACAACTCACGGATACGGGAAATACCGTTCAAAAAAGGATTATATTCCGAATAAACAAGATTTTGACCGGTATATAGCCACATAACCAGCAAAACAAGCACCGCAGCCCGACCAAGCAACCTTGTAGGGGCACCGGCCTTTTTTTCCGGAATACATTTGATTCTCTCCTGCTTTTTCAGCATCCTTTTCCATTTTCGCTGCTGCCGTTTGTCAAAGCACAGAAAATACGCCGACTCGGACATTTCCGATATATTATCTTCCGTTACATCTTCTGCCTCAAAATCAGCGAATTTAGAGAGCGCTTTCAGACACATTTTATAAAACTTCGTTTCTCCAATGTCATTTACAAAAATATTGGTTTCATAATCAAGCAGCCGCAAAACCGTCTCTTCATCCAGTGAATCAAAGGTCAATTGCCCTTCCAGCAGTCTTTTTTTCACTTCACCGGCCGGAAGCTTTTTTACACTGTTATCCATATCAATCTCTCCTTTCACCTATTTATGTAAAATCTTTCCAAACGCAATCAAAAATTTTACATAATTCCCTAAATTTTTTCAAATATGTCTATTTCATCTGTTTTTCTACAATTTTTCTCACATGCTTGCGCAGCTGAGATAAACGGGCACGTATACAGCCCTCCGTCGTGGAATAATATTCGGCAAGATATCGGTTATCCTTTTTTTCAACATATTTGAGACGATAAAGCTCCTTTTCCTTGTCGCAAAGCTCATCCAGCACCCTTTTCTTCCTGTTGTCCTCCGTCTCCTCCACAGCGTCGGAATGAAGTTCTGCAATATCAATGCCGTCCTCGCCGAGATATTCCACCACATCGCTGAAAGAAATGGTAAGCTGTTCATGTTTTAGATTTCGCCGGCGTGCATCATAAGCCACATTGCTCGCCGTTACATAAAGCCAGCCGACCGGATTCGGATGCGTTTTGAGCTTTTCCCTGTTGATAAATGCAAGCATAAAAATATCCTGAAAGCAATCCTCCACGTCGGCTGTTCGACATTGCCCGAGCCTCGACGTTATGATCTTCATCAGTTTGATTTTATGATCTTGTACCAAATCAAGAACAAATCTTTCATCCTCGCTCATCTTTATCGTCCCTCTCTGAGAAGAACCTTTTTCAAGATTTTTCGTCAATATTATACCAGAATTTTCCACAATTAGCAATATGTTTTTTCAAATTTTTTCATTTTATATCGATTTGCGTCGAAATCATCTAAAATGGATATATAATCGAGATATAAAGCAATATTTGAAAATATTGTTTTATATGGGAAAGTATTCCGTTCTACGTTATATGAAAGCATGAAATCCTTTTCGTCTTATTTTAAGAATCAAGACCGAACAAAAAAGGATACGGACGGCATTATTCGCCGTCCGTATCCTTTTTCTCTTCTCCATGACAAAATTCAGCCATGGAACAGCCGCAACAACACCCGCCGCATGAGGATTTGCCCTTTTTCCTATCCCTTGCCAGCTTGACAACGGCAAGAATGATCAGTGCGGCAACAACGACCGAAACAAAAATCGTCGGAAGATTTTCTTTTATCCAATTGATCACAATATTCGCCTCCCTTATCATAATAGTCGGAAGGTGTTAAATCGTGACCGGAAATTAAAAACGAGCAAATTTCAGGCAACAAAGCCGCATACGCCGCCCGCCGTGGGCGGTAAGCCCACGTAAGCGTCACGGCACCTCGGATACAAAAAAGCGGCACCGCAATCAACAAATAAAATACGAAAGCCTGCGCGGTTCAATTATGCCGTGACGCGGTGCTGTTATCCGGACGGATAACAGCACCGGGCGGGCGGCGCCGGTGTATCCATACATCGGTTATCTATTTTGAAGATAAGAAAAGAATTTCATTCAAAAAAGAGGAAAGCACCTCGGTGTTTTCCTCTTTTTCTTTCCGATGAAATCCGGCGTATCTCCCGATGCGGCGGATCCCGCGGCGTTTTTTCTTTCAGGTCCCGCTCGCTCCATAGTTAGAAAGCACGCGCGCCGACGGGTCGTTCACATCACAGCCGCGCCACGCCTTATTCGGCATCCAAAAATCCGTCACCATCTCCGCCTGCCCGGGATAATACTGCTCAAACAGCTCGCGGTAAAGCAGAGACTCCTTGGTAAACGGCTGTGCAAAGGAATATTTCTTCCGTTTTTGCTCAAATTCCGCATCGGTATACTTCTCCTCGGCATATTCTTTGAGATCATCCACCATCGAGTGCCCGACCGCATCGGAAAACGCCGCTTTCTCCCGCATCAAAATATCATGCGGCAGATAATCGCCCTCAAAAGCATGACGCAAGAGATACTTCCCCTTGCCGTAAACATTCATTTTTTTCGCGGGATCGATGCTCATGACGTATTTGACAAAATCGAGGTCGCCGAACGGCACACGCGCTTCCAGCGAATTTGCCGAAATGCAGCGGTCGGCGCGCAGTACGTCGTACATATAAAGCTCCCGTATCCGCTTCTCGGATTCCTTTTGAAATTCCGCAGGCGAGGGCGCGAAATCCGTATATTTATAGCCGAAAAGCTCATCCGAAATCTCGCCCGTGAGCAGAACGCGGATATCCGTCGTCTCATGAATTGCCCGACAGATGAGATACATCCCTATGCTGGCGCGAATGGTCGTGATATCATAGGTGCCGAGAATCGACACGACCGTCGGAAGCGCCGCCAGCACATCCTCTCTTGTGATATAAATTTCCGTATGCTCCGAACCGATATAATCCGCCACCTGCTTTGCGTATTTCAAATCGATGGCGTCCGTGCTCATCCCGACGGCGAAGGTGCGGATCGGTTTTTTCAGAATTTTCGCGGAAACCGCGCATACAAGCGAGGAATCCAGTCCGCCGCTGAGAAGAAAGCCGAGCGGCGCATCGGAATCAAGACGCTTCTCAATGCCGCGCGTAAGCTTCTCCCGAATGTTTTTGCAGACGGTATCAAGATCGTCGTAACAGACAGCGTCCACCTTTTCGATTTGCATATAAGAGACAAATTTTTCCCCGTCGTAGTAATGTCCGGGCGGGAACGGCATCACCTTATCGCAGACCGGCACGAGGTTTTTCGCTTCCGACGCAAAAATGATTTCGCCCCGCGCCGTGTATCCGTAGAACAATGGACGAATCCCGATCGGGTCGCGCGCCGCGAGCAGCTTTTTACGTTTCGCATCGTACAAAATCATGGCAAATTCCGCGTCGAGCATACCGAACATCGCCGCACCGTATTCCCGATAAAGCGGCAGCAGAATCTCGCAGTCGGAGCCGGAGCGGAACGAATATCCCTTTGCCGCAAGCGCCTCTTTCAGAGGACGGAAGCCGTAAATTTCTCCGTTACAAACGACGGCGTCGCCATCCAGCGTGAACGGCTGCATGCCGCTTTCCTCCATGCCCATGATGGCAAGCCGGTGAAACCCGAGAAAGCCGCCAGAGGGAAGCGGACAGACCCTCGACATATCCGGTCCGCGAGAGACCGTTTTCTCAAAGCCTTCTTTAAATTTTTCCAGCGAAAGTCCGCTGCCGATATAACCCATAATCGAACACATAACAAAATCCTTTCCCGACGCTGGGCGCCGCACAAAATAATGGCATTATAAAAATACAGCCGCCTTCCTATTTATAATAGGACGAGCGGCTGTACCCGTGGTGCCACCTATTTTGCTTCTCACAAAGGGTTCAAGAAAACCCCGTCCGGTTTTACGCCCGGAAATCGGCGCCCATACTCACCTTGTCGGTTTTCCGTTTGCAGCTCCGAAGTGTTCGTTCGCGCAGTCTGCCGGCACGGATTCCACCGTCCCGCGCTCTCTTTGCGGCAGGATCTGCGTTACTTTTCTCCATCATCGCTTTTGATTCGATTGTATTTAAGTTTATCTCACGCCGAACAGCAGGTCTCCGTATGTAGGATACGGCCAAAATTCGGCGCTTGTGATGCACTCGGCGCTGTCCACTGTGGCGCGCAGAGACTGCATCTTCGGAATGACATCGGATTCAAAGGCTTTCGCCGCTTCAAGGCTGTCGGAAATTCCCTTGACGGATGCGATCGCGTCCTCCAAAATCTGAACGCCTTCATAAATAACATCCGTATAAGCGGAAAGCTTTTCGAGCGTTTTGGTCTCATAAAGGCATTTGACATCCGCCGCCGCTGTTTTCTTCGCGATGGTTCTGCCGAGCGCCTCTCCATATGCGCTGAGCGCCGGCAGAATATCGCGGTTGACCATATCGACCATGGTGAGCGCCTCGATGTTGACTACCTTCGTATAGGACTCAAGCATAATTTCATATCTCGCGTGAAGCTCTCTCTCGCTGAATACCTTGTGCTTGCAGAAGAGCGATACGTTCTTTTCTGCGAGCAGATACGGAATCGCGTCGGGGGTTGTTTTCAGGTTGAGCAGGCCGCGGCTTTCCGCCTCTTTGAGCCACGCCTCGTCATAGCCGTTGCCGTTGAAGATGATTCTCTTGTGCTCGCTGATTGTCTTTACAATCAGGTTGTGCAGCGCCGTCTCAAAATTGTCGGCAGCTTCCAGCGTATCCGCAAACTGGCAAAGCTCCTCGGCGACAGCCGTATTGAGTATGGTGTTGCAGTCCGAAACGGAAGCGGACGAGCCGAGCATGCGGAATTCAAATTTATTGCCTGTGAAAGCGAACGGGGAGGTTCTGTTTCTGTCCGTCGTATCCTTCGGGAACTTGGGAAGAACGTGTACGCCGACGCGCATGAGCGTCTTTTCCTTTGCGCTGTACGCGGTCTCTTTTTCAATCGCTTCAAGAACGGCGGTCAGCTCGTCGCCGAGGAACATGGAAACCACGGCAGGCGGCGCTTCATTGGCGCCGAGACGGTGATCGTTGCCGGCGGAGGCTACGGACACGCGGAGCAAATCCTGATATTCATCGACCGCTTTGATGACGGCGCACAGGAAAAGCAAAAACTGTGCATTCTCATACGGCGTCTCTCCGGGATTGAGCAGATTCACGCCGGTATTCGTCGAAATCGACCAGTTGTTGTGCTTGCCGCTTCCGTTCACACCGGCAAACGGCTTCTCGTGAAGCAGACAGACCATGCCGTGCTTCTTCGCAATCTTCTGCATCAGCTCCATGGAGAGCTGGTTGTGGTCGGCGGCGATATTGGTCGTGGTAAAAATCGGAGCAAGCTCATGCTGCGCGGGCGCCACTTCGTTGTGTTCGGTTTTAGCGTATACGCCGAGCTTCCAAAGCTCCTCATTGAGCTCCTTCATGAAAGCCGCGACGCGCGGCTTAATCGCGCCGAAATAATGGTCGTCAAGCTCCTGCCCTTTCGGGGAACGGGAACCGAACAGCGTTCTGCCCGCGTAAATCAAGTCGGGGCGCTTGTCGAAGCCGTCTTTATCCACAAGGAAATATTCCTGCTCGGGACCGACCGTCGTCTTGACCGAGGTGACGTCCTCATTGCCGAACAGCTTCAATACACGAAGCGCCTGACGGTTGATGGCTTCCATCGAACGGAGCAGAGGCGTCTTCTTGTCGAGTGCTTCTCCGCTGTAAGAGCAGAACGCGGTCGGGATGCAGAGCACACCGTCCTTTACAAACGCATAGGAGGTCGGATCCCAAGCGGTGTAGCCTCTCGCCTCAAAGGTGGCGCGCAGTCCGCCGGACGGGAAAGAGGAGGCGTCGGGCTCGCCCTGAACCAGCTCCTTGCCCGAAAACTCCATGATTACCCTGTCGCTGCCGTCGGGAGAAATGAAGCTGTCGTGTTTTTCGGCCGTGATGCCGGTCAAGGGCTGAAACCAATGGGTAAAATGTGTCGCGCCCAGCTCCACCGCCCAATCCTTCATCGCGGTGGCGACAACATTCGCCACGCTGATATCCAGGCTCCTGCCGTCCTTGATGGTACGCACCATCGCCTTATAGGTCTCCTTTGGCAAGCGCGCTCTCATTGTCGTATCGTCGAAAACATAAGAGCCGAACATCTCAGGAACTGTCTTCATCGTAACCTCCCGTCCGCCGAACCGGCGGCCTTACTATAAATTTAAAATTTTGATGCAGGGATTCCCTTGTCATCTTTTATGGGGAAACGCATAAAATAAAAAGAGGCGCAAGCGAACCCTGATTCGCCTGACGCCTTTGTCAAAAACAATATAGGCGTATTATACTCCAAGCCGGAAAGGTTGTCAAGAGATTTTTTAAAAAATTTTGAACAAATTTTTTTCAGAGCCTTGACAAGGCAAAGCCGCGTCATTTATAATGTTGATATTATTTTTATTCGCGCCTTTTGTCGAAACCGACCGCATCCGTTACGGAAAAATACGTCAATCAGCGAAACAGCGAGTCAAAGAAAGGAATCCGAGAGAGGTATGGAAAAAATAAGCCCGTCGGAAACACACGCGCCAAGCGTTCTTATCGTATCCGGCTCCGAAAAAGGCATCGAATATTTTGAAGAGCTTGCGGGACCGAGCTTCAGTCAAATCGTTCACGCACAAAGCGCAGCGCAAGCGGCAGAGCTTGTCATGCATACGCCGTTTGACGTTGTCATCGTGAATGCGCCGCTTGCCGACGAGCTCGGCGACGGTTTTGCCGTCCGATGCACGGAAAACAGCTATGCCGGCGTCCTTCTGCTCATCAAAGCCGAGCTTGCGGACACCGCAGCCGCCGCGGAAAATGCGGGTGTGCTGGTCCTTACGAAGCCCGCCGGAAAGGGCGCCATTCAAAGCGCCGTAAAGCTCGCCTGCGCCGTCGGCCGCCGGCTGTTCAAGGCGCAAAGCAAGGCGGATACCCTCAAATCCAAGATGGATGAGCTGAAAACCGTCAACCGAGCGAAGTGGCTGCTGATCGGCAAGCTCGGTATGAACGAAGCGGACGCGCACCGTTACATCGAAAAGCTCGCCATGGATACGCGCCAAACGCGCCGTGAAATCGCGGAAAGCGTCATCAAGACATACGAAAATTAAGGATTTTATAAAAAAATAAAAGATACCCAAAAGATCGGAGAGTGAGAACATGACAAAGTACATTTTCGTGACCGGAGGCGTCGTATCGGGGCTTGGTAAGGGAATCACGGCAGCATCCCTCGGACGCCTGCTCAAAGCAAGAGGACTGAAAGTAGCGGCACAAAAGCTTGACCCCTACATAAACGTCGATCCCGGCACGATGAGTCCGTATCAGCACGGCGAGGTTTACGTGACGGAGGACGGCGCGGAGACCGACCTTGACCTCGGTCACTATGAGCGGTTCATCGACGAGGACCTCAACAAATACTCGAATCTCACAACCGGCAAGGTATATTGGAGCGTGCTTAACAAGGAGCGCCGCGGCGAATATCTCGGCGAGACGGTACAGGTCATTCCGCATATCACAAACACCATTAAGGAATTTATTTACAGCGTCGGCAAAAAAACGGATGCAGACATCGTCATCACCGAGATCGGCGGCACCATCGGCGATATTGAAAGCCAGCCGTTTCTCGAAGCGGTGCGGCAGATTTCTCTTGAGCTCGGACCGAAAAACAGTCTGTTTATCCACGTCACGCTGGTTCCCTTCCTGCGCGGCTCGGACGAACACAAAACAAAGCCCACGCAGCATTCCGTCAAGGAGCTGCGCGGCATGGGAATCAATCCCAACATCATCGTACTGCGTGCGGACGAGCCATTGGAGGACAATATTTTCAAGAAAATCGCTATGTTCTGCAACGTGCGCGAGGACTGCGTCATCGAAAATATCACCATTCCGGTGCTCTATAAGGCGCCGCTCATGCTCGAAAAAAGCAACTTCTCGGAGGTCGTTTGCAGGGAGCTTGACATCAACGCTCCCGAACCCGACCTTGCGGAATGGAATGCCCTCATCGATAAAATCGAAGGAAGAACAAAGAAAGTCACAATCGGACTGGTCGGCAAATACGTGCAGCTGCATGACGCCTATCTCTCCGTCGCGGAGGCGCTCCGCCATGCAGGATACGCAGCGGGTGCGTTCGTCGATATCAAATGGATCGACAGCGAAACGCTGACGCCTGCAAACACCGCACAGATTCTTTCCTGCTGTGACGGGCTCATCATTCCCGGCGGCTTCGGAAGCCGCGGAATCGAGGGTATGATCTGTGCCGCCCGATATGCAAGGGAGAGTGGTGTGCCGCTCCTCGGCATTTGCCTCGGCATGCAGATTATGGCCATCGAATTTGCCCGCAGCATTCTCGGACTTGCCGATGCCAATTCCGGCGAGTTCGATGAGAACAGCCAGCATAAGGTTATCGATTTCATGCCGGATCAAAGCGAAACCATCGCCAAAGGCGGTACGCTGCGGCTGGGTGCGTATCCGTGTCATATTACGCCCGACACCGTGCTGCACCGCTGCTACGGGACGGATTTCATTCAGGAAAGGCACCGCCACCGCTATGAATTCAACAACGATTACCGCGAAGCGATGATACAGGCGGGACTGACCGTCGGCGGGCTCTCTCCCGACGGACATATCGTGGAAACAATCGAGATTTCTTCCCATCCCTTTTATGTCGGCGTGCAGTTCCATCCGGAATTCAAGAGCCGCCCGAATAAACCGCATCCGCTTTTCTGCGGTCTTGTGAACTCCTCGCTGGAAGCGAATATAAAAAGAAATTCATAATCGATTCAGTCGAAAACCCGATGAAACATGTTTCATCGGGTTTTCTTTTACAGTATGTACCACCGGAAAATCCGCGCCCGCAGGCGCAAGGCCGCCGTAACGCACTTGCCGCCCGTTCGGCGTGTTCCGCCGTGGATTGCGTACCCCTGCGGTACGCAAACACGTGCCGGGAGCCGACGGAATGTGCTATCGGCTTGCACAAACGATCGAACGGAACGTTCGCGGCTTCTTTTCGTTCTTTTCTTTCCGCAAAGAAAAGAACACGTTTCTCCTTTGCCAAAGGAGAAAGATATGTGCTTTTCTCACTGAGGAGAAAAGCACCAAAAGACTCACCGAGACGATGTCTCGGACTCTCATCGTGCTACTGGGAAGTATATACATACGGCTCCCAACAGACGGAACCGCGCACCTACGTGCGCTCTCCGTCATTCGCCGTGCGGAGAGTGTGTACGGCTGGAAAGCTCGCGCCCGCAGGCGCAAATGAGACATACAACGCAAACTGTATATAAAAATCTTCCGACGGTTTTCGACAGCAAACTCTGCCGGTTTTTTGTGATTCCGGATTCTGTGTCGTATTTTGTCGAATATGTGCAGCTTTGAACGGACGAATTGTCTTGCACGGCTACATAAAATCGGTATAATGAAAAAGCAGAAACCGGTTTTTGAAATAAAAAGAGACAGATCCGGCATGGAACCACCGGATCCGTCGTTAGGAAGGAAAATTTATGAACCAAAAAGAAAGCTGCGTCATTTTGACAAAACAGAATAAGAACGGCAACGCGACCAATACCTGCCGACTCATCAAAACCGCGGACACACTGTCCTGCGGATGGATTTATTCCGTCTTTATAAGCACCGAGAAAAACAATAAAACAGACGAAGAATTCGCCTATGACATCGCCCGGAATGAGGAAGACGCACGGTCGATCTTCCGAGAATTGTGCGACGGAGGTGTCACGGCCGACATGCTGCACGACACCCTCCATAAGCTTATCGCGGAACCGCTCATTCTACCGTAACGGATTTTGCGAGATTGCGCGGCTTATCGACATCGCAGCCGCGGAGCACGGATGTATAATAGGCAAGAAGCTGAAAAGCCGTTGCCGTCGGCAGCGGCATCAGCTCCTCCCGCAGCGCGGGAAGCCGGATTACCGTATCCGCAATCCCCGTCGTTTCCGGAAAATCCGCGCCGCAGAGCAGCAGCACATAAGCGCCGCGCGCGCGCACCTCTCGGATATTGTTTATCATTTTATCGTGCAATTCCCTCGTATTTGCAATGGCGATCACCGGAACGCCGTCGGTGATAAGCGATATTGTCCCGTGTTTGAGTTCTCCGGCAGGATAGGCCTCGCTGTGGATATAGGAGACCTCTTTAAGCTTCAGCGACGCCTCTTCCGCGAGAAAATAATCCGCCCCGCGTCCGATATAGAAAATATCCTCCGCGCCCTTGATCGTTTCCGCCGCCGCTTTAAGCTCCTCCGCCCTCGCAATGACGGATGCAACGGCATCCGGCGCGGCGTTTTTCAAATCCGAAACGAACGCCGACACTTCCCTCTCGGAAAGCCTGCCGCGGCAAAAGCCGAAATGCGCCGCGAGCAGATACAAAACGGAAAGCTGCACGATATATGCCTTTGTACTGGCGACCGCGATTTCCGGCCCGGCACAGGTATAGATCACCCCGTCCGATTCGCGCGCCACGCTCGAACCGACCACATTCACAATAGAAAGCGTATACATGCCGAGCGATTTGGCAAGCCGCAGCGCCGCCAGCGTATCGGCGGTTTCTCCCGATTGGGAAATCGCGATAAAAAGATCGTTTTCCGATACAATCGGCGCGCCGTATCGGAATTCGGACGCGATTTCCACGGAAACCGGGATTCCGGAAAACCGCTCGATCAGCTGTTTCCCGATGAGCCCCGCGTGCATCGCGGTCCCGCACGCAACGATATAAATATGTTCCGCCCGGTCAAGGGCCGCCATATCGACATTACCGGCGCCGAAATCGGGAAAGCCGCCGCGTGTTCCGGCTCCGACGGTTTTCCGAATGGTTTCCGGCTCCTCATGGATTTCTTTGAGCATATAGTGCGGAAAGCCGCCGCGTCTTGCGGCATCGCGGTTCCATGTGACGGTCTGCACTTCCTTTTCGACCGGAGCGCCGTCCGCCCCATAAACCCGTATTCCGTCCGCGCAGAGCACCGCTATTTCATCTTCATCCAGTCTGATATAGCGATCGGTATGCTCCAAAAGCGCCGTGATATCCGAAGCGATATAGGAGCCCGTTTCATCCGAGGCCGCGACAAGCGGATTTTCATGCCGCACCGCATAAAGCTCTCCGTCCCTGTCCGCGAACAGCACACCGAGCGCCCAAGAACCGCGCAGCTCCCGCGTCGCCGCGGCAAGTGCTTCCTTTGGATCCCCTGTCTGCCGGTAATGGTAATCAATAAGGCAGACCGCAGCCTCGGTATCCGTTTCGGAACGGAACCGATAACCAAGCCCCGCAAGGCGTTCCCGCAGCTCCGCGTAGTTTTCGATGATACCGTTATGAACGGCATACACAAGCTCCGTCCCGTGCGGATGGGAATTTTCGTCGGACGGCGCGCCGTGCGTAGCCCAGCGCGTATGACCGATTCCGGTATGAGATGACAGCTCATGAGGACGAGATTCCAGCAAGCTCTCAACATTTGCAATTCTTCCCTTTGCCTTGACACAGGTGACCGCCCCGCCGTCCATCACCGCGATTCCCGCCGAATCATATCCGCGGTATTCAAGCGAATGAAGGCCGGAAATGAGAACGGGCACCGCATTTTTACGTCCGGTATAGCCTATAATCCCACACATATCGATTCCTCCGATTATTCATGCCGGCAAAGCCGAGCTTCGATAACGGCGGCCACCTCGCGTGCCGTTTGCTCGATCAGCTTTTCATCCGCGCCCTCCGTCATAACACGGATCAGCGGCTCCGTTCCGGACGGACGCACGACGATTCTGCCGCCGGTTCCGAGCGCCGTCTTCGCGTCGTCAATCGCCTTTTTGATCTCATAATCCGTATAAAACGCGAGCTTCCCTTCGGCCGAAACGGTGATGCCAAGAGATATCTGCGGATATTTCGTCATAATGCCGGAAAGCTCGGAAAGCCGGCAGCCGCGGCGGCGAAGCATGGAAAGCAGCTGCACCGCAGTTAACTCTCCGTCTCCCGTTGTCGCGAAATCCCGAAAAATCACATGGCCGGACTGCTCCCCGCCAAAGGAATATTCTTCGAGCAGCATCTCCTCCAAAACGAATCGGTCGCCGACCTTTGTCGCCACAAACCGTATGCCGTTTTCCTCACAGAATTTTGTAAAGCCGAAATTGGTCATAATCGTCCCGACGACCGTATCTTTCGAAAGCTTGCCCCGCTCTTTCATGTCGAGCGCGCAGATCGCCATGATGAAATCCCCGTCGATGAGCATCCCCTTGTCATCGACACAGAGACACCTGTCCGCGTCTCCGTCGAAAGCGACGCCGAGATCCAACCCGTTCTTTAAGACATATTCCGTGAGCGCCTCCATATGCGTGGAGCCGCATCCGTCGTTAATGTTGAGGCCGTCCGGTCTGTCAAAGAGCATCCGCACGTCTGCCCCAAGCTCGGAAAACAGTTTTTTCGCCGTTACGGAAGCGGAACCGTTCGCGCAGTCCACGGCAATCCGAAGCCCGGATAGCGAATATGGGCAGGTGCTTTTCAGGTGCTCGACATAATCCTTCACCGCGCTCTTTCCGTAGGTCACACGGCCGACCTCCCGTCCCTCGCATGCCTGCGGCATCGGGATGTCTCCCAGCACCATCGCTTCAATCTGCTCTTCCAGCGCGTCCGGCAGCTTATAGCCGTCGCCGCTGAAAATTTTGATTCCGTTAAACGGCGCGGGATTGTGGGATGCGGAAATCATAATGCCGGCATCCGCCTTGTATTTGCCCACAAGATACGCCACCGCCGGCGTGGGAATGACGCCGAGCAGAATCACATCCGCCCCCACGGAGCAGAGTCCCGCCGTGATTGCCGCCGACAGCATGTCGGACGACATGCGTGTATCCGTCCCAATCACAAAAATAGAACGGCGGCGGCGCCCGTCACAAAGTACGGCGGCGGCCGCTCTGCCGATCCGCATGGCAAGCTCACAGGTCAGCGTTTCATTGGCGATTCCCCTCACGCCGTCCGTACCGAATAATCTACCCATAACTGTCTCCTCTATTCCTTGTGTTTTTTGATGACGATTTCCCCGCATCCCTTATAAATGGAATTTTCCGGCACATAACCGCGCACGGAAGAGCCCGGATAGACGGTCGTTCCCCGCCCGATAACCGTTCCCGGATTGAGCACGGAATTGCACCCGACCTCGACAAAATCGCCGAGCACCGCTCCAAATTTTATAAGGCCGGTATCTATCCTGCCGTCGGGACAGGATACGGAAATCGGCGTTTTATCAAGCTTGACGTTCGACGTGACGCCGCCCGCTCCGATATGAGAACGATAGCCCAGTACGGAATCCCCGATATAATTGAAATGCGGCACCTGCACGCGGTCAAACAGAATCGCGTTTTTAAGCTCCGTGGAATTGCCGACGACCGCGTGTTTTCCGACAATCACCGAGCCGCGGATAAACGCACAGTGACGAATCTCGGCTTCCTCATCGATGATACACGGACCTTTGATATAAGCCGACGGAAAAACCTGCGCGGTTTTGGCAATCCACACATCCTTTTCAGGATGCCAAAAAAGCTCGTCGGATAAGGTTTCCCCAAGCGTTAAAATAAACTCCCGTATGGCCGGAATCGCCTCCCATGGCTCATGAAGCGACAAAAAAAGTTCCGCCGCCATTGTCTTATTAACATCCAAAAGCGACGGTATCTCGAAGCGATTTGTCATTCTGAATCCCTTTCTCTCCACAATTTTATGTAAATTCGGTTTTTTAAGTATAATACGCAATCGTTGACAAAATGTGAATGAAAGTTGTAAGAAGTGTAAATTTAGGATCATCCGGTCACACAATGTTTTCTTCTCGCAAAAAAGCGGGAAAGCCTTCTTGACAAATGAAAAATCTTGTGATATAGTAAAAGGGTCTCTTATATACGGAAGCGTATCGAAGTGGTCATAACGGGCCTGACTCGAAATCAGGTAGTCCTCACGGGCTCGTGGGTTCGAATCCCACCGCTTCCGCCAAAATTCGGCAAGCTTTTATCAAAGCTTGCCGAATTTATTCCCATAAATAACCTCCATCGGTTTGTTGGAACAATAATATAGAAAACCGTCACGGAAATTCCGTGACGGTTTTTTGTCAGTTTTTAAATTCGTCCGAGATGCCCGGCTGATCCTTTGTTGTTATGGATTCCGTCGCAGCCTGCTCCGAGGAAATCTCCGCGGCAGCGGCATCGTCAGGAAGCTTTTTCAGCTTGACAGCCGCAGTCACACCCAAAATCATTTCCACCAAAGCAAGGATATGGAAAAGAATATCAACCAGCAGTGAGACAAAATCTCCGGAAATCATGCCAAACAGCACCACAAATGCCGTGTCAAGCGCAAAAAACACGGTGCCGGCAATCAATCATCCGGCTTTCTTTTTGGAAAAGAACCAAAAGACAAAATATAAAATCACCAAAACGGCCGTTATAGACAGCAGAAACGCTCCGAGTGCCGGTGATACGGGATATTCCCACATCCCTTTCAGAAATGCGACGCCGAGCACACCGAGAAAATAAGGAATATATGCGGTAAAAAGGAAATAGGAATCGCTGCCGAAAAGAAACATCAAAATATTGACGACCGAAAAAGCAGCGACGCAGAAAATCGCCCAGCTGCCGCCTTTCCATCTGGAAAGATATTTGTTTTTCAGCATTGAATTCGGTGTTTGTGTGTTCATTTTCAAATCCTCCAAATGTTTTTGATTTGTCGATAGTCCGTTTATAAAAAACGGGCACGCCCCGTGAGGGGCATTTTTCGGGCATTCTGCCCGAAAAATGCCGAATTGCAAAAAGCAATTCCCAATTGTTTTTATTTTATCATATACGCCGCCGTTTGTCAATCGCTTCTATCAGAATCGAGAAAAACGATTACCTGTCCTCGCGGTAATAGTTTATACCGATTGCCGCCGGCTGATTCGTCTTTTTGGATTTTCGGACGGAGCCGATGAAAAGCACGATCGCGGTGATGATAAACGGAAGCGCCGTATACACCTTGAGCGGAATCGCATGCAGCCATCCGAACACCTTCGGGAACGCATAGACAATCGAATCGTTGTAAACCTCCAGCGCCTTGAAAATGCCGAATACAAACGTGCCGAGCAGGGCTTTTGCCGGATTCCAGCCCGCAAAGATGACGAGCGCCACCGCAATCCAGCCATATCCGTTTACCCAGCCGGTGCTGGCGAGATATTCGCCGCTGATGTTAAGCGCCATATAATAACCGCCGATTCCCATAATGGCGGAACCGAGAATGATATGCACATACTTGTAACGGTTGATATTCACGCCGCAGGAATCCGCCGCCGCGGGATTTTCACCGACGGCGCGCATACGCAGTCCCGCTTTTGTATATTTCATATACCACCATGACAAAACGGCAATCAAAATGCCGAGGTAAATAAAAATATTGTGAGAAAAGAACGCTTTCCCGAAAAACGGGATATCCGAAAGAAGCGGAATGTGAATCGCTTTCCAGCCGGCGGTGATATTCGACGCCGCCTGCATCGAGGGCCATCCGAGACTTTTGTTGACGCCGTGTCCCACAAAGTAGTAAACGCCGAGGCCAAGGGTGGTCACGGTCAGTCCCGTGACATTTTGATTCGCTTGCAGTGAAACCGTAAAAAATGCAAAGATAAGGCCGCACAGTCCGGCAAATACCATCGAGGCGAGTATGCCGAGAAACAGGCTGTTTGTCCAGCAGCCGATCAGATAACCGAACATCGCGCCGACCGCCATCGTGCCCTCGACGCCGAGGTTCAGGCTTCCCGATTTTTCATTAAAGATTTCGCCGACGGTGCCGTAAAGAAGCGGAATGTTATAGACGATCAGACTGTATATAAAGCCGGTCAGAACTTCAATTCCCATATCACGCCTCCTCCTTTTTCACGATTTTGAACCGAATCACAAAATCCGCGACCAAAACGGCGAACAGAATGACGCCCTGCAAAAGATCGGAAAATCTCGAATCGATCGCACCATAGGTGATGCTGGCCTGCGCACAGCCGAATCTCAGAATGCTGATAAGCAGCGAGGTCACGAGGATTCCGACGGTATCGAGCTTGGCAAGCCATGCCACGACGATGCCGGTCCAGCCGACGCTGTCCGTAAGGGAGGTGGAAAGCGGTCCCGCGCTCATCAGCTTAAAGAATCCCGCAAGACCAATCAGGGCCGACGAAAGAAACATCGTGCGCACCATGATTTTTCCGACCTTCATGCCGGCGTATTTCGCCGTGCCCACGCTGTCGCCGACGACGGAAATTTCATAGCCGTGCTTTGTCTTTTTCAGATAAAACCAAATCAGCGCGCAGATGGCGAGCGCAAAAATAAGCGACCAGCTAAGCGAAAATTTTCCGATTTTGATCGCCGGCATTTCGATAAAATCCCAAACGCTTCGGAAAATCGGACGCTGTGACTCGGGATTGAGGAAAATATTCCAGCTTCGTTTTTCCTCTCCGAGCAGAGCGACAAAGTAAAGCGCGATATAGTTGAACATCAAGGTCATAAGGGTTTCGTTCGTGCCGAATTTTACCTTCAAAACGGCGACAATGCCGCCCCAAATGCCGCCTGCCGCCATAGCGGCAAGCGCCATAAGCAGCAAAGTGATGCCGGTATTCCCGATGACGCCGAATTTCAGCGGGAGGAAGGCCGCCGCGACGGCGCCCACCAAAAACTGACCCTCGCCGCCGATGTTCCAAAAACGCATTTTAAACGCCACGGAAAGCGCGACGGAGGTAAGAAGAAGGGGAACGAAAATCTTGATTAAGCTTTCAAACTGCTTATAGGCGAAACGGCTGACCGTTCCGTCGTCGGAAATCGTTCCGATGGTGACGATTTTGGCATAATAGGAGAGCGGATTGACACCGAGCGCGAGCAGCAGCACCGCGCCGAGCAGCAGAGCCGCCGCGATTGCGACAAGATAATAAAGCATCCTCCGTCCCGCCGGGACCGCATTCCGTTTTACGATATGATATTTTTTCATGACGGCTGCTCCTTTATATTGGTATCTTTCGCAATTCCCGTATGCTTTTCCGCATCGTCCCGGACAAGATTCAAGGCGCCGGTCATCATGAGTCCCAGCTCCTCCTTCGTCGTCTTTTCCGCATGGACGATTCCCATGACCTTTCCGTGACAAAGCACCATGATTTTGTCACACAAGGCGAGCATGACGTCGAGGTCCTCGCCGACAAACAGGATTCCCACGCCGCTTTTTTTCTGCCGGTTCAGAATGTCATAAATCGCATAGGAGGAATTGATGTCCAATCCACGCACCGGATAGGCCGTAACGATCACGTTCGGTCCGACCTTGATTTCCCTGCCGAGCAGCACCTTCTGCACGTTGCCGCCGGAAAGGAGTCTGACCGGCGTTTCCGTGGACGGCGTCACGATTCCAAGCTCGGAGATGATGCTCTCCGCTTCGGCGCGCCCGCGCTTCCGGTTCACAACCGGATTCCACGGATTATCCTCGTTATAATTTTTCAGCAGCATGTTGTCCGTGATGGAAAGCGAGGGAGAAAGCCCCATTCCAAGCCTGTCCTCGGGAATAAAGCTCATGGAGATTCCTTTTTCAATGATCTTTTTCGGCGAAAGGCCGACGATGTTTTCTCCCTTGTGGACGATCTCGCCGCCCGCGATGCCGCGAAGTCCTGCGATTGCCTCGCAAAGCTCCTTCTGACCGCAGCCCGCGATGCCGGCGACGCCGAGAATCTCACCGCCCCTGATATAAAAGCTCACATCGTCGATTGCCCGCGAGCCCTCGTCGCCGTTGATCGAGAGATTGCGGATTTCGAGCAGCGGCTTTTTCTTTTCGACGACCGGACGCTCGATTTCAAGATCAATCTTGCGGCCGACCATCAGCTCCGTGAGCATCTGCTCGTTTGCGGCGGCCGTTTCCACCGTCCCGACATATTCGCCCTTGCGCAGCACCGCCACGCGGTCGCTGACGGCAAGCACCTCGTTGAGCTTATGCGTGATGATAATGATGGAATGTCCCTCCGCCTTCATCTTCCGCAGGACGCCGAAAAGCTTTTCGGTTTCCTGCACGGTGAGCACTGCGGTAGGCTCGTCGAGAATAATCACCTTCGCGCCGTAATAGAGCACCTTGATGATTTCCAGCGTCTGCTTTTCGCTGACCGCCATATTGTATACTTTTTTATTCGGGTCTATTTCAAAGCCGAAGCCTCGGCTGATATGTTCGATTTCAGAATAGCGGGATTTCCGAAGAAGTCTCTCGGAAGCAAAAAAACCTATGGCGCGCCCGCTTTCCGCCGCCATAGCCCACAGTTTTCCGATTCCCTTTTTGCCCGCAGCGCGGGAAACGGCATGCGCCCTCCATCCGTACCGGCGGTTTTCGCGGCCAAGCCAAATGTTGTCCGCCGCCGAAAAGGCCTCGACAAGCTTGAAGTGCTGATGCACCATGCCGATGCCGAGCCGTTTCGCATCCTCGGGAGAGGTAATTTCAACTTTCTCCCCGTTTACATAAATATCGCCGCCGTCCGGGCGGTAAATGCCGGACAGCATATTCATAAGCGTCGTTTTGCCGGAGCCGTTCTCCCCGAGCAGGGCGAGAATCTCGCCCTGCTTCAAGGAAAGGTCGACGTTCTTGTTGGCAGCCACACTGCCGAACATTTTTGTGATGTTTTTCAGTTCAATCGCGAACTCAGCTGCCATGAAGAACTCCTTTGAATTTTATTTCGCCTCTGTTACGTCGAGAATGCCGGCAACATAGTAGTTCATGCTGCCCTTGATGATGCCGTCGACGGAATCCGCTCCGCCGACAACGGTCATATTTCCGGTGAGCGCGCCCTTCTCATCCGTTTCATAGACGGAATATGTCGCGTTGTCCTCGGAGATAACGGTCTTGCCGTCGTTCGTAATAAGCGCGGCGTTTGTCTTGACGACATTGCCGGACTCGTCAAACGTCAGCTTCACATTGGAGAAAACGTCCCATTCGCCGGAGAGAATCATCGTTTTCACCGCGTCGATTTTCGCCGCCGTATCGGAGGTGCAGTTCTCGGAAAGCGGAGAGATATCGACAAAGTCCTCTTTGAGGCCGCCGTAGTAAATGCCGACCTTGCTCATGAAGTTCGCGCTGTCCTTCATCGCGGTCTCGATGGCGAGCTTATAATAAACATCCCAGTTCCAAATCGGAGCGGTCAGATGCGCCTGCGGTGCGGCGGAGGTCATATCGGAGTTGTAGCCGCAGCCGAATACGCCGGCATTCTGCGCCGCAACCTGAGGCTGCTGGCTGTCGCAGTGCTGTGCGATCACAACACATTTATAGGTGCTGATGAGGGCTTCCGCGGCCTGCTTTTCCAGCGTGGGATCGCCCCAAGTGCCGATCTGCTTTACATAGACCTGCGCCTCATCGCCGAGAACGGACTGAACGCCGAGCGTAAAGGCATTGATGCCGCTGCAGGTTTCCGCATACTGCGTGCCGTAGGCGGATACATAACCGATATTGTATTTGCCGTTGTCACCCTTGCCTACTTCTTTCGCCTTTAAGCCGGCAGCAATACCGGAAAGATAGCGCGCCTGATAGATGCGCCCGAAGTAGTTGTTGAAATTGGTCGCGTTGGAAAGATAACCGGTAGCATGAGAAAAGATGATATCCTCATATTCCTCGGCAGCCGCATCAAACGCGTTGAGATATCCGAAGCTGATGCCGAAGATGATGTCGCAGCCCTGGTTTGCCAGCGCATCGACGGCGGTCTTTACCTGCGCGTCGTCCTCCTGCACGTTGTCCCGAATGAGAAGCTTGACGTTGTAGCCCTCGGCTTTCAGCTGCTCAATGGCCTTCGTGATGCCGTTGTGATGCGCAAATGTGTAGCCGGCGTCTTCATTCTGGCTTCCGATGTAGACAGCGCCGACGGTGATGTCCGCTTTTTCATCCTTGCCGCAGGATGCGAGCATCAGGACAGAAAAAAGCATGACTGCCGCAAGAACGAGTGACAGAACTTTCTTCATAAAAAAGTGTCTCCTTTAAGATTTTTTAATATTTATGTAAACTTACGTTACATACGAAAAACAAAAAGACCCTTCCCTCTCATCTGCGGTATACGATACCGTCCGCCGACATGGCGTCGATGATGGCAAGAGACTCCACTCTGACTCCTTTTTCGCGCAATGCGTCCCCTCCGTGCTGAAACCCCTTTTCAATCGCAACGGCACAGCCGACAAGCGTGGCGCCGGCCTTTTCCACAATGGAAATCAGCCCATGAAGAGCCTCTCCCGTGGCGAGAAAATCGTCGGCAATCAAAACGCGGTCCGCCGCGGAGAGGTATTCCCTCGCCACGGTCGCCTCATAGGTATTTTTATGGGTAAAGGACGTAATCCGCGCACTGTATATGTCCGCGGACTGATTGGCGCTTTTCATCTTTTTCGCAAAAACGACAGGAACATGCATATGCGCCGCCGCCGCCATGGCAACGGCAATGCCGGAGGCCTCGATCGTGAGGATTTTCGTAACCCCGCATCCGGAATAAAGGCGCGCTACCTCCGCGCCAAGCTCCATCAGAAAATCGACGTCGAGCTGCTGGTTGAGAAAGCTTCCGACTTTCAGAATATCCCCGCCCAAAACGACGCCGTCGCTTGCAATGCGTTTTTCCAAAAGCTCCATCCGACAAGCCTCCCGCAAAAAGAAAATAAAAAAAGCAGACTAAGAACCGAGTCCATATCCGCTTTCAAAATCAGAATCTGTCATCTCCGCGGCATAGCCTGTCCGCAAAGAGACGAAATTCATCGTGTGTTTACTTACTAATATATTATATAATAGATTGTTCAAATATTCAATACACATTATTCACAGTTTGCGACATAATATTTTACAATTTTTAGACATTTTTCACAGATTTATACTTAACTTTCCCGCAACAATGCTGAAAATCACAAATTCATGCGACAAAATATTTATTTTTTCACAAATTTCTAATATAATGGAATTCATAGAATGAAAAAAGAGAGGTGTGCGCATATGAAACAATATATTCTCGCGCTTGATGAGGGCACCACAAACACCCGTTCCATTCTTTTTGACCGGAACGGCAAAATCGTAGCCAAAGCGCAGAAGGAATTGACGCAGTTTTATCCCGCATCCGGCTGGGTGGAAGAGGATGCCGTCGAAATTTACGCCGCACAGTATGCCACCATGACGGAGGCGGTCGTCGCCTCCGGAATCTCTCCCGATGAAATTGCCGCCATCGGCATCACCAATCAGAGAGAAACCACCGTCGTATGGAACAAAGCCACCGGTCGTCCGATTTGCCCCGCCATCGTATGGCAGTGCCGCAGAACGGCGGACATCTGTGAAAAGCTGCGCAGGGAGGGTCTCGCCGACACCATCAAAGCCGCCACCGGACTTCCGATCGACGCCTACTTCTCGGGGACAAAGATCAAATGGATTCTCGACCATGTGGAGGGGGCGAGAGAGGCGGCGGAACGCGGCGAGCTGCTCTTCGGGACCGTCGACACATGGCTGATTTGGAAGCTGACCGGCGGCCGGGTTCACGCCACGGATCTCACAAACGCCTCGCGCACGATGCTTTTCAATATCCATACGCTCGAATGGGATGAAAAGCTGCTCTCCGTTCTGGGAATCCCACGCTCCATGCTTCCGGAGGTGAGGGCAAGCGGCGGCAGCTACGGCAGCATGACGCTTCTCGGCGCGGAAATTCCGATCTGCGGAGCAGCCGGAGATCAACAGGCAGCGCTGTTCGGACAGGCCTGCTTCCACGCAGGCGATGCGAAAAATACATACGGCACCGGATGCTTTCTTCTTATGAATACCGGAACCTCTCCCTGCAAAGAATCCGGCGGGCTTATTACGACGCTCGCCGCATCGGAGGACGGACATCCGGCGGAATACGCGCTCGAAGGCAGCGTATTCGTCGGCGGCGCCGTCATCGGATGGCTGCGCGACGAGCTCGGTTTCATCCGCGATTCGGCGGATTCGGAATATTTTGCGGGAAAACTCCCCGATAACGGCGGCGTATACGTCGTTCCGGCTTTTGCCGGACTCGGTGCGCCGTACTGGGATATGTATGCACGCGGGACCATCGTGGGCCTCACGCGCGGAAGCGGACGGAATCATATCATCCGAGCCGCACTGGAATCGATCGCTTATCAGACAAACGACATCCTTGAAACGATGCGAAACGCGACCGGAATGGAACTTCATACGCTGAAAGTGGACGGCGGCGCCTCAAAAAATCGTTTTCTCATGCAATTTCAGGCGGATATCTCCGAGATCCATGTTCTGAAAACCGACGAAACGGAAGCGACCGCACGCGGGGCGGCCTTTCTCGCGGGACTTTCCTGCGGCCTTTGGAAGGACCGCGCAGAGCTTTCGGCGCTGTCCCATACCGCGGAGATTTTTACGCCCGCCATGTCTGAGGATAAGAGACGGAAAAATCTTGACGGCTGGCGACGCGCGGTAAACTGCACCCTGAACTGGGGGAAAGATTCTCTTTAAAAAGAGAAAGAAATGTCGTTTTCTCCCCGACGAGAAAACGACGAAAAGAGCAAAGTATAAGTTTGAAATGATCTATACCCATTTAAAGTGTAGCAATAAGTTCAAGTTACGGTGCTATGCAATGCTCCCGCATTGCAGGGCAACATTGAGGCTACCGCCTCAAACTCCCAAACTTCTGCTGGGAAGCAATACCCACGGCTCGAAAGGTGTTGCAGTGCTCGCACAGGCCGCCAGTATAAACTGGGAAGCGATCTATACCCTTTTAAAGCGGAGTGCTAAAATCAATCGTATCACAATGCAATGCTTCGCATTGCAGGGCAACGCCGTGCGGAAAGCAACTGCGGCTGGAAAATCCGCGCCCGCAGGCGCAAGGCGCGCGCCGTATGAGCGCCATCCGGTATGATGTCAACAAAAGCGGCGGCGGCCCGCGGATCACGCGAGCCTCGCGAGCGTAGATGTCGTCTTTTATAGCCGCCACCGAACCGCTGCCGGCCGCACTAACGGTCAAGCCGGAGGCTTGCGGTTCTTTTGATGCTTTTCTTTCTGCAAAGAAAAGCATGCGTTCTCTCCTTTTTCAAAGGATTCATAAATCATTTATAAGAAAAAAACACCATTCTGAAAGGAAACTCTCATGAGCATTCAAATTCTCAAAAAAGAAATCCCCAGCACCGACAAAATTCACACGCTGCGCGGCGTTCTGTTTCTGCCGGAGGGAGAAATCAAAGCCGTGCTTCAAATTTCACACGGCATGGTCGAGCACATCGGACGATACAAGCCGTTCATGACATATCTCGCCGAGAACGGCTTTGCCGTATTCGGCCATGACCATATCGGACATGGTGCCACCGCCGAAAACGACGAAGAACTCGGCTATTTCGCCGAAAAGGACGGCTGGAAAACCGTCATTGACGACGTACATGCCTTCGGGAGTGCCGTCATGCAGGAATTTCCCGGGAAAAAGCACTTCCTGCTCGGCCACAGCATGGGTTCCTTCATTGCAAGAAACGCCGCCGCAAAATATTCGGAGGATTTCGACGCCTTCATCATTATGGGCACCGGCGGACCGAATCCCGCCTCGGACCTCGGTCTTTTCCTTACCTCCTTTATAAAATGCGTCAAAGGCGGGAAACATATATCCACTCTCGCCGATAAGGCCGCTTTTTCCACTTACAACAAGAAAACCGGAAGCGACAATCCGTATGCATGGCTCACCCATGACGAGGAAATGCTCACCGCCCACGATGCGGACAAATACTGCATGTTCAAATTTACCGTCTCTGCGATGCACGACCTCGTGAAGCTACAAAAGGAAGCCAACCTGAAGAAGTGGTTCCGTTCCGTCAACAAAGACATGCCGATTTTCATCGTGTCCGGCGACGAAGACCCCGTCGGCGGATACGGACGCGGCGTGAAAAAGGTGTACGAGCGGTTATCCGCCGCCGGCGTCCGCGACGTCACATTAAAGCTCTATCCCGGCATGCGCCATGAAATTCTCAACGAAGTCGGACGGGATGAGGTGGAATCGGATATTCTGCATTGGATGGACTCCAAAATAAATTAACATCTCATTGCATTTCATTTACGGTATATCAAGCAATCCCCTATTTTAGAAAAATTTTTTAAACTTTTGTCCCTTTTCGGCACTCCGATGCGTTATATTGTTTGGTTTCTGTTATTTTTAAGCAGGAGCTCCGGTTTTCTCCGGCATTCGGATAGAGAGACGCGCCGCAGCTTCGGCGCAAAAAAACGGAGAACGGAGCGGCACATGCACAATCCGTGCTCCGAAAAAGGAGTTCTTTATGGATGAATATCAGATTATCACCGACTTCGGCTGTGACCTGCCCCTGCATATCGCAGAGGAACGAAACATCGAGGTCATTCCGATGGAGGTCTTCATCGAAGGCGAGGAGCCGAAAAAGGGTTCCGAGGTCGATGTTTACGAATTTTATCAGAAATTAAGAGAAAAAAAGGTTGCGAAGACCTCCGCGGTCAGCATCGACGCTTTCGTTACGGCTTTTACGGCACATCTGGAAAAGGGAGAAGACATCGTTTATGTCGCGCTCTCCTCCGGTCTCAGCGGCACTTTCAGCGCCGCAAACATCGCCGCGGGCGAGCTTCGCGAAAAATTTCCGGAGAGGAATATTTATATCGTCGATTCCCGCAGCGGTTCCATCGGCGAGGGACTTATCGCCTATTTTGCCGCACTGAAAAAAGCCGAGGGCGCAACGGCAGAGGAGGTTGCTTCGTATGCGCAGGAGGCGGCCTATCAGCTCTGTTCGTGGTTTACCGTGGACGATCTCTTCTTCCTGAAACGGGGCGGCAGACTCAGCGCCGCAACCGCGATTGTAGGCTCTCTTTTTATGATTAAGCCGATTCTTCACGCCAGCGAAGAGGGAAAGCTGATTCCCGGCAGCAAGGCGAGAGGACGCAGGGGCGCGATAGAAGCCCTTGCGGATGCGGTAGAGCGGCTCGCAGTAAATCCCGCGGAGCAGGTCATCGGCATCAGTCACAGCGACTGCTTGAAGGATGCGCTGGATTTGGAAACGATGCTTCGCGAGAAATGGGATATCAAAGACGTGATTATCTCGGAAATCGGGCCCGTTATCGGTGCTCACTGCGGACCGGGCACCCTCGCGATATTCTTCATCGGAACGGAAAAATAAACATGCTCAAAGCCCGGGCGCATATTATCTTTGTTCTCTGTATGGGAGGTTATGTATGACAGCCAAAGTAACGGTGGGCGGCAAAACGCTCTATACCATGCTCGTGTCAGCGGCCAATACGCTGGAAAACAATCAATCCGAAATCAACGATCTCAACGTGTTCCCCGTTCCGGACGGCGACACGGGAACCAATATGAGTTTGACGCTCGGCGCGGTGCGCGACATCGAGCCGAAAAACGACGACGTTTCCGAATGTGCCACCAAGGCGGCCGACGCGGTTCTCCGTTCGGCAAGAGGCAATTCGGGCGCGATTCTCGCTCTCTTCTTCCGCGGATTCTCGAAATCTGTGAAAGGGAAAAAGGACGCCGGCACGGAAGACATCGCCAAGGCCTTCGAGGACGGAAAAAACGAAGCCTACAAGGCGGTGATGAATCCGACCGAGGGCACCATTCTCACTGTCATCCGCAAATGCGCCGAGGAAGCGGGCAAGGTCAGCAAAAAATGCGCAAAAGATGTTTCCGGTTTTTTCTCACAGATGGTAAAAACGGCGGAAACGACGCTGGAAAAAACGCCGGAGCAGCTTCCCGTGCTGAAAGAAGCGCATGTCGTGGACGCAGGCGGCAAGGGCTTTGTCATGATGCTGAACGGGATGCTGTCCGCACTCAAAGGAAAGCCTGTCAAAGCAGCGAAAAAAGCTGCCGGCACGGGCGCAAAGGCGAATTTCACCGAATTTGCCACCGAAGATATCAAATTCGCCTACTGCACCGAGTGTATCGTCGAAAAAAACAAAGAATATCTCGGAGAGGGCACCTGCTCCGCTCTGTATGATTACATCCGCGCAATCGGCGACAGCGCCGTATTCGTAGACGCGGAGGACATCATAAAGCTCCACATCCATACAAACGACCCGGGACTCGTCCTAAATCAAGCACTGCTTTACGGCGTGCTTGCCACCGTAAAAATCGAAAATATGAAAAAACAGCATTCCGCGCTCGCCGAAATTGACGAAAGCTCGCTTGCCGCAGAGGAAGAAGCCGCCGTAGCGCAGCCTGAAAAGAAATACGGCTTTGTCGCGGTCTGCATGGGAGACGGAATCCGCGATACTTTCCGCGATTTCTGTGTAGACGAAATCGTTTACGGCGGCCAAACTATGAATCCCAGCATGCAGGATATTCTCGACGCCGTCAATAAAACACCCTCGGAAACCGTTTTTGTGCTTCCGAACAATAAAAACATCGACATGGTGGCGACACAGGCGGCAGGCGCCGTTTCCGATAAAAACGTCATCGTGATTCACACCAAAAGCGTTCCCGAAGGGATTTCCGCGCTCCTCGCGTTCGACGAGGACGCCTCCCCCGAAGATAACGCCGGCGCTATGTCTGAGGCGGCCGGCGGCGTGACCACCCTTTCCGTGACCCGTGCGGTACGCGACGCCACCATCGGAGGCGTCACCGTCAAGGCCGGACAGACGATGGGACTTGTGGGCGGGAAAATCCGCTCTGTGGGAGACACCGGAGAGCAGTGCCTTGAAAAGCTCCTCGACGTCGTGAAAGACGCCTCCTATGTCTCTATCTTCTATGGCGAGGACGTCACGGAGGATGCGGCGGAAAATGTTCAATCTATGCTTGCCGGAGCGGCAGGCGGCGCGGAGGTTCTGACCATCCGCGGAGGTCAGCCGCTTTACGACTATATCATTTCAGTGGAATGACCTAACAGAATAAAAAATACCGCGCGGGTTTCTCCTTTCCCGCGCGGTATTTTTTCTGTTCTTTATCCGCGAGTGCCCTCCTCTGCGGCAGCCGCCGCGCTCGTTTCCGTCGTCTGCGGCACATCGCCGGCATTCGGAACCACCTCATATTCAAAGGGATCATAGGTGGCTGTGGCATATATTTCGCCATTCTCTCTGACATAGTCAATGAATGCCTTGGCACGTTCTGCGCCGATCTCAAAAACCTTGCCGGAAGCGCCGATGTTTGTAATCAAATATCCGTTGTCATAAACCTGAATGCCGATACTCTCCTGTCCGGTAGACAGACAATCGACCGAGATGCCGATGGAATTTTCACTTTTTTCTATGATTTGAATAAAATCCCTGTTCTCCGTTTCGATGCATGGAGCATTCGGGTCGGAAAACAGCATTCCATAGACCATCGAAAGATCGGAAAGACGGTAATAATCAGCTTTGTAAAGCCCTTCCTCGATTCTGCCGCCCTTCCAGTAAGAATCGGAAAAAGAATTGCGGAAAACAAGATATTCTTCAAGTCCGAAGCCTCCCGCAAATTCGCCGAGTGTCGCAAATTTCGCCTCCGCATTGAAAAACACATAATACCCGTCACTGTTCTCATATTTTACACAGACCGCGCAGGCGAGGTCCGCATTCCGAATCGCATAGACGGCGGCGTCGACACGGTGTGTCTCATCCTCATAAACGTCATATCCCGTCACCGTGACCTCTTCCAGCTTTTCGCCGACAGATTCCGCGCCGACTTCACGGCAGGAGGCGATGTAGCCGGCAAAAGCGCCGCCCTCAATGGTTTTATACTTCTCATGAACCTGCATCGCATCCCATTCGGGCACCGCAATTTCGGTCATTTCCTCACCGGTGGCCTCATACACCGCCATCGCCGCATATTCAAAAATTCCCTTTTCCGCATTCCAAACGAGCGGAACGTCGATATCGATGTCCCCGGCGGTCCGTCCGCCGCTCATGACGGGAATCAAAAGCACGGCGCATACCATGACAAGGCAGGCAGCGGCGGAAAGCCATTTCAGAGCGATTCCCCGCCTCCCCGGTCTTGCCGTCTCCGCTTCTTCGATAAAGCGATCGTCGATCTCTCCCATCGACCGTAAAAACTGTTTCTTATTCAAAATCAAAACCCTCCTTTTTCAAATAACCGGAAAGCCTTTTTCTTTCGCGAAAGAGAATGGATTTCACCTTTCCCTCGCTCATTCCGTATCGCTTTCCGATTTCCTTCACGGAATCACAAAACCAATACCGTCTGACAAAAACGCATCTTGCTTCCGCCTTTTCGCCGGACAAAAACGCATCGATGCACCGCGTAAGCTCCATACCGTCGACGGAAATTGCCGTATCATCCGCCGGAATGACATCGGAAAGCTCGTCAAAGACAAGTCCCGCACCGTCATGACGGCAGGCAGCCGTATTATAATCAAACCGGTCGAGCGAGATGTTGCGGACGACCTTTCCGGCAAATGCCTTCAATGAGGACGGCTCACACGGCGGAATCCGGTTCCAAAGCGCGAGATAGGCATCGTTCACGCATTCCTCGGCATCGGCGTCGCTGCCGAGAATGTTTTTCGCGACAGCATGACAAAACGCACCGTATTTCTCCGCGGTTTTTGCAATCGCGGCTTCCGAACGGTCAAAATACAGCTTTATGATTTCTTTGTCGTCCATATGGCCTCCGTGCGTTGAAAAGCTTTTCACTCTTTCAGTAGGATTTCTTTTTCGATTCGTTTCACTTTTTTTGAATAACATATCATAGCCGCTATGCAAGAAGATACGCTTTCATCATACATTTGACAAGCATCCAAGTATATTTTATATTGACAATTACCTCAAAAGGCGATATAATATAAATGATTTTATATTTAACGGTAATTTCAGGAGGATAAATGAAAACTGCGAGGATGAAAAAAAGCGAAGCCGTCATCGCGCTTTCGGCGGGACTTATTGCGCTCATCATTGTTTTCGCCGCTTTGCTTGTCGCGGCGCACCTATCCCGTCCGGAAACTTCATACAGCTCCTCCGAGGTATCCTCCTATGATTTCAACGGAAACGGTCTCTCCGACGCCATGGATCTTGTGCTCGGCGCAAGGGCGGACGCGGAAAATCATCCGACCTATGACGGGAGATACTGGCAGGGCGGCTATCCGCCGGACAATATCGGCGTATGCACCGACGTCGTTTGGCGCGCATTCCGTGCCGCCGGATATTCACTGCGCGATATGGTGGACGCCGATATTGCGGCGCGTCCGTCGGCTTATCCCAATGTCACGCAGAGGGACAGCAACATCGATTTCCGGCGTGTGAAAAATCTGCGCGTGTTTTTCCGCACCTATGCCGTTTCCCTCACGAACGATATCCGCGATACGGACGCATGGCAGCCCGGGGACATCGTCATTTTCGGGAACGACAAGCATATCGGCATCATTTCGGACAAGCGCACGGAGAGCGGACGTCCGTACGTTATTCACAACGGCGGGCAGAACGACCGCGAGGAGGACGCGCTCGGAAACGACAAAGTGACCGGTCATTATCGGTTCGATGCGGAGAGGCTGCCGGAGGAGCTGCGCATCGCGTGGAGCGATTGAACACACAAATTGAAAGCAAGGAAAAACGCATCGATAGCAGGAGGCGGTCATGCACTTTGTAAAGGCCAAGGGGATCCTTTCCGCGCATAACGGCATGAATCTATACCGCGGCTGCACGCACGGCTGCATCTATTGCGACAGCCGCTCCCTCTGTTACGGCTTTACACATGATTTCGAGGACATCGAGGTCAAAGAAAATGCCCCGATTCTTTTAGAGGAGGCGCTGCGCCGCAAACGAAAAAAGTGCATGATCGGCACCGGCTCCATGTGCGACCCTTATCTGCCCTGTGAGGAGACGCTCGGACTCACGAGAAAATGCCTTGAAATCATCGACGACTATGGCTTCGGCGTCACGGTTTTGACCAAATCGACGCGGATCCTGCGCGATATCGGGCTTTTGGAGCACATCCATCACAGGGCAAAGTGCGTGGTGCAGATGACGCTCACCACCTGCGACGAGGCGCTTTGCCGGATCATTGAGCCGAATGTTAGCACGACGGCCGAACGCGTCGAAGCCCTGAAAGAATTTCGGGAGCGCGGCATTCCCACCGTCGTTTGGATGTCGCCGATTCTGCCCTTTCTTAACGATACGGAGGAAAATATCGCGGGACTTGTCCGGCTCTGTGCCGAGGCGGGCGTCCTTGGAATCCTGTTTTTCGGCGCCAGCATAACGCTGCGCGCCGGCGACCGCGAATATTTTTACAGCGCGCTTGACCGGTCGTTTCCCGGCGTCAAGCAAAAATATATCGAGCGCTTCGGAAACGCCTATGAATGCGAAAGCCCGAAAAACGCATCGCTTTCTGCGCTTTTCCGTCGGGAATGCGAGCGGTACGGCATCCGGCATGACCTGCGAGAGCTTTTTTCCCATCTGCATGAATTTCCGGATTTACCCCCGCAGTTTGATCGGATTTCTCTTTTTTAGCGGATTTTTCGTGATTTTATCCAAAGATATCCTTTCCGAGCACAAAAATTTCTATCCGAGGCACCGTGTTTTTTTCTTGCATATTCATTCAAAAAACAGTATAATAATACGCATCGGCGCTCTGACTGCAACAGAGACGCCGGAGTTTTTACGGTCAAATCAACAAAAGGCCACGGACAGCTTGACCGGCAGCCGGCAGAGATGACATATCTCATTTAAGCGTCCCCAAGCAGAGGACGCGCGGTGTAAACCCGCACTGTACTGAGTGAGACATGAAAACGAGTATTAAAAGTATTTCTTACCGTATAGACTCGATTGTTCCTGCGCCGCACCGCGGCGTATACAAAATGAAACGATCAAAAGTACAACTAATTTTTTGAAGGAGAACGCATGAAAAAATTATTTGTATTCTTATTTGCAGGCCTTTTCTGCGTATCGGCGCTCCTCACCGGATGCTCCGAAAACGCGACACACGGCAACTACTCGGATGAAATGAAAATTCCCTACGGCACGGATATCGATCCCGAATACGGGGCGGATTCGGTGGAACGCGACGGCGACCACAAGGATTCTCCCTATTTTTCACGTCTTGATTATTATAATATGAAATCCACAGACACCCTGACGATCCTCACGGGCTTCAAAACCTATCAGCAGACCTGCGAGAGCAGCTGCGGCGTTGCGAGCACGCTTATGGTTCTCAACTACTTCGGAAAGCTCGGCAGCTATACGGAGGCCGATCTTGCGAAGCTCCGCAATGAAGCCGGCGACTATAAGCTGACCGGCGCCACAAGCGTTGCACAGGTGCTCTCCATATTCGAGCACGTAGGCGGCTTTGAGGTCGGCAGCACCTACGATTATTATGGCAAAACCGACATAAACGGCGAGCCTTATTTCGACGAGGACGGCAGTGCCTGCGAGGGCATTTATTCCGTCATCACGCCCGATTGGATCATCGAAAACCTGAAAAACGACACGCCCATCATGATCTGCTGGAACGACTGGGGCGGTCACTGGCAGGTTATCATCGGTTATGATACTATGGGAACGGAAACCACACAGGACGACGTGCTGATTGTCGCCGATCCTTACGACACGACCGACCACAATCAGGACGGCTACGGAACCTACGGCGCGGAACGGGTCTACTATAACTGGACCATGTACGACTTTTTCGAGGGAATCACGGAGATGCCGGAACGGGATTTCCTGTTCGTGACGGCGAAACCGGTTTCTTAACCGCTCAATAGGATTTAGCCCGCGTATTTGCAGCTCTGCGCGAAAAATATCGATACAAAAGGAGATTTCCCTATCACGGAAATCTCCTTTTCCTTTTTATCTCAATTACAAATTTCAGCATATCGGAAAATCTTTTGGCTGAATAGATTCCCTGAGAAGCATGTCGGCGGCCGAAAGACAACCCGCGGTTGCCGCCACCCCATTTTTCCTCATTTACAGCCGCCGCACGCCGCGCATCCGGGATGCAGATTCCGCACGCTCGGCGCCATGGCAAGACCGCCGAGCGCCGTTTCACGCAGCTGATACGGAATGTTGCGTCCCACACTGTACATCGCCGCGACGACCTCGTCGAACGGCACCAAGGTTTTCCCATTTGTGGCAAGCGCGGTTTCCGCGCTGATTACGGCGTTGGCCACACCCATGGCATTTCTCTTCTGGCAGGGGGATTCGACAAGACCGCCGATCGGATCGCAGACCAGTCCGAGAATATTGGAAATCGCGTCACCCGCCGCAGCAAGACAGACCGACGGCGCGCCGTCGAAAAGCTCGCAAAGTGCGGACGCCGCCATCGCGGACGCCGCGCCCACCTCGGCTTGACAGCCGCCCTCCGCGCCGGAGAGCGTCGCATTGCGGTCGATAAGATAGCCGACGGCGCCGGCGTTAAACAGTGCCTGCGTCAGCCTTTCCTCTCCGAAATCATAGATTTCATCGGCGGCAACCAGTATCCCCGGCAGCACTCCCGCAGAACCCGCCGTCGGCGCGGCGACGATTCGTCCCATCGAGGCATTCAGCTCGATGACGCCCATCGCATATGCGGACGCGCGGGAGATCATGCCGCCCATCGCACCTTCGCGCCGGATTCTGTCAAGGAGCGCCTTGCTCTCCCCGCCGATGTATCCGCCGAGCAGATTCATCTGCTCGGTCTGAGAACGGCCGACACCCTCACGCATCACCGCAAGGGATTTTCTCATACGGTCCCATACGGCCTCACGGCCGACGCCGAATTTTGCAATCTCCCTTACAAGCATGACTTCCGAAATCGATTTATTTTTTTCCGTACACAGAGCGAGCAGCTCTTTTCCGGTTGAAAAATCCATACATTCTCTCATGTTTCCAACCAATCACTTTACCTTGATATAGACGGCCGACAGTACGTTTTTCTGCCGGCGAAGCTCTTCCAGCGCGCCCTCGTCGAAATCTCCGTCGATTTCGATAATGGAGAACTGGTCATCGCCCTTATCCTCACAATAGACGCTCATATAAGAGATATTCACGCCGTCGTTTTCAAATACCTTCGCCACCGCCGCAATCACGCCCGGCTTGTCCTTCTGATGAACGATGACGGCGTTGTTCTTGCCGGAAAATTTGATTTCGCAGCCGTTGATTTCATGAATCTCGATTTCCCCGCCGCCGACCGACGCGCCGCGCAGGACATTGACCGTGCCGTCCGATTCTTCAAGGGTAATCACGACCGTGTTCGGGTGATAATCCGTCTGCTCGTCGATCTCCTCGAAGTCAAACGCAAGTCCGCCCGCCTTTGCAAATTCAAAAGAATCGCGGATTCGATAATCGCCGGTATCAAAGCCCAAAATCCCCGCCACAAGCGCCCGGTCGGTCCCGTGACCGCGATAGGTCTTGGCAAAGGAACCGTACAGCTTAAAATGCACCTTCGTGATTTTCTTTCGGGCAAGCAGTCCGGCAATCCGCGCAATCTTCAAGGCGCCCGCCGTATGCGAGCTTGACGGACCGATCATAATAGGTCCTATGATATCAAACACACTTATATCTCTCATATTTTTCCTTCCGAAATCGCAGCCCGATTTCAGGTGCGAATTTCAGAAAGGGCAGAAGCTCTGCCCTTTCCGTTTTTATCCGATATTCAATTTTCTTCCGCCGTCGGGGAAATATACCTTGCGGATATTGGCGCCGACATTTCTGAATTTTGTCACGATATCGTCATATCCCCTCTCGATAAACCCGATTTCCTCGATTTCGGTGCGTCCCTCGGTGGCAAGCGCGGCGATGACCATCGCGGCGCCCGCGCGCAAATCGACCGCTTTGACACAGGCGGGCGTAAACACCGTATTGCCTTCGATAAATGCGGTTTTGTCGTCCACCTTGATTTTCGCGCCCATGCGCTGCAACTCATCGACATAGCGGAAACGGTTGTTCCAAATCGTCTCGGACATCTGACTTGTGCCATCCGCAAGACAGAGCAGCACCGTCATCTGCGGATTCATATCCGTCGGAAAGCCGGGATACGGCAGGGTCTTGACGTTGACTGCCGAAAGCGCATCCTTTCCCCTCGATACCATGACGGCTTCGTCGAACTCCTCAACGATGACACCCATTTCACGGAGCTTTGCCGTAATGGTTTCCAAATGCTTTGGAATTACATTGTTTATGTATAGCTTTCCCCGTGTCGCAGCCGCGGCAACCATAAAGGTGCCGGCCTCAATCATATCGGGAATGATCGTATATTCACAGCCGTGAAGCTCCTTTACGCCGTTGATTCTGATGATAGGGGTACCGGCGCCGCGGATATCCGCCCCGCAGGCGTTGAGGAAGTTGGCAAGATCGACAATATGCGGCTCTCTCGCGGCATTCTCAATGACCGTCGAGCCGTCCGCCAAAACGGCGGCGATGATGGTGTTGATGGTTGCCCCGACGGACGAACAGTCGAAATAGATGCTGCTGCCGTGCACGCCATCCGCCGACACGGCCTCGATGCAGCCCCCCCCGACATTGACCTTGGCGCCCAGCTTTTCAAACGCCTTCACATGCAGGTCGATCGGACGGACGCCGAAATCACAGCCGCCGGGAAGACCGACCTTAGCATGCCCGAAGCGTCCCAGCATTGCGCCCGCAAGGTAGTAAGAAGCGCGAAGTCTGCGGACCAAGTCGAGAGGCGCCTCCATATCCGCTATTTGCGTGGTATCGATTTCCACTTTCGTTCCGGAAATCGCCCTCACCCGAGCGCCGATGCTCTTTAAAATTTCAAGCGAATCCGAAACGTCGCTGATACAGGGAAGATTGTCTATGATACAAACGCCGGAAACGACGACGCTTGCGAATATCACCGCAACCGCGGCATTTTTCATGCCGCTTATGTCGACTTTTCCGGAAAGCGGGTATCCGCCGTCCACTATGATTTTCTCCATTGTAAACTCCATCCTGCCATATTCGGCAATCCTCTGCCGGTGCGGCGGTACAAATAAAATTTATAAAAGAAACAAATGGTTTGAAAAAGAATTTTTCTCTCCATATGCTCCTCTGTCCGAATCGCCGGCACATGCGGCACGGGGCGTCGGACGACAGAAAGACGGCTGCATCTCAAAACAGAAAAACAGCTGTCATATTTTCTTTTTAACATGCAAACGGAGGCGTATAAAAGAAAGAGGCGAGCCTCTTTGAAAACGCTTCGCGTTTATGGGGTTACACAGCTTTACTTTGAAGCGATCTATACCCTTTTGGGATTTCGACATGCTTTTTTGTTTTGCCAAACATAAACGCTTCGCGTTTATGGGGTTACACAGCTTTGCTTTGAAGCGATCTATACCCTTTTGGGGCTTTGGCATGCTTTTTTTGCTTTGCCAAACATAAACGCTTCGCGTTTATGGGGTTACACAGCTTTACTTTGAAGCGATCTATACCCTTTTGGGGCTTTACCATACTTTTTTTGCTTTGCCAAACATAAACGCTTCGCGTTTATGGGGTTACACAGCTTTGCTTTGAAGCGATCTATACCCTTTTGGGATTTTGACATGCTTTTTTGCTTTGCCAAACACAAACGCTTCGCGTTTATGGGGTTACACAGCTTTGCTTTGAAGCGATCTATACCCTTTTGGGATTTTGACATGCTTTTTTGCTTTGCCAAACATAAACGCTTCGCGTTTATGGGGTTATTATAGCATAAATATTAAAAATTGCCAATATATTTATTATATTTTTTTAAATTTTTAATCCGATCAGGAATAAAGCTTGCCGGTGACATAATTATAAGCCCTTGATTCCCCGTTTTGATACGTCACCGTACAGATCGGCACATAATAAAAGCGTCCGTCCGCATCAAAATAAACCGCATAGGAATAATTTACGGAGGACAAGATTCTGTTTTCTCTCGATACCGCTCCGCTTTCTTTATATTCCTCGTCAAAATAATTTTTTTCCGAGAACAGAATATCCATAAGACCGACCGTCTCCGCCGACAATTTACTGTCCGGATCCGCCATGGCGAAAGAACCGTCGGCCGCAACGACCCGGTCTTCTATGATAAGCAGATAAATTCGATTTTCGGTATCCCTGCCGTCCAGCTTCTGCATCACACAGACGATACAGCCGTCCTCCGACAGATAATAATCCGTATAACAAATTTCATATCCGAGTCCTTTTTTGGAAGAAAACAGTGCGTTATCCTTCAAGAATGTTTCGGCTGTCTGTCGAAAGCGTTCCACACCGACGCCGGCCTCCTGTCGGAGATAACCGCCCTCCGAAAGAATAGCCGACGGCTTTTCTATCCTGTCGTTTTCAAAATAAAAAAAGGAGAAATCATTCCCAAGGAAAAATTCGCCGCGCGCGCCGACAAACCGTGTCCCGCCAAGCTCGGTTTTCACCGAATAGCCGGCCTCGGAAAGTGTCTGTGAAACCGCAGAAAGAAAGTCTTTTTCCACCGTTCCGGTATAAACGGGAATCGACGCCTTTTTAGCGGAAAGAAACTTGCGGTCGACATAAAAGCTGCTTTCCCGAAAAACCGAGATCGCCGAATCGATCAGCGCAGCGTCATAATACCAGGCGGAACGGGTTCTTTTAATAAGGCTGAAAAGAAAGAACGAGTCCATCACAATCAGAATGACAATGGCCAATATTTTTAGATTTTTCCAGCTCATTTCACATCCCCCGTCATCACGACAGTGCCGCGATTTCGATTCCGCTCTCGCTTTTATCCTCTGAAAACAGATAAGAAAACACAAGCGAAGACTTGTCGGACGCATCCATAATATAGCTGCGCACTGCCCAAAGAAAATCCGGCGTCTGCGCCGTTCCGTCGGACACAGCGGCATTCCACATCTCAAACGAAATACTCTTAATCATGCCGTCGCGCATCTCAAAGCTTACAGCATCCGCTTTTCCGCCCAGCAAAAGCGGAATGCCGCCATACCGAAAACCGAAGCCAAGCCGAATGGTGCTGCCGTCATATTCGATATCGGAAAGAAAAAGAGAGAGCCCTGTAACGGACAGACAATCCCTGATAGGCTCCAATGTATCGGTCACAACGAGCGCAGCGCCGATATAATCGAAAGTATCATATTCGTCTCCGTCCGGATGATAGCCAAACACCTCCTCAAACGGGATTCCCGACGCACCGAGTGCCGTATACTGTATCCGCCCCTCCGGCGTTATCCTCACACTGCGTCCCTCGTCGAAATAAATTTTTACGCCGTTTTCATCCGAATAAAAAGAAGCCTTTTCCGGATTTATGAAAAACGCCTCCAAAATCGACCTTATGGTATCGTCGCTCGGCGCCTCCCGCTCCAAAGAAAGCACTCTTGAAGAAAAGCGGTCGGCATAAATCACCGTGGTATCCGTCACCTTATCGGCAAAGCCAAATTTTTCAAGGAAAGCATCTTTTTCCATAGTGGCTGCGAACTCATACCGCATCGCACTCCCTGATGTATTATATGAAAGATAATAATTTGTGTTAAAGCTCACGTCACCGACAGCCTCGGGAATATACTTCGTCGTATACCGATAGTAATTCCCCTCCGAATCCCGCGCCACCGCACAAAAAGAATAAATCGATGTGTAAACCGGCGCGCCGCCCTTGCCGATGGTGATTCCCTCGTACAGATATTTCTCCGGGACAATAAAAATCTCTTTGATGTATTCGCCCGATATTCCGGAAAAAATCTTATCCGGATCCGCCGTTCCGAGTATCACGGATTTCGGAAGATCGCAAAAATAGGAAATATAAATATATCTTCCCCGCATGCTTTCCGAAAAAGCGGCCTCGCCCTCTTCGGGCGTCAGCACGGCCACCTCTCCCTCGCTGCCAAACAGCTTATCGTAAAAACGGAGGACATCGGAATATACGGCTTCAACCGCACCGATTCCATAAGAGAAGCCGATGCTGTCACGTCCGTCGGAAAAGCCGATAAAATCCGGAAGCGTACAGGATGCATCAAAATAATTCAGATATTTATATTTGACCGATTCCCCGCTCAGCCTGTTCATGGTATCCTTGGTAAAGCCATATGACGACGTGCCCTGATACGACAGCATATACAGAATGCAAACGCAGACAAGCATGACGAGAAGAACCGCAAAAACCACGGTTTTCACAATCTCCCATATTCGTGCAGAATCCCGCATAGCGCCTCCTTATGCCTTTCGGTTATCACCGTTTTCCAGCGAGGAATGATACGGCAGGAGCACAAACACACTTGTGCCGCGTCCGGGCTCGCTTTCCACGCGGATCTCTCCTCCGTGCGCATCTATGATTTCCTTGGCGATCGCAAGGCCGAGTCCGGTGCCGCCCGCATCGGAGGTTCGCGCTTTCTCGACACGATAGAAGCGTTCAAACAGCCGCGGCACATCCTCCGCAGGAATCCCGATTCCGGTATCGGAAATGCGCACGGCAACCCCTCCCGCAGCCGGAGCCGCCGAAAGGTCGATATGTCCGCCGTCCGGCGTATATTTCATCGCATTGGAGAGAATATTGATCAGCACCTGCTGAAGCTTCTCACGGTCCCCCGTGATATCCGGCATGACAGCCGGATATTTTCTGGTAAATTCATGGGAATGATTTTTCGCTTCGACGCTCATCACGTCGTAAAGATGATCCAAGAATGCGGCCGGCGAAAACGTCTCGACCTTCCACGCGATCCGCTTGTTGTCGAGCCTCGACAGCACGAGCAGGTCGGATACGATGCGCGTCATCCTGTCGCACTCCTCGATCGCCATGCGAAGAAAATTATCCCGCAGCTCAGGATCCAGCGACGGATATTCGAGCACGGTTTCCACAGCACCCTTGATGCTGGTCAGCGGCGTGCGAAGCTCGTGGGAGACATCCGCGACAAATTCGCGTCTGGACTTGTCCAGCTCATACCGGCTTGTGATGTCGTGAATCACGCACATGATGCCGGTTTTCTCTTCGTTGATTTCGATATATCGGAACTCCGCAAACGTGATATCGAGCGCTTTCCCGTCAAAGATGACGTCATGCACGACATAATTGCGGCTTTCCTGATATTTATCCGAAACTTCTTTATAATCGATCTGCAACTTTTTAATCATGCGGGAAAAGGTAAGCTTTCCGTCGCCGGCAGCGTTGTCCTCTCCGCCAAGACGAAACAGCTCTCTTGCGGTCTTGTTGATATGAATCAGCTTTCCGGTACCGTCGAATGCCAAAACCGCGTCGTTCAGATATAAAAACAGCGTTTCAAACTTCTGGCGTTCCCCCGTGATTTCATCCAGCGTACTTTTCAAGACGTGCTTCATATTGTTGAAAGCATCCGTCAGCGTACCGATTTCGTCTCCGGAATGAATCCGTATCTCGCTTTCAAACTCTCCCCTCGCGATTTTCTGCGCACCCTCCGTCAGGCTCTGAATCGGAGCGGTGATCGCCTTCGCAAGGAAAAACGAAAGAACGACCGCAACCGCAAGCCCGATGAACAGCGCCTGCACCGTGATTTGAAAAATCATCACGGAAAAGGAACGCGCCTCATTCTGCGAATCCTTGATATAAATCACACAGGAATGCTCGCCGTCCGTCAGCGGGACAGCATAATCGATATAATCCGTCCACAGCTGCTTTCCCGAACCGACATGCCCCGCCATGGCGGAGATTAGATTGTCGGTCATTTCAAGCTCCGCGCCGAGCCGTGCGTCCGAACCGTCCAGAAAATTCCCGTTCATGTCGAGAATATAGTAATTCCGGTACTTGCTGATGCCGAGAACACTTGAATAGGAGCCGAGAATCTCCCGTTGAAGCGCCGTCCTGTCGCTCTCGCCGAGCGCCGAAACCAGCTCTCCGTAAAGCGTCCCGCCGGGTTCAAGGGCGGACTCCATCTGCTCGATAAAATCGTTATTGTAAAAATTATAGGCGCTGCCGATCATGATAACGCCGATGGCAGTCATCAGCGTGATCGTGAATATCACAAACATCAGGATGATTTTGTAATGCAGATTCTTATACATCGCAGCCCCCTTTTGCGGCAGCCCGCAGCCCCGTTATTTCGGAATATAATAGCCCTTTGAACGCTTGGTAATGATATATTCCGGCTCCGCCGGAACCTCCTCGATTTTCGTCCGCAGACGCGATATCGTCACATCCACCGTCCGGATACCGCCGTAAAAGCCCTCGTAGCCCCAAACCTTTACAAGCAGCTCCTCGCGCTCAAACACCTCGTCGGCATGGGAAGCGAGAAAATAAAGCAGCTCATATTCCTTATTGGAAAGCTCGATTTCCCGCCCGTTTTTGGTTACGGTATAAGTTTTATTGTCGATGACAAGCTCCCGGATGACGATTTTGTCCTCTTCGCTTTCCGCAGGCGCAACCCTTTCCACAACCTCGCCGGAATACCGCCGGATATTCGCCTTGATTCTGGCCAAAAAGACCTTAATCGAAAACGGCTTTGTGACATAATCGTCCGCACCGAGTTCGAGTCCCATAATCTTGTCCGCCTCTTCCTCCTTCGCCGTCACCATGATAATCGGCGTGGAAAGCGTCTTTCGGATTTCCCGGCAGACGGAAAACCCGTCCCGCTTCGGGAGCATGAGGTCGAGCAGAATCAAATCGTAATCGCCGGAAAGCGCGAGCCGCAGCCCCTCTTCTCCGTCGGAGGCCACGTCGCACAGGTATCCCGCCATCATCAGATTGATTTCAATGACCTGAGAGATTTTCCGTTCATCCTCCACAACCAGTATTTTTTTCTTGCTTTCACTCATAACAATTTCCCCTTTCGTCGGTCATTCGCAAGAGTATACACAAAAGCTTTCTTAAAATTCAACAGAAATTTTTACGCATCCGCACCGTCCAGCATATAGGCCACCACCAAATCCACGACCAGTCCATAGCTTTTGATGCCCGCCGGCTGTCCGTGGGACGAAATATAGGCGTTATTGATGGTTCCGGACACTTTGGAGGCGGTGCTTTCGCGGTATTTGTCGAAAAATGCGCTGTAAGAAGCGTATTCCGCCTTGATTTCCTCCGGCATGCGCAGTCTGGCCGCCGCATAAAGCTCCGTATCGGCGGAATACAGCTTGTTCATCACCTCGTTTAAAACGTCTACATAGCCGCTGTAACGGACATAGGCGTCGTCGCTCATGGTGCAGACGAGGAAGGCGATGAAGTTCGCCTCGTCCTCTCTTGTGATTCCGCGCTGATGCGCCATTTCATGCGCCGCCGAGCTGATGACGATATAATCCGGATAATTCACGTTCACATTCGCCTCGCCCGTAAAGAAGGAGTAGACGCCGGAGGTATGCGTATAGGTCCAAGGCTCGCTGAGCAGAACGGGCTTGGTGCGCGAATAAAGCCTTTGAATCGACGGATATTCGTCGCAAAGCCGGCTGTAAGCGGTATTCAGCTTTTCATTCATTTCCCCATAAGAGAACCGCATCGCGGAATAGGTTCCCTGCGGGAAAAACACATAAGGAAGCTCCGCCTCCGCTTTTTCGATTAAGGCGATCGCGGTATCATATAATTCCTCGGCGGACACGTCATGTCGGTCAAGTCCAAGCTTTTCATCGACGGTTTCCCCGTAATATCCCGTCCCATAGCCGAAAATAAAAAGCGTATAAACCAAAGAAATGATCGAAAGAAAGCCTGCGAAGCAGCGAACCCCCTGCACCGCCGAACGCCTGCCGCGGCGGATAATGGCATAACAAATCAGTCCCACAAGAATCGGAGACGCCAAAAGCAGGTACTCCGCCACGGAGAACGGAATCAGATTGGTGCACCAGGCGAGCACCGCGCGGATTACGACGCCGGAGGTGTTGTGAATAAAATCCGCGAGAGGCTGGCTTCTCTTCGATACCGCCTCGACAATCAGCGCCAAAATAAAAAATGCAAAAAGAATCAGACACCACAGGGGAATCCATTCCTTGATTTTCTTCCATACTTTTTTCATGTAAGCCCGCCCGCCTTTCTTCTTTGCCACGGCGAAAAGAGAATCCGCCATGACGGCCATCGATCGGTAATGATTCAGAAAAATGTTTATGCAAACGAAGGATTTCACAATGTATGTCTTTATTTTATCAAGATTCTGTTATAGTAATCATATCACAACCGCGGAATTTTTTCAATAGTTTTGTCCCGATCAAGAAGCTCCATGCGGTTTGCGGCAAATAAAGATAAAAAAAGTATTGAATCCGACGTCTGTTTGTGCTATACTGTCGATATACATGATATAATTGTGATATCGTCGGCACACAAGACCGGGCGGTGTTTTTCATTTTCGCACAGACGTACCGTCAGGAGAAAGGGTTAGCCGATACCGGAGGGACAGATGATACACGAAAACCACAGAGAGCGCATAAAGCGCCGGTTCCTCATCGAGGGACTCGATAATTTCGAGCCGCACAACGTGCTGGAGCTTCTGCTCTTTTACTCGATCCCACAAAGAGACACCAATGAGCTGGCTCACAAGTTGATCGAACGGTTCGGGTCGCTTTCGGAGGTGTTTGACGCCTCCTTTGACGATTTGATAAGCGTCCCGGGAATCAAGGAACATTCCGCGGTGCTGATTAAAATGGTGCCTGCGCTTTCAAGGCGGTATGCGCTCGAAAAAAACCATACCACGGCGCCCCTTTCGAGCATGGAGAAGATCGGCGAATATCTTGTGAACAAGTATGTCGGCATCAATGTGGAAACCGTGTTTCTTCTCCTCTTAGACAACAAATTCAACCTGATCGAATGCGTCAAGGTCCACGAGGGTTCCGTCAATTCCTCCGCCATCACGCTCCGGCGCCTGATTGAGACGGCGCTTTTCAAGCGCGCCTCCATGGCCGTGCTCGCGCACAATCATCCCTCCGGCGTCGCGCTGCCTTCCAGCGACGACCTCTTTACCACAAGAGAAATCAAGCGAGCATTCGATCTGATGGAAATCAAGCTTTTGGCACATATGATCGTCGCCGGAAACACCTATCTCGATATTCTGAAAAACTAATCAGGGGGGCAAAAAACGGCTGTTCCTTGGTTTGACAGGATATTGACACCCGCAGATTTTTTGATACGTCTCCTTTTGCGAAACCGGCACATAGCTGCCGGCCTTTTATTTCGGATAAAACAAATTTTTTCCCATTTCCTCATAATTTTTCATATTCCGGGCACGCTATGACAAAAGGAGGTTGTTTGAATGAAAAAATTAACCATTCGAGCAGGCGTTTTGATTCTTGCCTGCATGCTTTCTCTTGGTGCGATGACATCCGTTTTCGCCGCTTATGAGGACACCGATACGGCCGTCATATCGGGAAAAGGCACCGTGCTCGCTCCGGCGGATACCGCCGTCATCCATTTCTGTATTGAAACGCATGCGAAAAAGGAAGACGCGGCCAAGGTCAAAAACGATGAAATCATCGAAGCGGTAAGGGCTCTTGTCGGAAATGCCGGAAATTTATCGGAGGAGTCCTTCTTTGCCTTTGAGGAGCCGAATCCCGGGAAATATGCCGTCTCCCGCTGCATGTCCTTAACCACAAACAACGTCGATTCCGTACCGGAGCTGACGCAAAAGATGATTGAAGCCGGTGTTACCGGCATCAACGGGACATGGTATACGGTCACAGATGCGGCGCCCTATGAGGAAGAAGCGCTCCGTCTTGCCATCGAGAATGCGGAAAGCAAGGCCGCCGCGCTCGGACTTACCATGAGACTTTCGGAAATCAACGACTATGGCTGCTATCGCTTCTGCGGCAACGGCTGTGACATTGACGAAAACGGCAGAGTAGCGATCGAATGTAACGTATCCGTCGTATACAAGCGCGGCTGAGCGGCAACCCTGCAAAAGCATTCCCTTTATTTTATCAAAAAAACGACTGTATCTCCTCTCTCCGATACAGTCGTTTTAATTTGCAATGTTTTCCGTTTTCATAACAAGGGTATAATATCAAAGCGTTCCTTTCCTAATCCAAGTATAAATCCATAAAGAGCGCATGTAAGTTCATGCCGACCGCAGCACATCCGTAACCTCGCAAAGCCAGTCGTAGATATATTCCTTCAAATGACACAAAGACAAGCCGTATTTCAGGATTCTGTCACGAAGCTCCTCGACCAATTTCCGATTGACGGAAATATCTTCAACTACGATCTTTTCGCCGTCCTCTTCCGCTGCAATGCCATAAGAAAGATATTCTCCGTTGTCCTCGTCAAAATAAGTCCCGCTGATGATTTCACAATTTGTCATATGATGCTTCTCCTTTTTGTTTATAAATTTTTGTAATACAAATTGTTTTTTATCCCTGATACAATATAATGATCATTTGATTTTTAGATAAAGCATTTTACCAGCCATGTGAATAGAGTGAAAAAAATCTCCGAAGACACTTTTATTGTGTTTTCGGAGATTTTTATCTTTTACCAAAGTAAAAAACTTATAAAATCATGAATCAACAATAAAAAGCTATTTAAGGGTTACTGGATGCGTAATACGTTTCCGTATCCGATAAGGTAATCGGCTCTTCGTAGCCGTCATAGGTAACCGTGGCCTCAAGCACCAGCTTGTATTTCTGTCCGTCAGACGGTGTGAATGTTTCACCAATAACAACAGAATCATAATCAGAAGCCGCCCAAAAATCGACCACGACATCAGATAATAAAAAGCGAACTCGGTATAAAGTTAATTTTACATATACTATCCCTCCTGCATATCGAGAAGAAACAGAGCCTGTTACATATCCTACGCCAAATTCTGTAAAAGAAATTTCACACAAGGCGCCGCCCACGTTATCCCACAGCGGCATGATCCCTCCTTCCCCTGAATTTCCCGCGTAGATCTGACAGGCAAGCAGCATACAGACACACAGGATGGCTGAAAAAATCCGTAAAAGCTTTCGTTTCATCATAAACCTCCTAAAATTTTCGCTTTCACCTATAATAACCGCGAAAACAATCAAAAGGTAACGCTGTTTTTACAAAAAATTCCCAAAAAATTCATATTCGTCAAAATCCAACAAATTCCATTAAAGGAAATTATGCAACATCACGAAACGCTTTCCGCCATCATCTTTAGTTCTTCATAGGCAAGCTCGCCTATAATGTAATAAGTATAGGTGCCGTCGGTCCACATGATAATATTCTGCGTTTTCCGCTCATCGGTATATTCCAAATATTTACCGCGGTACTCATTGACAAAGACATCCGACAGCATGGCACCCTCAAAATCAAAGTACATAGTAGCATGTTTATTATAAAATTGAAAATATTGAATTTTTCCCTTTCCATCATTTGTATAAATAATTCTCCCACCAGCTATCGTCAAGTCCTCCTTCTCAATCTCATAGCCCTCCGGGATATAAGTTGGGAAATGGTGTACCATAGGTTCCTTAAGGACAGCATTGCTATCGTCCGTAATTCCCACATATTGATCATAAAATTCCACTGCCAGCTCTCTCACCGCAGCGCGAACATTGGGGAAACAGGCACAGCCGCACAGAACAAGTGAAAAAACGACTGCGATGCTTGCTGCCATCCGTCTTGCGGTAAAATGAGCAAAAACCATTTTCCTTTTCCATATCGGCCGGCGGCCGTTATGGGACAATATGTAACGGATATTTCGGCAATGCTCTTCCGAGAAACTGCATGGGATCTCATCAAAGCTTCGAAAAAGGGCAAGCTCTGACTCAAGGTCGCTGTCACAGGCAAGCGACATGGCAATGTCAAACAGATCGTCATTCATCGTCGTCATTTTGATCACCCCATTTCTTTTTAAGTGCATTCCTCGCTCTCATCAATTTCATTTTTGTATTGCCCTCTGTCATACCAAAAACACTGGCAATCTCCGAAATTGTATGACCGAATTTATAATGCAGCGTCAAAAGATCACGATAATCACACGGCAGTTTATCAATTAACCCATTCAGTCTGTCCGCGGTATCCTTCCGAATGACGTTTTCCACCATGTCCTCATCGGCCAAAATTTCGTCGAGATCGTCATAAGAACAATTCCGTTCTGCGATATTCTTGTTTTCACGGTAAAGGGTAAACGCTACATTTTTCAAATAGACAAGTACCAGCTTTTCTGTATCTTTCCACGGAAGAGACAAGAATACCCTTATGTTCTTGATAATTCTGATCATTGTTTCTTGAACGGCGTCTTCCGCATCATGCTCATTCTTCAAAATCGAATAGGCATAATTCTTCATTCTGAAAGCATATCTGTCATAAATCCCTTTTGCCGTGCGACGTTCTTCTTCGTCTTCAATCGCTGATATCATCATCGCTAAAATCAATTTTACTGTTCCTCCATTAGGGCTCTTGTAATATTATATCATAAAATGTCGAAAATGGAAGATTTTTCTTTAAATTGCTTTCATTTATTATAAAAATTCCAACGTCCAACAAATTTGACATAACTTATTCCCTTTTAATCATGATGATAGTAAAACATAATGCTGTCATATCACCACAAACAGCGTAACGGAGAGGAAAACCCTTTGGAACAAGAAAAGCAGAACCTTTCAGCTCATGAAAAATCGCCAATATATCGTTTGGTAAAAGAAATAGGACTGACTCAACCTGCTATAAAAATCCCGACGCTCACAAAATCAATCACCGTCACGGAGAATCGTTTTTTGATATTTTCTCTATCCCATCCTCCAAGATAATGCATTTCACACGCCGCAAAAAGCAGCCGTTTAGAAATTGAGTGTCCATTATTGGCAGTAAAAAAGATGCAATTATAAAAATTTCCATGGAAAGCAGAAGAACATAAAACGCTCGTTCTATTATCTATAACTTTAAAAAATGAAAAAGGTAACGCTTTTTGTCGAATGTTTTTCCATTATTCTTTATTTTCGTGAATTTTGACAAAAATTTGAAAAAATGATTGTTCAATATTTAGACTCTTGAAAAGTTAAAAATTTCATATATAATAGATGAAAGAGAAAAAGCTTTCAAAAAGCCAAACCGACCGCATTCCGAAAAGCGGTCAGCACCATACACGGAAACGGAGTTTCAATATGAAAATAAAAGGACTGCAAAAGCTCACCCTGCTCGATTACCCTGGCAAAGTCGCCTGCACCGTTTTTACGGGAGGCTGCAATTTCAGATGCCCCTTTTGTCATAACGCCTCTCTTGTACTGGATCCCGCTTCGGCGGGAGCCATAGCGCCCGATGCATTTTTCTCGTTTCTGAAAAAGCGTGTCGGTATTCTCGACGGCGTATGCATCACCGGCGGAGAGCCGCTTATCCACGAGGACATCGACAGCTTCATCGCCGAAATCAAAGCGCTCGGCTATTCGGTCAAGCTCGATACCAACGGCAGCTTTCCGGACAGGTTGAAATCGCTCGTCGAAAGGAAGCTTGTCGATTATGTCGCCATGGATATCAAAAATTCCAAGGCAAAATACGCCGAAACAATCGGACTTTCCTCATTTGATTTATCGAAAATCGAGGAAAGCGTCCGCTTTCTTCTTTCCGGCGCCATTCCGTATGAATTCCGCACCACGGTGACGCGCGAATTTCACACGGCGGAAAGTCTCGTCGAGGCGGCAAAATGGATCATCGGCTGTGACCGATATTTCCTGCAAAGCTTCGTGAACTCCGGAGATCTCATCGACGGGGGGCTTACCGGCTACACAAAAGCCGAAATGGAGGCGCTTGCCGATGCCGTACATCCGATTCTTCCCGCGGTCGCGCTGCGCGGCGTCTGACCGACTTCTTCTTTCCATCAATATAATAAGACGGAAGCCACAGCTTCCGTCTTTCTCATTCCGCAGCATAAGCACGACAAATAGCAGGCTCCTATTCCACAGAAAAAACGCCGGAAAATATTTGTCAAAATTTCGGCGTCTTCTTTGTGCAACTTGCCACATCTTGTGTTTTTCCGAAAAAACATCACTATATTTTGTGGTTTTCTATTGACAAACATTTCTTTTAATGCTATGATATTGCTACGGTCACGACGGCACATCCCCAAAAGCCCGTCCGACGCTACATTGTGAAAGGAATCATGAAGATGTATAAAACCAGGAAAAGAGACAATAAGATCGTCGATTTTGATCTATCCAAAATCAGTCATGCCATCACGCAGGCATTTGAAGCGTGTGATAGGGATTACAATCCCGATACCATCGATTTTCTCGCTCTCAAGGTAACAGCGGATTTCGAGCCGAAAATCAAAGACGGACTGATTGCCGTCGAGGATATTCAGGACAGCGTCGAGGCCGTCCTCATCAAGGCAGATTATGCGGACGTTGCAAAGGCTTATATCCTTTACCGCAGACAGCGCGAAAAGCTGCGCAACATGAAATCCACAATGCTCGACTACAAGGAGCTCGTCGATAAATACGTCAAAGCCGCAGACTGGCGCGTCAAGGAAAATTCCACCGTCACCTATTCCGTCGGGGGACTGATTCTTTCCAACTCCGGCGCAATTACCGCGAATTACTGGCTCTCCGAAATCTATGACGACGAAATCGCAAACGCGCACCGAAACGCAGACATTCATCTTCACGATCTTTCCATGCTGACCGGCTACTGTGCCGGCTGGTCGCTGCGCCAGCTCATCCAAGAGGGGCTCGGCGGCGTTCCCGGCAAAATCACATCCTCGCCGGCCAGCCACCTCGCCACGCTGTGCAATCAGATGGTCAACTTCCTCGGCATCATGCAGAACGAATGGGCGGGCGCGCAGGCGTTCTCCTCTTTCGATACCTATCTCGCGCCGTTCGTCAAGGCGGACAATCTTTCCTACCGCGAGGTCAAGAAGTGCATCGAATCCTTCATTTTCGGCGTAAATACGCCGAGCCGCTGGGGAACACAGGCGCCTTTCTCCAATATCACGCTCGACTGGACGGTTCCCGCCGACCTTGCGGAGCAGTATGCCATCGTAGGCGGCAAGGAGATGCCGTTCAAGTATAAGGACTGCAAGGCGGAAATGGATATGGTCAACCGCGCGTTCATCGAAACGATGATTGAGGGCGATGCCAACGGACGCGGCTTCCAGTATCCGATTCCGACCTACTCCATCACACGGAATTTCGACTGGTCGGAAACCGAAAACAACAAGCTTCTCTTTGAAATGACCGCGAAATACGGCACGCCGTATTTCTCCAATTATATCAACAGCGACATGGAGCCCTCCGACGTGCGCAGCATGTGCTGCCGCCTGCGTCTGGACCTGCGCGAGCTGCGCAAGAAATCCGGCGGCTTCTTCGGCTCCGGTGAGAGCACCGGCTCCATCGGCGTCGTCACCATCAACATGCCGAGAATCGCTTATCTCGCCAAGGACAAGGAGGATTTCTACCGCCGTCTTGACAGAATGATGGATATCGCCGCCCGCTCTCTCAAAGTAAAGCGCACCGTCATCACCAAGCTCATGGACGAGGGACTTTATCCCTATACCAAGCGGTATCTCGGTTCCTTTGACAACCATTTCTCCACCATCGGGCTTGTCGGCATGAACGAGGCGGGACTCAATGCGAACTGGCTGCGCGCCGACATGACGCATCCGGAAACGCAGGAGTTCACAAAGGAAGTATTGAGCCACATGCGCGAACGCCTCTCCGACTATCAGGAGCAGTACGGCGATCTCTATAATTTGGAGGCGACACCGGCGGAGTCCACGGCTTACCGTCTTGCCAAGCACGACGTGGCAAGATATCCCGACATCATCACCGCTTCCTCCAAGGACGGCGGCACGCCGTACTACACCAACAGCTCGCATCTGCCCGTCGGCTATACCGCCGATATCTTCGAGGCGCTCGACGTACAGGACGAAATCCAAACGCTCTATACCTCCGGCACGGTATTCCATGCGTTCCTCGGTGAAAAAATGCCCGACTGGAAAGCGGCTGCCACATTGGTACGCAAAATCGCCGAGAATTACAAGCTTCCCTATTACACGATTTCTCCGACCTATTCCGTATGCAAAAATCACGGATATATCGCGGGCGAGCAGTTTACCTGTCCCGAGTGCGGAGAATCCGCCGAGGTATACAGCCGTATCACCGGCTATTATCGCCCTGTTCAGCACTGGAACGACGGCAAAGCCAAGGAATTTAAAGACCGCAAGCTTTACGACATCGGAAATTCCGTATTTAAACACAACCGCGAAGCCGCACCGGTAATCACGCTCGTGACGACAAAAACCTGCCCGAACTGCAAGGTCGCCGCGGCGATGCTCGACAAAGCCGGAATCGCTTACACCAAGGTTTTGGCGGAGGAAAGACTTGATCTTGTAAACAAATACGATATCAAGCAGGCTCCGACCATGATTATCGAGGGCGCAGGCTGCACGGAGGTCTATGTCGGCGCACCGGAAATCAAGGCGTTTATTGAATCACGCCGCGAAACCGCTTAAATCCCTCTTCATAAAATCCTCGGAAAAATCACGCGGCGGCGTATTCATCGCCGTGTGATTTTTCATACTATACTATGCCGGCATCTCCGGCGGAACGGAGCCATCTCATGAAGGATATCATCGTTATCGGCGCGGGGCCTGCGGGGCTTACCGCCGCCATTTATGCTCTGCGCGCGGGAAAAAGCGTGCTGATTCTTGAAAAGGAGCTTTTCGGCGGACAAATCACGTATTCCCCGAGCGTGGAGAATTATCCCGGATATCGGCAAATCAGCGGAAACGAGCTTGCCGACCATCTTGTCGAGCAGGCAACCCAGCTGGGCGCCGAAATCGAACTCGCGACCGTCACGAAAATCACAGACGGTGCGGTCAAAACCGTCGTCACGGAGGACGGCAGCTATGAATGCAGGAGCGTCATCATCGCCTCGGGTTCGCGCCACCGTCATCTTGGGCTCGAAAAGGAGGAAGCGCTCACCGGCGCCGGCGTCTCCTACTGCGCGGTGTGCGACGGCGCCTTTTTCAAGGGGAAAACCGTCGCGGTCGCGGGCGGCGGCGACGCCGCGCTTCAAGATGCGATCTTTCTTTCCGACCGATGCGCGCATGTCTATATCGTCCATAGACGCGACGCCTTTCGCGGCGAAGCGCAGCTTGAAAAGATCCTCCGCGGCCGTGACAATGTGGAATTTGTGATGAATTCCACAATAGAAGCCCTTGAAGGTGAACAAAAGCTCTCCGGAATCGTAATCAAAAACAAAATCACAGGGGAAACGTCTACCCTCGCGCTCGACGGACTTTTCATCGCCGTCGGGCAGGAGCCGCAGAACGCGCCGTTCTCGGAGCTTGTCGCGCTTGACGCCGCAGGCTACGCGGACTGCGGCGAGGACTGCGCGACCGGAACCCCCGGGATATTCGTCGCGGGCGACTGCCGCAGAAAAGCGGTCCGCCAGCTCACAACAGCCGTCGGCGACGGCGCCGTCGCGGGACTTGCCGCGGTGAATTATATCAATTCCCTGTAAAAACCTGCTTCCATACGATTGAGGTTGACTTCACTGTGACCCTATGTTATGATACATCGTGTTGACTTTCATCATCATTCCAAAGGAGAAACATCGATAGAAAACACAATCATGGGTTTTACTTATGAGAAACGGCATGAATCCGCTTTTTCAGTCCTCGGCTTTACAAAATTCGTAAAATCCGGCGGCGAGCTTTATGACGAAGTGAGAAGCGACGGGAGATGGGATCGCCTGAAAGAAATGGCGGGAGAGGACAAGCATATTTATGGCGCCGCCTCCGACGACAAGGGCTGTCCGCGCTGCTTTTACCGATATACAATCGGAATCCGCGGCGACGGAACACATGACGGCGAAGAGCTGTTCCCCATTCATGTCAAAGAATCGGACTGGATTGTCTTCAAAATCGATTTTGACAAGGATTACTGCAATTTTTGGAGCAAGGATCCCTATAAAATGATCGGAGAGCTCGGTTATCGGTTTCAAAATGACGTCGGCTTGCATCTCGATGTATACGACGAGCATTACACCGGACAGGAAATGGAATTCCGGATGCCTGTCCGTGAGAAATAAGACGATCCGAAAAGTCAAATCTGAAAACAAATCAACAATACAAAGGAACCAGTATGACGATTCGTGAAAAAATGCAGAACGGGGAGCTTTATCTCCCCTCTGATGAAACGATATTAAAAGAACAATACGCAAAGCTTGAAATTTTATATGACTTCAACGCGACAAGACCGTCCGAGCTTGAAAAACGCGAAGAGATTTTGCACCGCCTTTTCGCCGAAATCGGAGAGGGCTGCTATATCGAGCCGCCGCTCCATGCGAACTGGGGCTGCCACACGCATTTCGGGAATCATGTATACGCCAACTTCAATCTGACGCTTGTGGACGACGGCGATATTTTCGTCGGCGACAACGTAATGTTCGGTCCGAATGTGACGCTTGCCACCGCCGGTCATCCTGTCGAGCCGGAGAGACGGCGGCTCGGCATGCAGTTCAACATCCCGATTCATATCGGAAACAACGTGTGGATCGGCGCCGGAAGCATCATTCTGCCCGGCGTCACCATCGGAGACAATACGGTCATCGGCGCCGGAAGCGTCGTGACAAAGGACATTCCGGCAGGCGTCGTCGCCGTCGGAAATCCGTGCCGGATCCTGAGGGAAATCGGTGAGAGGGATAAGCTTTATTATTATAAAGACAGAAAAATCACATAATAAACAGGAAAGGTTCAACGGCGATAAAATTTTTTACAGCCGGAAAAACCCACGGAATCAGTATTTATGCTGTGTGCAATCGCCCACTTAAAGAGCAAAGCTCTGTCTAAGCGAACAAACAGGGGTATAAACAGCGGCAAAATAATAAAACGGAAGCCATCAGGCATTTTCATGCCTCGATATCAGCTTGAAAAAGCAAATTGTTGGTTTGTCCGCTTTTTGGAAATAATGCAAACAATAATGAAGTAATGAAGGAGAGCATTTCAGCGAATGGAAGAGATGTTAGAGTAGGTTCATTCATATTTGCAGGCGATATGGACAGCATGGTTCGATTTTATAGAGATATTCTGGGCCTCCATACGCAATGGGACGGTGGAGATTTCGCAGAGTTTGAGACAGCAAGCGGCACATTATCCCTATGGCTATACAGCAGAAAGGAATTTGTTAAGACAATCGGGGAAAGCTATATCCCGCCAAAGGAAATCAACCAGACATTTGAAATTGCCCTATGGCTGCCCAGCTTTGCTGATGTAGATGCGGAATACGAGCGATTATCTAAGTTAGGTCTGCGCTTACCGACCGGAAAGCCCATCACCTACTCCTTTGGCATCCGTAACTTTTATGTTGCCGATCCGGAAGGTAATCTGCTTGAAATCGGCAGTATGAACAAAACGTAAGCTGCGGTTTTGCCTTATTGGCAAAAAGGCGGTCCCCCTAAGCCGCTCTCAATAACGGCAAGCAGAGCACAGCGGCACATATATTGTTCCCTTGATTGTCGAGGGTCCAGCCCCAAGCCCCTTTGAATGCCCTCTCCCGGAAACAGCTGCATTCCTTACGGAGCATACTCTTAGACTGCCCGAAATTGAGTTATATCCTGTGCGCATCGGTTAAATGCAGACAGAGAGAGGCGATGCTTCGTCCCCAGACCGCCAAAACATGCTTCTAATATGTGAAGTGTCCCAAATTTACCAGCCGGAGAAAGAAGCGTTGCGTTGCTCAATTTTACAAAACCACACCATTACAGGCTATGCCGCTTTATCCTCCGGATTCGAGAAAACGCCCATTCCATGAGGGAGCTGCGGGATATACCGATAAAGCAATTTGCGGCCATGTGACGGTTAAATAGCTATATAGGCAATAAAAAATCGCCGTATTACACGGCGATTTTTTATGTTTTCACTTCGAGGCCCTGATGTTGTGCCAAAGATAGATAATCACCTGCGCCGGAACGCCGATCACAAAAATCATCCATACATTGTACCGCAAAAACTGGATATAGATCGCGGCAAGCAGTGTCCAAATCAAAGCAGAGCTGATACAGATAGAAAAAATCTGATTCCGATAGGAGCGAGTCATCCTAAGGATCACAAGACAGGAAACCGGAACCGCCCAAACAAAGGCTTCCCAATAGTTCGAGCCGTTGATGATATTGGAAGAGACGAAAATGACGGTTGCGAGAAGCCATACAATCGAAACGGCAAGCGCGCACATAGCAATGGCAATTTTCGTTTCGTGTCCCTTTTTCGCCTTGAATTGAAGCTTTTCCGTATCGTCGCCCTTATGGACAAGATAGTCTAAGGTAATGCCGTAAAACTCGCAGAGATCGCAGAGCACATTCATATCGGGAAGCGTGTCCCCATGCTCCCATCTCGAAACCGCTTTATCGGAATAATCGAGCCGCTCGGCAAGCTCCGCCTGCGTAAGTCCGCGGCTCTTGCGAAGTGCCGCCAGATTTTCCGCAATAATCGGTTTTACATCCTTCATACCGTTCTCCATGTTTATTCGTTCAAATTTTATCTTGACTTTTTATACTATGTTTTATATAGTATTATGTAATAGATAATACCGATTTATCTTTCCGTGGTACCGATCGTTCGATTGCTTCAAGCATCCGAATTTATGATCAGTTGTCATCTCGGCACACAAAATTCAAAGTGAAAATATCTGCTGTTTTTATAATTTTATCACATAATCCGCGGAAAATCAACGTTCAAAAGCCAAAATTCTCTGATTCTACAAATTGTAGAGCCAATTTCTAAGATTTGTAGAGCCTGGGAAATTTCTCTTATAACTTTATACCGGGAATTTTTAAAAAGTCCTGTTAAAATTTTCACCCCTCAAATATAATAGATTCATCGGATTCCGACGGAATCCGATGCCGCAAAGGAGGATTTCGTGAAGCGAAAAACTTTTTATTATAAAGATCCGATAAACGACGAATTCTCCGGCGTCGGAGAACGCAGAAAGGTCGAAGTCGGCGCGGATTTCCCTTATATCAGGAAAAACATCCTTTGGCGTGCCGCCGCCTTCTTCGTGTATCGGATTGTGATGACGCCGTTTGCCTATCTTTACTGCTTTTTGAAATTCCGGTTGAAAATCGTCGGGAAAGAAAAGCTGCGGGATTATCGTGACCGCGGATATTTTTTGTACGGGAATCACACACAAATTCCGGGCGATGCGTTCATCCATAACATGATTACTTTCCCGAAAGATGCCTATGTCATCGTCAATCCCGACAACATCGCGGCAAGAGGGACGAAAAATCTCATCATGATGATGGGAGCGGTCCCGACGCCGACAACCCTCGGCAGCTTCAAGGGCTTCTCCGCCGCGATTGAAAAGCGCATCTCGGAAGGTCACGGCGTCGTCATCTATCCGGAGGCACATATTTGGCCATATTATACCGGAATCCGGCCGTTTCCCTCGACCTCGTTCCGCTATCCGGCGGGAGACGGCGCGCCTGTTTTCTGCTTCACCGTGACTTATCGCCGGTCCAAGAGAGGAAAGCCGAGAATCGTCGCTTATATTGACGGCCCGTTTGAAAGTCACGGCGCGACAATCCGCGACAGACAGACCGAGCTTCGGGAAAAGGTCTACGCCGCGATGTGCGCGCGCGCTGAAACCCCCGACAACTACGCTTTTTACACCTACGAGCCGGCAATGAAAAATCCGGAGAAAAAGGAGGAGCGCGCATGATTTCCTTGTTATACTGCGGCAACGACAGAGTATTCCGGGGACTGCTCATTTCCCTGCTTTCCGTCGCGTCGCACACGCAGGAGGCGCTTGACGTTTATCTTCTCACCATGGATCTGACGGACAAAAATCCCGCGTTCCGGCCGATTACGGAAGAACAAAGCGCCTTTTTGGAGAAAATTCTCCGCGAAAAGCATCCGGAAAGCCGTATCACCCGATATGACATCCGCGAACTGTTTTTATCCGAAATGAAAGACAGCCCCAACCTCGACAGCGTTTACACGCCGTATACGCTGCTCCGGCTTTTTTCCGATCTTCTGCCGCTGCCGCACCGAGTGCTCTATCTCGATACGGACACCGCTGCGATCGGAGATATCCGGTCGCTCTTTGAATACGACATGAACGGCTGCGAATATGCCGGCGCACTCGATTATCTCGGCAAGGTATTCATAAACCCGAGATATATCAACGCGGGCGTGCTGCTGCTTGACCTCGAAAAAATCCGGGAAACCGGCTTTTTTAAGAGGGCGCGAGGTCTTGTCGCGGAAAAGAAGCTGCCTTTTCCCGACCAGGACGCGGTCAACCGGTTGGCAAAGAAAAAGTGCTTTTTGCCGCGCGGCTACAACGAGCAGCGCCGGATGCGGAAGGATACGGTCATCCGCCACTTTTCCAAATCCATCAGGTGGCTGCCGTTTTATCACACCGTCAACGTAAAGCCATGGGAAACCGACCGGCTGCATACTGTCTACCATACCTATGAGTTCGACGATGTGCTTGCCGAATACCAAACGAAAATGCAGGAGTGGGAACCGGCCCAAAGCTGTTCCGAGCGTTCCCGCTGAAATCTACCATAGCCGCATTTTGCGGCGGAATCAGGAGAAATTTATGGAAAAACTGATTGAGATATCCCTGAAAATCCTATTTTGGATCACCGTCGGCTTTGTCGTGCTGTATCTTCCGAGAATCATCGGATGGTTCGGCGCGCTCCGCCCTCAGAAAAGACTCACAAACGACAAAAAAAGCCGGTTCGCCCTGCTCGTTCCGGCACGCAACGAAAGCCTCGCCATCGGAGACCTCTTCCGCGCCATCGGCGAGCAGGATTATGATTCCGATTTTTTTGACGTTCATGTCATCGTCAAGGAACCGGATGATCCGACCATTGAAATGGCGGAAAACATCGGCGCCCATGTTCATGTGGTGCCGGAGCAGACCTGCAAGGGCGACGCGCTCGACGGTGCGCTGAAAACGATTCTCACCGCCGGGGAAAAATACGATGCGTATCTCATCATCGACGCGGACTGCGCGCTCGCGCCCGATTTTCTCTCCCGCATGAACGACGCGATGGCGAGCGGCGCCGACGTAATCTGCGCGAAAAAGCTCGTCAAGAATCATCTTCCCGCCAAAAAGGGCACCAGCAACATTTGGACGGACTGCAACGGCGTCATCTGGACGCTGATCGACGACATGGGCAACCGCTTCAAATCCGACCATGGTATCACCTGCATGACCGTCGGAACGGGACTTCTGCTCCGCGGCTCGCTGATTGAAAAGCTCGGCGGATGGCCCTACCGCGAGACGCTCACCGAGGATATCGAGCTGATGTACGACTGTGCCGCCAACGGTTACAGCACCTATTACACCTCCTATGCAAAATGCTATGTCGAGGAATCGCCGGTCCACAGCATGACCAACAAGCGCCGCTGGCGCTGGATGCACGGCGTCGTCGCATCCCGCAGACTCTATCGCAAGAAGCTCCGCCAAGGCGGCAATCTGAAAAACCGCTACTACACGACGGCGCTCGGACTTACCTATCTGTATATGGGCATCTGCACCGCTTATTTCGCGTTTTTTGCATGCGCTTCCCTGTTCACGGCGCTGATCGGGAATCCGCTTTGGTACCGCATGCTGATTCCGGCAGCCGCCGGCTTCGGCGCCATCTATCTCTCCTTCTTCCTTATGACCGCCTGCGCGCTGATTGTCGAACACAAAAATCTGCCGTACAAATTCTTCCACAGACTGGCAGTTCTGTTCGTTCATCCGCTGTTTTATATGGAATATATCCGAATCGTCGGAGATGCGATCCTCTTCAAGAAGGAACGCCGCGGCTGGGAGGTCATCGAGCGTGTGGAAGCGCCGGAGGAAGTACACGTTTGATTTTGACAACAAATACAGGAAAGTACAAGAGGTAAGCCGATATGACACGACGCGAGGTCATGACAGCGATCGCAGAGAGCGAAAAGGCCGGTATTTTCGACGTCCACGTCGATCCGATTCCGGAGGAGCTTGTCATTCCGGTCACGGAAAATTATCATTATCCCGGTAAACGCACCTTTGCCGAGAAGCTGAAATACGGCATAGAAAAGCTGTTTGTCGTAAAGCCCTATACGCTGTATCAGAACAAATGCGTGCTGAAAACGGCCGTGATCGGCAGAGAAAATCTGAAAGGGCTCGATGCCGCGGTTCTGACCTGCAATCACGTGGCGAAATTCGACTGTCTCGCCGTCAAATACGGCGCACGCGGACACAAAGTATACGCCGTAGCCGCGCCGTTCAACAATATGAAGGGTTTCCTCGGGGAAATGATGCGGGCAGGCGATATGATGCCGCTGAATACGACGCTCCGCGGCACCCGCAGCTTCAACGAAACGGTGGAATATGTCCTGACCAAAAAGAAGGCGTTTTTGCTGATTTATCCGGAAGCATCGATGTGGTGGCATTATAAGAAGGTTCGTCCGTATAAGGACGGCGCCTTTTCCATCGCCGCCAAATACGGCGTGCCGGTCGTTCCGCAGTTCATTACGTTTACGGAACGCGAAACCTGCGATGCGGAGGGGATTCCGGAGGTCTCCTTTACGCTTCACATCGCGCCGCCCGTTTATCCGAAGCCGGAGCTTGGAAAAAAAGAGAACACAGATTATTTAAAACAGACTGCCTTTGACGCATGCCGCAAAATTTACGAGGAAACCTACGGGATTCCGCTGACATATACCTGTGACGACAAATAAACCGCCGGAAGCGCGGCACCTTTCATGGATTTGTCTCCATGCGGGATTTCAAGCGTGTCCGGTCAAATTAAAATTTCAAGCATTGAGGAGCTTGGCGTTTATAAACGCCAAGCTCCTCAAAAGCTTTTCGGGTTACAGAGACATAGCCTCCCGCAGCGCAGTCAGCGTCTCCGAAATGTCGGCTTCCAAACAAATGCATTGCCTTTCAAGCTGCGTGGGATACATCGAAGCCTCCAAATTCACGCAGGCATAAACAGCCCTTGCATTCTGCGCCGTCATCTGCCAAAACGGATATTTGATAATGACAGGCGTATTCATTCCGACGCCAAGCTCCAAAAATAAAATATGCAGCCGCTCATGGCGGCGGATAAAATCGGCATAGCGCTGCGCCGCCGCATACCAGCCCTCATCCTGCACAAAGGAGGTATCGCAGCGCAGATTCATCGTCATAGGAGCGCCGCATACGGGACATACCGGAATCAAATCCGTCGGAATCTTCATGTCCCTCTGCGCCGCAGCCATTTGCCGGACGGCTTCCTCATTGTCATAGGTTTTATTATGACATGCCCTCCGGCATTGCCACAGACCGTAATCGCCCTGTGTGTAGAACAGCCGTTTTTTATCGAAGCCTGCGAGCTGAAACTGATGATCGACGTTCGTTGTCAGCACGAAATAATCCTTATCTTTCACGAGCGCGAGCAGGTCACGGTACGGTTTGCCGGCGGGGACATCATAACGGTTCACCAAAATATGCCTTGACCACCACGCCCAGTATTCCTCGAGGGTATCGTAAGGATAAAATCCGCCCGAATACATATCGCAAATCCCATACTTTTCCCTGAAATCCGAGAAGTATTTTTCAAATCGCTCGCCCTGATAGGCAAATCCGGCGGCTGCGGAAAGACCGGCTCCCGCACCGATTACAATCGCATCTGCACTCTGTATCTCCATATTCAGCTTTTTTATGTTATCCGAGAAGCTCCCGGTAGATTTCATAGTCCATATCCTTGAAAACATCGAATATCACCTCGATTTCACTGTGTGTCCGCTCTTTATAGTCCTTTACCGTCCCGACTGCGATCTCAGCCGCCCTCTTATTCGGGAAATGAAATTCTCCTGTGGAAATGCAGCAGAACGCAACACTCTTGATACCGTTCCGTTCGGCAAGCACAAGGCACGAGCGATAGCAGGATTCCAAAAGCTTCTCATCCTTTTTTGTGACCTTGCCCATGACAACCGGACCCACCGTATGCAGCACATATCCGCACGGAAGATTATAGGCTTTTGTAAGCTTGGCGCTCCCAGCAGGCTCCGCATGGCCCTGCTTTTCCATGATCTCGGCACAGGCAAGGCGAAGCTCTACTCCCGCATAGGTATGAATCGCATTGTCGATGCAGCCGTGACAAGGGCAGAAGCAGCCAAGCAGCGCTGAATTTGCCGCATTCACAATGGCGCCGCAGCGAAGTGCGGTAATATCGCCCTGCCACAGATAGATGCCCTCTTGCACAGGAGTCAAATCGGCCAAATCGACGATTCCTTTCTGCGCGGCTTCCTCCTGTAAATAGGCGTTCTGCACCTCCAAAAATGCAGAGGACACAGGTCTTGGCATCCGTGTATTGAACAGCGCGCGGAGCAGCCGCTTCTGCTTCGACGCTTCCCGCGGAATTTCAAGCTCTCCGCATGACGGCTGTTCCTTCAACAGCTGTTCAAGCAAGAAAACCCGTCTTTCTGTCTGTGTCATTTCTCTTTCCTCTCGTTCGTTCCGTGCTCCGTCATAAGCAGGACTGTCGAAAACGACAGCCCTGCTCCTTTTTCATTCGGCAAAAAAGAATCCTGCCGTCATATCCAAATAATTCTCTCCGCTGTAAGCAGGATACCGCCTTTGCACCTCCGATTTAAATTCCTCCGCATTTGCGCAGCCTGCGGCGATCGCTTTCAGATTTTCGATATAGGCAATCTTATCTTTGGCGTCTTTTAAATCCTCGGGCGTATAATGAGAGGTCAAAATCAAATCGTAGCCTCTTTCGATATACGCTTTCAGCTGTGCAATCATCGCATCGGCATGAGCGCTCCCCGCGACGATAGAATGGCAGTCATGACCGAGCATATGCGTATATACCGCATTTATTTCAGGAATTTCGACATCAAACGCTTCGGCCGTCTGCTTAATGACAAAATCAATCCCTCCGATTGTCAGCTTACCCTCGCCGATTACATTGGTAATCTTATGGATGGAACTGTCAAAGCTTTCGCCGAACGCTCCGGCAAACCGATCGATCAATGCCCTGCCTCCGCCGTTTTCAGAATAGTCCACGGCATTTTGCGTAGCATATTTCGGAACCTCCGGCAGGAATGCCGCACCTGCACCGTGATACGCGATAAGCATGCCTTCAACCGCAATATCCTTGAGATATCGTTCGAGCTCTTCGCAATTATCAAAAAAACAAGGGGATTCGATGACAACGGCCTTGCCGTTTTTTTCAACTACGAATACTTCATCGTCGAGAAAATCATTCGTCTTATACGCATGCAGCTTTACGCTGCCGAAGTCATAAATGTTCATTTCGCCTTTTGTAAGCTTAACAGTTGTAAATGTATTTTTATTCATGATAAATTCTCCTTTTCTGTGCTTATGTTCTTATTCGGCCACCACGCTGATGCGTTTCCGAATATGATTGCCGCTCACAGCTTCGTCAATCATGGCGACCGCATAATCGGAGTAGCTGATGACGCTTTCTCCCTTGGAATTGAGCGTCAGCTCTTCGCCTCCGAGGATATAGCTTCCGGTACGCTCGCCGTCCGCTCTAAAATCTGCGGCAGGGCTGATAAACGTCCACTTTACATCGTTTCTCTGACGAAGTTCCGAAAGCGCTTTGCCCTGAGCCTTCGCAAGCGGTAAAAACTGAGGGGGAAAATCCGGTCCGTCCGATACACAAGCGGTGTGTTCAGGATTCACATACAAGCTTCCCGCGCCGCCGACAACCAGCAACCGTGCGTCTGAACCGGAAAGGATATCGCACAGATGCTTCAATGAGGTGCTGTGCTGATAAAGCGTATCCTCCGTCCAAGCGCCAAATGCATCAATGACAACATCAAAGCCGTTTAAATCGGCGGCTGTCAGATCAAACAAATCTTTTTTCAGCACCTGCTGCGCCACCGTTTGATTTTCTTCGCGCACCACGGCGGTCACATCCAACCCTCTGCTTACCGCTTCCTTTACAATAAGTCTGCCTGCTCTCCCGTTTGCACAAATAACTGCGATTTTCATTATAAATTCCTCCTTGAATGACAGTTCGGTCGATTCCGAATATTTTTCATAAACATCAAGTCTCGGAGCGGCCGTTCTCCGTGAGCTCTGTCTAAATGATACTCCGGTATATTTCTTTTGTAAAGTAAGCACTTTATTGTGGCGTAGTTACTGAAAGGAAACGATTGGGCGGTTACCAAAAGGAAACATTTGTGTATATATAAAGGTTTTCGCCGCTTTCAAGCTAATAAAAATTTTTTTAAAATACTTTTATTCTCTTGTAAATGTTGACTTTTTCAACAGCCATATGATATAATTTGCATGTTAGGCACTTTTAGATACTATTATAAGGAGGCACATGATTATGAGCGAACAGAAGCCCGCGTTCAAGCTGCCAGCGTGTCCTGTCGAAACTACGCTAACTCTGATTGGTGACAAGTGGAAGGTATTGATACTGCGTGACCTGATGCCGGGAACCAAGCGTTTCGGCGAACTGAAAAAATCCATCGGCAGCGTATCGCAAAAGGTCCTGACCGCGCAGCTTCGGGATATGGAAAAAAGCGGGCTTGTCAACCGCAAGGTATATGCGGAAGTACCGCCAAGAGTGGAATATTCTCTCACCGAGCTGGGACAGAGCTTAAAGCCGATTCTTGACGCCATGTGGAATTGGGGCGAAGAGTATAAAGCAGCCATTGGCTAAAAAAGCGGACATTTAGCAGAATGCATCCACATTCGCTTATTTATCACCCTCATAAAATTTACATATTTTTAAAATATTACAAAAATTTCCTGATTCGTGTTGACAAATGGAAAATTTTAGTATATAATACTCTCGCAATGATAAACTCCATTATCATAACTCAACTGATTTCAAGGGAAAGAGCCTGCCAATTTGGCAGGCTCTTTCTCTATTCTTCACTGACATTATGCTTATAAAACTAAAATATTATCTTTGACAGTCCTAACACAATTCATGACTAGTCAAAGTTTATATTATAAAATGAACAAAATTTTTCTATATATTCTACATTCATTCTATATATAATGTCATGGTCTAAATCTTTGAAATCGATATAGTATTGTCCTTCATAATAAATGACATAAAAAGTTCTTGTTATAAAAGGATGGGCTTTCATATATGATTTAACATAAAATGAATTTTCATTCCAGTTTGATATATTATGCGAATTGATATCTGTTGCTTCTTTTAATAAATCACTAAAAGTAAAATCACATTCTTTTTTCGGTTCTCCGAGAAAATAGAGCGACATAATTTGCTCATTTGGATTAAAATCCTCATTAAAAAGAACATGATGTCCACGGGGAACAAAAAGAAAATCTGGATCATCTGGATTATCTGTTAATATAGGATTATACCACAAAAAATTATATGAGAACCCAATTTTTTGATAGGCAACATTATAATTTTTGGTATAATCATTTTCACTGTATTCACCATACCAGTTTTCATTTGTCTCCTTATAAATGTTTTCCTGATAAAATATGTAGAGCAATCCGTCATGATATTCATATTTATAATTTAGAGAACGAAATTCACAAAAAATCCAAATGAAAAGGCAAAAAATAACAATTAAGATTATCAGCAAGGCTTTCCAAAATGCTTTATGTGATTTAGCCATTTCATCGACCTCCCCTATATTTTTCTAATAACTCTCTTACTCTTTCATAATATCTATGATTGACTTTATCTTTTGGAGCTATTTTTTTAAGTGACTTATAAAATACAGAAGGGATAATCGTTTTGCTATTTTGAAGATATTCTTGCACTACTTTATCATTAGCCTCTCCTTCTCGAAGCACAGATTGTACAAAATGCAGACAGTTATTGCCAAAGAGATTGTAACCACCATAATACTTATCTTCATTATAACATTCTACTGCATATTCATAGCTTTTTGTAAAATCTCCTTCAATATATATACGATTATTATATCTTTCATCTGTTAAAATTATGTCAAGATCATTTCCTTTATTTTCTATATAGATCTGAGCCTCTTTCTTATTAGCACCTGTGAATTCTATCTCATACCAGCTACCGTCTGCAACCTCTATCAACACAATCGCATGTCCTACAACAGGAACACCTGAATTGTAATCATAGTCAACAACGTATATAGCATCGTTTCCGCTCGGATCCGCATACATAACCGGATTATTCCAGCAATACGTATACAAGTTCAGGCTCAGCGGGTCGCCGAAGTTTACATATTCCCACCCGTCCTGCTGTGTGAATCTGCCATATGCGCTGTCATAATATCTCGCACGCAGATATACCGTCTCCGTCTGCTTGTCGAAATACTCCCCACAGTAACGGAACGGGTTGTTGTCCGTGTCAAGCGCATCCCACTCGCGGCCGAACGCATCATACTCATACGTTTTGAGGATATTCCCCATGCCGTCCGTCAGCAGAATCACGTCGCCATGCGCATTTTGGTGATAATATGTCTTTACGCCCGCAGTTTCCGTGTAAATCAGGATATAGAATATCAAAAAGCTTCTTTTAACATTCTTTACGATAATCACGTCCCAACTCATGTATTAGCTGCAAAATATTGTCATATTCAATATACCATATTTGGATATATTTTGTCAATATTTGATTTTCATTTTTACTACTCAACATGATTTTGATATTTTTCAGAAAAATATTACAAAAATTTCCTGATTTACATTGACAAATGGAAAATTTTAGTATATAATAGCTTTGCAATGATAAACTCCATTATCATCACTCAACTGATTTCAAGAGAAAGAGCCTGCCACTTGGCAGGCTCTTTCTCTATTGAATTTATGCCCTATTCACGAAATTCGTAATAAAATCTTCCTCTTCGATCTAATAATTTACACGAAAGCATTTCCATTTCAATTTTTTTCATAAACTGTATATATTGAAGTATGTTGTCTATGCTCCTTTTTTTATCTGATAATAAAATCTCATAATTCGTATTTTTTATTATACTTATGGCCTCATTACTTAACTTATTTATATTTATGCCATCAGTAACACGATAAACAATTTCTTCTAATGAATGAATTTTTCCAGTAATTAACATATTCATTGAATAATCATATATTTCAAGAATTCCATAATCAGATATAATATAAGGAACAATAGCAATATCGCTCGTAAAGTTATAATCAATAACATTTATATATTTTTCAATGAAAAATAAACTAAAAAGAATCTTTTTATTATAACAGAATATTTCATTAGATAGATTATTATCTTTTTTTACCATCGTCAATAATTTGTCAGAGATAGTATAATTATTCATTTTGGCAATATAGTTATGTCCTTGTCAATAATAAAATCAGACATATCATATTGACTTATTTGAACAATTTTTCCCGTTACATTATCAACAACAACATAACCTCCTTTCTCATTAAAATATACAAGGCATTCATTCCCAGTGTATCGATTTATTGATGTTCCCATTTGAGAGGGATTGTTGATTACATTAACAATTTGTTCTTTGCTCCAATTTCTTTCAGATAATTGTTTTTCCCATTGATAATCTGATTGTTTATCAGAAAATTTTATGTCCTTATTTGATGATTGACTGCCACTCTGCGTCTGTGCGGCCGCTTGCGTTGTAGTATTATCATAATAATTATTAAACAACCAAGGGTTGGAAACAATCCAATTTGTTCCGGCAGAGGCAACTACCATACAGCCCATTTCGGCTACATTATATAAATCCTCTCCCATTACATCTTTGACAACATTGATGCCAGTTACTGCTTCCATCGCATCAGCAGCACCAAAACCAACACACGCAACCCCTGCCGCCGCTGTCGCATATAATCCCGCTGCCACAAGTGGTGTCGCTGCCCCGCCTGTGGCCACCACCGTAGCAAGAGCAACCACTCCCACCGCAACTGTCAATACTGCGCTCGCAAGCTTTTTCCAGTTAGGCCAGCATCCGGTCGGATCTGCTAAATTCCCCGGGTTATTCCAGCAATACGTATACAAGTTGAGGCTCAGCGGGTCGCCGAAGTTTACATATTCCCACCCGTCCTGCTGTGTGAATCTGCCATATGCGCTGTCATAATATCTCGCACGAAGATATACCGTCTCCGTCTGCTTGTCGAAATATTCTCCGCAGTAGCGGAACGGGTTATTGTCCGTGTCAAGCGCATCCCATTCCCTGCCGAACGCATCATACTCATACGTTTTGAGGATATTCCCCATGCCGTCCGTCAGCAGAATTACGTCGCCGTGTGCGTTTTGGTGATAATATGTCTTTACGCCCGCAGCTTCCGTGTAAATCAGTCCGATTCCGCGGAAGTACACCGCCACCGTGCTTCCGCTCACATCTGCAACGATATTCGTTCCGTCCCACACATGAGCCGTGCTGCCGACGCTGTGACGCAATCCGTCCGCACGATACGTGTAATAGGTATACCCCACGTTGTCCGGCGTGTAGCTCGTCTGATAGCCGAACAGGTTATAGGCATACGTTCCCGCGGGATTAAAGTTATACAGCGCCACAAGCTGATTTCCGTTCGCATCATAGGTGAACGTTTTCACGTTCAGCCCCGTCTGCTCCGCCGTCATCCGGTTGTTCGCGTCATACGTATACGTCGTCACGATGCCGTTTTCCGTCATCGTTGCGCGGTTCCCGCGGCTGTCATATGTATAACTTATCACGTCCGTATCGCTGCCGTCAACCGTCGTTTCCGATATCAGTCTGCCGAGGCCGTCGTATGCGTATGTCGTCTGCTTGCCGATGGATGCGGGCTCGCTCTGTGATTGCGCACCCGTTTCCGCCGCGGCGAGAGAACGAAAGCTGTAACCTGCTGTCAGTTCAACAAAACCATCCGCAACGTAGGTATATGTCGTATACGCATAATCCTCCGGTACGCACATCGCCACCGTTTGAAGAATCGTGCCGCTTGCGTTTTTGACGTAATACACATAGAAAATCGACTGCGATGACAGATTCTGCGGCATCGGCAAAATCAAATGGTGCTCAAGCAGCTCTTCCGGATTGATGTTTTCCTCAAACCTGAAATAACCGGAATAGCCATTATTGTTTTTTACAATATTTCCAACATATTCTCCATAATTTAAATTGGCTCCCGATGTAAAATTCACATAATATTCCACGCCGTCCACCGTATAGCGCAGACCGCCCTCCGGCGCCTCCGCCGCCGGAATCAGCTGGTAAGTGAGCACAACACTATTATAATAACAAAGCGAATATGTTGCGTCCAGATCGGGTTCTGGTTCTGGATCAGGGTCCGGATCGGGATCTGGCGTAGGCGTCACCACCCACGGGTCTCGGATTTGATTCGGAACGGTAAGACCTGCGGGAACTGCAAGCTCATCCGCCGCGTCATACTCCGTCACGGTATACACATTTCCGTCACAATAATAGGTATAGAGATAGGCCGACTGCACCGCATCGTCTCTGATGTGGTAAAGCTCCGTTACAAGGTTCGCCTTGTTATAACGATAGCATGTCACCGTCCCGTTCGCATTCTCGACACTCTTGCGGTTTCCGTTCGCATCATAGGTGTAAATCGATATCGGCGTTCCCGAAATCGCCGGAAGCTGTACGGCGTCTTCCCCGTTATTTGCATTCCATTCAGCCGTCGAGGCATATACTTTCGTCAATCTGCCAAGAGCGTCATACTGGTATGCCTCCGAAAGAATCTCCGTGCCGGCACGCACCACCGCATACCGCTCCCGCTCGTCCGTGACGGTATAAGCATAGCGGGATACGGCCGCGATTCCCGAGGCGGTTTCCGTCTCCTCAATCATACGGCCGAGACAGTCGTATTTTCGTGTCAGCACGGCCGTGCCGTTCGATTCACAGGTGACCGCGCCCGTTAACGAATAGGCATAGCTGTTTTGCTCGGTTTTGTTCCCCTTTGCCGCAGTCTCCGTAAGGATTCGGCCGAGGCCGTCATAGGTATAGGTGAAGGTCGTGCCGCTGCGGTCGGTCTTTGTAAGCAGATTCCCGTTTTTATCGTAGGTATATGTCTCACTCTGTCCCATCGCATCCGTCACCGAGGTCAGCTCTCCGCGCGTATTGTAGGTATAGGTCGTCGTACTCCCGCCCGAGGTTGCCGTGAGCACCTTATCGTAGGCGTTATAGGTGTAGGTATTCACAAGTGCCGCGCTCTCCCCGTCATAGCTTGTCGTAGAGACGAGGCGGTTCATGCTGTCATAGCTCGATACCGTGCGGGAATACGACAGCGGCGCGTCCGGTGCGTTGTTGGAAACGCGCGTTTCCGTGACGTTTCCGTTTGCATCGTAGCCGTATTTCGTAAGCTTTGCGTCACTTGCCGTCAGCGGCACGGATTCCGTCAGCAGTCTACCCAGCACGTCATAAGCATAGGTCGCGGTCGTACCGAGCGCGTCCGTTGCCGTCAGCTTTCGACCAAGACTGTCATAGGTATAGGAAACCGTTTGGTTCAGCGCGTTCTTCACGGTCAGAACCCGACCCGCAAAGTCATAGGTATAACGTGTCACGGAGCCCTTTTCATCGGTCTCCGTCAGAAGATTGCCCCTCATGTCATAGGTATAGGATTTCGCAAGCTCCGCGCCGGCGAAAATCCGTGCCGTGCGGGCGGTCCTCCCATATCGGTCGGTGTATTCCACCGTGACGACGGACGGCGCATCCGTATCGCCGAGCACGGTTTTGGTGGTCTTATGATAGACCGCACCGTTCAGCGTGACGACGTCATAAGCATAGGTCTCTCCCGCAAGCATGACGTCATTTTCATCATAAATATAGGACGAAACGACACGGTCAAATGCGTCATATGCATAATTCTGAGTATGGAACGCTGCCGTGCCGCTCGCATTGCTCACCGAGGAAAGACGCCCGCGGCTGTCATAAGTACGGGCTTCCAAAACTTTTCCCGTGGCACCGCTTTCCGTCACGGTCAGAAGGTTTCCCAGTCCGTCATAGGCATAAATGAGAATATAGCCTGCACGATTTCGCTCCGTCACCGTGTTCTGCGAAATGTTATAGGAGGCGGTCTCATACGTTCCGTCCGGATAATCCGTCCGCGTCAGTCTCCCCCGTATATCATATGTATAGGTCGTCACATTGCCTGCCGCGTCCATCCGGTATGTCTCTCTGCCGGCAACATCGTACTTTATAACGGTCGTCAGATTTTCTTTGGCAGCGCCGTCCGCATCTTTAAGACCGGAAACGGTAACGGAGGTGCAGAACAGTCCGTCCAAATCGACACCGGGATCTCTGCTCATATTATCCGTATAGGAATAGGTTGTAACATAGCTTTCCATCCCCGGCAGGATATAAACGGTCTCCGTCAGAACATTTCCATACGTATCATAGGTATAATCCGTGCGTGCGCGAAGCGTTTCGCCCTCATCCTCATATACACAGACAGAAGCAATCGTTTTTCCGCCCGCAGAAAGAGAATTGACCGTCTTTACGCCGTCCACGCTATGTGTCAGCATAAATCCATATCCCCCATAGACGGCACTTTCTTCATATTCGACGATATGCGCGGCGTTCATCTTTTGCAGGCATGTTACATTGCCTTCAAAATCATATTCCTTTTTCGTAAATGCCGAAATCCAGCTGCCGTCGCTGCCGTAAGTCACCTCATATAAGCCGATGACACAGCTTCCCATATACAGCGTTTCGACACGGCTGTGCTCCGCCGTCCCGATTTTTTCGACGCTCCTGATACAGCGCTTGTTGGGATTGAACGTGTATTCCGTTGTGACGCTTCCATTCGACACCATTGTCGTATACGAGCCGAACATGCCGAGTTTATCGCCTATGACGCCGTAATCGCCCCAAAGCGACGGCGCAGTGAGCGTTCCGTCCTGAAGCTGCTCGCGCTGCTGGATGATATAGGCGGAATAATCCGTGCGGCAGTTTCCGGAATAGGAATAGCTTACTTCATTCTTTTTCGTCCCCGAAACCATGTCGTACCGCCCAGCGATCTGATAGAAATACTCAATACTCGCATCGGGCATCCACGCGCTGGTCTTATTGTATTCGTATACGGTGGTATCTCCGTTCGGATGCGCAACCGAGGTCAAAATATGATAGGGAACATAAGTCGAGCTTCCGCCCTTCATGCCGTATCCGAACTCCAAATTCACATCGGAATAGGTAAACGTGGTCGTCTCATTCCGACCGCAGGTAATATAAGAAGAACCGATAACGGCACGGCTCCCGTCGCAGCCCGTCACGGTGGCGGTGCTTCCCGACCAGCTCACGGAAATCCTGCGTCCGAAATTGTCGCGTACTCCGATAAGGCATCCAAAAGAATCATATTCATACAGAATTTTGTTGCCGAAACGGTCTTCTTTCCCGATGCATAAATCGTCGGCATCGAAATAATACTTCGTTCCATCCTTACAGCAGAGGATATGCGCCGCCGTCTTTCCGCCAAACGATTCCGCTGAGGCAGCAAAGCTATATCCCGGGTAAACCATGGTTTGATCCATGATAATATCATCGGAAGTCCATTGCGTTTCATCGAACGAATAATCCGTCAGATTAAAGCTCTCGCCCGTATCGAGCACAAGAAGCTGATGCGTATACGAAAGCGTATTGTATTCGTCATAGCTCGGAATCTTCTCGATATACGGGATGCTGAAATGCCAGCCGGCGGAAAGCCCTTTCCCTGCCGCATGAGGCAAGCGGTCGATCACCGTGCTGTAAAAACGATAGGAAAGAATCGAACCGGCATCCAAAACACCCACATGGGCAATCATCCTATACCGTGTGCCGCCGATGACGACCTCAGATTCCGTTGTATCGTCAATCAGCTGATTGATTCTCGCCTCTACCTCCTCAGTGGTTGAAAATGTCTCCGTATAGGTATTGTTTTCATCAATGGGGATGTAAATCGCATTTCCGCCGTCCAAAGGGATAAACTCCGTCCAAGGACCGCAAATCAGATAATATCCGGTCACCGTCGTCTCATAATCCGTGTAACCCTTTTCCTTCGTATTGGAATCGGAGGAATTGTAAATGACGGAAAGACATAAATCCATTCCGCCCACGCCTTTCATCTCCACCAAATCATAGGTCAGATTCACGGCGCCGGAATTGACGTCGATATACTCATTGGTGCTGTTTGCAATCGAAAACACCGGATAGCTCCGTCTGAGCGCGGAGGACATATCCGGAATAGCGCTTCCAGAGGAAGCCAGCGTCAGCGCCGCCGCCCCGCCTGTCATATTTTGGGGTACGCTGACAATTCCGCTCGGCGCCGTCCCTGTCCGCCATTCTCCGGCAGAGAGCTTCCCCGTATCCGCCGGGTCAAGAAGAGAGCCGCTTTGCTCCAAGTCTTCCCTTGTCTGTGCCTTGCTCCGCTCCCGCAGTGCATCCGATGCCGACGCGGTGAACTGCGTTACACCCGGAAGCAAAAACAAAGTGGCGAGGACAAGCATCAGCGACAAGATTCGTTTTCCTGCGTCCATTTTCATTTGCGTTCTCCTTTTTTATTTTTCCTTTTCATTTTTCTCCGCTTTCCATCGCAGAGCTTTCAAAATATATACTGTTTTTTCCATTTTTTATTATATAAAATCGTGATATAAATGTCAATATGTTTCTTTTCTTCACCACGTGTTTTTCCGAGTTCTTTGATTTTCTTCAAAAAATTACAATACATTTAAAATCGTCATTTTTCACAAAATATTATGTTATCATAGACATATTTTTTCTTTATTCTTCGTTTTATTCAGATTTTTAGTCAAAATGTGACATTTTTTTACAGTATTGTTATGATATACTTATTTTACAAAGCATTCAGACATGCTCTTGTATCGCGATGCTTTGAATCCATATTAAAAGGGGAAAATAAAATGATAAGCTTTAAACGCACAGTCGATAAGTTAGGCAGGCTCGTGATACCCAAGGAACTCAGAGAACAGTACGGCTTCGGTGAAAACACACCTGTTGAAATTACCCCGGTCACAAAAAATATGTTAACCATTAAGCTGATGAACAACAGCTGTTTGTTTTGCAAAAATGAAAACGATCTGGTAGAATTTCATGATTATTACGTCTGTCGGAACTGCATCAAGCAAATGAAAAAAAGGAATTGAGGGCGCTATGCCCTCTATTTTTGTATATATCTCTTGTATTTTGGTTTTACTTGCGCTATAATAAGAATATATATTTCTTTTTTGACCGTATTTTTTAATGAAAGGGACTTGAAACCATGAAAAGGACAACGATAAAGGAGCTGTACGCATCTCCGGAAGCCTTTGACGGAAAAGCGATCACGGTTGCCGGCTGGATCAAAACCGTGCGTTCCAGCAATGCGTTCGGTTTTATCGAGCTCGGAGACGGCAGCACGTTCCCAAAGCTTCAAATCGTACTGGAAGCGGAGAAGCTCGCAAATTACACGGAGATCACGAGGCAGAATGTCGGCGCCGCCATCATCGCCCGCGGCACACTCGTCCTGACGCCGGAAGCAAAGCAGCCGTTCGAGCTGAAAGCGGAAAGTATCGAGGTCGAAGGCGTTTCCACGCCGGATTTTCCACTTCAAAAGAAGAAAACGTCTTTGGAGTTTCTGCGCACAGTCCCCCATCTCAGAGCGAGAACCAATACCTTTCAGGCGGTATTCCGCGTCCGCTCGGAGGCGGCATTTGCCATTCATAAATTTTTCAACGAGCAGGGCTTCGTGTATGTGAACACCCCGCTCATCACAGTTTCGGACTGCGAGGGCGCCGGCGAGATGTTCCGCGTCACCTCACTCGATATGGACGATCTGCCGAAAACAGAGGACGGCAGGGTGGATTTCACAAAGGATTTCTTCGGCAAAGCCGCAAATCTCACCGTTTCCGGACAGCTCAACGGCGAATGCTTCGCACAGGCATTTGCGAAGATTTATACGTTCGGGCCGACTTTCCGCGCCGAGCGCTCCAATACCCAGCGCCATGCCGCGGAGTTTTGGATGATCGAACCGGAGATCGCCTTCGCCGATCTTACGGATTATATGGACCTCGCCGAGGCGATGACGAAATATGTCGTTTCTCATGTTCTGAATACCTGCCCATATGAGCTGGCATTCTTCAATCAATTCATCGACAACACACTTCTCGAACGTCTGCATAATATAATTACGAGCGATTTTGCCCGTGTCTCCTACACGGAAGCCATCCGGCTTCTGGAAGAAAGCGGCAGGGAATTTGAATACAAGCCCTACTGGGGCTGTGATATGCAGACGGAGCATGAACGCTATCTCTGCGAGCAGGTATTTAAAAAGCCCGTTTTTGTCACCGACTATCCGAAAGAAATCAAATCCTTCTATATGCGCCTCAACGACGACGGCAAGACCGTCGCCGCCGCGGATATGCTCGTCCCCGGCGTGGGCGAGCTTATCGGAGGCAGCCAGCGCGAGGAGCGTCTCGACTATCTCGAAGCGGCCTACCGCCGCTGCGGTCTGAACGAGGAAGATTACTGGTGGTACACGGAGCTTCGGAAATACGGAAGCACGCGCCACGCCGGCTTTGGACTCGGCTTTGAACGACTGATCATGTATATCACAGGAATATCGAATATCCGCGACGTCGAGGCTTTCCCCAGAACGACCGGAAACGCCGATATCTAAATCAAATTCAGCAAATAAGAAAGGTGGATACGGCCGTGTCATGCGATTTTCGCACCCTATCCGGCGAAGCGCTTCGCTCCGTCTATGAAGCGCTTCGCGCACAATACGAAACAATCAAAGAAGAGGGGCTTTCTCTCGATATGTCCCGCGGAAAACCCAGTCCCCGTCAGCTCGGTTTCTCCGACGCGATGCTGACCGCGCTTGCGGACAGCGAAGACTGCAAAACGGCGGACGGCTTCGACACGCGCAATTACGGACTTCCGAACGGCGTTCCGGAGCTTTCCCGCATCATGGCGGAGCTTCTCGGCGTCCATGAAAACGAAATCATTCTCGGCGGCAATTCCAGCCTCACGATGATGTACGACGCGGTCTGCCGCGCGATGTTTTTCGGCACGGACGGCGTTTCGGCACCGTGGAAAGACGGGGGCACCGTCAAATTTCTCTGCCCCGCTCCCGGCTATGACCGGCATTTCGCCATCACCGAACGCTTCGGCGTCGAAATGGTCCCCGTTCCCATGACAGGCCACGGTCCCGACATGGATACGGTGGAAGCGCTGGTGCAAAGCGACGCCTCGATCAAGGGCATGTGGTGCGTTCCGAAATATTCCAATCCGACGGGAGAGACTTACAGCGGGGAAACGGTACGCCGGATTGCCTCGCTTCGTCCTGCGGCGCCGGATTTCAGAGTGTTCTGGGATATGGCATATGCGCTCCACGATCTCGACGACACGCCAGACGAGCTTCTCAACATTTTCGCGCTCACAAGAGGCACTGAAAACGAAAATCTCGTTCTCGGCTTCTTTTCCACCTCGAAGATTACATATGCAGGCGCAGGGGTCGCCATGATGATCTCCGGCGCGGATAACGTCAAGCGGGCGAGAGCGGAAATCGCCTATCAGACGATTTCGCCGGACAAAATGAATCAGCTCCGCCATGCAAGGTATCTTGCAAGCGCGGATAACGTCCGCGCGCTGATGAGACGGCACGCTTCCGTCCTGAAACCGAAATTCGACACGGTCACGCGTGTCTTCCGTGAAGAATTTTCAGACTGCGGCTTCGCCTCCTGGACGGAACCGCACGGCGGTTATTTCCTCTCCCTCGACGTGCTGCCGGGGACGGCGCGCCGCACGGTCGAGCTTTGCAAAAATGTCGGCGTGACGCTGACGCCCGCCGGCTCCACCTATCCCTACAAAAGGGACCCGGAGGACAAAAACATCCGGATTGCGCCGTCCTATCCGGAGCTTCACGAGCTGGAAACGGCGATGGGAGTCGTCTGTACCTGCGCGAAGCTCGCGGCGGCGGAAAAGCTTCTGGAACAAACAAACGCATAAAAAACTGCCATAAGTATCAAACAGTGTCCGTCCGAGAGGACGGCCAACGGAGGTCAAAAATAAATGGAACGGAACCGGTATGAAAGCGCATTCTCGGGACGCTACGCCAGCCCCGAAATGCAGTATCTCTTCTCTCAGGATATGAAATTCTCGACATGGAGACGGCTTTGGATTTCCCTTGCAAAGGCGGAAAAGGCGACGGGGCTCGACATCTCCGACGAGCAGATCGCGGAGCTGGAAGCCCATGCAACCGACATCAACTATGAGGACGCCGAGGCCTATGAAAAAAAGCTCCGCCACGATGTCATGGCGCACATTCACGCATACGGCGATCTCTGCCCAAAGGCACGCGCCATCATCCATCTCGGCGCGACCTCCTGCTATGTCGGCGACAACACCGACATGATTATCATGAAAAAGGCACTCGCACTCGTGCGGGAAAAGCTGCTCGCCGTAATCAAGAATCTCCGCGATTTCGCGGATACCTACAAGGCGCTGCCCGCGCTCGCCTATACGCACCTTCAGCCGGCGCAGCTCACAACCGTCGGCAAGCGCGCCACTCTCTGGCTCTATGAGCTGACGCTCGATCTGCACGACCTCGATTTTGTCGCCGATTCGCTGGCACTGCTGGGACAAAAGGGCACCACCGGCACACAGGCGAGCTTTATGGAGCTTTTCGAGGGCGACACCGCAAAAATCGATAAGCTCGAAGGCATGATCGCCGCCGATTTCGGATTTGAAAAGGTCGTGCCCGTCTCCGGCCAGACCTATTCGCGCAAATTCGACAGCCGTGTGATGAATGTGCTCTCCGGCATCGCACAGAGCGCCTACAAATTCGCAAACGACATGCGCATTCTGCAATCCTTCAAGGAGATGGAGGAGCCGTTCGAGAAAAACCAAATCGGCTCGTCCGCGATGCCGTATAAGCGCAATCCGATGAGAAGCGAACGCATCTGCGCGCTCGCGAGATACGTCGTTTCGGATTCGATCAATCCCGCGATCACCGCGTCCACACAGTGGTTCGAGCGCACGCTCGACGATTCCGCGAACAAGCGCATCGCCATGAGTGAGGCGTTCTTGGCGGTGGATGCGATTCTGAACATCTATATCAACGTCACCTCCGGCCTTGTCGTCTATCCGAAGGTGATCGAAGCGCGCGTCATGCGCGAGCTGCCGTTCATCGCAAGCGAAAACATCATGATGGATCTCGTCAAAAAGGGCGGCGACCGTCAGGAAATCCACGAGAAAATCAGAGTTCATTCCATCGCGGCCGGCAAGCGCGTCAAGGAGGAGGGACTTGACAACGACATGCTGGAGCGCATCTGTGCCGATCCCACGCTCGATATCACGATGGAAGAGCTGAAAGCGATTCTCATTCCCTCGAAATACATCGGACGGTGCGTCGAGCAAGTGGAACGCTTCCTTGAAAACGACGTTGATCCTCTGCTCGCAGACGGGGATCATACCATGAAAGTCGAGCTTTCGGTCTAAAATAAACGGATTGTCAAACACGCATCTTTCCGAAATTTATTTTAGCCGCCGCCGTGCGGCGGAATGGAGCTGTCTATGAAAATCACCGTACTCGCGGGGGGCTTTTCCCCCGAGCGCGACGTTTCCCTGCTTTCCGGCGCACTGATCGCCAATTCCCTTTGTCGAAGCGGTCATCTTGTCGCGCTCACGGACGTCTTTTATCCTTACCGGGGCGCGCTGTCCGACGACGCTTTCACCTCGGACGGGAATTTTATGTATACCGTTCCGAAGGAGCCGCCGGATTTGAAAGCGCTGCGGGCCGAGGTGCCCGGGAGTGCTCTCATCGGCGACGGCGTCCTCGAGCTCTGCCGTCTTTCCGATATCGTGTTTCTCGCCTTACACGGCGGCATGGGAGAGGACGGAAGCATTCAGGCGGCGCTTTCATCGATGGGGATTCCCTATACCGGCAGCGATTTTGCGGCTTGTCTTGTCGCCATGGACAAATCGCTCTCAAAGCTTTTGTTCCGTGCGCACGGCATTCCGACCGCGGATTTTACCCTTCTCAAAAAAGGAGATTCCACGGACGGCATACCGCTGCCATGTGTCGTCAAGCCCTGCTCCTGCGGCTCCTCCGTGGGTGTGTCGATCGTCGACACAAAGGAAGCGCTTGCAGGCGCGCTCGAAACCGCCTATCAATACGAGGAAAAAGTCCTTGCAGAAGATAAAATATGCGGCAGAGAATTTTCCGTCGGCGTCCTTTTGGGACGCGCACTGCCGGCCATTGAAATCCGTCCGAAAGACGGCTTCTACGACTATGAGCGCAAGTATCAGTCCGGCATGACGGAGGAAATCTGTCCCGCGGACTTGCCGGAAGCGGAGGCCGCTTCCCTCGGCGCACTCGCGCTCAAAGTACACCGCGCGCTGGGGCTTGGCAGTTACAGCAGAATTGACTTCATACGGGAAGAAAAAACGGGAAAATTCATCTGTTTGGAGGCCAATACCCTGCCCGGCATGACGCCGATGAGCCTGCTTCCGCAAGAGGCAGCGGCGGCCGGAATCGGCTATGACGCGCTCTGTCTCGCCATAGCGCAGGCGGCAAAAAACGGACAAAAATAAAAACCGGCGGGCTGCGCGGCGGTACCGTCATGAAAGGCAGTATATGAAAACGATCATCGGAATTGATGTGGGCGGAAGCACCACAAAAATCGTCGGCTTCCGGAGCGGAAAGATCATTGCGCCGCAGTTCGTGCAGGCGACCGACCCGCTCACTTCTCTATATGGTGCGTTCGGAAAATTCACAGCGGAAAACGGCATCGAGCTTACCGACATCGAAAAGGTCATCTTAACCGGCGTCGGCTCCTCCCATGTGTCAAAGCCTTTATACGGCCTTGCCTGTGAAGCTGTCAGTGAATTTGAATGTGTCGGACGCGGCGGTCTCTTTCTATCGGAGCTTTCCGAGGCGATCGTCATCAGCATGGGCACCGGCACCGCGATCGTTCACGCCAAGCGCGACGGATATCTGAATTATCTCGGCGGCACGGGCGTGGGCGGGGGCACACTCACCGGCCTTTCCAAAAAAATGCTCGGAATCGAACGGATCGATCACATCGTCGAGCTTGCAAAAGATGGTTCGCTCGACAACGTCGACCTCAAAATCAAGGATATTTCAAAGAAAAAATCCGCGATATCTCTGCCGGAGAACATGACGGCCTCCAATTTCGGAAAGCTCTCCGATATCGCCTCCGCCGGCGACATCGCGCTCGCCATTATCAACATGGTGTTCGAAACCGCCGGCATGCTCGGCATCTTCGCCGCACGGGATAAGGGACTGCATGACATCGTGCTTACCGGAAATCTCACGACAATCCCGCAGGCAAAGGATATTTTTGAATCGCTCAACGCGATTTTCGATATCAATTTTATCATACCGGAGAATGCGCAGTTCGCAACGGCGATCGGTGCGGCACTTGCATAAAAAACAAAAGGAAGCGTTGAATGCTTCCTTTTTTATTATAAAATATAGCTATGTGCTTTTCTCACTGAGGAGAAAAGCACCAAAAGACTCATTGAGGCTTTCGCCTCAAACTCCATCCATCTGCTGGAAAATGCATACACACGGCTCGAAGGTGTTGCAGTGCTCGCGAGGCTCGCACAGGCCACCACTCCCCGTGCGGGAAGTTCCTGCGACTGGGCAGTCCGCGCCCGCAGGCGCAAGGCGCGCGCCGTGTGAGCGCCTTCCGATACGATGTCAACAAAAGCGGCGGCCCGCGGATCACGCGAGCACCGCGAGCGTGGATGCCGTCTTTTATAGCCGCCACCGAACCGCTACCGGCCGCACAAACGGTCAAGCCGGAGGCTTGCGGCTTCTTTTTGTTCTTTTCTTGTCCGGACAAGAAAAGGACACGTTTCTCCTTTATCAAAGGAGAATAAAGATGTCGTTTTCTCACCGACGAGAAAACGACGAAAAGAGTCGCCGAGACTTCTGTCTCGGACTCTCATCGTGCTGCTGGCAAGCACATACCCACGGCTCCCAACAGACGGAACCGCGCACCTACGTGCGCTCTCCGTCATTCGCCGTGCGAAGAGTCCGTGCGACTGGGAATCCCGCGGCCGCAGGTGTAAGGCGCGCGCCGTGTGAGCGCCTTCCGATACGATGTCAACAAAAGCGGCGGCGATTGACGGATCACGCGAGCTCCGTGAGCGTGGACGCCGTCTTTCATAGCCGCCATCGAACCGCTGCCAGTCGCGCAAACGATCGAACGGAACGTTCGCGGTTTCTTTTCGTTCTTTTCTTGTCCGTACAAGAAAAGGACACGTTTCTCCTTTATCAAAGGAGAATAAAGATGTCGTTTTCTCACCGACGAGAAAACGACGAAA
>CAKSDZ010000005.1 GCA_934446365.1 uncultured Eubacteriales bacterium | reverse complement strand
TTCTTTTTGTTGTTGTTCAATTTCCAAAGACCAAGCGCCTGCCTCTTCCGAAGCGGCCCGATTATTCTATCATACCTCTTCCCCTTTTGTCAAGGGGTTTTTGTAAAAAAAATTAAAATTTTTCTCATCTTTGAATATATTTTCGCATATTGTGTCTTTATGGTGTTTTTTCCGGCCCAGATAAAAGAAACGGCAGCACAGCTGCCGTTCCCAAAAGCAAGATTATGTATTGCCCGTAATCTCTCCCGCCTTTTTCAGAGAAATCTTTGTCAGCACAGGACCTACAATCTCATAAACCAAGGTCGCACACAGGACAACCGCTTGAATTTTCCGCCCGATATCGGATTCTCCGAGAGCCGTAAATTCGGAAAGCGCGATTTGCGCCATACCGACAGCCACGCCCGCCTGCGGCAGAAGTGTGATGCCGAGATATTTGCGGACATTCGGGTCTGCTTTAACCACGGCGGAGCCTGCCATCGCGCCGAAATACTTGCCGAGTGCACGCGCGATGATATAAAGCGCGCCCAGGATTCCGACGGTCGGCAGAATCGACAGATCGAGGTCCGCGCCGGAGATGACAAAGAACAGCATAAACAGCGGCGGCGTCCATCGGTCTGTGCCCTCCAGAACGCGATCGACTTCAAAGCCCAGATTGGAGAAAACCGCACCGATCATCATGCAGAGCAGAAGCGAGGAAAGTCCCCACATATCGGCGAGCGCAACGCCGATCACCGTTGCCGTAATGCAAAGGCAGAGGCGATTCGCACGGGATTTGAAAACTCTCGTGCAAAGAGCGACGATAAGCCCAAGTGCAAACCCGATTAAAAGGGAAAGAACGATTTCAAGCAGCGGATCGAGCAGCATTGTCGTAACCGTCGGCGTCTCGCCGGAAGCGATTGCCACCGCAATCGCGTTGAAAATTGCAAAAATCATAAGCCCGATCGCGTCATCCATCGCAACGACCGGCAGCAGCGTTTCCGTCACGGGGCCATGGGCCTTATATTGTCTTACCACAAGGAGCGTCGCGGCAGGAGCCGTCGCCGTTGCGATTGCGGAAAGCGTGAAAACCATCGGCAGGTAATCCTCACCGAGCGCGCCGCAAAGTCCGGCGACCAAAAGCACGACAAAAACGACCGCCACGGCGCCGATCGCCTGAAAGAACGTGATAACCGTCACATTCTTTCCAAGCTTTTTCAAAGTGCCGAGCTTAAATTCACCGCCGATGGAAAATGCGATAAAGCCCAGCGCCAGTGTCACAATCATGTTAAAGCTTTCCACCGTAGCCTTGTCGATCAGCCCCAGCACGCTTGGGCCGATCAGAAGTCCGGCGATAAGATAACCCGTGACATTCGGCAGCTTGACAAGCTTGACGATTCGTGTGAACAGCAGACCGACTGCCATTGCGATTCCAAGAGACAAAAGAGTATTCATTGCAGCAATTTAACCGGTTTCGTTTTCCGAAACCGCCTTTCAGATTTTCACGAAATGAATTTGCGGACTGCTTCTTTGATTTGCCCAGAGTCCGCAGGAGATATTGCATGTTTTACCTATATTATATAGGAGCGTTTGCCATTGTCCGAAACGGGCAAAACCGCATTTATCCGAAAATGCGATATTCTTTGTGGGCCTTTGGCGTTTCGGGATGCTCCGGTCCGCAGCTCAGCTAAGCCCTTCCGCGTAGGAGACCGGCATGGCAAAGGCAATTCCGACATCCGGCTTGGAAAGCCCGCCCGTAATGTCGTTCACGATCTTCCTTACCGTATCCATCTGCGAATCCTCCAAAAGCAGCAGAAGCGTTTTGTTGTTTCCATGATCCGGATGCAGATATTTGCGCAGAGAGCCGAACATCGGAGGCGGCTCCGTCATATCGTGCCCGACATATTGGACGACTCCCATGGAATCGTAGATGGTAGCGCCCTTGATTCCCGCTTTGAGCAGAGCCGCCACCAGCTTCGGCATACATTCGACCTTATTCAAAATCAACACATAAAGCTGCATATAGAAAACCTCCCACAGATTGATTTTATTTTTTGATTATAGCACCCCGACACGGTTAAGTCAATATCCACTCGTGATTTCTTCCGGATTTTTGCGGCAAATCCCTTGATGTCGGATGCGATTTGTGATAGAATGAATTTTGTATGGAAACAGAAAACCGCCCACGGAGGAATCACGATGCTTCTTTGGAGAAATACCTGCACGGAACCGTATCAAAACATGGCGACGGAGGAATATCTTCTCATGACCGCGAAAGAACCGGTTGTCATGCTTTGGAGAAACAGCCCGGCCGTCATCATCGGAAAAAATCAGGATGCACGTGCCGAAGTGGATTTTACCTTTACGGAAAGCCGCGGCATCAAGGTTGTGCGCCGTCTGACCGGCGGCGGCGCGGTGTTCCACGACACCGGCAACGTCAATTATACTTTTGTCGTTCCAAACGGTACTGCGCTTGATTTTTCCGCGTTCACAAGACCCATCACGGAAGCGCTCGCGGGACTTGGCATCGCTGCGGAACGCTCCGGGCGAAACGACCTCGTCATCTCGGCCGACGGACGCAAATTTTCCGGCACGGCGCAGTGTATCTATCACAGAAAAAAAGAGGACGGCTCGCTTCAAAAGGTGCTCATGCACCACGGAACGCTGCTTTTTTCGGCGGACCTCTCCTCCCTGTCGGGCGCGCTGACGCCGGATAAGGAAAAAATCGCCTCAAAGGGAATCCGGAGCGTCAAAAGCCGCGTCGTCAATCTGTCGACGCTTCTTCCGCCGGAAAAATCCGATATGACGGCGGAAGCTTTCAAGGCCTACCTCGAGGATTATTTTATTCAAAACGGCGCCTCGCCGGCTGAATTTTCGCCGGCGGACAGAGAGGCGGTCAAACATCTCGCGGCGGAAAAATACGAAACGGACGCATGGCTTCTCGGACGCTTCGGCACAGGAGAAAAAACACGGCGCCGCCGCTTCGACTTCGGTTCGGTCTGCGTTTCCCTTTGCGCTAAGGACAAAAAAATCGAACAGATTGCCTTTTCGGGAGACTTCTTCGGCGCAAAAGACATCGCCGGACTGGAAAAGATGCTCATCGGCATGCGGGTTGACATCCCCTCCCTTACAAAATGCCTTTCGGACGCGGGGCTTTCCGATTATATCATGGGCGCCGCTCCGGCAGAAATCGCGGAGCTGATTGTGGAGACGGCAAACGCAAATCCATAAAAATCCATAATCTACCGCACAAACGGACGCTGAAAAATACGATTTCACGGATTTATGAAAGGAACCTGATAGAATGAAAAGGCAATTTTCGCTTCTTCTCTCCGTCCTTTTGCTTGTCACCGTCCTTGCCTCCTGCGGCCGCACGCAGCTTTATGAATCGGAAACGGCAGAAACGACCTCGTTTGTTCCGACAGAAACGACGGCAGATATCATTCCCTATCGAATTGAAAGTGCGCCGCCTCCTCCCTTTCCCTATTATCAAGAAGAAAATGCCTATTTATATTTCGATTGGAGACGGATGTGCCATAAATATGTAGTCGTTTATCATGTCTATAATAGGGGAACCCAGCCGATCATCGTATATCCATATGAATTTAAGGTCAGATGGTCGGAGGACAACAAAAGCGGCAACCTTACAAGCAGCTCCTTTACGCCGTCTTACTTGTTCGGCGGTGAAGATGGATATGTCACCATCGAAGCGTTGTTTCCATCAGAGACAGTATCAAAAAAAAGCAATATTTCATATAGCGGAACCGTCGCATGGCGGCCGGCAAAGCAGCAGGTAAAGCTCTATGACGTGAGGGAAAGCCGCCTTGTGGCATGCTATGACCGGTCGACTTTCCAAGGAATATCGATAGAAGTAGCATTGGAAGACGAATCGGTCTCCCGTGTTTTGCAGCTAAATTTGACGATTTTCGACAAAGAAGGAATCCCGCTGCGTTCGTTTTCCGGCAGCGGTACCGCTTTAAGTGGATCCCTTCTATTTTTCTTTCCCCTTTACCGCGAAATCGACCGAAAAGATATCGCTTCTTATGAAATTTCCGTTTCCGATATGTGTTGGGAAAGCGTTCCTTAATTCATTTATATATTCAATTCAAACCGTTTAAAACGGATGGGAGGCATCAATTATGAAATCCAAAAAGCAATACGCAAAGGACCTGTTAAAATTTTTGAGCAATGCCCCGACCGCCTTTCAGGCGACGGATGAGCTCTCCGCCATGCTGGACGCTGCGGGAGCCGTAAAGCTCGACGAGGGCGACGTATGGCAGATCGAAAAGGGAAAATCCTATTATTTCACGAAAGAAGGCACGCAGTGCGCCGCGTTCCGCATCTGCGGCGACCCGCGTGAGACCGGTTTCCGCATCGGTGCGGCGCATCAGGATTCGCCCGGCTTCCGCATCAAAACAGTCCCCTCCAAAATCGACTGCGGCATCGAGCGTCTGACGCTCGAATCCTACGGCGGACTGATTATCCACGGCTGGCTCGACCGTCCGCTCGCGCTTGCGGGACGTGTTTTCGTCAAGGATGAGAACGGCGAGGCGAAGCCCGTCAATGTCAACATCAAAAAGCCGCTTCTGATTCTGCCGAGCGCGGCGATCCATGTCGTGCGCGACGTCAATGAAAACGGGAAATTCAACGTGCAGACGGAGCTTCTGCCCTTCTTCGCACAAAACAAGGACGGCAAGCCGAAATTTCTCTCCTATCTTGCCAAATATATGGGTGTCGCGGAAAAGGACATCCTCAGCTTTGAGCTTGCGCCCTATGAGGCGCTGGACGGCTGCTTTGTCGGTGCGAACGAGGAGTTTATCTCCGTCGCAAGGCTTGACGACGCCGCTATGTCCCACGACATGATGGCCGGCTTTATCGAAAGCGAGGAAAGCTGCGCCGGATGCGACATCGCCGTCGCGTTTGACCATGAGGAGATCGGCTCCAACTCCAACCGCGGCGCCAAGAGCAACACGATCATGCAGATCATCGACCGCATCTGTGAGAAGCTCGGTTATACCGCCGAGGATAAATACCGTGCGCTCGCCAAAACGGTGGTTTTCTCCGCCGACATGGCGCACGCGACGCATCCATCCTATCAGGCGAAGCACGAAATGGCGCTGCCCGTCTATCTCAACGGGGGGCCCGTATTGAAGCTCGCCAATACGCAGTCCTATGCGACGTCCCCGCGCGGTACCGCATTTTTCAAGCTGCTCTGTGAAAAGAATGAAATTCCCTATCAAATCTTCAACAACCGCAGCGATGCGCGCGGCGGCGGCACGATCGGTCCCGGCATCTCCGCGGATTACGGCGTGATGACCGTGGACATCGGAAATCCGATGCTGTCGATGCACGCGGTGCGTGAGCTTGGCGGCACCGACGACAGCTATTATATGACAAAGCTTTACGCGGCGTTCTTCAAAAACTGAACGATGCCTTTTCCGGCAGATATAAACGATTCTGCCGCCTGTTATAAGCATAACTTTTCACCGGAAACGGAGTATTGCCATGGCCTTTCTGCCGATTACAAAAGAAGAGATGGGAGCGCGCGGCTGGGACGCGCCGGATATCGTCGTCGTCACGGGCGACGCCTACGTCGATCACCCGAGCTTCGGCACGGCGATTGTCTCGCGCGTACTGGAAGCGGAGGGTTTCCGTGTCTGTATCCTGCCGCAGCCGCAGAATGACGACGATTACAAGCGCTTCGGACGGCCGCGGCTCGCGTTTTTCGTGAACGGCGGCAATATCGACTCCATGGTGGCGCACTATACCGCCGCAAAACGCAAACGTCACGACGACTATTACACCGCCGGCGGCAAGGCGGGACGCCGTCCCGACCGCGCCGTCACGGTCTACTGCAAAGCGATTCGCCGGCTTTTCGGCGATGTTCCGCTCTGCATCGGCGGCCTTGAAGCCTCTCTGCGGCGCTTTGCCCATTACGACTACTGGGACGACGCGGTGCGTCCCTCCGTTCTCATCGATTCCGGCGCGGACCTTCTCATGTTCGGTATGGGAGAGCATCAGATAACGGAAATCGCCCACCGCCTTGCAGACGGGGAGCCCATCGGCATGATGCACGATATCCGCGGCACATCCTACGCCGTTCCGACAAATGAATATGTCTATATTCCCGATTCCGTGGAATGTCCCTCTTTCGAGGTAGTCAAAGCCAAAACGCCGGAGGGCTATCTCGCCTACGCGCGTTCCTGCCGCACCCAGCAGGACGAGCACGACGCCGTGCGCGGGAAAACCGTGATTCAGCGGCACGGCAAAAAAATCGTCGTGCAGAATCCGCCCTCTCCCCCGCTCGAAACCGCGGAGCTTGACCGCGTCTATGAACTGCCGTATGAACGGAATTACCATCCTTCCTATGAGGCGGAGGGCGGCGTTCCCGCCATTGAGGAGGTCAAGTTTTCCATCACGCATGTGCGCGGCTGCTACGGCGCTTGCAACTTCTGCTCCATCGCCTATCATCAGGGACGCGGCATCACGACGCGCAGCGAGGATTCCGTCGTGCGCGAAGCGCAGGCACTGACAAAACTGCCGGATTTCAAGGGATATATCCACGACGTGGGAGGTCCGACGGCCAATTTTCGCCAGCCCTCCTGCGCGGGACAGGAAAAACGCGGCATGTGCCGCGGCAAAAAATGTCTCTCACCCAATCCCTGCAAGAATTTGGTCGTCGATCACAGCGAATATCTGCATCTGCTGCGCCGCCTGCGCGCGATTCCCGGGGTCAAAAAGGTTTTTATCCGTTCCGGAATCCGCTTCGATTATCTGATTCTCGACAAAAATGAAGAATTTTTCAAGGAGCTTGTGCGTTACCACGTGAGCGGCCAGCTCAAGGTTGCGCCCGAGCACTGCTCCGCGAACGTGCTTGCCGCCATGGGCAAGCCGGATATCGCCGCCTACGAAACATTCAGGGCGCGCTTTTACGAGCTGACGAAAAGCATGAACAAAAAGCAGTATCTCGTGCCGTATCTGATGTCGTCGCATCCCGGTTCCACGCTTGCCGACGCGGTCGAGCTCGCCCTTTTTCTCAAAAAAGAGGGGCTGCATCCCGAGCAGGTGCAGGATTTTTATCCGACGCCGGGAACCATCTCCACCTGCATGTTTTATACCGGACTCGACCCTTATACGGAAAAGCCGATTTTCGTTCCGAAAACAAGGGAGGAAAAGGCCGAGCAGCGCGCGCTGCTGCAATACTTCCGTCCGGAAAACCGCGCCATCGTCCTTTCCGCTCTGCGCAAGGCCGGCAGGAGCGATCTTATCGGCTATGGGGAAAACTGTCTCATTCGTCCGGATAAAACGCCCCATACCGGAAATTTCCGCACAAACCCTGCACGGCAGGGCGCGCATTCCGCTCCTCGCCGGAAAACGCCGCATGGAAATCGGCCCTCTTCCGCGGCAGCAAAGCGATCCCCCAAAAAATAAAAGAAGTGTGAGGCAATACCTATCATGTTTAGTCAAGCTGAATTTTTTGAAAAAGCCGCTCCCATGCTGAGGGGGCTCTATGCCGGACGGGATATGGATGCGGTGAGAGCGCGTTACGGCGCCGCCATCGAGGAATTTGAAAAGCTCTACGGAAAGGCGGAGCGTTTATCCGTTTTCTCCGTCGCGGGACGCAGTGAGATCTGCGGCAACCACACCGACCACAATCACGGCAAGGTGCTTGCCGCCTCCATCGATCTCGACATTATTGCGGTCGCTGCGAAAACGGACGACGGCACCATCCGCATCAAAAGCGCCGGCTTCCCCGAGGATGCCGTCGATACCGCTTCTCTTTCTCCCGTTGAAGCGGAAAGAGGAAAATCCTCCGCGCTCATTCGCGGCGTCTGCGACGGATTTGCCAAAAACGGACATGCCGTCGGCGGCTTCGTCGCTTATACGACCTCCGATATTCTCGGCGGCTCGGGACTTTCCTCCTCGGCGGCGTTCGAGGACATGGTCGGCACGATTCTGAACCATTTCTATAACGACGGACAGATTGGCTACATGGAGCTTTCCCAGATTTCGCAGTACGCGGAAAACGCCCATTTCGGCAAGCCCTGCGGCCTCATGGATCAGGTCGCCTGCGCCGCCGGCGGATTCGTTTACATCGATTTCGGAAATTCCGATTCGCCTGCGGCCGAACGCGTGGAATTGAATCTTGCGGAGCACGGTTATTCGCTCTGCATCGTCAATACGGGCGGCTCCCATGCCAATCTCACGGACGATTACGCGGCCGTTCCCGCCGAGATGAAGAGAATCGCGGCGTTCTTTGGAAAGCCCGTGCTGCGCGGCATTACAAAAGAAGAACTCCTGCAAAATGCGGCGGCGCTCCGTCAAACAGCGGGGGATCGCGCCGTGCTGCGCGCGCTGCATTTCATAAAGGAAAATGCCCGTGTGGAACGCCTGATACAGGCGCTGAAAGACGGGGATATCTCCACATTTCTCACTGTCATAAAAGAATCCGGCCGTTCCAGCGCCGAGCTGCTGCAAAATTATTATTCGCCGAAAGCGCCGGAGGAACAGGGGATTACCCTCGCCTGCGCCATCGCGGAGGAGCTTCTTGGAGAGTCCGGCGCATGGCGCGTACACGGCGGCGGCTTTGCCGGAACCATGCAGGCGTTTGTCCCGCATGACAAAATGACGACCTTCAAGGAAGCCATGGAAACGGTGTTCGGCGTGGGTGCCGTGACCGAGCTCGCCGTCCGTCCGTTCGGCGCCGCCGTGGTATATCATGGATAAGCTTTCGGCGTATACCCTTTTTTCCGGCTCCTCCGGCAACTGCGTATATATCAAATCCGCCGACACAGAGCTTCTCATCGATGCCGGCGTCAGTGCGCGCGCCGTAGAAAAGGCGCTGCGCGAGGTCGGCTCCTCGCTTGACCGGATCACGGCGATTTTCGTCACACACGAGCACGTCGACCACACGCGCGGCCTCGAGATCATCTCGAAGAAGCATCATATTCCGACGCATATGACGGAGCCATCCGCAAGAGCGCTCATCACCGACCCCCACGCCTCCCTGCTCGGAGACTTATACCTGCATCCGGTTCTTTTTTCGGTGCGCCTTGGGAATACCACCGTGCGTTCCTTTGCCACGCCGCATGACAGCGCCGCCTCCGTCGGTTACACCGTGTCTTACACGGAAGAAAACGGCACGATGGAAAAGCTCGGTGTCGCAACGGACATCGGTCACATCGACGACAGCATTGTTTCCTCTCTCATCGGCGCCGATTCCGTCATTCTCGAAGCCAACCACGACGTGGAGATGCTGCTTTCCGGATCGTATCCCTACCCGCTCAAACGGCGTATTCTGTCGGATACCGGCCATCTCTCCAACGATATGTCGGCGGAGCTTGCCAAGCTGCTCGCCGCAAGAGGAACAAAGCATTTTCTGCTCGCGCATCTCTCCAAGGAAAACAATTATCCGCCGACGGCGGAGGCAGCCGTCCGCGCGGCTTTGGATGATTTTGCCGGCATAACGGTCGCGGCGGCAAGCCCCGACACGCCGACCAAATTAAAATAGCTGCCCATATCCTTTTGGACATATGTTTCTGCTTGTCTATAAAAATTTTTACATAAGGGAGAACACTTCTATGAAGGTCATCCGAAAACAGCGAAACAGCCGTATGTGCATCATCTGCGGACTTGATAACGAGGCCGGCGTAAAAGCGCCGTTTTATGTCATGGAAGACAGCTGTGTCATGACGCCGTTTTCCTATCGGGACGTCCATCAGAGCTATCCCGGGCGTGTACACGGCGGCATGATTACCGCTATGCTCGATGAGCTTGGACTCCGCGCCTACTGGGCGGCCTATGACGAGGAAACGCTCGCCGTCACGATGTCGCTCGAAACCAAATACAAAAAGCCCGTTCCGTACGACGCGCCGCTTATCGGCACCGGAAAAATTCTGCGCGCCACTTCCCTTTTCATCGAAGCCGAAGCTGCCATTCGCACTGCGGACGGGCTCGACCTTGCATGGGGAAAAATGAAATACATGAAGCTTCCCATTGAAAAAATCAAAGAGGGCGCCTCCTACCATGAGGAAATGTGCTACCTTATTCCGGATGACATCACGGAAATCGATTGATATAGACTTTATACGGGAAAAATGATGAAAAAAGAAATGGGCTTTGCTTATTGCGGACTTGCCTGCTGCCTTTGCAGCAAAGAAGACTGTCCCGGTTGTCGGACGGATGGCTGTCCCGGCCGGAAATGGTGCCATATTCCGGACTGCTGCAAGGAAAAAGGGCTTCCCGGCTGTTATGCCTGTGAAAATCATTCAACCTGCGAAAATTCGATGCTCCGCAAGCCAAAAATCATGGCATTTAACCGCTGTCTTGCCGAAGACGGCGAGACGATGCTTTTCGGTCTGCTGGAACGCAACGAAAAAGCGGGCATCGTCTATCACGAAAACGACAAAATCACGGGAGACTACGATCTCGAAAACATTTCCGATATTCTGCGCCTGATTCGGGAGGGAAAAACGTCATGATGCAGGTCAACATTCTTTATGTCGGGAACATCAAGGATCGGTTCTTTGCCGACGCTGTCTGCGAATATGAAAAACGGCTCTCGTCCTCCTGCAAGCTCCGAAACATCGAAATCAAAGAAGAAAGGCCGCCGGAAAATCCGTCGGCCGCGGAGGTTAATGCCCTGCTGCGCAAGGAGGGCGACCGTCTTCTCGCGGCGCTCCCGCAGAAAAGCTACAAAATCGCGCTCTGCGTCGAGGGGACAGAGCTGTCGTCGGAGGAGCTTGCCGCAAAGCTTTCGGATATTACCGTCTCCGGCCATTCGGAACTGACGTTCATCATCGGCGGCGCATTCGGCATGGATGAACGCGTAAAAAAGGCGGCGGATTTCCGGCTCTCCGTTTCCCGCATGACCTTCACCCACCGCATGATGCGCGTGATTCTACTTGAACAGCTCTACCGCGCACAAAATATTCTCATGGGCGGTCATTATCACAAATAAACAGGAGCCATCGATTTTGATGAAAAAAGTTTTTGAAAAAGCCAAAGAGTTTATCTACCGCAATGCACGTCCGCTTGATTTTGCGCGCTTTGCGTATCACTTTGAAAACGGAAGCCTCCATGCCGTGCTGGACGCGCTTGCTTTTTACCAAAATGAAGACGGCGGATTCGGCCACGCGCTGGAAGCGGATTCTTGGAATCCCAATTCCACGCCCAGTCAAACATGGTACGCCACAGAGATTCTGCGCGAAATCGGCTTCACCGACGCGAGTCACCCTATCATGCAGGGAATCTTAAACTATCTCGCAAGCGGAAAAGATTTTGACGGTCACCTCTGGTATATCGCAGTCAAAAGCAACAACGATTATCCGCATGCGCCATGGTGGCACACGGAAAAAGACACCACGGGTAATAATCCCTCCGCCTGTCTTGCCGGCTTCCTTCTGCGCTATGCGAAAAAGGACAGCGCGCTGTACGCACGCGGCGTGCAGCTTGCGAAAGAAATGTATGCAGATTTCATGAAAAGTGAACAACAGAATGACATGCATACGCTCTCCTGCTTCCTCCGGCTCTTAGAATATACATGCGAAGCAGGCGGACAGGCGGTTTTTGACACTGCCGCCATGGAAGCGAAACTAAAAACCCTGATTCATTCTGCAATTACGCAGGATACCCGCCTCTGGGAAATTTCCTATGTCTGCAAGCCATCCCAGTTTATAAATTCACCCGAAAGCATATTTTACCCTGAAAACCGGGAAATCGCCCACTTTGAGTGCGAGCACATCCGAAAAACCCAGCTTGATAACGGTGCATGGATGATTCCTTGGAGGTGGAATGACTATCCCGACGAATGGGCACTCAGCCGAAACTTTTGGCAAGCGGATGTTATTATCAGAAATCTCCTGTACCTCAAAGCATTCGGGGAATTACAATAAAATTTTCCTGATTTTCACAAATACTCTTTCCAGAAAGGAATTCCCATGGAATTTTATGTAGGTTCCACAGACATCGCCGTCATCGGCGCGGGACACGCCGGCTGCGAGGCGGCTCTCGCCGCGGCGCGCATGGGATGCCGTACCGTGCTTTTTACCATCTCCAACGACGCCGTGGCGAATATGCCGTGCAATCCGTCGATCGGCGGCACGGGCAAGGGACAGCTTGTCTTTGAAATCGACGCGCTCGGCGGCGAAATGGGACGTGCCGCGGACAAGGTCATGCTGCAAGACCGCATCCTCAATGCGAGCAAAGGCCCGGCCGTCCAATCCAAGCGGATTCAGGCAGACCGCATGCTTTACCGCGAGATCATGAAAAAAACCGTCGAGCACACGGACGGACTTTCTCTGGTTCAGGCGGAAATTGCGGACATTCGGCTGAAAGACGGCGCCGTCTCCGAGGTCATAACCGATCTCGGTGCGGTTTGGCGTGCGAAAGCCGTCGTCATCTGTACCGGAACCTATCTCGATTCGCGCGTCATCATCGGCGACGTCCATGATTCGTCCGGACCGGACGGGCTCCACGCGGCAAAGTCGCTTACCGCTTCCCTTTTGCGGCTCGGCATCCGAATGATGCGCTTCAAAACCGGAACGCCGCCGCGCATCGACAGCCGCAGCATCGATTATTCCAAGCTCGAACGGCAGGACGGCGAGGAGCATCCGACGCCGTATTCCGCCGACACCGATTTAGCAGAACTGGAAACGCGGCCAAAGCTTCCCTGCTATATCGCCTATACGAATGAAAAAACGCATGGTATCATCCGGGAAAATATCGGGCGCTCGCCCCTCTATTCCGGTGAAATCCATGGGATAGGCCCGCGTTACTGCCCCAGCATCGAGGACAAAGTCGTCCGCTTTCCGGACAAAACACGCCATCAGCTCTTCGTCGAGCCGACGGGACTCGGCACCGGTGAAATGTATCTGCAAGGTTTCAGCTCGTCCATGCCGGCGGACGTACAACTCGCCATGCTCCATTCCATCGAGGGCTTCGAGCATGCGGTCGTCATGCGCACCGCCTATGCGATCGAATACGACTGCATCGATTCCACCCAGCTCGACGCGTCGCTTTCTTTCAAAGAAATTCCCGGACTTTACGGCGCGGGACAGTTCAACGGCACATCCGGCTATGAAGAAGCCGCCGCGCAGGGGCTTATTGCCGGCATGAACGCCGCGCTTTATGTAAAAGGAAAATCCCCCGTCGTACTGACGCGGGACAGCTCCTATATCGGCACACTGATCGATGACCTTGTGACCAAGGGCACAAATGAGCCGTACCGCATGATGACCTCGCGCTCCGAATACCGTCTGCTGCTCCGTCAAGATAATGCCGACTCACGGCTTTCCGCCATCGGACACCGCGCAGGGCTTCTCTCCGATGCGGCATATGAACGGTACCTGAAAAAAGCCGCGCTTATCAAAGCGGAAAAAGAACGGCTTATAAAAACAGTTGTTCCGCCATCCGAGACAGTCAATTCGATTTTAGCCTCTGTCGGCGAGCCGCCGATAAAAACAGGCGTTCGTATCTCGGATCTGCTTCGCCGCCCGGGAATCACATATGAGCTGCTCGCGCCTGTCGATGCGGAAAGAGAGCCGCTTCCGGCAAATGTCATTTTCACGGTCCAGACGGAATTAAAATACGAGGGCTATATCAAAAAACAGCTCGCGGAGGCGGCGCGCTTTGAAAAGCTCGAAAAGAAGCTGCTTTCCGCCGACATTGATTATCAAAAAATCACCGGACTTTCCACAGAGGCTGTGCAAAAGCTCACGCTTCACCGGCCGCTTTCCATCGGAGCCGCCTCACGAATCAGCGGGGTCAGTCCGGCGGATATCTCCGTTTTACTCATTTATCTTGACCTCAAAAGAAGAGGCGGCGAACAGGAGATCCCTCATGGATAGACAAAATTTCAACGATCTTTGCAAACAAGTGTTTTCGCAAAATCACTTGTCGGATTATAGCACAAAGGAAAATTTGGAACGGTTTTATCTGCTTTCCGAGCTTATGCTGGAAACCAATCAAACCATGAATCTGACAGCATTGAAAGATGAGACCGCTCTCATTGCAAGACATCTCGCCGACTGCCTGCTCGCGGCAGACAAGCTGCCGCAAAAGAAAGACCTTACCCTGCTTGATGTCGGCAGCGGCGGCGGTATGCCCGCACTTCCGTTTGCCATTGTTCGGCCTGATATCGAAGTCACCGCGCTTGACGCCACCGCCAAAAAAACCGCATATATCGCCCATGCGGCAAGTGAACTCGGTCTGAAAAATGTCCATATCCTGAATGGACGCGCGGAAGAGCTTGGAACCGACCTCCGATACCGCGAAAAATTCGACATTGTCTGTGCCAGAGCCGTAGCGGAGCTCAGGATTTTACTTGAATGGTGTGTTCCGTTTGTCAAAACAGGAGGATTTTTTCTCGCGCTCAAAGGAAAAAACGGACTCATAGAGCTTGAAAGCGCCAAAAACGCCGCAGCCATGCTTTTTTGTAGCTTGGAAGCAGATGAAAACGTCTGTTTGGTTGAACAGGTCAACGGAGATACTACTACAAACGAACGACATATTTTTCTGTTCAAAAAAACAAGACCGACAGAAAAAATATATCCCCGCCGCAATGCCATAATCACAAAAAAACCTCTATAAACGGTATTTTCATGATAATACGGCATAGAATCGCATAAATCCGTCAAAAACAGCATGAAATTTTGTTTTTTTGCAGACAAAATTCTCATGCTTTTTTCATGTCACTCTGATATGATAAGATTAAATCATGGATATCGGAGGCGAAAAGATGGATACTTCGGAAACCGGCGCCGAAATCAGAGAACGCATCAGTGAGCTTGCACGCGGAAAATGGAGAACCGCCGTCAGAATGGTCGATACCGCACTGATTTGTCCGAATCCGTTTCATGCCCCCAAACAATTTGACGAGAATGAAATCCGCGTTCTTGCGGAAACCATCCGCAAAGACGGAATGAAAAATCCGATTACCATTCGGGCAATCGGAACCGCCCATCATCCGATGTTTCAGCTCATAGCCGGCGAAAAACGCCTTTTCGCCTGCATTTATGGGAAAATATCGCCCATTCCTTGCGTCATCATCGACACCAATCCGGACAAGCTCGCGGAAACCGGCGAAATTCCTCTGCCTCGCAATTATTTTGAAGAAGCGGACATCATTCATGAAATCATGTCAAAAAGCGGGATTTCCTCCGAACGCATGGCAAAAAGCTTAGGAATCACGGAAGAAGCGCTGAAAAACAAGCTCAGCTTGCTATCCTTTGACGCGACCGAGCGAAAGCTTTTGCTGAAAGCCAAAATAACAGCGGAAAGCGCATGTCAGCTTCAAACATTATCCCCAGAGAACAAATGCGAGCTTTACCGCGCAATGGCAAACGGCATATGCGGACGCGACGCGGAAGAGCTTATAGCGGCGGCATCCGGCGACCATCATCACACAAAGGTCGTGATCAAGGATGTTCGGTTATTTTACAATACCATAGATAAGGCTGTCGCCATCATGAACAAGAGCGGCATAGCCGTCAAATGCGAGCGTGAAGAACGAAAAACGCATACAAAACTCGTTATCACCGTGCCGAAAGGCACTTGATATACCAATGTTCCACGTGGAACATCCTGTGCCGGGGAGCTTCCACAGCGAACATGTGCCGCAGCTCACAATATAGCTGCGGAGCCCATCAAGGTTCATAGTTTTTCTCCCAGATAAAAGCACCGCTTATGCGGTGCTTTTATCTTTTTCATGTTCCACGTGGAACATGAAAAAGTACGTTTTATTCAGACACTTTTGTCAACAAACTTGACTTGAAGGGCATCTCATGCTATAATAAGATTATCCTTTTGATTTTTTCTTGAAATATCATACGATTTTCGGTCAATAATAGGAAAGCAGGTATGATCGTGACCAAGACAATCGCTTTTGCAAACCAAAAAGGCGGGGTTGGAAAGACCACCTCCGCAATCAATATAGCCGCAGCACTTGGTATCGCCGGGAAAAAAACGCTGCTTATCGACTGCGATCCGCAGGGAAATGCATCCAGCGGTGTCGGTGTGCGAAAAAATCAGATTAAAACGACCGTTTACGACGTCTTAATCGGCAGATGCCGCGCAGCAGACGCCCTGATTCGGACGGAATATCAGAATCTCAGCGTTATTCCGGCCGGAATGGACCTTGCCGCGGCAGAACTCGAGCTTGCGGACGTTGAAAACCGACAGAACCGCTTAAAGGAACCGCTTTCGGAAATTGCAGGCGATTTCGATTATATTTTAATCGATTGCCCGCCGTCCCTCGGCATGCTGACAATCAACGCGCTCACGGCGGCGGACGGCGTCATCATTCCGATGCAATGCGAATATTTTTCGCTGGAAGGGTTATCTCAGATCATGATGACGATCAAACAGGTGAAAAAGCTATACAATCCCTCGCTTTCGCTGACCGGAATCCTCGTCACCATGTATAACGGCAGACTGAATCTATCCTTGCAGGTGCTGGATGAGCTGAAAAAGCATTATGCCGACAAGCTTTTTTCCATAGCAATCACGCGAAATGTCCGGCTCAGCGAAGCGCCCAGCTATGGCGCACCGATTCAGTATTACGACAAGTATGCAAAAGGCAGTTCAGACTATGACAAAATCGCAGAAGAGCTGATGAAACGAATCTAAATGACAAAATAAAGAAAGGGATTTACGATGACGCAAAAGAAAAAAGCGCTCGGACGCGGTCTTGACGCCATTCTTGTCGACAACAGGGAACAGACAGACGCCGACGGCGGTATCACCATGGTACGAATCAGCGATGTCGAACCGAATACCGATCAACCGAGAAAAGCATTCGATTCCTCTGAGCTGGAAACGCTCTCCGAATCCATCGCACAATACGGCATGATACAGCCGATTACCGTCCGTATGATAGACGGAATGTATCAAATTATCACCGGCGAACGCCGTTGGAGAGCGGCAAGAATGGCAGGACTTTCCGAAATTCCGGTCATTGTCATCTCCGCCGATGATAAAAAAGCGGCGGAGCTTGCACTTGTGGAAAATATTCAGCGAAGCGATCTGAATCCGATTGAGGAAGCGCTTGGCTTTTCGTCCCTGATTGAGGAATACGGATTGACGCAAGAGGAAGCGGCGAAACGCATCGGTCGAAGCAGAACCGCCGTCACCAATTCGCTGCGTCTCCTATCTCTTCCGGAATCGGTCAAAAAAATGATCGAAACAGGAGAGCTTTCCACCGGACATGCCAAGGTTTTGCTGGGGCTGTCCGATCCCGAAACGATGGAATCGGCGGCCAAACAGGTTGTTTCGCGGTCCTTGTCCGTCAGAGATACCGAAAAGCTTGTGAAGGTCTTGAACACAAAGCCCGCGGCAGAAACTGTGAAAATTATCCATGATGTGGATCACACGCGCGCTTTGGAGCTTATCGTGCAAAAGCATCTCGGGCGAAGAGTAAAAATAACGGAAAACGGAAAAAACCGTTCGATCTCCATCGGATATTCCGACAATGAAGATTTGGAATCTTTGCTTAAATTGATATGTGGAGATTCAATATTAAGTAATTTATAATTCATTTTATAAAATATAGCGTTTGTTGAAGGAAAGGAAATAGCATATGCCAAAAATATTAGATTACATTGATGCGCTCCGACTCGACAACACAGTATCCACCGGAATCCAATTTATTATGTGGCCGCTCATCTTCGGGCTTATTCTATCGTTTTTCATCATTTATTACCGCCGCCGTGTGATCGGTGCGTTTGTCAGAGCGATTCGAGAAGCCGGCGCATCCGATGAAGAATCCGCCAAAACGCTTGCGGAAATCGGACAGGAGGACAATTCAAGCGCAATATCCGCCTTAAAAAAATCTTCATCTCTGCGCCGCCTTATCACGATTTGCCCGGGCGAGGAAGCATCGGGAGAAGAACTCGTTATTAACGAAAAAACACGGTTCTATATTGGAAAAGAAGCGGAAACCCGTTCCCGCGTCCAATATGGCGACAAAGAGGAACCGCTTTGGCCTGTGATTCTCGGTTCTGCTGCGCTGATTCTATTTGGCATCGTCGTTTTTTACATTCTGATCCGCCGATAATACAAAAAAGAGATTGCCGAAAAGCAATCTCTTTTTTATGAAGTTATTTTATGATAAGCGAATTATGACGCCGACACATCGAATAAATACTGCACATTGTATTCGCTTTCCAGCTCGGTCAGGCGCGTCTCAAACATGCCTGTGATTTTTTCATTCAAAAGCTCGGTTTTGATTTCATCCCTGACTTCATCCAAGGGCTTGAATCCGTTTGTTGTTTTGATTTTCTCCAGTCTGATGATGAAATAGCCCGCATAGCTTTTCAAGGGCTCGGAATATACGTCGCCGACCTCCATGTTCTGCAAGGCATAATAAACCTCGGCACGGAAGCAGTCGCCTAAATAATTCATATACTTCTCATAAGCCTCGGCATCTTCCTTGGGATCCGCATCGGGATTCAGCTCTCCATATTCCTTTTTGATTGCCTCCAACGCGTCGGAAAGATTGGGAATGATGGCAAAATCACTCATAGCCGTAAAGTTTTCACCCGAAAAAAGACTTGTTTTGGTATAACCGTCCTCCTCCGTATATTTTTTCAGAAGATCGGCTTTCACCTGTTCCAATGTCGTATAGCCGGCATTGATCTGACGGATATAGTTTTCCATTTCGGCTTCCGCCGCCGCGCACTCTTCCTCATCTTTCAGATCCAAAACCTCACGAAGAACGCCTATCCATGTATAACCGGCCGGATCCGCATATTCTCCGCCGTTTGCGTGATAATATGCTTCAATCTCCTCATCCGTCACCTCAACCGTGTCGGAAGCGTATTCGTTGAACAAGGAGGCCAGCTCGTATCGGCGCATATCCTCCTTTAAAAAGCTCTTGGAAAGCCCATACATATTGCGCCAATCCTTATAACCGCCTGTGAAGTTTTTATCGAGATATTCGATCATCTCTTTAACGGTCTGGTTCAGGGCTTTTTCATCGACCGTATAGCCTTTCTTTTTCAGATCGATCTCCAAAACCTTATATCTGACATAGGTACGCACCGCTTCTTTCGCCATTTCGCTTTTCTCTTCGTCCGTCGTATCCAGTGTCGCATTTGTCAAGATATAATAATTGATAATATCCTGCACATCTTCTTCATAGACAGGAGTATTATTATACACAGCCACGATCTCACCCTTGCTTCCGCATGCCGAAAGGAGCATCACGAGCGCGGACAATATCAGCACGATACTGAGAATCTTTTTCATCTGTTTCATTATAAATCTCCTTGCTTTTTAACCGAGGTCATAAAAAGCCGTCATGAGAGACGGCTTTTTCAAATTCGGCAAATGTGTGGGGTCAATCGTCACTCTCGCAGCCGCAGCAGCAATCATCCTCGTCGTCTTCATCGCAGCAATCGCATACACAGCTGAATTCGGCGCCGCAGGCAGGGCAGGTGACATGATCAAAATCGATCGTGTCGTCGAGACACACGGTTTCACCGCATTCCGGACACTCCACCTCGACAAAATCCTCATCATCGCAGCAGTCACAGTCGTCGTCACAGCAGCAATCATCGTCGCAGCAGCAGTCGCATTCGTAATAATCCTCTTCAAGTGTGCCGAGATCCTCGTCGATCTCTTCCACATAGGCGTCAAGATATTCCGTATCCTCTTTAAGACCGGATATCGCCTTTGCCATATCGTCAAGTACGTCGATAATGGATGCAAGCACCTTGCCTTCCGGTGTTTTCTCATCCAAAGAGAGACCCTCGGCAAGTCCTTTGATATAGGCAACCTTTTCGGAAATCTTCATAAGCATAACCTCCGCGCTTTCGGCAAATCCCGCCGTAAGCGTCCTTTCTTTTTATTCCTTTATTATTTGCTGTTCCCAGACGAAAATAAACATTCCATCGTCTTTTTTAACAAATCGAAACGGGAAAAATTGAAAATTTTTCCGCCAGCCGTAAATCAGGCTCTTTCAATGTATTCGCCCGTTCTCGTATCGATGCGAAGCCTTGTTCCGTTGTCGATAAAAAGCGGTACCTTGATGACGGCTCCCGTTTCCAGCGTCGCGGGCTTTGTCGTACCGGTCGCGGTGTTTCCCTTGAAGCCGGGCTCCGTGGAAACCACCTCAAGCTCGACAAACATCGGCGGCTCTACGCTGAAAACATTGCCTTTATAGGAGACAAGACGGCACATCATCTCTTCCTTGACGAACTTGAAGCTGTCGGGAAGAAGGTCTTTGGAAACGGGAATCTGCTCAAAGGTTTCCATATCCATAAAATAGTAGAGATCGCCGTCGTTATAGCTGTACTGCATGTCGCGTCTTTCGACGACGGCCGGCGGGAATTTATCTGTAGGATTGAAAGTCGTCTCCGTCACGGCTCCCGTGATGACGTTGCGCAGCTTTGTGCGGACAAATGCCGCGCCCTTGCCCGGCTTGACATGCTGAAATTCGATAACCTGCATGACGTTGCCGTCCATTTCAAACGTAACGCCATTCTTAAAATCTCCTGCGATAACCATAGAAAAAATACCTCCAAAAACTATCTGTCAAAAAATCGTTTGAATCACTTTTATATTGTAGCGCAAAAATCTGAAAATATCAAGTCTTTTTTGATATTTTATGCCTTTTTGCTCCGTTTTCAGCCGATTTCAATGAGCTCCTTCGGACTTTTTGTGATATCGACCGGTCCGTTTTCCGTCATCTGCACCATATCCTCGATTCGGACGCCGTATTTTCCTTTCAGATAAATTCCCGGCTCCACCGTGAAAATATGGCCTTTGGCAAGCTTTGTTTTCCCGGCGGGAGATACCCTCGGATTCTCATGGATATAGATGCCGACGCCATGACCGAGCCCATGACCGAAGCATCCCTCGTAGCCTGCGGCGTTTATGAGGTCGCGCGCCACACGGTCAAGCTCCGCACCTGTCATACCCTCACGGACAGCGTCGAGCGCCGCGCGCTGCGCGGCAAGCACAGTGTCATACACCTTTTTCATCTCATCGTCGGCGCGTCCGATGACGACCGTGCGCGTCATATCCGAGCAATATCCACGCCATATGCAGCCGAAATCCATCGTCAAAAAGCCTTTTTCCAGCGTTACGGGACGCGGCACGCCGTGCGGACGCGCAGAATTCGTGCCGGATACGGCGATCGTATCGAAGCTTGTGCCAGAAGCGCCGCGCTTTTTCATCTGATATTCGATTTCCGCGGCGACATCGGTTTCCGTCATGTCGGGACGGAGCAGGGAAAGCACCGCGGAAAAAGCCTCGTCCGTGATCGCCTGTGCGCCGCGCACAAGCTCCATTTCCCGCTCGGTCTTGTATTCGGCAAGCGTTCTGACGGTCCCGCCCATCGGAACAAACCCGCACGACGGAAATTCCTTTTTGAACCGTTCCAGTCCGGCAACGGAGAGCAGGTCGTCCTCAAAACCGATTGTTTTAATCCCTTCTTCCGCAATGATCCCGCGGATCTCCTCATATCGGCTGCCGACGGAGATATGGCAGCCGACAGTTTCCGCCTCCGCCGCCTCTATATAGCGGAAATCCGTAAACAGATAGGCGTTTTTCTTTGTCACAAAGACAAGTCCGTCCGAAAACAGGAACTCGGAAAGATAAAAACAGGTTTTCTCATCGGACGTGATAAACGCGTCCACTCCGTCCGGAAAATGCGCCCCAAGTGTTTCGATTTTTGTCATATGATACTCCTTTATCTTTCATCTGTTTCTTCGCAAACAGTATACACCCGAATCATCGAAAAAACAGCCTGAATTTATAAATTTTCTGTAAAATCAGAAATCCACGACGTCCTCGCCGTCCAGCGCGTCGAGTCCATAGCGGAGAGCGGCGGCGGCGGTGCGGCGCTCCTCCTCGTTCTCGCTCTCCAACATCGGCAGAAGCTCGCGGAAAAACGCGCCGCGGATGGAGATATCGTTTTTCAGCTCTTCATCGTTAAGAAGCGGAACGGTATCATTCTGGATTTCAAGATAAAACACGCCGAACATCTGGGCCGAGAGCTTTTCCGGCGACAGCGCGGCCTCGGGAGAGATTCTGCCGCAGAGCTTTACGCGGACAAGCGCATCCGCGCCGCAGTTTTCTTCGGTGAGCGCGGATTTTATCCTGTCGCAAAGCTCCGCATTGGAGGAAACGCCGGTCACATCGACGGAAATCTTCTCATAATGGCGCCGGCATATCCGCCGGCTCGCAAAGGAAGCGGAAAGCTTGCCCGAATCCTTGTTCATCTCACAGAGAATGACGCCCTTGATGCCGCATTCGTCGAAGGAACGCCCCTCGGGGCAACCGCTGTATGCGTAATAAGTACCGCCGGCAAGCTTCACGTCCCCGCCTTTATGAATATGCCCGAGCGCAGCATAGTCGAAGCCGCTGCGCGCAAGATCGGCGGGCGTGAGCGGACAGCAGTCCGATTTTCCGTAAAGATCGCAGTGCGCGGCGAGAATATTGATTTTTCTGCGGTCGAGCATGAGAGGTGCCGTAAGCGGATTTTCCGTATATCTTTCAGATGTATAGGCAAAGCCGTAAACATCGACGCCGATTTCGTCAAAGGAAATTTTCGAGATGCGCTCATCCTCAAAAATATAGACGTTCGGAGGAAAAAGCTCCTTCTTATACGGACTGCGCGAAGATATAAAATCATGATTGCCCGGCACAATGACAAACCGGCATTCCGGCACGGAGGCAAACTGGGAGATGAGCAGGGAAGTCGTCTCCTTTGTCACAAAGCCGCTGTCAAAAAGGTCGCCCGCAAGAATCATGATATCCGCCTTTTCGGTTTTGGCAAGCAATATGAGAGAAGAAAACGTGCCGCGAAGCTCGTTTTTACGCACCTGCGCCTTCTGCACGTCAAAAAGGGAAAACGGCGCATCCAGATGGATGTCCGCCGTATGAATGATTTTCGGCATGGCTCCTCCTTATTTTTTGTTCCGATTTCAAAAAACTTACTCCGTAAGCTGATACTCTCCCGATGAAAGCTCCACAAAGAACTCCTTATCGTTTTCCCCGAATTTTCCGAGCAGATAGGCGGGCTTATCGCCCTCTTTCAGTGTGTTCATGTGCTTTTTCGGCAGATACAGCGTCGCATGACAGCCGAACGGGACCTTCAAATTCAGCGACAGCCTGCCGCCGCGATTTGCCCAATAGCAGGCGACCTCGCCATACATCGAATCATGAGACGCGGACGCGCTTTCCATGCCGCAGTCCACCGCAGGGCGGAGGATCGTATGGCGGAAGCCCGGTTCTTTTTCGTCGGGTGAAATGCCTCCGACATATTTATAGAGGAAAGAGGACAAATCGGAAAACATATGGTGATTGTGGGAGCCGCCGCCGTTCCAGCATTCCCAAAGCGTCGTCGCGCCAAGCTCAATCCATCTCTGACAGCCCGGGAACGTGCGCTGTGCCAGCATCCGGTGGCCTATGTTGCCCTCGCCCATCGCGCCGAGCGTGTGCATGACAAATTTACAGCCGAGCACACCGAAATCGAGATGCCAGTCCTTTTCTTCAATCTGTTCGATGAGGCGGCGCAGGAGCGGTTCGCGTTCCTCCTCCTCACAAAGACCGAAATACAGCATGACGGCCGTCGCGGTTTGACAATCGCCCTTTACAGTATAGGTTTCCTTATCAAAGAATTTTTCACGGAAAGCTGTCTTGATTTTCTCCGCCAGCGCTCCATAATACGCCTCGTCGGCCTCGTTGCCGAAAAGACGTGCCATTTTCACGACCGTCATCGCGGCGTTATAGAAAAATCCGGTGTCCGAAACCTCGACCGGGCACTTATAGGAGCCCATATTTTTGCCGATAGCCGGCCCTTCAAACGGCGCGCACCAGTCGCCGGTGCCGTAATTCAGCGTATAATCGACCGTCATCGACTCCATAAAGTCGCAGTTCCGCTTGATGGGCTCATAATTCAGCCGTAGAATTTCGATATCCGCGTTGTAAAGATAGATATTATAGGGCACCGTAATCAGCGCGCTCGACCAGTCGGGTCCCATAAGGCCGTAATAGCCCCAGCCCGTGGACGGCACCACGCAGGGAATCTGCCCCGCCGGACGCTGTGAGGTTCGCATATCGCGGCTCCATTTGGAAAGGAATGCGCGCGTGCCGAAATTCGTGAGCATCTGCTCCGAGGAAAGGGAAACGTCGCCCGTCCAGCCGTTCTTTTCGCGATGCGGACAGTCCGTCGGAATCGAGTGCATATTGGAAATTGTCGACCAGCGGCAAAGCTGCTGGAGCTTTCCGAGCAGCTCGTCCGAGCAGGAGAACATACCGATGTTTTCCACATCCGTGCAAAGCGTCAGCGCGGATACGTCGGAGAGCTGCGGCTCATAGTCGATGCCGGATACCTCGACGTATTGGAAGCCATGATACGTAAAGACCGCATTCCACTCCTCTTCTCCGTCGCTTTTCTTGATGTATTTATCCGTCTGAAATTCTCCGCTTTTGACAAAGCAGCCGATTGCGGAAACGTCGATTTCCCCTGCCTCCGTCAGCACGTCGGAATAGCGGAATGTGATTTCCGTCCCGGCGGCGCCGCGCACCCGAAAGCGGCCGACGCCCGCCTGATTTTGTCCGATGTCGAATACATAGCCGTTCTCCGACTTCCACATTTTCTTCGCGGGAAACACTTTACGCACGCGGATCGGCTCCATTTCCATGGCGATGAGCAGTCCGCCCGGGCTTTTCATGATTTTTGTTTTACTCCATTCGCCGTCGTCATAGCCGGAGACCGTCCAATCCCCAAGCTCGAGCCGTGCGTCGTAAAATTCCCCGTTGCGGATGCCGTTGAACGTGATGGGACCTTTCGACGACTTCCATGTCGGATCGGAAACAACCGTCTCCTCTCTGCCGTCCTCATAGGTGATATGAAGCTCCGAAATGAGCTTCGGAACATGCCGCCAGCTCGCGGCACGGGTATTCCACGGATCCTCCGCAAAGCAGTTGTACCAGCCGTTTCCAAGAATCACGCCGACGGTGTTTTTCCCGCTTTTTACAAGCGGCAGAACGTCATAAACCATATACATGCATTCCGCATCATAGCGGGTAAATGCAGGGGAGAGCATATCGTCTCCTGTCTTTTTTCCGTTAAGATAGGCTTCAAAATATCCGAGTCCGCATATCGCAAGATAGGCGGAACGCACAGTGCCGGAAAGTGTAAATTCCTTTCTCAGGTACTGCGCACCGAGAAATTCTTCTCTTGTTCTTTTGAAATCGGCGGAGATCCATTTGCCGCTCCATTTTTCACCGAGCTTGCCCGTGACAAACGTCCCTTTACCGGAGGCTGCTTCTCCCGAATCCGTTTTGATATCGATTTGATATTCATATTTTGTCAAAGGAGAAAGCGACTCCCCCTCATACGGAATCAAAATCTGATTTTCCGATTCCACCTCGCCGCTGTCCCAAAGAATCTGTCCCGTCATGACATCCGTCACACGGATCCTGCGGGAAAGCTGACGTCCGCCGCGGCCGGTCGCGGAAATTTTATAGGAAAACCTCGGATTTTCGTCGATGCCGCAAGGATTTTTTAGATAGTTTACAGTACAGCCGTACAGTTTAAGCTCTGCCATTTTGAAATTTAGCCTTTCCACTCCATATTATAATTTTTCGCGTATATCTTAACATAAAAATATAGAATTTTCAAGTATGGGATATTCCGAGATACCGTTCCTGCTCCGGCGTCAGCCGATCGATGGAAACGCCTGTTTTTTCAAGCTTCAGCCGCGCAACGGCGATATCCGTCTCACGCGGAACGGGATACAGCTTATGTTCAAACCCCGGATGACGCACGAGATATTCGAGACATTTCGCTTGAAGTGCAAAGCTCATATCCATGATTTCCGCAGGATGCCCGTTGCCGGCGGCAAGATTGACAAGTCTGCCGTCCGCAAGCAGATTGAGCGTTCGCCCGTCGGCCATCTCAAAGCCCTCGATATCCGGCTTGCGCTGTTTGTGCGATACGCAAAGCGCCAGCAGGTCGTTTTTGTTGATTTCAACATTGAAATGTCCGGAATTGGCAAGCAGGACGCCGTCCTTCATTTTTGCAAAATGGCGCCCCACGATGACGTTTTCACAGCCCGTTGCGGTGATAAAAAGATCTCCGACCGCCGCCGCATCGTCCATTTTCATGACGGTGAATCCGTCCATTGTCGCTTCCAATGCGCGCACCGGATCGACTTCCGTCACAATCACGACGGCGCCCATGCCGGCAAGCCGCTTTGCGATTCCCTTGCCGCACCAGCCGTAGCCGGCCACAACCGCCTTTTTGCCGGCGATCACGAGATTTGTCGCATGCATGACAGCGTCCAGCGTGGACTGCCCCGTGCCGTATCGATTGTCGAAAAGATGCTTGCAGTCCGCGTCGTTGATATCGATCATCGTATAATCGAGCGTTCCCGCGGCCTCTCTCTGGCGGAGTCTATGTATGCCCGTCGTCGTCTCCTCACAGCCGCCGAGCAGCCTGTCGCCGTATGCACGGCAGTCTCCGTGCAGAAGCCCGATGAAATCCCCTCCGTCGTCGATGATGACATCCGGATGACAGGAAAGCGCGCGGGTAAGATGGGATATATATGTCTTTTCGTCCACACCACGGACGGCATATACGTTCACACCAAGCTCGGAGAGAGCTGCCGCAACGTCGTCCTGCGTGGAAAGCGGATTGCAGCCGGTGGAATGTACCTCGGCGCCCCCCGCACGCAATACCGTGGCAAGATACGCCGTTTTTGCCTCCAAATGAATCGACATCGCGATTTTTTTGCCGGCAAACGGTTTTGTTCTCTCAAATTCCGCCTCGATGGAATTTAAAACCGGCATATAGCTTTTCACCCAGTTTATTTTGTCATGTCCGCTTTTTGCAAGCGCTTTATCCTTGATAATATTCATGTTTTCTCCTGAAATTTTATTTTTTGAATTTTCGTCGGTACGCTTATCAAATTTTTTCCGTAAGCTCTGTGACAGGCAGAAATGCTTTTGGAGCCATATCGTGAGAACCGATAAATTTTTCCATCCAAATCATATCGTACCAATTTCCAAATTTATACCCGCATTTTGTAAAATATCCGATCTCGCGGTATCCGCGGACGGCATGGAACGCAGGACTTGCCTTTGTCAGATACATGTCGTCCTCTCCCTTTGTGACGGCGATGCTCGCATATAAGTTGACGATATTTTGCCGCTTTAAAATTTCTTCAAGTCTGCTGTAAAGAAGCGTCCCTATCCCTTTTCCCCTTTGGCTTTCCGAGATATAGAGAACCGTTTCCGCAGCTCTTTCATAGGCTGCCCGCTCTCCGAACGGCTTCGCATAGGAATAGCCGACAACCGTTCCATTTTCCACCGCGGCAAGATACGGATATTTTCCTCTGACTTTTTCGATTCTCGCTCGAAATTCCTCAACTGTCGGCACTTCATATTCAAAAGTGACTGCGGTTTTTTCCACATACGGCGCATAAATCCTCAACAGGGCTTCGGCGTCGCTTATATCAGCCATTCGTATCGTTATTGGAGTCTTTTCCGCTTTCATTTTTCACACATATTCCGGCAAATTCAAAACGCAATGCGCCGAATCGAAACCGCCCTTTTTGTTTCCCTGTCGATTTCCACAAGGATTCCATGCGCCGTAATCTTATTTTCCGACGGAATGAATTTCACCGGCAGATAGGTCGTCATTTTCTCTATGATGCATTCGGGCTTGATTCCAAGCACGCTGAAATCCGGTCCGCACATGCCGACGTCGGTGATATATGCCGTTCCCTTCGGCAGAATACATTCGTCCGCCGTCGCCACATGCGTGTGCGTGCCGAAAAAGACTGTCACTCTTCCGTCGAGATAATGGGAGAGTGCCTGCTTTTCGGAGGTCGCTTCCGCATGGAAGTCAAGGATGGAAATATCATATTCTCCCTCGTAGCGCTTCAATATCCTGTCGGCGCAGACAAACGGATTTTCAAGCGGCTCCATCATGACAATTCCAAGTATGTTGATAACAAGAACCGACATTCCCGCAGCTTCCGTCAAAACAGCCCCGTCTCCCGGAACACTTCCCGGAAAATTTGCCGGCCGCAGGATATTTTTGTTTTTCTCAAACAAATTTTTTGCATCATAGCGGCGAAACGCATGGTTCCCTGTTGTAATGACGTCGGCGCCCGCAGAAAGCAGTGTATGCGCCGACGTTTTATCGATTCCGTTTCCCTCGGCGCTGTTTTCTCCGTTGACAACGGCAAAATCGATTTCGTTTTCCTTTCGGTAAGTCCATAGCTTTTCCGCAAGATAATCACAGGATGCGGGACGGCTCACATCGCCGAGCATCAAAAGCTTTATCGTTGTCATTTTTTCCTCCGAACAAATTGACCTACATCTAAAATACCTTGTTTTCGCAATCAGTGTATCATAAATTTCAGCCGATTTCCACTGTTATTTTTATATTTTTATCCTTTGCTCCATTTTTTATTTTCATTTAGACAAAGGAAAAGCAGGAATCCTAAAATATACCTTGATTTTTCCATCGTTATATGATATAATATTATATATTATTATATAATCTATGGTGTTGCCGAACTTATTTCTATTTCAAGCGGCGGAAAATCAAAAACCGGAAAGAGGGAAAAACTTGAATTCCTACAAGGACATTTGGAATATCGTATTCGACGAGCTTTCAAAAAAATACACGGATGCGGTCATGGAGCTTTGGTTCAACAATTTTGAGCTTGTCTATCTTGACGACGAAAAAGGCTTCATTACAACCACAAGCGATGGCTTTGTCGATTTATTGAATAAAAAATATGCGCCTGAAATTGAAAAGATATTCGACGATACTTTAAACTTTCATATAACTGTCAAAATTTTTGCAAAATCCTCCTTCCGTCTTGAAAATGCCTTATCCGAGGAAATCAAAAAACCGGATATTCCCGAGGCCGATACAGCGGATTCCGAGGCACAAAGCGAGATAAGCGGTTCTGCCTTTGTTTCGGAAAAGGACTATACCTTTGAAAATTTCATTGTGGGAAGCTCCAACAAGCTCGCGCATGCCGCTTCCGTTGCGGTAGCCAATCATCCGACCGCATATAATCCGCTCTTTCTATACGGAGCCAGCGGTCTCGGAAAAACCCATCTGATGAAAGCGATTGCAAACGAGGTCAAGCGGACAAGACCGACTTTCAATATTATCTTCGTCAAGGGAGAGGATTTCACAAACGAGCTCGTCCGTTCAATCGAAAAGAAAACGACCTCCAAATTCAAGGAAAAATACCGCAACGCCGACATGCTGCTGATCGACGACATTCAGTTTATTGCCGGCAAGGTCGCAACACAAGAGGAATTTTTCCATACGTTCAATTCCCTATATGACGCGGGAAAGCAGATTATTCTAACCTCCGACCGTCCCCCGAAAGACATTCAGCATTTGGAGGAACGGATTCAAAGCCGTTTTGAAGGGGGGCTTATCGTCGATATCCAGCCGCCGGACACGGAGCTGCGCGTCGCTATTCTGAAACGCAAGGCACAGATTATGAATGTCAAGCTTTCCGATGATGTTCTGAACTTTCTTGGGGAAAACGTCAAGAGCAATATCCGTCAGCTCGAAGGCGTCATCAAAAAGCTCGGTGCATACAGCTTTGTCAACGGCTCCACCATCACGGTGGATATTGCAAGAAACGTGCTTTCCGGCGTGATTTCCGGTACCGTTCCGCCGGCGCTTGTAGCCGAGCAAATCATCGAAAATATCTCAAAACGATATAACATATCAGTAGAGGATATCAAAGGGAAAAAGAGAACCAACGAAATTGCCTTGCCCCGACATATTGCAATCTACGTCATTCGCCGCGTAACCAATATTTCCCTCCAAAACACGGCGAAAATATTCGGCCGCGACCATACGACGATTCTCGCCTCCGTCGATGTAATCAAAAACAAAATGGCGGAGGACAGCTCCTTTGAATATGAAATCAACAGCATCTGCAATGAATTTATGTGACAAATTGGAAATGGAAAAGCAGTTCTTTGATTCTGAATTTTATTTTTCCACAGGCTGTGGAAAAACCTGTTGAAAATCTTGATTTTCTTCTCTTTTTGCTCCCATATTCCTTGTTGAAAATTTGAAATTTTTTCAACATTCACCAATTTTAGACTCTTACTGTTTCTTCCGTTTGATTTTCCATTTTTGGAAATCAAAATTCTCTCCAACTTTTTCTCCACAAATTCTTCTTTTCCACAGACTTATTTTTTCAGATTTTACCCATCCGCGCTTTTTCAATCCGGTTTTTCACAGACGAAAACAAAATTTCTCCCGATTTTCAAAACACTTTTTCACAAAGAGAAAATCCGCTTTTTCCCGTTCATTCTAAGATTTTTTCGGGTTTTCAAAAGTTTCGACGCACTCTAACACGAATACTACAAACATTATTTTTATCTTCTCTTTTTAAAAGAACAACGAAAAGAGAACGATGTTGAAAATACAATACGGCAGATGCTCTGCATATCAATATCGAAAGGCAGGAGGAACCATGAAAGTCACCTTCAAAAAGGACGAGCTGCTGCTCGCCATCACAAAATCCCTCGGATGCGTTTCCACGGAAAAAACCATCAACGCGATAGAAGGAATCCTGATTACGACAATCGGAGAAAAGAAATGCCAGCTTTGCGCTTATGATCTCGAAAAAGGAATCAAAATCATGATAAGCGCGCAGGTTGAAAGCGGTGGTGCTATCGTTATGAACGGAAACAAGCTTTCCAGCATTGTCAAATATATGCCCGGCGACGTCACGATTGAAACGGCGGACGAGGGAGAAGGCGGGCTTGCGACGATTTCGAGCGGCCGCACAAAGTTTCAGCTCCATTATATTTCGGGAGATGCGTTTCCTCAGATGCCGGAGCTCAATCCGGACAGGCGTTTTTCTCTCCCGCAGAAGATGCTCAAAAGGCTGATCAATCAGACCATGTTTGCCGTGGCGCAGGACGAGACACGTCCTGCCTTGATGGGACTTTATTTTGAGATTGCGGAGGACGGCGTGACCGTCGTCGGCTGCGACAGCTATCAGCTGGCTGTGAGAAATGTAAAATACGGAACGAATATCGTGACCAAAGGCGGAGAAACGGAAATCAGCTTCCTGATACCCGGGAAAACCGTGGCGGAGCTTGCAAGGCTTCTTGAAGATAAGGATGAAACTGTTCAGTTTTCTCTGACGAGAAAGCATGCGCTTTTCAGCTTCGGCATGAAATGCGGAGCCGAGGAGAAGGAAGCGACGCTTTTCTCACGTCTGATCGACGTACCTTATATCGAATATAAGAGATTCATTCCGAAAGAAAGCAAAACCTTTGTGGAAATCGACAGAAACGCCCTTGAGGATTCGCTTGAAAGAGCTGCCGTCGTGACGGAGGAAAGAGTCGCGGGACAGGCAAAAAGCAACGTGCGTTTTCAGTTTGGCGAGAATTTGCTCGGCGTCAGCGTGGTATCCGTGTCCGGAAATTTCTTTGATGAAATCAACATCGAGAAAAAGGGCGACGACCTTGAAATTTACTTCCCGTGCAAATATTTGATTGAAATCCTGCGTGCGACGGACGACGACGTTTTGAAGCTGTCTTTGACGTCCTCCTATATGAGTATGATTATAGAAGGGGCGAGCATGAGAGAGGATGGTTCCAGCTTCTTGTATCTCGCGCTCCCCGTCAAAATGAGAGACTGAGTATGTATCTTGACTGCGCCGTATTTGAAAATTACAGAAATATCGAGCATTTTCCTTTTTCATTTGATCGGGGAATCAATATCCTTTACGGAAAAAACGCCCAAGGAAAAACAAATGTGATTGAGGGGATTTATCTTTTCGGCAGCGGGAAAAGCTTTCGTCATGCCAAGGAAAGAGATCTCATCAAATCGGAGGAAAATCATGGGCAGATCAGCATCGCCTATGTCGATTCCGTGAGGGAAAACAAAATGTCGATACGGCTTTTCCGCGATCTTTCCAAGGAGATGTTCAAAAACGGCGTTAAGATCGGCAGGATGTCGAATTTCATCGGAAATTTTAAGGCGGTATTATTCTGCCCGGAGCACCTCGCCATTGTAAAAAGCGAGCCGGCGGAAAGGCGAAGCTTCCTCGACCATGCGATCTCTCAGATAAACAGACCTTACCTTGCCGCGCTGATGGAACACAAAAAAATATTGGAGCAGAGAAATGCGCTTCTCCGAAACTATGAGGAAAATCGGGAGGGCTTTTCCCTGACAGTTGAGATTTTATCGGAAAAGCTGGCGCAAAGCGCCGCTTTTATCACGCAGATAAGGGCGAAATATTTGGATCGCCTTTTCACGCATGTGGGCCATTATATGGCGGAGATGACAAACGGGCGGGAAAGCGTTGATATTCGGTATTTATCTCATATTGCGGGTGAAACGATGGAAGAGCTTTTCGATAAAGAAACGAATCTGGAAAAATACAGAAGAGTGCTCTCTAAGGATATACAAAAGGAAATTTTGATCGGCTCCACGCTGGCGGGCGCACACCGTGACGATTTTGAAATCCGGCTTGACGGGAAAAATGCGAAAATTTTCGCATCCCAAGGCCAGCAAAGAAGCATTGCGCTTTCCATGAAGCTTGCGGAGGGTGAAATTTCAAGGGAGGAAAGCGGCGAATACCCGGTTTTTTTGCTCGACGATGTCCTTTCCGAGCTTGACCGCGACCGGAAGAATTATATTCTTTCCGAGCTTTCGGGGAGACAGGTGATTATCACGACCTGTGACGAAAGCGATTTTGAAGGCATTGGAAATACGACGAGGATTTATGTTGAGAATGGAACCTATACTTACCGGTGATAAATCTGCCCGAAAAGAGAAAATCCGCTGGATTCTTGCGATTGTCCTGTCTCTGTTTGCGATATTTTTATGCATACAGATAATCAATAGCACTTCTCGTCTCTCATAAGGAAAAGAATTTTATCATATCGCCGACGGGAGGAAATCTTATGCTGAAAAAAGAGCATCTGTCTTGCTGGTGTTTTTCGATTCTTTTTCTCATGTTCAGCATTTTATTGTATTTTCCGCTCATCTTTGCGTTTTCGAGCTTTTTGGAAATTACGGCGGCGGCAAGCGAAAGTGACACTCCGGCAATGATTTTTATTGAATTTTTGAGCATGGCGGCATTGGGGCGTGCCATGATGATATCAATCGCTGCTGCGATATCAGGGCTTATCGGTGCGGTTTTGTCTTGCTTCAATGTTAAGTGTGAGGTGAGAGCAACGCGCAATTCGGCGCGTGCACTTCTTGCAGTCAATGGAGTTTTGGCACTTATATGCCCGATTGGTTATTTAACTTTATTGATAGTCAGTATTCTGTGAGGTTTTATGTATCTTCATGTGGGGAACAACAAAAATATTAAGCTTTCCGATATCGTCGGGATATTCGATACGGATACCGCAACGATATCGAAAAATACAAAAAATTATCTCTCCGGCAGTGAAAAAAGAGGAGAAACCGTGAATGTGACGTACGAACTTCCGAAATCGTTCGTCGTGACGGCGGTAAAGGGAAAAAACACCGTTTATTTTTCACAGCTGTCGGTAAAAACACTCTGTCAAAGGGCAGAGGATATTCTTTGATTCGGAACATGTATGAAAGGAAAAGGAAAACATGGCGGAAAACAACAGCACCGGAAACAACGTATATGAGGATGGTCAGATTCAGGTTTTAGAGGGACTTGAAGCGGTTAGAAAGCGTCCCGGTATGTATATCGGCTCCACCTCGCAGAGGGGTCTTCATCATCTCGTATATGAAATCGTGGACAATTCCATCGATGAGGCGATGGCGGGGGTTTGTACGGAGGTAGAAGTGACCTTTCATCCGGACGGAAGCGTATCCGTTCAGGACAATGGACGCGGTATTCCGAGCGGTATGAACGCAAAGCTTGGCATTCCGACAACGGAGGTCGTATTCACCGTGCTTCACGCCGGCGGAAAATTCGGCGCGGGCGGTTATAAATTCTCGGGCGGCTTGCACGGCGTCGGCGCTTCCGTCGTGAATGCGCTTTCCGTATGGACGGAAATCGAAAACTGCCATGACGGCGAGATGTATACGGAACGGTTTGAAAGAGGAAAGGTCGCAAGACCCTTCCTGCATGTCGGTTCCTGTGGGGAGAAGCACGGACTGTATGTCCGTTTTATGCCGGATTCCGAAATTTTTACGGAAACGGTCGAATTTGATTATAATACCATTCTCAACCGGATGAGAGAGCAGGCGTTTCTCAACGCCGGCATTAAGATTACCGTGACGGATGCGCGCGGTGAGGAGCTTATCACAAACGAGCTGTATTATGAGGGCGGCGTGCGCAGCTTTGTCGAGCATCTCAACGCCATCAAGCACGGCGAAGTGCTCCACAACGTCATTTATATGGAAAGTGAAACGGACGACAAATCCGCGGAGATCGCCATTCAGTATAACGACAGCTACAACGAAACGCTGATGTCTTTTGCCAATAACATCGTGACGCCGGAGGGCGGCATGCACGAGGACGGCTTTAAAATGTCCCTTACGCGCGTCATCAACAATTACGCGAGAAAAAAGAATTTTCTGAAAGACAACGATCCTCCGCTGTCGGGCGACGATGTGCGCGAGGGAATCTGTGCGGTGATATCCGTTAAACTAAGGGAACCGCAGTTTGAAGGGCAGACCAAAGGAAAGCTCGGAAATTCCGAAATGCGCGGCTTTGTCAGCAGTCTTGTGACCGCCAAGCTCAATGAATTTTTCGAGGAAAACCCGAATGTCGCCAAAACGATCATCGACAAAGCGATATCCGCTTCCCGCGCGAGAGAAGCGGCGCGCCGCGCAAGGGAAAATGCGCGCAGAAAAAGTCCGCTCGAGGGGGCGGGACTTCCCGGCAAGCTTGCGGACTGTCATGAGAAGCGCAAGGAATTTACCGAGCTGTATCTTGTCGAGGGTAATTCCGCAGGCGGTTCCGCAAAGGACGGACGTGACAGCCATTTTCAGGCGATCCTGCCCATGCGCGGTAAGGTTTTGAATGTCGAGAAGAGCCGGCTCGACAAGATTTACGCCAATACGCAGCTGATTCCGATCATACAGGCGCTCGGCTGCGGAATCGGTGAGGAATTCGATATTACAAAGCTTCGTTACGGAAAAATCATTATCATGGCCGATGCCGATGTCGACGGCTCTCATATCCAAATTCTGCTTCTTACGTTCTTCTTCCGGCATATGAGAAAGCTCATTGAGGAAGGACATGTATTCCTCGCGCAGCCGCCGCTTTTCAAGGTGCACAAGGGAAAACAGGTCCGCTATGCTTTTTCCGACGACGAGAGAGATATTTATATCAAAGAGCTCGGCTCCGGCGCTCAGGCGGAACGCTATAAAGGTCTTGGTGAAATGGACCCGGAACAGCTTTGGGAGACCACAATGGACCCGGAGAAGAGAACGCTTCTGCGCGTCGATATCGAGGATGCTATGGCATGCGATGAGATTTTCTCCGTGCTGATGGGCGACAAGGTGGAACCGAGACGTCTATTCATCGAGCAGAATGCAAAATACGCGGTCAATCTTGATATTTAATCTCCGATAAGTGAGAAAACGAAAGGGATTTCAAAATTCATGGAACACAGAGACATATCGTATGAAAATCAGAAAATAGTCGACGTGGAAATGGGAAAGCGCGTGCAGAAATCGTTCATCGAATATGCGATGAGCGTCATTGTGGCACGTGCGCTTCCCGATGTCCGCGACGGACTCAAGCCTGTCCACCGCAGAATCCTTTACGCAATGTATCAGGATAAGCTGACCTATGACAGACCGTTCTGCAAATCCGCGACGACGGTCGGAAACGTGCTCGGCCGTTATCATCCGCACGGAGACGCTTCCGTTTACGACGCGATGGTGCGTCTTGCACAGCCGTTCAATATGCGTTATCCGCTCGTCGAAGGACACGGAAACTTCGGCAACGTAGACGGCGACGGCGCCGCCGCTTACCGTTATACGGAGGCGAGAATGTCGAGGCTCGCCAACGAAATGATGACGGATATCGACAAGAATGTTGTCGATTTCGATCCGAACTTCGATAACCGCCTTGAAGAGCCGCAGGTGCTTCCGTCGAGATTCCCGAATCTTCTTGTCAACGGCTCGGTGGGAATCGCCGTCGGTATGGCGACGAATGTGCCGCCCCATAATCTCGGAGAGGTTATTGACGGGACAATCTATTTTATGAAGCATCCGGATGCAACCGTCGCGGAGCTGATGAATTATATCAAGGGGCCGGATTTCCCAACCTATGGCATTATCTGCGGTTCCTCCGGCATTTATCAGGCATATCAGACCGGCAAGGGACGCATTATCGTGCGTGCGCGCGCCGAAGTGGACGAAAACAAACGCAGAATCGTCGTGACGGAGATTCCGTATCAGGTCAACAAAAGCATGCTTGTGGAGTCGATTGCGGAGCTTGTCAAGGACAAGCGTGTCGACGGTATCACGGAAATCCGCGACGAATCCGGCAAGGCGGGCATGAAAATCGTCATTGAATACCGCCGCGACGCCAATGGACAGGTGATTCTCAATCAGCTTTATAAATATACACAGCTTCAGGACACCTGTGCCGTCAATATGATTGCACTTGTGAATGGGGAACCGAAGCTGCTCGGTTTGCGGGATATTCTGCGTCATTATATTGCGCACCAAGAGAACGTCATTCGCCGCAGAACGATTTTTGAGCTTGACAGAACACGTGCCAGAGTGCATATTCTCGAAGGGCTCAAGCTCGCGCTCGACGATATCGACGAAGTCATCGATACCATCCGAAAGAGCTCGTCAAAGCAGGATGCAAGGGATGCGCTTGTGAGCAGGTTCGGCCTCTCACAGGTTCAGGCGCAGGCGATTGTCGATATGACGCTCGGAAGCCTTGCGGGACTTGAACGGCTTAAAATCGAGGATGAGCTGGCCGCAAAACAGGCTTTAATTGAAGAGCTGGAAGGCATTCTCGCGGACGAGAGCAAGCTGCAATCCATTTTGGAGGAAGAGCTTCTCGCCATCAAGGAGAAATTTTCGGACGGGAGACGCACGGAGATTTCCTCCGCAATCGACGATATCATCGACGAGGACCTCATTGAGCGGCATGAATGTGTGATTACGATGACGCACGCGGGTTATATCAAGCGCGCGCCTGCCGCGACGTATTCCGCGCAGAAGCGCGGCGGAAAGGGCATCATCGGCATGACCACAAAGGAGGAGGATTTTGTCGAGGACGTCATCATCGCGGATTCCCACAGTTGTCTGCTTCTGTTCACCAATACGGGCAGAGTTTATATGAAAAAAGCCTATCAGATTCCCGAGGCTTCCCGGACGGCGAAGGGCACCAATATCGTAAATGTAATCGATATGGGCGAGGGAGAGAAGATTACCTCCGTTATTTCGGTTGCGGGCTTTGAGGAAAACGAGTACTTTGTCATGGTCACAAGGCATGGCATCGTCAAGCGTGCGAACATCAAAGATTTTGAGTATCAGAGAAAGGGCGGCAAAATCGCCATTCATTTGGATGACGGAGACGAGCTTGTTTTTGTCAAGCACACGACGGGAGAAAACGACGTGATTCTCGCCACACGCGAGGGGAAAGCCGTCCGCTTTAAGGAGACGGATGCCCGTGTGATGGGACGTGCGGCGCGCGGTGTGCGCGGAATCAAGCTGCGCGGCGACGATGTCGTCATCGGCGCGGCAATCGTAGAGAAGAACCGCCATCTGATTACTTTGACCGAAAAGGGATACGGGAAACGCAATGCGTTTGATATCTATACGGCGCACAGCCGCGGCACGATGGGCATCATCTGCCAAAAAATCACGGGCAAGACGGGATATCTTGCGGGAATTGCTTCCGTCGGTGAAAACGACGATATTATGATTATTACCAACGACGGAACAATGATTCGCACGCCTGTTTCGGGAATCCCGGTTTATGAGGGGAACAATACGGCCGGCGTTATCATCATGAGACTGGCCGCCGACGCGCATATCATCAGCTTTGCGGCGGTGAAATCCGAGGAGGAAGAAACGGCGGAGATTGAGGCGGCAGCCGGCAAAGCCGAGCAAACGGAAGAGACAATGAAAACGGACGAGGAGGAAGCAATCGATGTCTCCGACGACGATATCTGAACAAACTGAGAAAGGATTGGGACAGGAATATGGCAGATAAAAAGAAAAAAAGTGCGGTCGTAGCGCCGGTTTCCGCCGAGGACAAGAAAAAAGCGCTTGCGACGGCGCTTTCCCAAATCGAAAAGGATTTCGGCAAGGGAACGATTATGAAGCTCGGCGAAAACGCGCATATGAACGTGGAGGCGATTCCGACAGGATCGCTGACGCTTGACCTCGCACTCGGCATCGGGGGCGTGCCGCGCGGCAGAATCGTAGAGATTTTCGGGCCGGAATCCTCCGGTAAGACGACCGTCGCACTCCATATTGCGGCCGAGGTGCAGAAGCTTGGGGGAGAAGCGGCGTTCATCGATGCGGAGCATGCGCTGGACCCCGTTTATGCGAAGGCGCTCGGCGTCAACATCGACAATCTCTTGGTGTCGCAGCCCGACAGCGGCGAGCAGGCGCTTGAAATCACGGATGCGCTCGTGCGTTCCGGGGCAATCGACGTCGTCGTGGTGGACTCCGTGGCGGCGCTCGTTCCGCAGCAGGAAATCGACGGCGATATGGGCTCCAGCCATGTCGGTTTGCAGGCGAGACTGATGAGCCAGGCGCTGCGCAAGCTTTCCGGCTCGATTGCAAAGACGAACTGCGTCGTCATTTTTATCAATCAGCTCAGAGAAAAAGTCGGCGTAATGTACGGCAACCCTGAAACGACGCCGGGCGGTCGGGCACTGAAATTCTACTCGTCGGTGAGAATCGACGTGCGCAAGATTGAAAATCTCAAACAGGGCGACGAGGTATACGGCAACCGTGTTAAATGCAAGGTTGTGAAAAACAAGGTCGCGCCGCCTTTCCGTATTGCGGAATTTGATATCCTCTACGGAAAAGGAATCTCCAAAGCCGGCGAGATCGTGGATATCGCGATGGAGCTCGGTCTTGTGCAAAAGAGCGGCTCTTGGTTCTCCTATAACGGAGAAAAGCTCGCACAGGGCAAGGACAACGCCAGAAAAACGATTGCCGCAAGCCCTGCTCTGATGAAAGAGCTGGAAGAAAAAATCAAGGCGCATGGAGATGAGCTGGATCTTTCCGCCGGCGAGGCGTATTCCTTGGAGGATGACGAGGACGGCGCCGGTGACGAATTCGATATCCGTGTTCTCGATATCGAAAACGACGACTGAGCTGTATGGAAATCACCGTTACCGAAATCCGTGCGATGGCGGGCGGCGCCGAAGCGGCAGTTTCCGTCCGAATTTGCAGCGGAAGTGCCGTGCAGAATTTAAAAGGGAACCTGTTGGCGGAAATGCTTATGGAGCTTGGACTGCCGTGGGAGTTTACCTCTCCGATTGCCATTGACAAGAATCGATGCGATGAACTGATTTTCTGCATCGAAAAGACGGCGGCAATCAAAAAAGGGCTGTCTTTGCTTGAATATGCGCAGAATACGGCGAAAACGCTGAAAAGAAAGCTCATGCAGAAGGGATATTCTGCAGAGGCGGCATCCGCAGCTGTGGAATATCTCCTGTCACATGGCTTTATCCATGAAAAAAACGACGCGCAGCTTTTTTCGGAAACACTGGCAAAACGGAAGCTTTACGGCAGAAACCGCATCAAAAAGGAGCTTTACGCCAAAGGCTTTGACGGAGATGTGATAAAAGAAGTCATGGCCTCAATGGAAGATGAGGATTTTGTCGAAATCTGCGCAAAGCGCATGGATATGATGGGCGGCTGGGAGCTTTTGACGGACCGGAATCAGAGGCAGAAAACGGTTGCGGCGCTGATGCGGTACGGCTTTACCTATGAGGATATCAAGGCGGCGGCGGAGCGGCTTCTCACGGAGGAATCATGATGGAACTTTCCGGTACGACGGTATACGACAAGAAAACCTTGCGGGCATTCTCTTTTTTTGCATTGTGTCCGATAAAAAAGGCCGGCAGATGGAATATTCTTCTTTTCGTTTTCTCGTTTGCCATGGGGATTATCGGATTTTATTTGGAAAATACATTGGAAGCGCGTCTTTCCGCTTTTCTCAGTAATCGGTTGTTTGTATTATCTGCTTTATTTGTAATTTATCCTGTCATGATTGTTATCTTTTTGCTCGCAGTGACATGGAAGAAGAAACAGCCGTTTACCATTCACTTTGTTTTCCGGGATGAAGCTTTTCATGTCGAGTTTTCTGCAAAAGACAGTGCCGGCGCTGTCGATTTTGACGATTCCGCGATTGTCAAATGCTATGAACTCAAAAAGTTTTTTTATTTGTATGCTGCGAAAGATAAGGTCTATATCCTTCAAAAGGATGCTTTCGATGCGGAAAATGGCGCGGTTTTGCTGCGTGAGAAGTTAAAAACAAAGCTTGGCAATCGATATTTCAAGTTTTGTTGATGCCAATCAGAACTTTGGATCGGGAGGCTTTTGCATGAATATCGTCAATCAAACAAACTTTGATGAATCTCTCATGAAACGGTTTGCCTGCTTTTGGTCGAGCCTGTTTAAAAAACACCGTTTTCTGAATTGGATTTATTATGGAATCGCTCTGTTGCTTGTTGTCCTGATCGTTGTCATGTCTGTTGTCAACTGGGGGATAGGGGACGATACCGATCGGTATTTTGTCTCCGGACTCTATCTTCTGCTGACGGTATTTTGGGTCATTTGGCGCATTTTTTACCGGAAAAAGCTTGCAAGAACCTATCAGTCTCGCGGAATTTCATGTGCGGAATATATATTTCATGATGAAAATGTCGAAATTCAAGTACAGTCCGAAAAAATAAGCGCAAAAGAGACTTATTCCTATCAAATGATTAAAAAGGTATGGGAAACGAGCGGCGAATTTTATATTTATACGACTGCCGGCGCTTTCATCGTCGCAAAAATCGGCTTTTCCTCCACGGAGGATGAAAATGCCGTCCGTGACAGACTGCGGGCGGTGGCAGGGAAAAAATATATTCTTTCAAAATGATGTTGTATACCGGTTTGCGGGTTTGTCATACAATAAACCGTGATCGGTAATTAAAAATCAAGGCCGCAAGGCGGGGAGAGGGGTTTTTATGCAGCTGAAAATCAGCAAATATATCGATGATCATGCCGGCGATATGATTGCGGCGCTGTCGTCGCTTGTCGCGATTCCGAGCGTTCGCGGAGAGGCCGAGGCAGGAATGCCGTACGGGAAGGAACCGGCGCGCGCGCTTGCAAAAATGCTGGAAATGGCGGAAAAATACGGTTTTACCGTCAAAAATCATGAGAATTATATGGGGACGATCGATTTTGACCCCTCAAAGGAGACGACACTCGGCGTGCTCTGTCATCTCGACGTCGTCCCGGAGGGGACCGGTTGGAGCAATCCGCCGTATACGCTGACGCTTGCCGGCGGCAAGCTGCTCGGACGCGGCTCCGCAGATGACAAAGGACCGGCCGTCGCTGTTCTTTTTGCGCTTCGCGCGCTCCGTGAATGCGGATATGAGCTTTCGCAGAATGTGCGGTTTCTTGTCGGCTGCGACGAGGAGTGCGGCTCGTCCGACCTCGCATATTACCGGAAAAAGGAAGCGCTGCCGCCACGCGTATTCACACCGGACGGAAGCTTTCCCGTGATCAATTTGGAAAAAGGCATGGTGCGCGGCAAGGTCATAAAGAAAATCACCGCCGACGGGAAAAAGACGATTTTATCCGTTTCCGGCGGAACCGTCGTCAACGCGGTGCCGGACAGAGCGTATGCTTCGCTTCGCGGCTTTTCCGGAGAAGAGCTTGCGGCGGCGAAAAAGGCTTTGCCGGAGGGTGTGATTCTCGAATATGCGGTGGAAAACGATATCATAAATGTGACCGTCAAGGGGAAAAGTGCGCATGCCTCCACGCCGGAGGACGGAAAAAATGCCGTAACGGCGCTTCTTGCCTTTCTCGGCGCGCTGCCGACGGACGACGGCACTTCGGCGTTTTTTGCGGGACTATCTGAAATATTCCGATTTGGCGAGACGGACGGTTCTTCGCTCGGAATTGCGGCTTCCGATGAGAAATCCGGTGCGCTGACTTTCGTTTTCAGCGTTTTTTCCTTTGAAAAAGGCAGCTTTGAGGGGCGCTTTGATATCCGATTCCCGATTTGCCGGACATCGGAGAAGGTGAGGGCCGGCTTTGAGAGAGCCGCCGCAAGGGCAGGGCTTGCGATCGATGAATGGAACGGGAACGAACCGCATTATGTGGATGAAAACAGCGAATTTATAAAAACACTTTTGTCCGTTTATACGGAGCTGACCAATAAAAACGGGCATTGCATTGCCATCGGCGGGGGTACCTATGTCCATAATGTGGACGGCGGTGTGGCGTTCGGCGCAGAATTTCCCGGTACGGAGAGCCGTATGCACGGTGCCGATGAATTTATATCATTGGAGCACCTCACACTTTCCGCCAAGATTTATGCCGAGGCCATTCTTCGGTTGTGCATGTGAGGAAAAATATGAAAAAATTTTTTTCTTTCTTGCTGTCGATGCTTTTTTTGCTCCCTGCTGCCGGATGTAAATCGAAAAACAGCTTTTCCGTGACATTTGAAAATCAATGCGATGCGGAAATACAGTCGGCTTTTGTGGAATATTACGTCGGCGATACGGATGAAATCGGGAAAATATTGGTGGCTTCTTCCTCTGCGGCAGCAGGCACGACGGGAAGTTCGCTCCCAAAGGGAGAGACGCTTACTTTCCGATTTGAAAAAGATATGTTTTCTGAGGATGCCGACCTGCGAGCTTTCAGCTTTGAATTATATCTTGTGCTTGCCGACGGCTCTGAGGTGCGGGCAGGCAGTCTCGGCATCGCCGTCTCCTACGGCGGGACCTATGGGTATGTTCTGCGCGGCAATGTGGAGGAGGGTTTCCTCTTTCAGCGCGGAAATAGCTGAAAACCGTTTATAAATGGAAATTTTTCTATGAGCAATCAAAAGAACCACCCTTTGCGCACAAAGGGTGGTTCTTTTGATGTTAAAATAGAGAGGTTAGTCTTTCTTTGCATTTTTTCGCTTCTTTCCGATAAAAGCGGTACATCATGCCATAGGCTGAGAGGAAAAAAGCAAGAAAAATCAAGAGCAGGAAAAGCAGCATGAGAATAGAAAACGGTTTCATCAGGATAGCGAAAAGCAAGATAAGACAGGCGAAGCTCAGGAGAAAAATAAAAAAGATGCGGAGTAATTCCGGCGGTGAAATTATAAGCTCGATCTTTGAGCCGCCATTTTCTTTTGTTATGCTGCCATGGATGATAGATGGCAGGAAAGAAGACCGATACGAAACGATCGGGTAAATGCGGAAAGTACCGTCCGTTTCGGATATTTCCCCTGCAAAGTGTTTATGTTCATGATATCGGACAACCGAAAAAGCGGAAAGCTTTGACGGTACCGTGTCAAATGAGAGCGCTTTCAGATTATCCGAAAGCGGACGGCTGTTATGGAACGTCATCGTTTCAAAAAGCGGCTTCATAGGAGAAAGTTCCTTCCTTATAAATTATGTCCAGTATATCGGTCTGAGAAAAATTTGTCAAGAAAAAAGAACGGGCATCGCCCGCTCTTTCTATAATCTTATATATGCTCGGTTGCCCGATGTTTTCATTTATTGCAATCTATATGAAAATCTATATATAAAATTTGCCGTTTTTTATTTTGCGTATTCCGCGACACGGCTTTCGCGGATGACATTGACCTTGATCTGGCCGGGATATTCAAGCTCCGATTCGATCTTGTTTGCAATGTCGCGTGCCACGACGATCATCTGGTCGTCGCCAACCTGTTCGGGTTTTACCATGATTCGGATTTCGCGTCCCGCCTGAATGGCATAGGATTTTTCCACTCCCGGGAAACTGTTGGAAATTTCTTCGAGCTTTTGCAGTCTCTTAATGTAACTGTCGAGATCCTCGCGTCTTGCGCCCGGTCTTGCCGCGGAAATCGCATCCGCCGCCTGAACGAGAACCGCGATGACGGTCTGTGCCTCTACGTCTCCGTGATGCGCTTCAATCGCATGAATGACGTCCTTATTTTCCTTGAACTTGCGCGCGATTTCGACGCCGAGCTGAATGTGGGAGCCCTCAACCTCTTGCGTCAGTGCCTTGCCGATGTCGTGGAGCAGTCCCGCGCGTCTTGCAAGTACGCTGTCAACGCCAAGCTCATTTGCCATAATACCGGCGAGATAGGCAACCTCAACCGAGTGAGTCAATACATTTTGTCCGTAGCTGGTGCGGTATTTCAGTCTTCCGAGGAAGCGGACGAGGTCGGGATGCAGTCCGTTGACGCCGGTATCAAACGCGGCCTTTTCTCCGGCCTGTTTGATGGAAGCCTCCACCTCGCGCCGTGCTTTTTCAACGGTTTCCTCGATTCTTGACGGATGAATCCGTCCGTCCGATATCAGCTTTTCAAGCGTAATTCTTGCAATTTCGCGTCTGATCGGGTCGAAGCAGGAGAGCGTGATCGCCTCCGGCGTATCGTCGATAATCAGATCAACACCTGTAAGCGTTTCGATTTTGTGAATGTTTCGTCCCTCGCGGCCGATAATGCGTCCCTTCATCTCATCGCTGGGGAGCGGGACAACGGAAACGGTGGTTTCCGAAACCTGGTCGGACGCGATTCGCTGAATGGCGAGAGAAATGATGTTTTTGGCTTTGGTATCGGCTTCATTGTGGAGATCGCTTTCGATCTGTGCGAGCTTCGCAGCCGCTTCACGTTTCGCTTCGGATTCGATCTTGGAAACAAGCTCGGCTTTTGCCGTTTCGGCGGTATAGCCGGAAATTTCTTCAAGCCTTGCAAGCTGACTTTGCCGGATCTGCTCGATTTCCCCTTGGAGCCTTTCGTTTTCCTTGATCTTTCTGTTCAGAGCTTCATCCTTACGCTCGAAGTTTTCGATTTTCCGTTCAAGCGTTTCCTCCTTAGCCAGCGCCTTGTTTTCCAGTCTCAAAAGCTCTTGACGGCGTTCCTTGTTTTCCCGCTCCGCCTCGGTTTTGGCTTTCAGGATATCCTCTTTTGCTTCAACGATCATTTCCTTGCGCTTTGCTTCGCCGGTTTTGACCGCCTCGGCGACGATTCGTTCCGCTTCTTTTTCTGCGGATTCGATTTTCTTTTCCGCGGTTTTCTTACGGAGCACATATCCGATGAGCGCACCGATAACAAGCGCGACAATACCCACGATCAATGGAATGATGATGTCTTTCAAAGCTTATATAACACCTCCTTTTTGTAATTTCTTTTATTTTATTAAGGAATAAACCCGCCGCGAAAGGAGAAAGCTCAATCGCTCAAAATCCTCCGCAACATACTATTATTATAATATATCTGTATACCAATGTCAAGCGAAATGTGCTTTTTTGCTGCTTTTTGGCTGAAAATAAATGGAATTTTGCTTGATTTGTGAAAAATAAAAAAACTCGCCGGATTTTATCATCCGGCGAATTTTTTACTCTGAAAATTATTTGTTGAAAATTTCAACCTTTTCGCTGTTATCTAAGATAGACGGGAGAAGAATGCAGTTTCCGTTGACATAGTCGGAATTCTGCGCGTCGGTAATGAGCCCTTTCAGAGTAGCGCTTCCGTTTTCTTCAAAAGCCTTCTGAAGCTCCGCATCAGACTTGAATTCCAAAACGAACGCCCATTTGTAGGTTGTCGCGCTGCCGACGGACACGAGTTCTTTTTTGAATATGTGAAGCGTGCAGGAAATCTCACCTTCTTCGAGCTGCGCGGCGATGGTATTGGCGGTTTTCGCATCATCATCGTCGGAGCTTTCTACATATGTATAGCCGGCATCCGTGAAATTCTTCTTGATTTTGCTGAAAGTTCCGCAGGAAGCAAGAAGAAAAACGAGAGACACGACAAGACACGCCGCAAAAATTCTTTTACAAGTTTTCATTCAGTAAATCCTCCAAAAACAATTTTATACTTTTATTATATACGGTTCAGGAGAAAAAGTCAATATAAATTATGAACAAATCATGACAATTTGTTTTATCAAAAAATTATTTTTTCTTATAAGCCATGATTACGAAGCATTTTGTAAAAAAATTTAAAATTTCTGTTGCAAATCCCGATGAATTGTGGTATCCTATATGAAACACATCGAAAACGCTGGGAAGAAGCGGCTTTATTTCTTTGATTGCGGATAAAAGAGAGGTTTGTCACCGGCTGAAAGCAAACCGTCCGTATGGAATATCGCCTTTCGCTTCGGAGCGGACGCCGTGAAGCATGAGTAGCGGCGCACGGATTGTCCCCGTTACGGACAGAGAAGAGTGTCCGCGCTATATGCGGAAATTCGGGTGGTACCGCGGAAGAAATATGCTCCCGTCCCTTTTTATGTGGACGGGAGCTTTTTGTTTTTCGCTCTTTTCATATCGATTATAAAGAAAGGATAGAACAGAATGAAGGAACTGCTGGAAAAAATCAGAGAAAAAGCAACCCGTGAGATCAATTCCTCGGACGATATCGAGGAGCTTCGGATCAAATATCTCGGTAAAAAAGGAGAGCTGACCGCCGTTTTGCGCGGAATGGGAAACGTTTCTCCCGAGGAGCGTCCCCTTATCGGGCAGCTGGCAAATGAAGTGAGAGGCAGAATCGAAGAGGCGCTTGCCGCAAAAGCGGAGCTGAAAAAGAAGCGTGAGCTCGAGCGCCGGCTGGCATCGGAAGCGCTTGACGTAACGATTCCGGGAGAGAAATTTACGGTCGGGCACCGTCATCCGCTTGCGCAGACGGAGGCGATGCTGCGCGATATCTTCGTCGGAATGGGATTTTCCGTCGCGGAGGGACCGGAGATCGAATACGACTACTACAATTTCGAGGCGCTGAATCTGCCGAAGAATCATCCGGCGCGCGATACACAGGATACCTTTTATATTACGGATAACATTTTGCTGCGTTCCCAAACGTCTCCCGTACAGGTGAGGACGATGGAGGTGCAGAAACCGCCGATCCGCGTGATTTCACCGGGGCGTGTATACCGTGCGGACCCCGCCGATGCAACCCATTCTCCGATTTTCCATCAGGTGGAGGGGCTTGTCGTCGATCACGGCATCACGATGGGGGACCTCAAAGGGATTCTCGAGCTGTTTGCGAAGCGCATGTTCGGCGAGGAGACGAAAATCCGCTTCCGCCCGCATCATTTCCCGTTTACGGAGCCTTCCGCCGAGGTGGATGTGTCCTGCTTTGTCTGCGGCGGCAAGGGCTGCCGGCTCTGCAAGGGAGAGGGCTGGATTGAGATTCTCGGCTCCGGCATGGTGCATCCGTTCGTGCTCTCGAACTGCGGCATCGACCCGGAGGAGTATTCCGGCTTTGCTTTCGGCATGGGTGTGGAAAGAATCACGATGGCAAGACTCGGCATCGACGATATGCGGCTGCTTTATGAGAACGATGTGCGGTTCCTGCATCAGTTTTAATCGGTAAGGAGGCGGAAAATTATGGTTTTATCGATGAAATGGCTGTCCGATTTTGTGGACTGTGAAGATATTGAAATCAAAAAATACTGCGACAGAATGACCGACACCGGCTCCAAGGTGGAGGGATATGAGCTTCTCGGCTCTGAAATCGAGAATGTAAAGGTGGGGCTCATTCGGAAGATCGAGCAGCATCCGGACGCGGAGCGTCTCGTCGTCTGCGAGGTGGACTGCGGAGAAAAGACATTGCAAATCATCACCGCGGCGAAAAACGTGTTTGAGGGGGCGCTCGTGCCCGTCTGCTATTGTCCGAAAGATGAAAAGCGCGTGGCAAAGCTTGCCACGGGCGTGGAAATCAAGTCCGGCAAGCTGCGCGGTCTTGTTTCCGAGGGCATGTTCTGCTCGATTGAGGAGCTTGGGCTCACGACGCACGATATGCCGGGCGCCGCAACCGACGGCATTCTGATTCTGAATGACTATCATCTCGGCTGCAAGCCGGGCGACGATATCGTCGATGTGCTCGAAATGCGCGACCGCGCCGTCGAATTTGAAATCACGCCGAACCGTCCCGACTGTCTTTCCGTCATCGGGCTGGCACGCGAGAGCGCGGCAAGCTTCGAGCGGCCGCTGCATATTCCGGTGCCTACGGTAAAGGAAGCGGGCGACGATATCAAAAATTATATCGATATTGCGATTAAGGATACGGAAAAATGCTTCCGTTACAGCGCGCGCGTGATCAAAAACGTGAAAATTGCGCCCTCGCCGCTTTGGCTGCGCATGAGACTGCGCGCATCCGGCGTGCGTCCGATTAACAATATTGTCGATATCACGAACTATGTCATGCTGGAATACGGACAGCCGATGCATGCGTTCGATTATAAATGCCTCGACGGGAAGCATATCGAGGTGCGCACCGCGGGCGATAAGGAAGCTTTCCTGACGCTCGACGGCCAAGAGCGTCTGCTCGACGCGGATATGCTGGTGATTGCCGACGGCAAAAAGCCGGTCGGAATTGCCGGCGTCATGGGCGGCGCGAACAGCGAAATCACGGAGGAGACGACGACCGTGGTGTTTGAATCCGCGATGTTTCTCGGCAGCTCCGTGCGCATCACGGCGAAAAAGCTTGGTATGCGCACCGACGCCTCCTCGCGTTTTGAAAAAGGGCTGGACGTCGAGAATACCGTCCCGGCGCTGGAACGCGCCTGCGAGCTTGTGAATTTATTGGGCGCCGGCGAGGTCGTTTCCGGCATGATCGATCTTTATCCCGAAAAGAAAGCGACGGCGACCGTCCCCTTTGAGCCGGAAAAAATCAATCGGTTTCTCGGAATCCGTCTGTCCGCCGAAAAAATGACGGAGATTCTGGAAAGCCTTCATTTTGTCGTGAAGGATGGGAAGGTATACGTCCCGTCGTACCGCGACGATGTGCGCTGCATGAACGATATCGCCGAAGAGGTCGTGAGAATCTACGGCTATAACGAGATTGAATCCGGCAATATCGTCGCCGCCATGACACAGGGGGGACTTACGGAGAAGCAGAAATTCACGGAGGAGCTGCATGGGCTTCTCTGCGGCTTCGGACTTGATGAAATCTACACATATTCCTTTATGTCGGCAAAGCTTTATGACAAAGCCGGTTTGGCGCCGGACGACAGCCGCCGCCGCTCGGTTGAGATTATGAATCCATTCGGCGAGGATTCCAAAACCATGCGCACGACGGCAATTCCGTCGATGCTTGAAACGCTCGAAATCAACTGCAATAAGAGCGCGGAGACGGCGGCGCTTTATGAGATGGCGCGCGTATTTCTGCCGCGGGAGGGTATTGTCACCAATACGCACGGACTTGAAGGCACGCTGCCGGACGAAAGGGTCAAGATTATGCTCGGAATGTACGGTTCCGGCGATTTTTCCCGTCTCAAAGGTATGTGCGAGGCGATCTTTGCCTATGCGGGCGTGGAGGCCAAATTTGCGGCGGAGATATCGGATCCGACTTTCCATCCCGGAAGATGCGCCGTGGTGACGGCGAAAAACGGACTGCCGCTCGGTATTCTGGGAGAGCTGCATCCGACGGTGGCGGCCGGTTATACGTTCACTTCGCCTGTTTATCTTGCGGAAATCGATCTCGAAAACCTCTACGCGTCCTCCAATCGGAAGAGGGCTTATAAGCCTTTGCCGAAATTCCCGGCTGTGACACGCGATTTCTCGTTTATCTGCGATGAGAGCATTACGGTCGGCGCGATTGAGGATGCAATGCGTGCGTCCGGCGTTTCCCTGATTGAGAATATCACCTTTTTCGATGTTTACAGAGGGATTCAAATCGGAAGCGGCAAAAAAAGCGTTTCGTTCTCGGTTGCCCTGCGCAGCTCCGACCATACGCTGACAGTGGAGGAGGCGGACAAGGCCGCCGCGAAGATTTTGCGCGGTGTGGAGCGCCTACTTGGGATTACAATCAGGCAGTCATAACCATAACGGCAGATATATCGGCGCGTTCGGATTCCGGACGCGCTTTTTCTTCCTTTTATATTATATATAGCGCTTCTCAATGTTTCAGTTGTGTTACAAAATGGAGAAACCCGTTGACAAGAATCTTCGGGGCGCGTATGCTAATCATATAAACTCTGCAAAACGGGAAAATCTGCCGCGAATGTTACAGTTGTGTTACAAAATCGCGGAAACTATTGCAATTTTTTTTCGTTTGTAGTAGGATAGTTACACTAAGTACGACTGGTGGAGCCTTTCTGCCGGTTACTTAAATAATTAGGAGGAATACTATGAAGAACTTCAAGCGAATTCTTGCACTTGTAATCGCTATCGTTATGGTAGTGGGTACATTTGCAAGCTTGTCAGCAGCCGGTTCCAAGTGGTACAGCGAGGCCGTAACTTATATTGAAGAGAACGGTATCGCGGTCATTGGAGCAAATGCCGACAAGAAAATTACGAGAAACGAATTCGTGCTTTGGGTCGCGAAGATCGAATCTCATCAGCTCAGCGACACAGCTTGGAATGAGCAGATTGCGAATACAGTCTTTACGGATGTAACCGATGCTCACCACAAAGCTGCAATCGCGTACTCTGCAAGACGTAACTTCATCATCGGTAACGGTGACGGAACGTTCAGCCCCGATAAGGCCACAACCTTTGCGGAGGCTTGTGCCGTAATCGTTCGTGTGATGGGCTACGAGAACAAGGTGTATGACACATCAGCGGATGCGTGGGCATTCAATTACATGCAGGTTGCCAATACATACTGCCATGCGATTGACGACGTCTTCATGAAAGAGACGGATACCTACAATCCCGATTATGAGCTTACACAGGGTGAGGCGGCTTACCTCCTCGCTACGATCATGAACTTCAATAAGCAGCCGACAGATTCGGATTATTCCGAAACCTCCGACGGCATCAACCTCGGTGAGTGGTTTGATGTAAACGGCGGCAGCACAGGCGTTGTCGGCAAGTCTTACTATGTTCAGTCGATCAACAGAGTTTGCAACGGTGAATCCATGTCCACGCTGCTCGCTCTCGGCGGACAGAAGGGCCTGCTCTACACCAACGAGCTCGACACTGCGAAGGATGTCGTTCTTCTTCCGACGGATGGCACAGCTCCGCTCGTGATCGACGGTGCGTCTTTCCTGAAAATGCTCAGAATTTCTCTCGGCCTCAATCCGGAGAGAGATATTGCAAACGAAGAGCCTGAAATCAATGTGTTTGGTTATCTTGATGTCGGCTCGATTGTCAATATTGTTATCGATAAGAGCGCGACGAGCACAAACGCTTACCTTGATAACGATAACGACGGCACGTATACCGAGGCAGACCAAAAGATCACGGTTTCCTCTCTCAGCGCTTCCTCCAACAGCGTGATTGTCGATACCTATTTGCAGGCGACAAGCGCAAAGGAAGGCGAGGATTACGGTGATGGTTCCAACGGTGCATCTGCGGCGACCAACCTCATCATCAGTGCGGCTGACCTTTCCAAGTATGTCGGCTGGACCATCCGTGAGATCGGAACGACGGAGAATACCTGCCCGGTGCTTCCCGCTTCTTACAGCGCGGAGCTTGCAACCTCTTGGACGAATGTTGTGAAGGATGCAGACGGCGTTGTCACCTCTGCGGTTCTTAACTTCAAGGGACAGACTTATACCGTGAACGGTTCAAGCGATGAAATCGCGATCTATTCCGGTGATGACCTGACCACTGTTCTGACTCCGAATGAGGCTGTAAATGCCATCATCAACATTGCACAAGGCGAGGCTTTGGTCGTATTCAACGATATCGACGGCGACGGCAGATATGATTCCGCCATTGTCAAAGAGTCTGACCCGTTCCTTTTTGTCGGCACCCCGAATGTTGCCGGCTCGACAACGGACACATATGATTACTATTCTTCTATCAGCAACGGCACGGTTATCGGCAATGCTCGGATGAAGGGCAATGCTCTCGGTACGGTTATTTATAACAAGTCTGTTGAATTTGCTGCCGGTGGAACAACCGGTGTTGCGGATTACAGAACCGACGGTTATCTGCTCAAAGACAGTGCAACCGGTAAAATGCAGCTGATTCTGAGAGCTTCTAACAAGCACTTCTTTATCGACGGTGCCACTGACACGTATGGCAACGCATCTCCTCACTTCTATAAGGTTGTGGATCTTGCTACGTTCGGCGTAGGTGTCATCGAGGAGGTTGATGCGTTCGCTCTCGACAACTATTATGTTGCGAAGATCGTACAGACGGATGGAACCTCTAAGACGGTTTATATTCCGGTTACTCCTGCCGAGAAGACGACGCTTCCCGTTACGGTTGACGGCGTTACGGCGGATTACACTTTCGACAGCTCCAACTGGTGCACATTCTTGACGCAGATGAAAGATGAAGTTATTGCAAGCGGCATCGTATCCGGCGTCGAAGATCCCAGCTATAAAGCTGCAACCGCGGCTTGGATGGCTGGTAAATATGTTCAGTTTGCGGTTGATTCGGACAGCAAGGTTATCGTTATGCTCGGCACGGATTCCTCTGCCAATGTCAGCGGTTTCGTAACCGGTGTCACAAAGACGGATACAGGTGAGAATACCTTTAATGTTTCGATCGCAAGATACACTTCGAGCAAAGTTGCCGGCGTTTCAACATATGAAGTCAGAGCGAATGCTTCTTCTATGTTTGACTGGCAGAACTATGAAGTTTACAATGCGATCTTCTCCAGCAAGCTTGCTGATCCGTATGGCATGGAAGATGGCAGAGTAAATGCGGATGAAGATTTGATTTATGTAACCGTATATCAGGATGCTGCTACTAAGTATTTGAAGTACAATAGCACGCTTTCTGCAGGTTCTTGGGTCAATGTTGAAGGCAGATACAATATCAGCCTGACGGAAGTTGAAGGCTCGAGAGTATATGCGGACGACAAGAGCAGCTATACTGCTGATTATAAGGGCACGGTAGGCTTTGGTCCGTATTATGAGAGAACTTATAATACGACAAAGAAAGCTTATGAGTATGTTCTGAAATTCACAAGAGTTGTGGAATACACGGGCATTACCGGTTCTGCAACCGCGGTAATCGATAAGACAAAGACACTCATGACACCTGTTTATGTCGGTGAGAGCGGTACAGTTTCTACTCAGCTGAAAGCTACCACAGATGCTGATTTTGAAAAGTATACCATTGCAAACGGTTTCTATATTGATGATGTGACAAATCTTGTATATCAGCTCATCGATAAGGCTGAAATTGTTTACAAGACTGACGACAAGGGCAACATCGTTTATTCTGATGTTAAGTATGACGAAGAATCTGCTGAAATCGCAGTCGAGTATACCTCCGGTACGGAAGTTCTCTTCTCGACTTATAAGGTCGGCAAATATGCTACCTTTACCTATGCGGCAGCAGACAGAGATACGACAGAAGGCTGGTATCCGGGTCTCAGCACCGTTACACTTGACGGTACAACCTATACGGCTACATCGTCCACACCTGTTGTGATCGTTACTCCTTCGGCTGATGGTTTCACCACCACGACAACGACTCTTGCAAATGTTTCTACAGACGGTCTCTTTGTGACGGATTGGAATGCGGTTGTTACAGACGGCAAGCTTTCTGCAATCGCTATTGTTGGTGAGAAGGCCGCGGCTTATACCGATGGCAGCGGTACGGTCACACCTGATCCGACTGATGAAGGAACGCTCGTTTACCTCGATTCCAATGCGAAAGCCATTGTCAGAGCGGCTGCTTATGGCAAGAGCTGGCTCGTCGTTTCCGACAGATCCGCTTATGCGCTTCCGACCGGTGAGGAAATCGGTGTTATCTATCGTGAGTATTCCACTTACGAAGAGGCAACGAAAGCTGCGGCTATTGATTTGATGATTGTTGGCGGTCACTGGTATAGAATTGATGAAAACGGCAAGATTTTGTCGGATGCATCTGATATAACATATGAGACTTTGCCGGTTGTTTCCCTTGACGGCTATCAGAAGATCACAATGATAGGTAATAACAGCGGTAGTAACTGGACTGGAAATGTCTTTGAGTTCTATGTTTCTGCCGATACAGAAGTTACTGAAAGAACGTTTACCAGTAAGAATCCGTATGGCAATGCACCGGCCGGAACGTATAATGAGGTACCGGAAGGAACAGAGCTTATTTATGTCAACGACGATGGATCACTTACCTATTACACAAATACGAAAGCATCGGGTTGGACCAATTATGGTGTTTACAGATTCACAAGAACAGCTAAGGGAACTGTAAGTTGTCTGGTTCCTGAGTTGTCGACTTTGGTTTCTACAACCACCGAGGGGAACAATATTTATTTGAGCAATGGTAAGAACTATTTGGTTGAGGGTACGGTTGCTTATGCAGTAGACGATCAGGTACACAAGATTGAAGTAGAAGTGAAGCCTCTTGGCACTAAGCAGGGTACGATCACAAAGACCGACGCTGCGGGCAACACATATGCTACGATCGACGGTGTGAAGAATGTCAACGTTACGAATTACGACTTCGCGTTCTTCTACAGAAATGCGGATGCAAGCGTTCTTTATAAGGCCGGCGATTCAACCAGCGTAACAGTTGCTACAAGAGAGACCTACAACGCTCAGATTAAGACTCAGCAGGAAGCTTATGACAAGGCTGTTAAGGCTTACGAAGAGGCTCTTGCTAAGGGATATCTCAGCGAAGAGAGAATCGCTTACTACAAGGCTGAGGTTGATAAGACCGAAGCTGAACTGGTAGAAGCAAAGAACTCGCTGCTCGACAGATACTTCAACGGTAGATTCTGGGGTGTTCCGAACTCGCCGTACTATCTGTATGTACAGCTCGGTTCCGGTTCCTTCCAGCAGCCGACGTCCACCTTGACATTCAACTATGTGAAGGTTGGCGATACGTACTGCGTATTCTCCGATGAGTTTATTCTCGGTTAATTAGTAGTATTTCCCTAATTATAAAAAAGAGATGGCTCCTTTTAGGAGTCATCTCTTTTTTCATCTGTTTTTTTCTTTTTTGATGTGGCTGCTATAATAATTGCGATGATAACAATGATAGCAACAACCGCAAGGATCCATCCCCATGTCTCCATGCCGGCGGTGTTTTTATCGCCCGTATTGGTGTTGGTATCGTTTCCTGAATTGTCACTGCCATCAGCCGGGGTATTTCCAGTCCCGTTCAAGTTGTCATTGCCGTTGTTATCGCTGCCATTTCCGAGTCCGGGCATGCCGTTGTCGATATCGCCGTCTATGCCGCCGTTGTTTTCGTTCGGCATCGCTCCGTTATTATTGAAAGTATCCGCATATATAGCCATTCCGCTTGAAATTTCCGCAAACATCAAAAAAGCAATCAAAAACACGGATAAAATTGAAAATATAAGATCTCTTTTTGATTTTTTCATGATATTCCATTCACTGCGGAAGCAGTGTCTGCCCCATTCAAAGGCGAAGAATTTATGAAATTTCGATCATAGCTTGGATATTTTTTGAAATTTCATATTGACTTGATGTCATATACAAGTATTTCATAAATGCGGGAAAAATATGCGGAAAAACAGAAAAACAAGCCCTGTTTTCTATTGAAAACAGGGCTTGTTTTGAATGGAAATTGTTTTAAAGCGATAAAATATCGTCTTCAATGCCAAGCATATTGAGGATTCTGAGAAGCGTGATCCGACGTCTCATATAAGGACTGTAACGAAGCGCTTCCAAAGCAAATTCAGGTGTCAGATTGGCATCTGCAAGCTCGGTAACGCAGCCGGCACGCTTCATCATGTCAAGCAGTATATCCGCATCGGGAAGGTCCTGTTCGATGGATTCAAGGATATCCGGCCAACGGGCTTTTAAAACGGCAGGATCGATATCATCCGTCGGATTCGGCACGTTATAGCCGATGATTTCGTCGCGGTTTTTGGGACTGTAATGCGCCAAAACGTCATCGAGATTTAAGCTTTCTTTGTGCGGATTGATGGATTGATAGGCAAGGAGCTTTTTGTAAATCCGTGTCACAAGAAGCGTTGCAATGCCGACCTTTTTACCGTGGTAGTCAGGCCAAATGCCCTTTTCGAGCTTGTGGATTTCCCAAAAATGAGAGACGACGTGCTCTGAGCCGGAAGCCGGTCTTGTACATTTTGCAAGCTGCATGGCGCATCCGGTCAAAATCAAGGAATCCATGATAGCACGTGCCGCTTCCGGATCGCAGGCGGTTACCTTGTCCGTCATAGCGACGACATCCGCCACCGCTTTTTTTACGAGGGAAACGACATTTTCGCAATAATATTCACCGGTCGTGTAATGGGAAACCTTCCAATCGACGATTCCGACATATTTGCCGAGGATATCGCCATAGCCGGCGGCTTTCAGCTCCGTTGGCGAGGCGGCGAGAATATCGGTATCGGCGATGACGACGGACGGCTGGCGGCAGGGATAGGAAATTTTGAAATTGTTTTCAATCAACGGTGCGGAATCCGAAGCAAAGCCATCCATGGACGGTGCGGTCGCGAAGATAGCGAACGCCTTGTTCGCTCTTGCGGCGGCGTATCGGCATACGTCGTTGACCGAGCCTGTTCCAATAGATAGAATCCCGTCAAAATCAGCCGAGGCCGCCATGATTTCATTGGATGTGGCCATATATGCGTAGCGCATATCGGGGTAAATTTTTACCTCATATTGATATCCGCACTGGTCGAGTGAGGTTAAAATTCCCTCTGATACGCGCATGGCGGTTTCGTCGGATACCACGTAAAGCTTTTTCGGGAAGCCGCTGTTTTCCAATATCTCGCCGACCTTGTGGACAAGGCCTCGGTCTGCTTCATAGGTTTTTAAATCAAAGCGATGGGGTCTGCCGCACGGGCATCCATCGAGGGAACGGATAATCGCGTTAAGATCCATATGCAATACCTCCAATTTTTCTGTAACATCAAAAGTATAGTCCTTTCTGTCGGGGAAGTCAATGCAAAAACGGAAAAATCAAGAATTTTTACAAAAAGCCCTTTCTTTTATCAGAGAAAAATGATAGAATAGAGACAAATAGAATTTACCCGAAATGAGGACAATATTTTGAAAAAAGCGATTTTTAAAATGTTTCTCTTTGTTGTGCTGATTCCGCTTGGCATAGCCTTGCTTTTGACCGCTTTATACTGTCTATTCAGCAATCAATATTATGAATGGTATTGGGTTTCGGAGTGGCTTTGCGCGCTTCCCAACGTGCTTGCCTCTTATATTATCATGCTTTCGGTTTTTGCAGCTATCGGTGCTGCCGCTTACTTTGTCTTTTTTGAGAAGCCGGGAAAAGCAGTCCTCTTGTCTATCGCTTTTTTGCTTATCGCCTTTATTCAGCCATTGTTGCAGTATGTCGTTCGGCATTTCTGCTTTCTGTCGACGGCGACGGTTGTGGAGATGCTCAGCTATTATGAAGATGATATGGAAACTTCTTTGTATCTTCTGATGTATACAGGAATCGCTCTGATTATCATTTGGCTGGAACGTGCGTTTTATAAATGGATATTGAAGGAAAAACCGGAGAACACGTCGAAAATGATATCTCCGAAAAATCCGGTCGGCCTTGCCATGCTGATCTTTTTTGCGGCGCTCGCGGTGCTTTCTACGATCATGTTCGTTTTGTCCGGCGAATATGTCGCGGAAAATTTTCTCGCGCTCGGAATCGAGTATGTTATTGATGGTATCGGCTTTCTGGTTGCCGTATTCAGTGCCGGTCGGACGGCAAGGCTTATGGCTTCGGTGCGGCAGGGAGACGCATCGGAAAAAAGCCGGAAGCCGGATTGAACCGTCTTAGTTTTATAAGAATAGGAGGACAGCATGGACGATAAACAGCGAACAGAACGTTTCCGGCAGACAAAGGAAAGAATGGAGGAAGAGGGCTACGTCGGACGAGAATGCACCATTTCTGTGCTTCGGGCCAATGTGATGGCGTTTGTGACGGCCGGTCCTGTTGCCGTTTTGTGCGCGGTCGTTTTCTTTTTTGTAAACGGCGGAATATCCTTTCGATTTGACGCATGGGAGCTTTTTGTCGTGCTTCTCATTTTCATTGCATCGATCTTTATCCATGAGGGACTGCATGGCCTCACATGGTCGCGCTTTTCGGAAAACGGCTGGCGGGATATTCATATCGGCGTCATGTGGGAGAAATTGACGCCATTTTGTTGCTGCATGAAGCCTTTGACCTTCGGAAAATATCTTCTCGGCAGCCTGATGCCGTTTTTGGTTCTCGGACTCGGATTGTTTTTGGCGGCTTTATTCGCGAAAAGTGAAATGCTTTTGCTGTGTAGTTTATATAATATCCTATCTGCCGGCGGCGATACGACAATCGCTTGTATCCTGTTAAAACATAGACATGCCGTTATCATCGATCATCCGACGGAGTGCGGCTTTTGGGCATTTGAAAAAGAATGAGAAAAGGCTCACGGAGGCGGTTTGCAAAGCCTCTCGTGAGCCTTTATGATTTTTTATTCCACGGGCGTTTTCTCACAAGGTCCGCATAAATGGAAAGATAGCTGTCATGCCTCTCTTTTGCGATTTCTCCGCGCGCGACCGCTTCTATGACGGCGCAGTCCGTTTCCTTGGTGTGGGAGCAGTCCGAGTAGCGGCATCCGCCCAAATATTTTTCAAATTCCGGAAAGCAGTACGGAAGGTCCTCCACCGTATAAAAGTCGAATTCAATAAAATCCAGCATGGAGAAGCCGGGGGTGTCCGCGACATATGCATTTTCTCCTGTGCCCGAAAGCTCCCGCATCGGATACAGCGTGACGCTGCGCGTGGTGTGGCGTCCGCGGGCGATCTTTTCGGAAAGTCTGCCGGTATCAAGGGAAAGCGACGGAAAAAGTGCGTTCATAAGCGTTGATTTCCCGACGCCGGAAGCCCCTGCAAACGCACAGATGCCGGTTGCCTCGGATAGGAAGCCTTGCAGTGGGACGATTCCCGTGCCGTCCGCCGAGGAGCAGACGAAAACGGGAAAGCCTGTCTTATGATAGATTTCCGCATATTTTTCCGCAAGCTCCGGCGAAACGTCGCTTTTGGTGACGACGACGACGGGCTTTATTTTTTCATATACCGCGATGGAGAGCAGCTTATCGAGATACAGCGTGCTCGGTTCCGGCTGTTTCGGCGCAAAGGCGACGAAAAGCGTATCTAAATTCGCGATCGGAGGACGAATCAAGGCATTTTTCCGCGGACGGATTTCCTCAATAAAAGCCTCTTCGCCGGGATGCTCCGGAGGACGCACGGCTACGCGGTCGCCGGCAAGCGGCGACCGGCCTTCGCGGCGGAAAGCGCCTCTTGCACGGCAGCCAACGGTATCGCCCGCGTCGGTCTTGACCGTATAAAGTCCGCCGACGCCGGACAAAATAATCCCTTCTGTTCTTTCAGTCATAGGCGCAGAAATCCGACCGTTTCCGTGACTATGGTACGGAACGAAATTTTAATCTGTTCCATATCGGCAAGGGGAAGTGCGATTTGTGCAAGCTTGCCGTTATAGAGTGTATTGAAAAGAATCACAAATCCGATGATGGCAAGAACCAGAAACGCGATGCAGATGACGATGACAACGGAGAACGGGACATATTCCGGCGACCGTTTTTTCTTTCTTACCGGAGCGGCGCTCTGCCGTTTGGGCTGAGGCGCGGGATTCGGTCTTGATGTACGTCCTGCGTTTTGCTCCTGCTCGTCCGGAAATACCGTGGTGCGTTTGATTGCAACCTCCGCCGTCGGGGTGCGGGGTGCGGGAGTCTGCTTCTGGAAAATGGTCGTCGGATCCTTTTTGATTCGGTAGATATGGCGAAGCATTTGAGAAGCGCTCTGATATCGGTTTACGACATCCTTTTCCATCGCGCAGAGGATGATTTGCTCGATGCCGAGCGGGAGCCTCGGATTCAGCCTTGTCGGCGGAATCGGCGTGTCGCTGATGTGTTTGAGCATGATTCCATAGGAATTTTCCGCGAGAAACGGGAGCCTGCCCGTCACCATTTCATAGAACATGACGCCGAGGGAGTAAATATCGCTTCTCTCGTCGATTTTTTTGCCCTTGGCCTGCTCCGGACTGATATAGTAGATCGTTCCGATGGCATGATCGACCATTGTGACCGTTTCCGCATTCGGAATTTTCGCGATTCCGAAATCCGCGACTTTAATCACACCGCCTTCCATGACCATGATGTTCTGCGGCTTGATATCCCTGTGAATGACGCCTTTCATATGGGCGTGGTCGAGGGCAAGCAAAATCTGGGAGATGAACTCCGTCGCCTCCCGCCAGTCAAGTGCGCCCTTGCGGTTCATATATTCGCGAAGCGTGATGCCGCTGATATATTCCATCACGATGAATTTGTGGTCGGTTTTGACCGATACATCGAGAATTTTCACGATATTCGGATGATTCAGCATCGCGACAGCCTTGGATTCGTTGATAAAGCGGCGCAGCGCCTGTGTGTTATCGGAGATGGAATCTTTGAGCATTTTGAGCGCGACGCGCTTATTTGTCATGAGATCGGTGGCCTCATAGACGATTGCCATTCCGCCGACGCCGATGGTGCGGTTGATTTTGTATCGTCCGTCGAAGACCTCACCGATATTTTTTTTGAAAACGTCCATTTTCTTTCCCTCTCGATGCTCAGAATTTGGCGAGAACGGCGGTGATGTTGTCGGCGCCGCCTTTGGCGTTGGCATATGCGATGAGCATATCGGCTTTTTTGGATAGATCGATCTCCGGAGAGGAGCGGGAACGGGACATGGAGCCATATAGGATATCGACAAGAATTTTGTTGTCCGCATAGTTGGAGAGTCCGTCCGAGCAGAGAAGCAGATAGCCGCTTTCCCACGGTTCAAGCGGCGCGCTGAAAAAATCGACGTCGAGCTTTTCTCCGACACCGACCGCACGGGTAATTACATTTTTGCGCGGATAATATTTTGCTTCGTCCGGCGTCAGTTTGCCGTTGTCGATTAAGTACTGGACAAAGGAATGGTCCTTTGTGACTTGCTTTGCCTCATATCTTGTCACGATATAAAGACGGCTGTCCCCGATGTTGATGGCGTAAAACCAGCCCTTAAAGAGGATCGCCGCGACAAGCGTCGTCCCCATTCCGTGATACTCGTCATACTGGTTGGATAGATGGAAGATCACCGAATTGGCTTCGGAGGCGGCACAGACGAGCGTATAACGGATAAATTCGAGGATTCGGTCGGGTTTTTCTTCGAGGCAGGGAGAGGCGATGATTTTGCTGCAAAAAACCTCGACGGCGTTTTTGCTCGCGATCTCTCCCGCCTTATGTCCGCCCATACCGTCGCACACGACGAGCAGTACGGCGTCGCCGCCCCAAATGCTGATGCAGCGGAAACTGTCCTGATTGATCTGCCGACGCATGCCGACGTCGCTTTTTCCGCAAAAATACATGTATGGATTCCTTTCAAAGGTTCAGATTTTTTGATAAAAATATATGGAATTGCCGTGGCGATTATTCCTTTTCCCCGGCGCGCAGCTGTCCGCAGGAGGCGTCGATGTCCGACCCGAGTGTGCGGCGTACCGTCGCCGTAATCCGGCGCGCTTTCAGCGCCGCGGCAAATTTCCGAACGCCCTGTCTGCCGCTTGGCTGAAAGCCGCGCTCGCGCACGGGATTCACCGGAATCAGATTCACATGAAGCGGCATGCCGGAGCAGCAGCGGTACAGCGTGTCCGCGAGCTTTTCCGCGTCCTGCCTGCCGTCGTTTTTGCCGCGGACAAGGGTGTATTCAAAGGAAATGCGCCGGCCCGTTTTTTCAAAATAATCGCGGCAGGCGGAGAGAAGCTCGGCGATGTTCCATCTTTTGTTCACCGGCATCAAGGACGAGCGGGTTTCGTCGTCCGCCGCATGCAGAGAGATGGAAAGCGTAATCGGCAGATTTTCCTCCGCGAGGCGGCGGATTCCGTCTACAAGTCCGCAGGTAGAAAGCGAGATATGGCGGTAGCCGATATTAAGTCCGTCGGGAGAACCTACAAGCCGCAGGAATTTTATCACGTTGTCATAATTGTCGAGCGGCTCGCCGATTCCCATGAGCACGACGCCGGAAATCCTCTCTCCGGTATCTTTTTCGGCCGCTATGATTTGTGCGAGCATTTCGGAGGGAAGAAGCCGTCTGGAAAGTCCCCGCAGGGTGGAGGCGCAGAAGGCGCAGCCCATCGGACAGCCGGCCTCCGTGGAAATGCAGAGCGTGTTGCCGTGCTTATACCGCATAAAGACGGATTCGATTTTTTCCCCGTCGTATAGCTCGAATAGATATTTGATGGTCCCATCGGCGGAAACGAGCTTGCGGGAGACGGCCGCACCGGCGATAAAGGCGGTCTGATCTAACTTCTCCCGCAGTGCTTTCGGCAGGTTTTTCATATCGGAGAAGTCCATGCCGCGTATCAGCCATTCCATGATTTGAGACGCGCGGAATTTCGGTTCTCCGAGCGTCAGAATGAAATCGCAGAGCTCGGCTTTTGTCATGCTTAATATGTCTGCCTTGTCCATGTTTGATTCCTCATGCCGCATTTGCGGCGCAGATTTTGTTTAGTCTTTCTTTGCAAGCTTTGCGATAAAAAAGCCGTCCGTTCCGTATTCGTGCGGCAGAATTTCCAGCATGCCGTCCGAATGAAGCGCGCCCGCCTCGAACGGACAAAGCGAAAAGTCCGGATGCCCGTCCAAAAAGCGGTTGACGACATCATGGTTTTCGGCGGGATTCAGGGTGCAGGTGGAATAAACGAGGGTGCCGCCGGTTTTCAGATATTCCGCGCCGGTTTTGAGAATCCGGTATTGCAGCTCCGGCAGCTTTTGCACGTCGTCCTCCGATTTATAGCGGATATCGGGCTTTTTGGCGAGGACGCCGAGTCCGGAGCAGGGAACATCGCAGAGGACCCGGTCAAAGCGAGGCATGTCCTCTCGAAAAGCGGCCGCATTCTGCACGCCCGTTTCTATGATGGAGATTCCGAGCGAGGCGGCTCCCTTTTCGATTAAGGAGAGCTTATTTTTGTGCAAATCGAAGGAACAGATTCGACCGGTATTTTGCATGGCCATCGCCATGCCGAAGCTTTTCCCACCGGGACAGGCGCAGGCGTCGAGCACGGTTTCCCCCGGCTGTGCACCCATCGCGAGAACGCACAGCGCGGAGGCCTCGTCCTGAACGAAATATCTGCCCTCAAACGGAGAGAGCCTGTTCAACGGAAGCGCGCCGGCGAGCCGGACGCTGCTCGGGGAAAGCTCGCTTTGTACGGCATCGATTCCGGAGGCTGCAAGGAAAGATAAAAATTCGGACGGCGTATTTTTTAAGGGATTGACCGTGAGCGTCATCGCGGGCGGGACATTCAGTGTATTCAATATCTTCTCCGCCGTTTCCGTTCCGTAGGTATCGCGCCAAAGCCGGCAGATCCATTCCGGAACGGAGTAGAGAACGGAAAGCGCTTTGATGGGGTCTTTCGTCCTATCGGGAAAGGAAAGCTCATGCTTCCGCCTGAGAAAGCTGCGAAGCACCGCGTTGATGAAGCTTTCGCTGTTCTTTTTGGCATAAAATCTGCCGGCGAGCTTTACGCTTTCGTTGACGGCGGCGGATTCCGGAATTTTGTTCATATAAAGGAGCTGATAAAGCCCGATGCGAAGAATCACGCGGATATTGATGTCGATCTCTCGCTCCGGTCTGTCCGAGAGTGCCGCGATATAGTAGTCGAGTGTGAGCTTTCGTTCGATTACACCGTAAAACAGCGCAGTATAGAGCGCTTTTTCGGCGCCCTCCAAATGATTGCGCTCGATCGAATAGGAAAGCTCGATATTGGAGTAAACGCCGTGATTTTCATATTTTAAAAGCGACAAAAAGGCGGCTTCTCTTGCGTTCATGGGTGTCTCCGTATTCCGTCCGCGCTCTTTTTGGCTGCGGCGTTTTGTAATTTCCGATTAAAGGAATTTATCCTCCGGTGTGATTCTGCGGCCGCGGATAAAATCGCCTGCCGTCATTTCCTTTTTGCCCTCCGGAATCAGGCGCTCGATGAGGATTTTGCCGTCTTTGCAGTTGACGGCGAGCGTTCCGTCTCCTTTGGCGGAAAGCACGGATACCGTGCCGGGCGCCCCGTCCGGCGCGTCGCCCGCGCATTTTGCCGCCGTGATTTTGACTTTGCCCGAGGGAAGCGCCGCTTCCGCGCCGGGGGCAGGAGAGAACGCGCGGATTTTGTTGATAATTTCCTCCGCCGGCGCGTCAAAAGAGAGAAGTCGGTCCTCTTTTTCGATTTTCGCGGCATAAGTCGCAAGCGCATCGTCCTGTTTTTCGGCATGAGCCACACCGCGGAAAATTTGCTCCATCACGTCGGTGATGAGTTCGGCGCCGAGTGCGGCAAGCCTGTCGTGGATTTCTCCGTAATTTTCCGTTCCGGAAAGGGGAAAGGATGCTTTTTTATACATGTCCCCCGTGTCGATTCCCTCCGCCATTTTCATAATGGTGACGCCTGCTTCCTTCTCGCCCGCGAGAATCGCGCGCTGAATGGGCGCCGCGCCGCGGTATTTCGGAAGCAGGGATGCGTGGATGTTGATACAGCCGAAGCGGGGTGCGTCCAGCACATATGCGGGCAAAATCCGCCCGTAAGCGGCGACGATGATGATATCGGGTGCGCAGCTATCGAGCGTTTCACGGAAATTTTCCGCTTTCAGATTGACCGGCTGATAAACAGGAATCCCCAAGGACTGTGCTAAAATTTTGACCGGCGGCGGCGTCATGGCGTGTCCGCGGTTTTTCGGCGTGTCCTGCCTTGTCACGGCGCCGACGACTTCGTTCGGATAGGCTTTCGCGATGGCGTCAAGTGCCGCCGCTGCGAACTCCGGTGTGCCCATAAAAAGGATTCTCATGCTTCCTCGTCCTCGTCATAGTCTCCATCCTCGTCGGGATAGAGGATTTTTTCCGCTTTATCGGTGTAAAGAATGCCGTCAAGATGGTCGATTTCATGGCAAAAGCATCGTGCGAGCAGCTCCGTGCCCTCATAGGTCTGCATGACGCCGTTTCGGTCAAGCGCTCTCACGCGCACATAGGAGGGACGTTTGACAATGCCTTGCTTACCGGGGACGGAAAGGCAGCCCTCGGGTCCCGTCATCTCGCCGCTTTGCGCGATGATTTCCGGATTGATAAGCTCCAAGACCTCGCCCGGCGTGACCTCGATGACGACAATCCGCCTGAGAACGCCGACCTGCGGTGCGGCAAGACCGCAGCCGTCCGCCTGGCGCATCGTTTCGAGCATATCGTCGAGCAGGGTTTTGATTCTCGGAGAAATTTCCGTGACCGGTCTGCTTTTTTTGCGCAGAGCGGGCTCCTTTTCCGTGAGTATTTTCAGTTGGGCCATGAAATTATCCTTTCCTTTTGCGGCGTGCCGGGTTATGTACTGGTGGGGTTGATGTCGATCGCGAGTGTGATTTTTCCCTGTGCTTTTTTGCCGTATGCTTTGAGCATTTCGGAGAAGAGCGCGCGCGCATACTTGTTGTTTTTGAATTTGATGACGATTCTCATTCGGTATTTGTTTTTTACTTTGAATACGGGTGCTTCAAACGGTCCAAAGATGAGCAGCTTTACCTCGTCGGTTCCTTTTTTTTGCATTTCTCTCAGCTGCCCTGCGAAATCCGCAGCGAATATCCGAAGTTCGGTTTCTTCCTCCGCGGAGAAAGAGAAAACGGCAATATCGCAGAACGGCGGAAACACGAGCGCGCGGCGCACGGCGATTTCGTTCCGATAAAATGCGTCGTAATCCTGAGCCGCCGAAAGCCGAATGGTTTCATTGTCGGGATTGAAGGTCTGTATGACGGCGGTGCCGCCGCCTCCGGTGCGGCCGGCGCGGCCGATAACCTGTGTGATGAGAGAAAAGGTGCGCTCGTTCGCGCGAAAATCGTCGAGAAACAGCGAATTGTCCGCCGCGACGACGCCGACAAGGGCGAGCTTCGGAAAATTGTGTCCCTTGGCGATCATTTGCGTGCCGACGAGAATATCCGCGTCTCCGCGTCCGAATGCGGCCGTGATTTCATCCTGCGAGAAGCGTTCCTTGGTGGTATCCGCGTCCATGCGCAGCACTCTTGCGTCCGGAAGGAACGCCGCGATTTCCTCTTCGATGAGCTGTGTGCCGAAGCCGGCAAACGCGAGGTGCTCGCTTCCGCATTTCGGGCAGAAATGCGGCGCCGGTATGCTGTATCCGCAATAGTGGCAGACGAGCTTGGAACCGCGCTTTGTTTTGTGATGCGTCAGGGAAACGGAGCAGTTCGGACAGAGCAGCGTTTCTCCGCAGGCGCGGCAGGAGAGCAGGCTGTTGTATCCGCGGCGGTTTAGAAACAGCATGGACTGCATACCGTTTTCATAGGTTTCGCAAAGCAGCTCGCGCAGCGTGGAGCCGATATAGCCTTCGGTGTCCTCGCCATGTGAGGCAAGGCGCATATCGGCGATTTTGACGGCCGGAAGCGCATCGCCGCAGTATCGCCGGGTCAGCTTCACAAGCGTGTATTTGCCGGTTTCCGCCTCATGGAAGCTTTCCACGGAGGGCGTGGCGGATGCCATGAGAAGCAGCGCGCCGTGCGCGGCGGCTCTGTGCTTTGCCACATCGCGCGCATGATATTTCGGCGACATGTCGGATTTGTAGGTATATTCCTGCTCCTCATCGATGACGATAAGACCGATATTGCCAAGCGGCGCAAAAATGGCGGAGCGCGTTCCGAGCACGACGGAAATATCGCCGCGCCGGATTCTTTTGTAGGCGTCGAAGCGTTCGCCGTCGGAAAGCCCCGAGTGAATTACGGCGGCGCGCTCCCCGAAGCGGGAAACGAACACCGCTACGGTCTGTCTTGTCAGTGCGATTTCCGGAACCAGCACGATGACGGATTTGCCGTCCGAAACCGCTTTTTCACAGAGGGAGAGAATGACGCTGGTCTTGCCGCTTCCCGTGACGCCGTAGAGCAGGGCGGCGTGCGGCTTTTTTTCGTCCATGAGGGAAGCGAGCGTCTGAAACGCTTCCTGCTGCTCGTCGGACAGCGTGATTTCTTCGGTGTCGGCCGGAATATCCTTATAATGATTGCGCAGAACTTCGGTTTTCGTAAGCGTGATAAGCCCTCTTTTTTCGAGCGCCTTGATGTGCGCCGGCTTGTAGCCCGCTTCGATCAGCGCCTTTGTCGGGATGCTTCCGTTCTCCGAAATTTCCGCGTAAAGGCGGCGGTAGGCCTCCGGTGTGCGGGGCTTTGTCAGCGACGCGGGATCCGCGCCCTCTTTGGGCGCTGCGATCTCTTCCGTGGCGCCGCGCGCTTCCTTGATGCGTGTGTCCGCGGTGACATAGCCCTCGGACAGCAGCGTTTTGAGGGCGGGGCGGACATCTTCGCCGAATTCCTTTTCAAGCCGCGCTGCCGAGGTCGGCGCATGCTGCGCGATGAAAGCGTGAATCGCCGCCGCTTTCGCATTGAGGGAAAATTCTTCTGTCTTCGAGGCGGCGAAATAGTATTCGTCGGCGCGTTCAAACGCGCCGGCCGGAATCAGGCGGCGCACGGCGTCGCCGACGGTGCAGAGCGTCCGGTCGCATAAAAAACGGACGAGCGCCATCATTTCTTCATTTAACGCGAGCTGTTCGTTAATGGGGGAGAGCACAGGCTTGAGCCGGCTGAAATCCTCCGTTTCTCCGATGCTCGTGACGAGCGAGCAGTGCTTTTTGTTCGCACCGCCGAACGGAACCAAAACAAATTCACCGACGGTGAATTCGGCGGTGATGTTTTCCGGAACATAATAGGTGTATTCGATATCGAGATGATAGGGTACGTCGAGCAGACGAACGCCGAGCGTCCTGACATACGCTTCCATTATTCCGGTTGTCCGTTCTCGCTCTGCTTTTCTTCCGGCAGAATGACCCGATATTCCCCGTGATATAGCTTTTGCACGGCGTTTTCCACCGCTTTGTTGTCGCGGATATCGCTTGCAATCAGCGAGGCGATGCTCTTGTCGGTCTTTTTGTCCGCAATCATTTTTTCCGCTTTTTCTCTTTGCACGACATATTCATCCGTAATCATTCTTGCGCATTTTGCGGTTGCGATGACGAGCGAGTAGCGATTGAATTTTCCTTTTGTGAGCTGTTCGATGGACGGTGTAATCATAAGTTTCTCCCTTTGGCCTTATGGCGTTGATTTATTGAAAGAAATTGTCTTTGATATCGGTGTTGCGGAAGGTTTTGAGCGTTTCCGCTTTCAAAATGGAAAGAACGTCGCCTGCGGCTTCTTCCACGCCGTTATCGCGGTTGACGACCGCATAATCGTATCGGTCGAAGCATTGAAGCTCAAATCGCGCTTTTTCCATTCTCTTGGCGATGATTTCCTCCGATTCCGTTCCGCGGCCGCGAATGCGGCGCATCAGCGTCTCGAAATCGGGCGGAAGCACGAAAATCATCACGGCCTCCGGCATTTTTGTTTTGACTTGAAGCGCGCCCTGTACGTCGATATCGAGAATGATGTTTTTTCCGGCGGAAAGCGCGTCGTCGACAGGTTTTTTCGGCGTTCCGTAGTAATTTCCCACGTATTCCGCGTGTTCGAGCATTTCGCCTGCCGCGATTTTCCGTTTGAATTCCTCTTTGTCGGTGAAGAAATAATGCACGCCCTCGGTCTCTCCCGGACGGGGCGCCCTTGTGGTTGCGGAAACGGAAAAATCAAATTCGGCAAGCTCGCGCACCCGCTTGACAATCGTGCCCTTGCCGCTTCCGGCGGGACCGGATATGATAAAAAGCAGACCTCTTTTTTTCATTGTCGTGTTCCTTTCCGTCAGCTCTCGTCGTCGCTTTCTTCCTCATCCTCCTGTTCCGCCTGACCGTTCAGACGGGTGGAGATGGTTTCCGGCTTGATTGCGGACAGGATGATGTGGTCGCTGTCCGTGAAAATGACGGATCTTGTGCGCCGTCCGCAGGAAACGTCGATCACGCGTCCCGCGTCGCGCGCGTCCTGAATGAGACGCTTGATCGGGGCGGAATCCGGGCCTACGACCGAAATCACGCGATGCGCAGCCACCATATTTCCATTTCCGATGCTTATGAATTTCATATAAAAAGAATCCTCTCTTCCGCGGAATTACTCGATATTCTGAATTTGCTCGCGGATTTTTTCCAGCTCGCTCTTGATTTCCACAATGATTTTTGCGATTTCCACGTTGCAGGCCTTGGAGCCGATTGTGTTGGTTTCCCGGTTGATTTCTTGAAGCAGGAAGTCGAGCTTGCGCCCGACGGGCTCGTTCGCCTCGATGATGGCGTCGAAAGCCTCGAAATGGGAAGCGAGCCGCACCAGCTCTTCATCGATGGCGATTTTGTCGGCAAAGAGAGCACATTCCGTAATCAGCCGGCTTTCGTCCACCGAGACGTCGCCGAGCAGCTGCTTAATGCGGGTCTCCAGCTTGGCGTACTGATTTTTGACGTCGGCCTCGGATAAAGGCGCGACTTTTGCGGTCAGCTCCTCAATGCGGCGGCGTTTTGTGAGAATGTCCGCTTTCATGTTGGCGCCTTCCCGCTCGCGGGAGGCGATAAAAGCGTCGGTCGCCTCTTCCAGCACGGGGAGCAGATTCTGCCATTCGCGGTCCATATCGTCGTCCGCCCGTTTGATGGCGAAAATATCGCGGTTTGCGGCGACGGATGTGGTCGTGATGTTCTCCGGAAGTCCGAACTCCGCCGCAAGACGGCGCAGCGCCGCGATATAGCTTGAAGCATATGCGGTATCCAGCTCGACGGATATGCCGGTTTCCTCCAAAATATCGATGGATACGAAAATTTCTATTTTTCCGCGGGAAATGCCCCTCAATGAAAGATAGGATTTGATTTTTTCTTCTAAAAAGCCGAACAGTCTCGGCAATTTCACGGTGCAGTCGAGGTACCGGTTATTGACGGATTTGATTTCCACAAGAATGTCGCGTCCGCCGACCTCTTTTTTCGACCTGCCGTATGCCGTCATGCTTTTAATCATGGGTGGCTGCCTTTCCATAAGAGTATAATTATAATATTATTATATATTATAGCCCATTTTAAACAGGCTTGTCAACCGCTTTGCGGGGAAAACGTCATTTTTTTGGATAAAGGAAAAGAAACTCCGTTCTCGCGGGTATTAAAAATTGACAAAAAACTTTACAAATAAGTTTTTTTGTGTTATGATGACAATGCGGAGGTTCTATCCGATTCTTCGCGCGGGGACGGCACCCATCACAAAAAACGGCAAACACGGTCCGGCATACCATGGCCGGCAAAAAAATCGAATAAAGGGGGAGACACCCATTGCAAAAAACGGTACAAGTTGTCGATGAAGCCGGCATCCGGTATGAAGCGACCTGGGAGAGACGGGCAAGAGGACTCGTCAAAAACGGCAGGGCGCGCTTTATCGATGAAAACACGATCTGTCTTGCGTGTCCGCCGAACAAACAAAACATAATTTCGGAGGATATGAAAATGACAAATACAGAAAACAGAAAAGAAAACAATTTTACGTCAGAGGAAACGGCGTTGACTGCGAAATACTCTTTGGAATATGCGCTGGAACAGATTGAAAGGATCGCAAACGACGTGTCCGTTATCATGAAAGCATTGGATACCATCTCCACAGTGGACAACGAGCCGACTTTGGAAAAAGGCGGTTCGGCGGATGAACTCGCCAAAGCTGTGGCGGAGGTCGTTCGCTGCCGGGAAACCACCAATCAAAGGCTCATTGCGTTTTATGAGAAAATGGTGGATGACTGCAAGCTGCGACGCGAGGACAAGCAGCCCACCGAAATTTGAATTGAATGCAGGAGTGCGCCGGTACGGCAAGACCCGGTGTAATTCGGTCTGATTTTGCGGCAGTTTATAGAAGCATATAAGACAGAAAGCCCCGTCCTTCGACGGGGCTTTCTGTATGAAAAATTTTCGGGTATGTGTTTTCCTGCAAATTGAAGATTTTACGGCAAAATTTCTTTAATCTGACGGTTAAGCGCATCCACATCAGGGATGGCGATCGGATCGTTTGTCAGCTTATATTCTATTTTTAAGGATAGAATCCGCGATACACTTTCATTCAGGCGTTCCTCCGAAATTCTGCCGCTTTCCACGGCGGCGCAGAGGGCATCATAGGCTGCTTTCAGATTCTCCGACTCATGGCAAATAAGCAGCAGATCACAGCCCGCCGCGACGGCGCGTACTGCCGCTTCTCCGATACCATAGGTTTTGGAAATCGCACCCATGGTAAGGTCGTCGGTGCAGATCACTCCGTCGAATCCCATCTCCTCCCGTAAAATTTCCGTGACGATGGTGTGGGAAAGGGTAGCAGGATTCTCCGAGTCTAAACTTGACATTAGAATATGTCCTGTCATGATGACAGGAATGCCGGAACGAACTGCTTCCCGGAAAGGAACCGCATCGGTTTGGTTCCATTCTTCGCGTGTTTTGTCGATGACGGGCAGCTCCGTATGGGAATCGGTCACGGTGTCGCCGTGTCCGGGAAAATGCTTCCCCGCGGCGATAATGCCGGTATCCCGAAGTCCGCCGGCGACGAGTGCCGCCGCCCATGCGGCTGTATCCGGAACACTGCTGTAAGAACGGTCACCGATGACGGTATTATCCGGATTTGAAAAAACATCCATGACGGGCGCGAAATCAAGATTGAGACCGAATGCGGCACATTCGGCGCCGAGAGTGCTGCCAAGATGTGTCAAGAGATTGGGCTTTGATAGGTTCCCATAGGTATATGCGCAGGGAATATCGGTGATTTCGGGCGGCATGCGTGAAACTCTGCCGCCTTCCTCGTCCACGCATAGAAAGAGCGGGATATAGTCACCATTCAGGGCTTTTAATTGATTGGTGAGTGCTGTCAGCTGGCAGCTGTCCGACACGTTTCTGCCGAACAGAATGATGCCTCCCACCTGGTAATCCGCGACTGCCGATGTGCCGTCCGCACCTGCCTCGGTACCGGCAAGTCCCGCTACCAAAAGCTGAGCGATCTTTTGTTCTGTTGTCATCCCCGCCAGTATTTGTTCTGTCGGCGAAAGGGCGGCAGTCGTCTCCGGCTCTGTCGTGCCGGAGGACGTTGTAGGAGCATCCTGCGGCGTTTTTCCACAGGATACCGTAAAAAGCAGAGCGAGCAGCGTAAAAGCCGCTATTATTTTTTTGATTTGCATAAGAATTCCTTTCCGGCGCTCCTAACTGAAACATGCAATTATGCTGTGTTTGCGCAGGAATTATTTTGTGCTTAACTTATATAATTAAATCCGCCGTTTGTACGTTTATGATTTTTTGCAGCGACGCGAGCGGCATTTCTACTTGATAGCCGATTTTTCCCGCGCTGAAAAGGATCGTTTCAAAATCCGCCGCCGTGCGGTGGATCGTTGTGCGAAACGGCTTTTTCATGCCGATGGGCGAACAGCCGCCGTGAATGTAGCCTGTCAGCGGCAGAAGCTCCTTTTGTTTGATCATTTCGATCGCTTTTTCGCCGACTGCCGCGGCGGCCTTTTTGAGATTCAGCTCTTCCGCCGCAGGAATCATAAACACATAATGGTTTCCCGTTTTTCCGACGGTCACAAGCGTTTTGAAAACGCGGGCGGGATCGGCGGAAAGTGCTGACGCAAGGTCTACGGCGGATACTGCGCCGCTTGATGCATAGCAGTGGCTTCGATACGCGACTCCCGCGGCGTCCAATATCCGCATGACGTTGGTTTTTTCTGTTTGCTTTGTCTGAGACATGAATTGCTCCTGTGAAATTTGTGTGTTTTCTCCTTTATCAAGGAGAAGGATATGTCGTTTTCTCACCGACGAGAAAACGACGAAAAGAGTCGCCGAGACGCTGTCTCGGGCTCTCATTCTTCTGCTGGGAAGCACATACCCACGGCTCGAAGGTGTTGCAGTGCTCGCAAAGCTCGCACAGGCCACCACTCGCCGTGCAGAAAGTTTTGTGCCACTGAGAAACCCGCGCCTGCGGGCGCAAGGCGCGCGCTGTGTGAGCGCCTTCCGGTACGATATTCAAAATAGGGGCGGCGGTTGACGGATCACGCGAAGCCCCGCGAGCGTGGACGCCGTCTTTTATAGCCGCCACCGAACCGCTGCCGGCCGCACAAACGGTCAAGCCAAAGGCTTGCGGTTTCTTTTCGTTCTTTTCTTGTCCGTACAAGAAAAGGACACGTTTCTTCTTTGCCAAAGGAGAAGATATGTGCTTTTCTCACTGAGGAGAAAAGCACCAAAAGACTCACCGAGACGCTGTCTCGGACTCTCATCGTGCTACTGGGAAGCACATACCCACGGCTCCCAACAGACGGAACCGCGCACTTACGTGCGCTCTCCGTCATTCGCCGTGCGGGAAGTTTGTGCCACTGAGAAGCCCGCGCCCGCAGGCGCAAGGCTGCCGGAGCGCACTCGCTGCCCGTTCGGCGTGTTCCGCCGTGGATTGCACGAGCTTACGAGTGCAAACACGTGCTGGGAGCCGACGGAATGTGCCCTCGGCTCGCACAAACGGTCAAGCGGTACGCTTGCGGTTTCTTTTCGTCCTTTTCTTGTGCGGACAAGAAAAGGACACGTTTCTTCTTTGCCAAAGGAGAAGATATGTGCTTTTCTCACTGAGGAGAAAAGCACCAAAAGACTCACCGAGACTCCCGTCTCGGGCTCTCATTCTTCTGCTGGGAAGCACATACCCACGGCTCGAAGGTGTTGCAGTGCTCGCAAAGCTCGCACAGGCCACCACTCGCCGTGCAGAAAGTTTTGTGCCACTGAGAAACCCGCGCCTGCGGGCGCAAGGCGCGCGCTGTGTGAGCGCCTTCCGGTACGATATTCAAAATAGGGGCGGCGGTTGACGGATCACGCGAAGCCCCGCGAGCGTGGACGCCGTCTTTTATAGCCGCCACCGAACCGCTGCCGTCCGCACAAATGATCAAGCCGGAGGCTTGCAGTTCTTTTGATGCTTTTCTTTCTGTAAAGAAAAGCATGTGTTCTCCTTTTCTAAAAGGAAAAGAACAGCACGGAATTCCGTGCCGCCTTTTCCTTATTTGATTTCGTTTGCGATGTCGTAAAGCTTCTGCATTTTAGCCTGAACGTCTGCGCAGCGCGCTTCCATCCAAGCCTTGTCCTCCGGCGAGAGCGAAGCAAGCTCTTCGGGGGTGATTTTCTTTTTGAACATGCGGTCGACCATAAGCGCCTTGTCGATATCCACGCAACAGATTCTGTCGTCGTTTTTGCAGACGACAAGATTGGATTTGCCGGCGAAAAGCTGGTCGATGGCCTCGACGCCCATTTCAGAGGCAACAAGCCGGTCGACAAGCGTAGGAGAGCCGCCGCGCTGAACATGTGCAAGTCTTGCGAATTTGGTTTCGATTCCGGTTTTTTCTTCGATCGTTTTTGCGAGCTTTTCGGCATAGCCGACCAGTCCTTCGGAAACGATGACGATGAAAGAGCGTTTGCCGCCTTTCTTTTGCTTGATGATGTCCGCGATGGCCTTGTCCTCATCAAACGGGATTTCCGCAATGGCGACAGCGGAGGCGCCGCAGGCGATACCGGTACGAAGCGCGATATGTCCCGCCCAGCGTCCCATGACCTCGACCACATCGCAGCGCGCGTGGGATTCGCAGGTGTCGCGGAGCCTGTCCACCATCTGCACGACCGTGTTCATCGCGGTATCGAAGCCGACGGTGTAATCGGTGGAGGTGATGTCGTTGTCGATGGTGCCGGGAATGCCGATGGTCGGTATCCCATGATTGGAAAGGTCCGTCGCGCCGCGGAACGTACCGTCGCCGCCGCAGGCGATGATGCCGTCGATGTGATTTTTCTCACAGGTGGCGATGGCTTTCGCCATGCCCTCCGGTGTTTTGAATTCGAGACAGCGGTCGGAATAAAGAATGGTGCCGCTTCTTGTGATGATGTTGCAAAGGTCGGCAGGGGAGGAAAAGAGCTTCATATTGTCGTGAATGAGGCCTTTATAGCCCTCGTAAATACCGTAAACCTCGACGCCGCGGGCAAGAGCCGCGCGGGCTGCCGCACGGATGACGGCGTTCATACCGGGTGCGTCGCCGCCGGAGGTCAGAATGCCGATTCTTCTGAATTTTTTCATATGTTCGTTTTATCTTTCTTTCTATAAACTTGCTTTTTGAAAATTACCGCGTCGGTTTTCCGCCGGAGAGAAAGGCGAGCGCGCGCGGAATCGCGTCCTTGGCGTTATACCACGGCTCCGCGTCATAGCGGTAATCGAATTTTTTACAGAACCATGAGACGTCGCCGCCAAGCTCCGTGATGTATTTTTTCTCGATTTCCCTCGCCGTTTTAAAATAAACCGCGAAATCCTTCTTGGAAAGGCCGTTTCTTCCGTATTCTAAAAGCGCCGCGTAATGGGGAAGACAAAAATACTTCTGCCCTGCGAATTTCCCGCGGAAATCCTCTTCGGTTTCCCAAAGATAAACCATGTTGTCGAGCATTTTGGCAAATGCGGCTTCGATACGGTCGCAGATATAACAGCTTTTTTCAAGCGCTTCAAGCTTTGCCTGCTCCTTTTCGCCCTTGCCGTCGAAGGCCGTTCCGCCGGAAAACACATTTTTTTCGACCTCGGCAATATGACTTTCGAGAATCAGTCCGAGGCCGAGCCGGTTGCCCTTTTCAAACATCTTGTCGAAATGCTGTCGGCAGAAGCCCTTTTTATTTGTTTCGATCCGGATGTCCGGTTCCATCATGGAAGCGCCGAGAATAATGCCAAGCTCGTTTTTTTCCAGCATGTCGTGGAGCAGACAGAACGGACAGTCCGCCGGCTCGTGCAAAACGGCATGCTCAAACGCTTCGTTGATCGGTATGGTATATATCTTTTCCGCCACGGGTTTCTTCCTTTCGTATCAAGGCAGCTCGATCTCTGCGATATAAGGCTTGTGATCGGAGGCGTGCGGCGCCGGGATGGTTACGGAGTTTACCTTGATGTCATGGCTTACAAAAATGTAATCGATCTTTTGCAGGCGCTCGCCGGGCTTCATGATATCGCGGTATGACGGCCATGTGAAATCGTCCTGCTTCGGATAAACGTCAAAGGTGTCCCGCAGAAGCTCGCGGATCGGCGTAAGAATGGGATCCTCGGGAAGCAGATTGAAATCGCCCATCAGAATGACAGGACGCGAGGCATCCTTGAGGAGCCCCACCAGCGTTTTGGCGGCATTTTCCGCTTCTGCTCTCGCAAGACCGAAGTGCGTCACGAAAATATCCGTTTCCTTTCCGTCGAAATCGACGACGGTATGCAGGATGACGCGCGTTTCGTAGTAGGTCGGCTCCGAACGGTCGAGCGGGTCGGGAATCGGGAAGATTTCCACTTCCTTGATGGGATATTTGGAGACAAAGCCGTTTCCGTAGGTGCCGGGCGCCCATGTGACGGCGGGCGCGAAGGCGCTTTCATAGCCGAGCGCATTTCCGATATGCTCCGCGAGCTTGATTCTTCCGCTGCGCGGGAGCTTATAATCGACCTCGTTGAGGCCGCAGATATCGGGCGCTTCTTCCCGAATAACGGCGATGCACGCCTCGGGATTGACCGCCGGCTTTGCGTTAGGATTGGAAAAATCCCGTCCGCCGGCGATGTTGTACGTCATAATTTTCAGTTTCATAATCATCAAAACTCCTTTTTACACTGTAATTTATGCTGTGAAGTAGGAAAGCGCGACCTCCGCGGCGGAGGCCGCGTCGGAGGTATAGGCGTCCGCGCCGATTTCCTTGCAGTAGGCATCGGTGATGGGCGCGCCGCCGATCATGATTTTCACTTTGTCCCGAATCCCCTCGGCAACACAGAGGTCGACGACGTTTTTCATCTCGCCCATCGTCGTCGTGAGAAGCGCGGAACATGCGATCACGCCGGCGCCGTGTTCCTTTGCCGCGGCGACATAGGCTTCGGGCGCCACATCGACGCCGAGGTCGATGACTTCAAGTCCCTTGCCCTCCATCATCATTTTGACGAGATTCTTGCCGATGTCGTGGAAGTCGCCGCGCACCGTGCCGAGGACGACTTTTCCGGCGGGCTGAACATCCGCGGAGACGAGATAAGGCTTTAAAATCTCCGTTCCGGTTTTCATCGCTCTTGCGGCGATGAGGACCTCGGGAACGAATACCTCGTTGTTTTTGAATTTGACGCCGATGACGCTCATTCCGGCGAGCAGTCCCTCATTCAGAATATCCTTGGCGGGAACGCCCTCTTCCAGCGCCTGCGGTACCAAAACCTTGATGTCCTTGGTTTTGCCCTGTTGGAGCTTTTCGGAAATTTCCTGTAAAATAGCTGCTGACATGATCATTTCTCCTGTGTATCAAATAATTTTATTAATAAACAAATTCGTTAGTCTGCTAAAAGCCCGCCGTTTGTCTCGCGGTATTTTTTCGGCGTCATGCCGGTTTGCTTTTTGAATACCTTGTTGAAATAGCTCTGATCGAGAAATCCGACAAGCTCGGACACCTCGACGATGGAAAGGTCGTTGGAAAGCAGCAGAATTTTGCTTTTTTCGATTCTGACCTCGCTGAGATAGCTGTTGAAGCTCGTCTGCATCTCCTCCTTGAAGATTTTGCTGAGGTAGGACGGCGACAAAAAAACGTGGGAGGCGACGTCGAGAAGCGTAATTTTATGCATATAATTGTTGCGGATGAAGGAAACTACCTGTGTGATGATTCCCACATGCTTCGCTTTTTCGATTCCGAAGGTTTCCGCCGAAAATTTTTTGAGGATTCCCATGAGGCAGTAACAGATGTCGTCGATGGTATCGAGCGCGAAAAAATCGGAGATGAACTGCGGACTGAGCTGGTAAATGCTGCCCGCGTCCGCGCCGCCGTCGAGCGCCGCGCGGGAGATGAGGACCGTAAGCTCGAACGCGCGAAGCTTAATCGTATCTATATTGTTTGCGGATGCGAAAAAGATATGTCCGAGAATTTCGTTGAGATATTTTTTGGCTTCCTTTTCGTCTCCCGATTTGATTGCGTGGACGAGAAGCTTTTCTTTGTCGTAGGGATAGGGCGAATATTTATCGATGCCGAGGATCATGCGGCTCTTGATGCTTTGCACATAATCGCCGATTTGCTGCTGGATCTGCATTTTTTCTTCGTTTTCGCGCATGTCGCTTCGGTTTTCGCTTTGCGATAACGCGAGCGCTTGCAGCATGTCGGAAACGGCGCTGACCTTTTGGGAATCCACATAGGGAACGGTGCGCTGAAAAGCCAGAAACTGCTCGCGGTCGATTCGCGAGATATCGATTTCCCCGGAAGCATCGCCCGGGACGAAGTCGGCGTTTTCCGAAACGTTCATAGGCCCTGCCAAAAGATAACCGCTTTCCGTTTTGCCGGCGTATTTCGCGATACAGAAAATGAAGCCCGCAGGACAGAAATAAATGTATTTCCCGCCGAATTTTTCAGCGCCGTAGGCTGCGCGGCGGTGGGACCAAATGCAGCCCTCGTCGCCGGAGGAGGATTCGATTCCGCCCTTGGCCGGGCAGGAGAAAGAACAGGAGCCCCTATTATATCCGACGGACAGGTTATCGTCCGTACACATGCAGCCGCAGCCCGCAAGCATGGAGAACGAACGCAGCTGCCGTTCAAATTTTTCGCCTGACTGCATAGCTTCCGTCCTTTCTATTATACATGCCTTTGCCCCGGATTTATTGTAAAATATCAAGAATTTTTTGTAAAATATATGTTTTTTCCGCTTTTATATGGTGATGATTTTGACCGGTACGCCTTCCTTGATACAGGTGGCGACGGTATAAGCGGTGCCGTGGGAGCTTCCGTCCCAAAACGCCAGCACGTACTGTGCATATGCAACGATTTCGTCGTTGCGCAGAATCGGCGCTTTTCTGCCGTATTTGGCATAATCCGGCTTGAAAATTTTGGTCGGCAGATGATTGCTTTTCGCATAAATTTCCGCGAGCGTGTCGATTCCGACGGCGCCGCCGCTCACGATTTCCGTCGCATTGGCGGGAATATATCGGCATAAAAGCTCATATGCCTTGTCCTTTAATCTGTCATATTCGATGCTTCTGGAACCGACGATGGCGACGCGCATAACCGCTCCTTTTCCGATGAATCCGGCATTTTGCAGATTATCGTGAATAAAGTTTTGTTTCATATAAAATAAATAGGTATATGGAATATCTTACATTATATCAAAGAAAACAGGGTTTTTCAATAGAAAAACAAAATATCTGGTTAGATGAAAAAAATTTGTTACACATAAAAAAACGCATATGCAGCAAATTAAAAACAGCACGGAAAACGCCGTGCGAAAAAACCACGGATCGGCGGCACCGTGGTTTTAAAAAAAACAAATCAGTCGTCGAAAGGCGAAAAACATGAGAAACAGAGTGAAAGCGATTATGAGCGCGGTTATCGCCGCCGTGATGGCGGCAGGACTCTCTTTCGGAGCGCTTGCGGCGGACGGCGCGGAAGCGGAAGAGATGCTTCCGACACCGGCGGTAAAAAATGTCTCGCAGATGAAGCTCATCGCGGCGGGCACTCCTTTCGGTGTGAAATTTCACACGGAGGGCGTTGTCGTCGTCGGAATCTGCGGAAACTGCGGGCCTGCGGCGGATGCGGGACTGAAAAAAGGCGATGTCATTATGACGATCGACGGCAATCCGGTCGGAAACGTGGGAGAATTTGCCGAAGCGATCCGCAATTCCAACGGTGCGGCGGTAAAGCTCGAATACAAGAGCGGCGGGCTTATGCACACGGCTAAGGTAGAACCGATCCTCGATGAAAACGGCGAATATAAACTGGGCGTCTGGATCAAGGACAGCGCCGCAGGAATCGGAACGGTAACCTTTATCGAGCCGGAAACCATGCTCTTTGCCGGGCTGGGACACGGAATCTGTGATGCGGAAAGCGGAGCGCTTGTTCCGTTTGCGTATGGCAGCGCCGAGGAGGTCGCGCTCTCCGGAATTACACCCGGACGCGCCGGCACACCGGGAGAGCTGAAAGGTTCGTTTACCGGGAAAAAGCAGGGAAAACTGATTAAGAATACGGACTGCGGGATATACGGCGTATTGACCGAGCTGCCCGAAGGACTTTCGGACGAGCTTTATCCGGTCGGAAAATCTTCCGAGGTGAAGGAGGGCAAAGCCTATATCTTCACAACGGTTGACGGAGACGGACGCCAGAAATACGAGATTGAGATTTCCAAAATCGATAAAAACGGAAACGGCCGAAACTTTTCCGTCCGCGTGACGGATGAGGCCCTGCTCCAAAAGACCGGGGGCATCGTTCAGGGAATGAGCGGAAGTCCGATCATTCAAAACGGCAAAATCATCGGAGCCGTGACGCATGTGCTTGTCTCGAATCCGACGGAGGGCTACGGAATCTTTATCGAGAACATGCTCGCGGAGATTTCGGAGTCTGCTGCGACGGAGTCGTGTCTCGCGGCATAATCTGAAAATATACGCGGCCGATTGCCGCGGAAAATGAGAATAGATTTGAGCGAAGTCGGAAGCGAGCTGTTCCGGTTAGGGAAAAGGAGACAATTTTTATGCGGCGCCGAAGCTCAGATTCGCGGATATTCTCATCGGTATCATCTGTCAAAGATATCTTATCCCATGGATGCGGATAAGAAAAAGCACAGCGAGAGAATCGCTGTGCTTTTATTTTATGGGTTCAGCGTTTCCGCTTGTTTTTGATTCCGATGATGAGAGCTGCTGAAAAGAGAAGAAAGGCGAGGAGGGCAAAAGCAAAACAGAGAAGCGCCGCCGTTGTTTCCCTCACACTGTATTTGTCGAGGCCGCATAACAGAAACACGGCAGAGAGGAGAAAGAGAAACGCGGCGTGCTTGAACGGCGGCTCCTTTTGGCTTGCCGCTCCGGAATCCTCCGGTGTTTGCTTTTCTTCCGAACGGACGGATTGGCCCCATTTTATTATGTGGGCTGCCGTGATGCGGGAAGCTTGTCCTTTTTGTCCGACAAAACCGGCGTAATTTTTATAACCTTTTGGCATCTCCGTATCGATTCCTTGAATATTTTATAACTATAAAAATATAGTTTATTTATAACATGTATTTTAATATATTTTTATTCTAATGTCAAGGTATAATATAAATATAAAGTTGAAGGATTTCGGAGCGGGGTTTGTCGATGGAAAAAGAGATTAAAATAACGAAAAAAAGCGCCAAACGCGGCGACGACGGCTATAAAATCGTTTCGGTGCGCATGCGGGATGAGACAATCGCGCAGCTGGACGCGATTGCGGGCAAGACCAATTGCTCCCGCAATGAGGTCATCAATATTTTGCTGGATTCCGCAATTCGGATTGTCAAAATCGACGAGGAAGAATCGACGGTCTGAATTTTTATAAAAATTTTTCGCGAAAACCGCGAAAAAAAGCCATTTATCACATCTATTTTACAGAGAGCGCGCCGATTTGCCGGTATAAGACGGAAAGTTGTCTTACACGACAGTGCAGAATCGACGCGCTCTTTGGCTCCTTTCGTGTATGCTTTATAGCAGGGTGGAAAAGATTTTCCAGAAGTTAAAAAACGAAAGGATGATAAAGCTTTGACAGATGAAAGAATAAAAGAATTGGAGCCGACGGCCGCACGCGAAAGACGGGTTTCCGTGCCTGCCTCCCGCACCGCGCTGGGGATTCGGAAGGCGGCCATGGCGCTCGGCACGATCGTCATAGGCTTTTTCTTCGGCGGGACGGAATTTCCGATGGGCGCCTTTCCGCTTGGCTGCGCGCTTGTCGCGTCATTGCCGAATTATTCGGTGTTCGCGGTGATCGGCATTCTGCTTCGGTGCGCTTATGAATATGCGCTCGGACGGGATATTCTCCTTTTCGGCATCGGCGCCGCCGCGCTTTGCGCGTGTCGGACGGTTCTCTGCATCGCCGTGTATGGACGGAAGATGCTTCGGAAGACGGGGCGGCTTCCGGATACGGTGCCGGCGCGGGTTCTGCTCTGTGCGATTTTCGCGCTCGGTTTTTCCCTCATCCATGTCGTGCGCGGCGGCACGGAGCTGTATGACATCCTGTCTCTCGCTCTGAATACGGTATGCGCCGCGTCGTTTGCGTTTCTCCTTTCCTTTTTCTTTGAGCCGGAATACCGTTTTACGCCGGCCTTTGAAGCGGGACTCGGCGCCGCGGCTTTCTGTCTTTCGCTTTCCCTTTCGGGGATTTCCGTCGGGTCGTTCTCGATTGGGCTTGTCGTTTCCTATATGATTACGTTATACGTGGGCTGGCTCGGACAGCCGACGCGAAGCTCCGCGGTCGGCCTTTTGTGCGGCCTTGCCTGCGGCGGGATTTATGCACCGATTTTCGCGCTTTCCGGCCTCATCGCCGGCATCTTTTTCGAAGTGAACAGCCTGCTTGCGGCGGCGGGATCGATTGCCGTCATGGTCTGCGGCGCGCTGTATTTCGGCGGGACGGAGGTCATCGCGGAGTTTTTGCCGGAAATCGTGACGGCGTCCGTTTTGATTGCCGTTCCCGCGCTGCTCCATCTTCTGCCGTCGTTTTCCATGCGGACGGTGCCTGAAAACGGCGCGGACTGCAAGGAGCTTATCGCCCGCAAGAAGGAGCAGGAAAGGGAGCGCCGCATGGACAGCATTGCGGGTTCGATGAATGCGCTGTCCGCGATTATGCACAGCCTTTCGGAAAAATTCAGACGGCCGAAGCCGGAAAAGCTCAGCGAAAAATGTATCGAAATTTGGAAGAGCCACTGTGACGGCTGTCCGAATGAATGTACCTGCCGGGGACTTGAAAATTTAGAGACGGACAGGGTGTCCGATAAGCTGGCATCCCGCCTCATGGCGTCCGGGAAAATCGACCGCGAAAAGCTTTATGATATTACAAAGGTGAAATGCCCGATGCTGGACGTGATTGCGCAGGAGATCAGCGCCTGCTCCGCGAAGATGCTGGAAGAGGCGATCCGCGAGGACAAAACGCAGATTTTCGCATTCGATTACGAGGCGATGGCACAGATGTTTGCGGACGCCGCCTCGGAGGGCAATATCGGCTTTAATGTGGACAGAGTGCTGTCCGACCGTCTGCGGCGGCAGTTTCTGCGCGCGGGACTGCGTGCGGAAAATCTGATTGTCTGCGGCGACCGGAAAAAATATGTAATCGCGACGGGCGCGGATATCGCCCGCACTACGCTGCGGCCGTCGGATATCCGCGAGCTGTGCGAGACGGTATGCGGCACACGGTTCTGTATGCCGGAGTTTATGCTGGAAAACGGAAAAAGCGCACTGACATTGGAGGGCGCGCCGCGGTACGCCGTGGAATATTCCGGAAAACAGATTTCCAAAAGAGGCGAGAACGTCTGCGGGGACAGCGTTTCGGTCGTGAAAAGCTATGACGACTTTTTCTACTGCTTTATCTGCGACGGTATGGGCAGCGGCGAGGACGCCGCGCTGACCTCGCGCATGTGCCGCGTATTCCTCGAAAAAATGCTGGCATGCGGCAATAAAAAATCCACCACGCTCGAAATGCTTAACAATCTCGTATGCTCCAAAAGCACGGAGTGCTTTGCCACGGTAGACCTTTTGGTGGTGGACCTTGTGCTCGGCGTCGCTTCCTTTATCAAGAGCGGCGCGGTGCCGTCCTATATTATCCGGGATAAAAGATTATACAAAATCGCGTCGGGCACGTTCCCAATCGGCATCGTTCCGCAGGTTTCCGCGGAGGTCACGGAGTTTGAGCTCGAGGACGGCGACGTGATTCTCCTGTGTTCGGACGGCGTGGCCTCCGATATCGAGGCGAGCGAGACCGGCGACCCTGCGTGGTTCATCGAATTTATCTCGCGGGAATGGACGGATAACCTCGGCGCCATGGCGGAGAAAATCATCCGTGCGGCAGAGGGCGCGGCCGTGCGCGCGGACGATATGACGGTGGAGCTTATCCGCGTCCGCAGGCTTCCGGAATCTTCCGAGGATGCGGCGTGAGGATTTCGGCGGATTTTGAAACAAAACGGAGATTTTTACAAGATTTTTGATTTAATCGGGCGGATTTTCGGAAAAAATCAGAAATTTTAAAGTTTTTTCAGAAATTTTTCAAAAAAACTTGCAATTTGACATATTATCTGCTATAATGCCCTTGTGAATTCGGGACCCAAGTAAAAAAGTCCTTTTCAAAATATTTTTTTGATATCGTTCACGGCACTTTTTAATGCACGGAAAAAGTCTTTTTTTCGTGCATTTTTTTAGGCTTGACGGAGAGATCCGTCCGGTGCGCAGGCAGCCTCCGAAAAGGCAGGGTGACGCACGAAAATACTGAAAAAAGTGAGCATAGCAGAAATGGATCAAAACACGAAAATCATTGAGCTTCGGAATATTTCGAAAAGTTTCAACGGCGAACAGGTTCTGAAAGGAATTGATCTCGACATCCACGACAAGGAGTTTATCACGCTCCTCGGTCCCTCCGGCTGCGGAAAGACGACGACGCTTCGCATCATCGGCGGCTTCGTCACACCGGATACGGGCGACGTTTGCTTCCTCGGGAAAAAAATCAACGATCTTCCTCCTTATAAAAGAAAAGTCAACACGGTCTTTCAAAAATACGCGCTGTTCCCGCATCTCGACGTCTTTGAGAACGTGGCGTTCGGGCTTCGTCTTGTCAAGACGCCGGAAAAAGAGATTGTTTCCCGTGTGCGGGAAATGCTCGCGCTTGTGAATCTGTCCGGCTTCGAGAGCCGGAGCGTCAATCTGCTTTCCGGCGGCCAGCAGCAGCGGGTGGCGATTGCGCGCGCGCTGGTGAACAACCCGAAGGTGCTGCTTCTCGACGAGCCGCTCGGCGCGCTCGACCTCAAATTGCGCAAGGAAATGCAGTTTGAACTGAAAAAGATTCAGCAGCGGCTCGGCATTACGTTTGTTTATGTTACGCATGACCAAGAGGAGGCGCTCACGATGAGCGATACCGTCGTCGTCATGAACGGCGGCGTGATTCAGCAGATCGGCACGCCTCAGGATATCTATAATGAACCGGTGAACGCCTTTACGGCGAGCTTCATCGGGGAAAGCAATATCGTTCCCGGCATCATGCACACGGATTACCGCGTCGAGTTTGAGGGAAGGGCTTACGAATGCGTCGATGCCGGCTTTGAAAAGGATGAGCCGGTCGACGTCGTCGTGCGTCCCGAGGATATCGAAATCACCGCTCCCTCGGACGAGTTTCTCTGCGGCACGGTTACGGCCGTCACTTTCAAGGGCGTTCATTATGAGATGCTTGTGGAGTGCTTCGGGAAGGCGTGGCGCGTCCATTCGACGGATTTTTCGCCTGTCGGCTCGGAAATCGGACTTCGCATCACGCCGGAGGACATCCATATCATGCACAAATCGGATTCTCCGGCGGAGGAAGTGCCTGTGACCGGAGGTGAGGAGGCGTGATCAAGCTGAACGCCAAATGGGCGTCTTATCCGTATATTCTGTGGATGCTCCTTTTCACGATTCTTCCGCTGCTGCTTGTCATCTATTTTGCGTTCACGGATAAATCGGGCGCATTTACGCTCGACAACGTCAAGCAGTCCGTGCAGTATCTGCCGACGCTTGTCAAAAGCATTTATCTTGCGGCAATCGCCACGGCAATCTGTCTTGTGCTCGCCTATCCGTTTGCCTTTGCGATGTCGCGCCTGAGCTTTTCCCGTCAAAAGATGATGACGATGCTTGTCATGCTTCCGATGTGGATGAATTTCCTGCTGCGTACCTACGCATGGCAGGCGATTCTCGAGGATAACGGCGTAATCAATACCATCTTGAACAGCCTCGGACTTTCTTCCTTAAAGCTCATCAACACCTCCGGCGCGGTGGTGCTCGGCATGGTGTATAATTATATTCCGTTTATGATACTGCCGCTGTATTCGATTATGACAAAAATCGACAAAAGCCTTATAGAGGCCGCGGGGGACCTCGGTGCCGGTTTTTTTGCCACGTTCCGGCGGGTGGTGCTGCCGCTCAGCATGCCCGGCATCATTTCCGGAACGACGATGGTATTTGTTCCGGCGGTCAGCACGTTCGTCATCAGCGGCATGCTCGGCGGAACGGGAAATTACCTCATCGGAGATCTGATCGAAACGCAGTTTCTCGGAAATTCGTATGATCTCAACTGCGGCTCGGCGACGTCCCTGCTGCTCATGATCGTTGTGCTGATCACGATGGCGATTTTCAACCGCCTTGACAGTGAAGAAGCGGAGGAGGCACTCGTATGACGAAAAAGGGAAAAACATTTTCCGGCGTTTATATCGCCCTCATGATGCTGTTTTTGTATCTGCCGATTTTTGTGCTTATCGTATTTTCGTTCAATTCCTCCAAGGGCTATTCATGGACGGGATTTTCGCTCAAATGGTATCAGGACCTGTTTTCCAATACGCTGATTCTGAATTCCTTGAAGAATACGCTGATCGTCGCCGCGGCGGCCTCCGTGATATCGACGATTCTCGGAACGGGAGCGGCGCTCGGCGTTTTCTCGATGAAAAACAAGGCGGTCAAGGGCGCCATCAAAAATGTAACATATCTGCCGATGCTGAGTCCTGAGATCGTGACGGGAATTTCTCTTATGCTGTTGTTTTCGCTTGCGCATATGTCGGGCGGCTTTGTCTCTTTGATTATCGCGCATGTAACCTTTTGCGTGCCGACGGTGTTTCTTTCGGTTCTGCCGAAGCTTCGCCAAATCAACAAAAACATGTATGAGGCGGCGCTCGACCTCGGCTGCAATCCGTCGCGCGCGTTTTTCAAGGTAATCGTGCCGGAGATTATGCCCGGAATCATCACGGGCTTCCTCATGGCGTTTACGTATTCGCTCGACGATTTCGTCGTCAGTTATTTCACGGCGGGCAATGTTCAGACGCTCTCCATTACGATTTATTCGATGGTGAAAAAGCGCGTCAGTCCGGAAATCAACGCGCTCTCGACAATTATGTTCGTGATCGTTCTTGCCGTTCTTCTTGTGGTGAATGTGCGCTCGATTCGGGCGGAGCGTGCGAAGGAAAAGAAAATGATGAGGCTTTAAGCCTTTATTCAAAAATTTATATATTTTGAAAGGAATATTGGTCAAAAAATGAAAAAAATCTTTGCTGTTCTTCTCTGTGTCCTGCTGCTTGCCTCCTCTTTGGCGGCATCCGTCACGGCTTCGGAAATGCTTCCGGGGAATACGGTGTCTTCCGATCCTTATGCGTTCGACGAGGAATATTATTCCAAGTTCAAGGGACAGGGCGTCAAGCTCTACGTTTATAACTGGGGCGAGTATATCGCCGACGGCTCGGACGGCTCCGAGGATGTCATCAAAATGTTTGAGGAGCTCACCGGCATCGACGTCGATTACACGACCTATGATACAAACGAGGGACTTTACTCCAAGCTGCAAAGCGGAAGTGCTTATTACGATGTGATCATCCCGTCGGATTATATGATTTCCCGCATGATCGAAAAAGACATGCTGGAAAAGCTCGACTTCTCCAACATTCCGAACTTTGAAAAATATGTGGACGACACCTTTAAAAACGATGTCGAATACGATCCTACGCTCGAATACAGCGTTCCGTATACATGGGGTACGGTCGGCATCATCTACAACACCAAATATGTGACGAAAACGGTGGACAGCTGGGATATCCTTTGGGATGAGGATTATGCGAAAAAAATTCTGATGTTCGACAATTCCCGCGATGCGTTCGCCATCGCGCTTGAAAAGCTTGGCTATTCCGTCAACACCGAGAACGTGGATGAAATCAATGAAGCTGCCGAGCTGCTCAAAGCACAGAAGCCGCTGGTGCAAAACTATGTGATGGATCAAATCTTTGATAAGATGGTGGAGGAAAACGCTTGGATCGCTCCGTATTATGCCGGCGATTTCATCACCATGCACGAGGACAATGAGAATCTCGCGTTTGCATTCCCGAAGGAAGGCTCCAATTTCTTTGTCGATGCGATGTGCATTCCGAAAGGCTGCAAAAACAAGGAAGCCGCGGAAATGTTCATCAATTTCATGTGTGAGCCGAAGATTTCCGCGGAGAACTGCGGCGCGACCGGCTATTCCACGCCGATTACGGCCGCAAAGGATTTGATTGATCCTGAGCTTGCTGCAAGTGAATATGCCTATCCCAGTGAGGAAATACTATCCAAAACGGAAAAATTTATCAATCTCTCCGACGATACCAATAAGCTGCTCGACGATCTGTGGATTTCCATCAGTGTGACGGGTCTTTCCGTCGGCTTTTGGATTGCCGTTGCTGTTATCGTTGTCATCGTGATTGCGGTCTGCATAATTGCGATGAGCAGAAAGAAAAAGCGGGAGAGCATGAGAACTTCCGAATAAAAAGCTTCTGCGGAAAGAGAGGGCATCCATATGAACCGGCAAAAAGCGAAAAAACTGATTATCGGTATTGTTCTTCTTGTGCTCGGTGTGGCATGGCTTGGCGACGCTCTGAATTTTTGGAACTTTGATCTGTTTTTCCCCGGCTGGTGGGCGGCGCTTCTGATGCTCTGCTTCTTCGTCTCCGTTGTGAGCGACGGTCCGAATGTCGGAAATGTCTTCTTTATGCTTATTTTCGGCGCAATCGTGCTGAAAGAGAACGGGATCATTCCGGATTTTGTGAATATATGGCTTGTGGCGTTTGCGCTTGCCGTGATCATTTTCGGCGGAAAAATCATCGTGGATGCGTTTCGCGGCGGCAAAAAGGCTGAACCGTCGGAATCCGGCAGCAATGGCGCTATATTCGGAGAAGCACAGAGCACAGGGGATCATGTGAGCTATACGTTCACAGGGGAGACCCTGCGATTTGCCGGACAGACGGTGCACCATTGCAGTTACAGCGTTTCCTTCGGCTCGTTGACCTTGGATTTTTCCGGGGCGGTTTTTGCAGAGGACGCGTATCTTTCCGTTTCCGCCAATTTCGGCGAAGTGAAAATCCTTCTTCCCGCCGGCATCAAGGCGGAGCCGCAGAACAGCGCGGCTTTTGCCTCCATCAAAAACCAATCGGAGGGAAATGCGGCTGTAAAATGCAAGTTTGACTGTTCGTTTGGTTATATCAACGTGACAAACGGATAATCCCGCAAGGGCTTTTCCGGTTCCGCGTTGGATTTCTGTGTATTCACCTGCGGCGTCGGGCTTTTGCTCGGCGCCGCGGTTTACAGAACTCGCGGAACCGCGACATGAGGAAATTCTTATATTGATTATTGAATTTATTAATTTTCTATTAAAATGATTGAGATTTCTCTTTATATTAAAAAATTTGCTTGACTAAAACGGCGAAGGCGTGTATCATTATATTATAACGCTATAAAAGAGCGGGCGGAGAATCTTGCGGGAAGGAGGCGACCGGCGCGTGAAAATCGAATGGAACAAAAAATATGCGACCATTGCGCTATATGCTTTCATTGTCATTTTCTGCGTCGTTTTTTGTGTATTTTTATTTTTGGATTTTAATACTTTCGGGCATTATGTTTCAAAAATTCTTTCCGTATTCAACCCCGTTTTTTATGGAATTCTGATTACGTATCTGCTCTCGCCTTTCGTCAATTTTTATGAGAGAACTGTCCTGAAAGGACTTGATCGGAAAGGCTTATATCGTTTGAAGAGAACGCTTTCCGTTCTATGTACGCTTCTTGTTGTGGTTATCGCCGCGGTGCTCTTTGTGTGGAGAATCATTCCGCAGGTTTTCCGCGGCTATGCGGATTTGCAGAACATGTCGGGTCTTTATTTTGAAACCGTCAAGGAATGGCTGCTTGGGCTTTCGGCAGGGGATAGCGTGCTGGCGGGTTATATCGATAAGATAACGGAATATGCGGTAGAGCTGCTTGACAAGATTTATTCGGGGCTTAATACGATCATTCCCGATGTCGCAAGCGTTGCGGGAACTGCCGTCGGAATTATTAAGGACTTTTTCCTCGGCGTGATTCTTGCGGTGTATTTCCTATTTGCAAAAGAACGCTTGATTGCGCAAATCAAGAAGGCCGGATATGCTTTGTTCAGCAAGAGGAGGTATGCCGCGCTTGCCAAGGGCGCCAATCTTGCCAATAAAAATTTCGGCGGATTCATCAAAGGACAGCTTGCGGACGCGCTGATCATCGGGACGATCTGCTTTATCTGTACCTCCATTATCGGAATCCCATATTATCCGCTCGTGAGCGTTTTGGTAGGCGTCGCCTGCATCGTTCCGGTTTTCGGACCGCTCATCGGTACGGTTGTCGGCGCATTGATCATTCTTTTGGCGGATCCGATTCAGGTGATTTGGTTTGTTCTGTTTATGGTGATTCTTCATGTTGTCAACAAGCGAATGATCCGTCCGAAAATTATACGCTCAGGCGTGGAAGCATCCTCTGTTTTCATGTTTACCGCCATCATCATTATGACAGGCTTGCTCGGCTTTTGGGGACTGATTATCGGCGTGCCGGTATTTGCGATTCTGTATACTGTCATGTATTCTGCGGTCGACCGCCGGCTTGCCAAAAAAGGACTTGAAACGGATACTTATTCGTATTATACGACCGACGCAGGACGTGAACTGCATATGGAGGAGGAAATTCGGAAGGCGCGCCGCAAGGGAACCAAGCATTTAAGCGGAGCATCCGATAATCGGCCGGTATTTACGGAGGAAGTCCCCTGTATTACGGATGCGGACGTTGCCGCATATGAAAAAAGCAAGTCGGATATGAATCCGTCGGATGTGGACGGCTCCGACACGGATTCCGTCGACGGGCAGGAGCCTGCCAATGTCGGAGAATCCGCAAAAAAATAAAATTGCCGCCGATTTTCGGCGGATATGTCCTTGTAGCTCAGCAGGATAGAGCGTTCGCCTCCTAAGCGAAAGGCCGGCGGTTCGAATCCGCCCAGGGACGCCAATCAAATTCCCTGACTCGTAATTTACGGGTTGGGGAATTAATTTTTTTATATGTTTTTTGTTTATATTGGTCTGTGTTATTGATAAAACCTTGAAATTAGAGAAATTTATGTAGAAAAATAAGGAAAAAAGAATTGTTTTGTCGAACGGTTTATTAAAAAAATTTTGAAGTTATATTGACATTTATATATTTTTGTTGTTTAATGTTAATAGTTGATTGTTTAAAATTATTAGAGTGAGAAAGGAAGTGGGTTATGAAAGTCAAGTTAAAATTATGTGTTGTTTTGTTAATGGTTGCTTTACTGATTTCGAATTGCGTTATGGGGGTTTTTGCTCACGAAATATTTGTTAATTCTTCGGGAGTTCCTATTGTCATGACTTTTCAAGATGTAAATACGAGCGGAGCACCTGCTTTAAGAGTATACTATGGTTATATGCATGATCATGGTCCTTCTATCTATTATAGCAATGCAATTAATGCGATTAATTCATGGAATGGCATCGGCACAAAGGGAGTGACGGTTTCCATTGAATCACAAAATCAGATTTTTGGTGGAGGCGGACAAAACATTACGATTAAGACAGATGCGACAGTATGGGATGAATATAATATGGATGATAGGGTTTTAGGGTTTACAGTTATAAAAGATACAAATTCTCAAAAAATTGAAAATTGGCAGCAGGCTGCTGCATCCACTAAAAAAATTTCTGTCGCTTTTATTTATTTAAATCCTTCCGCAGATGTTTTTAGTTTAGGGACCACCAATCAAACAGTAATTAATAATAGAATACAAAAAACGATTGCACATGAAATCGGGCATGCGATGGGGCTTGGCCATCCTGATACAACTTACGATATTATTTCAACGGCTACATATTCATTGATGCGGCAGGGCTTTCCGGACCAGGTGAGAAGCGGTATCGTTCCGCAGAATCATGAAAAATCCGATATATATAACAAATATAAATAAAGGAGAACGTGCGATATGAAAAAAATAGCCATCCTTTTGGTCTGCGCAACGGTTCTTGCCCTTTTGCTCGGCTGCACGGGATGCGGGGAGCAAAAAGCGGCGGAGCGGCTGTCCGATTCCGAAATTGACGCACTGCGCACGGAATATCCCCTGATTTCTGAAAGTCAGATGCAGCTGGATTATCCGATGTTTGATCTCGAAACGCGGCTTGAAATCATTCCGATTTTGGCGGAAATCGAGGTGCTTCAAGCGCTGCCGGATTATACCGTGACGGTGACGCATACGATAAGCGAAACCGAAACCTACACGGAGGAACTTCTGTTTCATCAGTTCGAGGTAAAGCTTCATGACGTGTGGATCAACCGTACCGGTGCGGAGCTGCCGGAAACGCTCGTCATCTGCTTTGCGGATATCTTCGCTTCGTCTTATCCGGAGCTGGACGTTCATGATCATGCGGTCGTATCCTTGAGCGAATCGCGCGGCTCGCATACCGGTAAATATCATTTTAGCGATGAAACCGCATATTATATGACAGACACCGGTTACCTGCTCTCGGTCTATGAGGAGCGCGGCACACGCCTTTCCGGTCTTTCCAAAAATGCGTTTGAAAGCAAGATTACAGGTCTTTTAGCCGTAAAATAAAAGAGAGCGCCCGGCTTTTCACGCCGGGCGATCTCTTTTGGAATGATAACGTAAATTTCACCGATTCCACTCCTCCGCGAGGATGGCATATTCGTGAATTGTGCAGTATCTGCCCTTGATGAGCATAGCGTCATAGTGCGTCGCTTCGTGCCGCATGCCGCATTTCTCCGCGACGCGCATGCTGCGGACATTGCCGTCCATGATTTTGGCCGTCAGGCGGTGCAGCATAAGCTCGGAAAATCCGAACCGCATAAGTCGGTGCAGCGCTTCCGCGGCAAATCCGTACCCCCAAAAATCGGGACTTATGACATAGCCGACCTCCGCCGAATTGTTGGTAAGATCGAATTTCGTAAAGCCGCAGGTGCCGATCATTTTGCCGGAGTCCTTTTCCACGAGCGCAAAATCGTAAAAATTCTCTTCCCGGTATTGCCCTTGAAGATAGCTTAAATATTTTTTTGTAAACTTGGGCGACTCGTGAGGCGACCATAGGAGATATTTTGTCGTGACCGGACGTGAGGCATAATCGAACATATCCGAATAATCGGATATCAGCATTTTTCTCATAATCAGTCTGTCTGTGACAAGCGTCGGCATTTTTGTGAAAATCGAAAGTTGGGATTCGTTCAAATTGGTATCGCCTTTCTTCTAAAAATATCGGAAACAAACGCGGGATTCCATGCTGGCGAGGTATACTGCTTTTAGTTTATGCAAAACATAAGTGTGATTTGTTTTTATTTTAGCGTATCTTATCGAGAAATTCAAGAAAAATGCGAAATATATTTACAACAAGGTTAACTGAAATTCATGTTCGCGTAACAAATAACGGTTAAAATAAAAACGTAATCTAAAAACATGGCAAAGGAGAAGAACATATGGCAGATTACGAAAACAGAGGCGATAACATAAATGAGGAAAAAGATAACCGCCTCGACGAAGAAAATAAGCAACGTGAGACGAATCCGCCGGAAAATACAAATACGGACGGCATAGCCGGAGAGCACACACAGGATACCGAATCCGGAAACGATAACCGTTCCGAAAACCGGTATGCCGAATTCAGAGAGGTCAGAACGGAATATGAGCCTCCGAAAAAGAAAAAGAAAAAATCCGAGGTGCATATGACCAAGGGCGCGGTCGCGATGCTGATCGTGCTGTGTCTGATGGTATCCGTGCTGGCGGGAGTCGGCATGAACGCTCTGACGGGCGGCAGTCAGGATCCGTCCGCCGTGTCGACCACAGGCGGTACGGTACAAAGCGGTGACGGCACGACGAACAGCGGTGTGATTCCCGGTCAAAATACGTCGAACGGCAATTCCGAAACCGCACCGAGCGTCGAAACCCAGCCGCGTGAAAATACCGAATATTCGGCGCTTGCCAAGGTGGCAAACGAATGCATCAAATCCGTCGTTATTATCAACATCACGGAAACCTCTACCGCTTACGGACAGGAATATACGACATCGGGCGCGGGCTCCGGCGTTATTTATACCACGGACGGCTATATTATCACGAATTATCATGTCGTCGGAAAAGATACGAAAACGATTTCCGTTACGCTGTATAACGGGGAAGTTTATGAGGGCAAATATATCTACGGCGACGAATATGCGGATATTTCCGTCATTAAAATCGAGAAAAACGACTGCACGCCGGCTAAAATCGGAGATTCCACCAAAATGGTGCTCGGCGACACGGTGCTTGCAATCGGCAATCCGCTCGGCTGCGGACTTTCCGTCACGGACGGCATAGTGAGTGCGCTGGCGCGTGATGTGACGGTGGAGAATACCACGATGACGCTTATGCAGACGAGCGCCGCAATCAACAGCGGCAACTCCGGCGGCGGTCTTTTCAACACGGACGGAGAGCTGATCGGCATTGTCAACGCAAAAATCGGCGGGACTTCTGTCGAGGGAATGGGCTTTGCCATTCCGTCCTCTACCGTTGTCAAATGTCTCAATGACCTGAAAAACTACGGATATATCACCGGCCAGGCGCGTCTTGGCGTAACGGTTCAGACCAAGCAGTACCAGACGTGGCCCTATATGCAGACCTATTCGTATATCCAGGTTACGGAAATCAATGCAAACGGCAGCGCCGCGAAATCCGGCCTCAAGGTCGGGGATATTCTCCAAAAAATCAACGGAACGGAGATTTCCTCGTTTGCCACGCTTTCGCAGATGCTGACAAAATATGAGGTGGGAGACACGGTTACTTTGACGATCCGACGTCCCACGATTGAGCTGACAAGCAGCAACCTTTCGGAATATTTGAATACCTGCGAGGAAATCGATATCACGATCACCTTTGTGGAATTCAATCCAAACGCTTAATTTCTCCTTTTCATTTTAAAATGCCGGAAGTCTTTGTCCCCGACCGATAACAGAGGCGCTTGGACGCATATCAGAGCTGCAAAGGCGAATACGGCGAAAAACCGGGAAACGTCTATCAAGGACGTTTCCCGGTTTTTTGTGTGCTTGAATATCGGAACGCCGGTCATTCTGCTTGGGGGTGTATCAGCTTTTCCACACATTCGACAAATTGCAGAACATCTTTTGGCGCTTCGGCGCTGTAAAGCAGGCCATATGGAATGCTGTAATCCCAAACTACGGGAATGGAGATAAGTCCCGGATGTACCTCCCGCCAGCATTCTGTCATCAGCAATACCTTGCTTGATTCCGCGCAGCGGTTGAATACGGACATATCGTAATGCGGCGGGGTATCTTCGATGACAATCTGCGGGTGATTTTTTTCAAGGTCATCACGGATATCGTCGTTCACGCCCGAGTCTCCGCGCGGAATCATCATCAGGGTTTCGCCGTATAGCGCCTCTATGTGGATATACGGTTTCGATGCCAGACGATGCTCGGTTGAGACCGCGACCATCTTCTTATATCTGCCGAGCGGCAGAAAACGGCATCGGGAAAGCCACGCCTTGGAATCACAGACGCCGATGAGAAAATCGAATTTTTCTCCCAGCTTTTCGATTTCCGACAGGATTCCCTCATGGTCGTCCTCGAACGGAACAAGGTGCAGCTTATAGTCCGGAAATTCCTTGCTGACACGATACCAAATATCCATAAAAGGCTTTGCGGGATTGAGAAGGGAAGTGCCCACGCAAAAGGTGGTATCATAGCGCTGCGCGGCGGCATTGGCGGCATGGATGGATTTTTTGGAATAATCGATCATGAATTTTGCATCCCGATAGATCACCTCCCCTGCGCGCGTCAGACGGATTCCCGCGGGGGTGCGGTCGACAAGCTTCAACTCCAAATGCTGTTCCAAAGCATTTATCTGCTTCATCACCGCGGTGGAAGAGATATATAAATGATCCGCCGCTTTGGTGAAGCTGCCACAGTCCGCAACGGCAAGAAAGGTATTCAGCAAAGGATTATACATACAGAAGCTCCTGTTTTTAGTATAAACTTTAAGTTTATATAATGATAACATATCGGAGATTCCCTGTCAAGACATATGCTGCTATAATATAGGCAAAAAGAAAACGGAGGTACGGAAAATTGTCCAATAAATTGGTGGCTTTTTATTCAAGAGCGGACGAAAACTACGTGAACGGTCAGCTAAAAACGCTCGAGACAGGCAATACGGAGATTGCGGCGGGTATCATTGTAAGGTTGACAGGAGCGGATCGGCTCAAGATCGAACAGGCAAATCCTTATGCAAAAGGCTATAATGACTGCATTGCCGAAGCACAGGCGGACCAGCGGCGTGACGCCCGTCCGGAGCTTATAGCGTATCCGGAAACATTGGAGGGCTATGACGTGATCTATCTCGGTTATCCGAACTATTGGAACACGATGCCGATGGCGGTGTTTACCTTTTTGGAGCACTTTGATTTCACCGGAAAGACGGTTTATCCGTTCTGCACGCATGAGGGCAGCGGCATGGGTAGCAGCGAGCGGGATATCAAGCGGCTCTGCCCGGGCGCAAGGCTTGAAAAGGGGCTTGCAATCCGCGGCGGGAGCGTTGACAGATCCGAAACAGAAATCAAAAAATGGCTTGGTGAATGAAACGGAGGAGAAATTATGAGAAAATGGATTGCACTTATGGTGAGTATTTTGCTGGTGTTCGGTATTGCCGCGTGCGGCAATACGCCGGCACCAGGCGACGGTTTATCCGGTACCGGCGACGGCAGTCTGGCACAGACGTCCTCCGGTACGGCCGGTGAGCCGGAAGTGCCGGAGGAAAGCGGCAAAAAGATTCTGGTGGTCTATTATTCCGCAACCGGGCACACGCAGACCGTTGCCCGGCACATCGCCGCGGCGACCGGTGCGGATTTATTTGAACTCGTGCCGGCGGATCCCTATACGGAGGACGACCTGAACTACAACGATGACGGCAGCCGCGTCGTCTATGAGCATGAGCATCCCGAAGACCGAGCGGTCGAGCTGGTTTCCGTGACGCCGGAGAACTGGGAAAGCTACGATACCGTATTCATCGGCTACCCCATTTGGTGGCAGATCGCGGCGTGGCCGGTGGACGGCTTCGTAGAAGGCAACGATTTCACCGGAAAAACCGTGATTCCCTTTGCTACCTCGGCAAGCTCCGGACTTGGAGAAAGCGGCGCGCTTCTTGCGGAGCTGGCGGGAACGGGAAATTGGCAGCAGGGACGCCGTTTTTCCTCTTATGCCGGGGAAGCGACGGTCACAGATTGGCTGCATTCTCTTGGATTCTAAGGTAAGGAGACGCACAGATGAAAAAAGCATTGATCGTCTATTATTCATGGTCGAACGGCAATACGGAGCGGATTGCGAAGCAGCTGCAGGCCGCCACGGGCACGGATCTGCTGCGCATTGATACCGCCGTACCGTATTCCGGAAGCTATGACGAGGTCGTGAAGCAGGGACGGGAGGAGACCAAACGGCTCTATGAGCCAAAGCTTGCACCGATTTCCGTAGACATTGCGGCTTATGATGTCGTCGCCGTCGGCACACCTACATGGTGGTATACGATGGCGCCCGCCGTTCTCACCTTTCTGCACAGCCGGAGCTGGCGCGGCAAAACGGTGATTCCGTTTATGACAAACGGCGGCTGGCCGGGCCGTGTGATCAAAGATATGAAAGAGGCCTGCTCCGGTGCGAAGTTTGCCTGTGAGATGCAGGTCCGGTTTGATTCCGATGGCGGCGACCGGCTGGAAACGCCGGAATCGGATATCATGCTGTGGACGCAGAGCGTCAAAGCTCTTTTGGAGGAAGGATGACAGATGAAAATTTTGGATAGAACGCAATTTGAAAAAGCGAATGTTTTTGGTACAGGCGCGGAAAATACCGCTTATGCGCGGTATTTCAGCGGGGCGTCCTTTCTGAATCCGCTGACCGATCCGGCAAATACTGTGTTTCTCGCCAATGTGACCTTCGAGCCGGGCTGCCGCAACCGCTGGCATATCCATCGGGCATCCTCGGGCGGCGGGCAGGTGCTCGTCTGTACCGCCGGCGAGGGCTGGTATCAGGAGCAGGGGAAGCCGGCCGTCGCGCTGACCCCCGGTACGGTCATCACCATTCCGGCAAATGTGAAGCACTGGCACGGGGCGAAAGCGGACAGCTGGTTTTCCCATATCGCCGTGGAGGTGCCGGGCACGGATTGCGGCACCGAATGGTGCGAGCCGGTTTCGGAAGAGGAATACAACAAATTGAAATGAGGTGGAAGCATGGCAAAAGTGACGGCAGGAAGAGACGAGCTTGGCGCGTTTGCGCCGAAGTTCGCGGAGCTGAACGACGATATACTGTTCGGCGAGGTTTGGGCAAGGGAAGATAAGCTGTCCGCACGGGACCGCAGCATCGTCACCGTGACGGCATTGATGGCAGGCGGAATTTTGGACAGCTCGTTGAGGCATCATCTGCAAAATGCAAAGAATCACGGCGTGACGAAAGAGGAGATTGCCGAAATTCTGACGCATGCCGCGTTTTATGCAGGATGGCCTAAGGCGTGGGCGGCATTTCGGATGGCCAAGGAGATTTGGGCGGAATAAAAACGCTTGTGCTTGCAGGCGGGGACCGTCGAGCCGACGTGGCAGCTGTCCATTAAATGGAGTGCGGCATGGAGCCGTCATGCGGTGCCGCATTGAAAAATATCTGCAAAATGTGCTGCCGGACAGCCCGGCAGCGCAGGTGAGACAGTAAATGTGCTCCTGTCGGTGCGCAGCAAGAGAAATTTTGTTACAAATACGGATTTTATGTGTGGCGACGCTGCGGCAAGCCGCCGCTGCCATTCATGAGAGCCATGAAAACGGAGGGGATAATATGGAATATGTGACCTTATCGAACGGTATAAAAATGCCGATGCTCGGCTACGGCGTTTATCAGATTACGAAAGGCGAATGCGAACGCTGCGTTATGGATGCGCTGAGGGTCGGCTATCGGCATATCGACACGGCGCAGTCCTATTTCAATGAGGAGGAAGTCGGCTCCGCAATTCGGAAGTCCGGCGTGCCTCGGGAGGAAATTTTTTTGACCACAAAGGTTTGGATCGAGCATTACGGCGAGGAAAATGCCTATGCTTCCGTTTTGGAATCCATGCGGAAGCTCCAAACGGATTACCTTGACCTTGTTTTGCTGCATCAGCCGTTCGGCGACACCTATGGCGCGTGGCGGTCTTTGGAAAAGCTCTATGAGGCGGGCAGAATACGCGCTATCGGCATCTCCAATTTCTACGCCGACCGTATGGTGGAATTTGCAAACTTCAACCGCATACGGCCGATGGTCAATCAGGTGGAAACGCATCCTTTCAATCAACAGACCGAAGCTATGGAATGGATGAAAAAGTATGATATTCAGATCGAGGCTTGGGCGCCCTTCGGAGAGGGGCGCGGCGGCCTGTTTGAAAATCCGGTGCTCGCCGGAATCGGCGCGCGGTATGGAAAAACCGCGGCGCAGGTCATGCTGCGCTGGCATATCCAGCGCGGGGTCGTCGTCATTCCGAAATCCACGCATATCGAGCGCATGGAGGAAAATTTCAATGTATTCGATTTTGCTTTGTCGGAGGCGGATATGGCTGCCATTTCCGCATTGGATAAAAAGACCAGCTCATTCTTTTCCCACACCGATCCCGCTATGGTGGAGTGGTTTGTGCAAATGGTGGAGGAACGCAAACACCGCCACGACAGCAGTAAAGAAAAGAAAAGCTGGTAACAATGCGGAAAAGCAGGTCAAAGCCCGATGGCGCTTTGCTTTTGACCGCTGCTTGTCGGCGAAGCGCGAAATCCGTTTCGTATTAAACGGTTCGGATAATCTGACAGGGAAGTAGATTTTTTTCCTAAAAGAGAAATGCGGCGCGGTCCTTTTTGGGACTGCGCCGTATTCTTTGGCGTCTTCAGACGTGGAAATAAACCCCCGGTTCTACCGGGGGAAGGAAAAAAGCTTCAGCGGAGAAAAAACGGCGAGCTAGAAGCAAGCCGAAAACTCCATGGTATAATAAAAGCGGTTTGACACCGCAAAACTATGGA
>CAKSDZ010000004.1 GCA_934446365.1 uncultured Eubacteriales bacterium | reverse complement strand
ATTCGTTCTTTTTGTTGTTGTTCAATTTCCAAAGACCAAGCGCCTGCCTCTTCCGAAGCGGCCCGATTATTCTATCACATCCCCTCCCTCTTTGTCAAGGGGTTTTTGAAATTTTTTTCGTTTTTTTGACTTTTCTCACATGTTTTTCATAAGCCTCACCGTCACAGACGATATCAAAACGGAACCGGCTTTCCTGAACGGGGACACCTTGAATTTCCGTATTGTAATCCAAAACAAGAACGCCCCCTTTTTCAAAGGACACCGTATTGGACACGCGTCTTGCCGCAACCGTAAACTCAAACGCCGCAAAACCGGCATCGTAATTCCCGCCGTATCTCGCCTTTTCGGAAAACGTCATCACAGAGGACACGGCGCCCTCTCTTACCAATGTGACAACGCTGCGGTCGCCGGTATCAAAGGAAAGCGTATTGACGGCAGGGCCGTCCTCTCCTAAAATTTCATCATATCGGATTTCGATCCGGTTTCCCTCGCAAGTCATGACGCCGTTTCCGGTGATCCGAATCTTCTCCCGCTCCGCTTCGTCGCCCTCTCCGCGGGAAACAACCGCAAAAATCTTGATTTTGATTTTCTTTTCTTTCATATATTATTATATTAAAATATGCCGGACGAACGGATCCCCCGCCCATCCGGCACTTTCCTCGTCATTTGATTTCAATTAGGCTGTCGCACCACATCGCAGGCGCCTCATATCCCAAAAGGTTCACGGTCGTCGCCGCAACGTTGGCAAGCCCGAAGCCTTCCGCCTTTTTCAGGGCATAGCGGTCGGAATAAAAATTGTCATACAAAATGCAGGGCACGGGATTCAGCGTATGACTGGTTTTCGCCTTCGGCGAACCGTCCGGATTCGTTTTTACATTTCCTTTCTTGTCGGTCTCGTACATCTCGTCGGAGTTTCCATGGTCCGCCGTGATGATGGCCACACCGTGCGCCGCGTCCACCGCCTTGATGATTCGGGCGAGCTGAAGGTCGAGGGACTCCACAGAAATGACGGTCGCCTCGTAGTTTCCGGTATGCCCGACCATATCGCCGTTCGGGAAATTGGCTCTGATATAGCGGTATTTGCCGGACTCAATCGCCTCGATGATTTTATCCGCGACAAGCGCGCACTGCATCCACGGACGCTGCTCAAACGGAACGAGATCGGAGGGAATTTCCTCATAGGTTTCCGTTTTTTCATCGAATTTTCCGCTTCTGTTTCCGTTCCAAAAATAGGTCACATGTCCGTATTTCTGTGTTTCGGAAACGGCATACTGCGTGATTCCCGTTCCGGCAAGATATTCTCCCATCGTGTTTGTGATAGCGGGCGGCGCCACGAGATAGCGGGACGGCACATGCAGATCGCCGTCGTATTCGAGCATACCGGCATAAATCACCTTCGGAACGCGAACGCGGTCAAATTTATCGAAATCCGAACCCGCCTCAAATGCTTTTGAAATTTCGATTGCTCGGTCGCCGCGGAAATTGAAGAACACGACGCTGTCGCCGTCCTCGACGGTTCCGACCGGTTTTCCGTCCTTTGCAATGACGAATGCCGGCAAATCCTGGTCGATTGCGCCGGTTTCCGCGCGGTAGGTCTCGATCGCTTCCCTTGCGGACGCAAACTGTCTGCCGTCGCCGAGCACATGCGTGTGCCAGCCGTCCTCGACCATCTTCCAGTTCGCCTCATAACGGTCCATCGTAATTTTCATTCTGCCGCCGCCGGAGGCGATTTTCGCATCAAACGACGCGTCGCAAAGAGACGTGAGAAATTCCTCGAACGGATTCACATAATCGAGCGCGGAGGTCTCTCCGACATCGCGGCCGTCGAGCAGAATGTGGATTCTGACCGTCTTTGCGCCGTCGTCCTTTGCCCGTTTCACCATCGCTTTCAAATGGTCGATGTGCGAATGGACGTTGCCGTCCGAAAACAGTCCGATGAAATGGAAAACGGAACCGTTTTCCGCACAGTTTGAAACAAGCGCCTTCCATGTCTGCCCGTCGAACATCTTTCCCGAGCGAATCGACTCACTGACGAGCTTCGCGCCCTGCGCGAACACCTGCCCGGAGCCGAGCGCGTTATGTCCGACCTCGGAGTTTCCCATGTCGTCGTCGGACATCAGTCCCACCGCGGTGCCGTGCGCACGCAACTTTGTCCACGGGTAGTTCGCCATCAGCATGTCAAGCGTCGGGGTATAGGCGTTTTTCACCGCGTTTCCGGGGCCGTCGGGTGCAAGTCCCACGCCGTCCATTACGATTGTCACGACAGGTCCCGTGACACCAAGTTCTTTTTTCAATTTATTCAATTTGGCCATATGATTTCCTTTCTGTTTTGAGATTTCATTCATAACAGATTATAGCGCATCCCCGCCGCCGTGTCAACAATTTTGTATTGACATATGGGACAAAACAGAGTAAAATAATAGAAAAAACGGGTATCACTTTGGAAAAGCAGGGGGAAACGGGATATGGAAGCTTCCTATTTGGTCATTTTGCTTTGCGTCATTTATTTCTGCTTCATCCTGCCGACAAAGCGCCGAAAAAACCGGCGGCGGATGCTTTGGAACAAAGAAAGGAAAGCGGTTATGAATGAACTCATCGAAAATATGATCGGCAAGCGCTGCGAAATCATAGGAGATGTTTCGACCGGCTGTATCGGGACAATCCTCTCCGTCAAGGACAACTGGATCGAGGTCGCGGACGACAAAGGGCGCAAAAAACTCATCAACACGTATTATATATCCACCATCCGGGAATATCCGAAAAAAGAAAAATAAAACACCGGCGGGGCGAAGCGTATCGTCCCGCCGACCTTTTGAAACGGCATTCCGCCAAAAGGCGGGCTTCGTCAAAAAGGAGGGCTTCGTTTGAGAAAATATAATTATAAGGAATATCTCGTACACACCGTTCCCTGTCTCGTATACGGGATGATCTGCGGAATCGCGGTCGGCGCACTGATCTTTTTCTTCCGTCTTGCGGCGGAAAAGTTAGAGGAATATTCAAAAAGCCTCTATGAAGCCGCGCACGGGAGCCCGGGCTATGCGGCGCTTCTGCTCGCCGCGCTTCTTCTGATGGCTTTTATCATGTATCTTCTGCACAAAAAAGCGCCGGAAATCAAGGGCGGCGGTATTCCACGAAGCGAGGGCATCCTGCGCGGCGTGCTTACGTTCCGCTGGCTCAGGACGCTCATCGGCACGATTGCGGGGAGCTTTATCAGCTTTTTCTGCGGACTGCCGCTCGGAAGCGAGGGGCCGAGCGTCTTGGTCGGCACCTCGTTCGGACATCTGACCGGAAAAATATCCAAAGACAGAGAGGCATGGAACCGCTATGTCATGACGGGCGGCGCCTGCGCCGGCTTCTCCGTCGCCACCGGCTCTCCCGTCACCGCCATTCTCTTCGCGCTGGAAGAGGTGCATAAACGGTTCACGCCTATGCTTGTCATCATCGCCTCCACATCCGTCGCGTTCGCCACCTATATCAACAATCTGCTGTGCATGGCGTTCGGCATAAATCCCGTGCTTTTCGACATCGGGAATGTCTCGCCGCTCGCAATCACGGATACCGGATATGTCGTCCTGCTGGCGGTCATCGTTGCCGCCGCGGTCGCGCTGTTCGACCTTGCCGTTTCCGCTTTCAACGCCTTTATGAGAAAATTCGGGAGCCGCGTTCCGGACTATGCAAAGCTTGCCGTCGTCTTTCTGCTCACCGGCGCGCTCGGCTTCTTTTTCCTCGACAGCCTTTACAGCGGACGCGGAATCATCCTCGATATTCTGGAAGAGGAACGCACCGTCGCTTATTTGGCCGTTCTGCTGCTCATACGCTTCGTCATGATGATACTGACCTCCAACAGCGGTGCGACCGGCGGCATCTTCGTCCCGACGCTCGCCATCGGCGCGCTTATCGGTGCGCTCGCCGGAAAGCTGCTCATCGTCCTCGGAATGTCCGAGGAGCTTTACGGAACCGTCATTCTGCTTGCGATGTCCGCCTTCATGGGCGGCACCATGCGCGCCCCGCTTACCGCGACGGTCTTTTTCATCGAATCCACCGCACAGTTCACCAATCTTTTTTATGTGGCGGTCGCTGTTTTCACCGTTTATTTTGCAACGGAAATCTTCAATCGGAAATCCTTCTACGACGCGGTGCTCGACGACATGGTGGAGGTGCAGAACCGCGGGAAAAAGCGGAAAATCGTGCGTTATGAGGTCAAGGTTTCCGACGGCGCATTCGTCATCGGCAAGGCCGTGCGGGACATTTTGTGGCCGCATACCGCGATTGTTACCAGCATCACACGGGCAAACAAAAACGAAAAATCGATGGACAACGGCGGCGAGAAAAAAATCTATGCCGGCGATACCATCGTCATCAAAATCCAGCTTTACGACGAGGAGGAGGTCAAGCAGTGCCTTTATAATCTCGTCGGACGGGACTACGAAATCAAGGAGCTGGAAACCGTATAGAAAAGACCGGAGCGCTCGCTCCGGTCTTTCTCATTTGGATTTCTTTTTGGTCTGCGGGCATTTTCCCGCGATAAACGCCTCAAAGGAAGCGGCGTCGCCCGTTATGAAATCATTCCTGTGAAAGAAAAACACCATCTTTTTCTCCATATACAGGATATATAGGTTTTTGGTTTTGACAAGCCTTCGGAATTTCTCATAGCCCATCGACAATTTTCCGCCTGTCAGAAGATTGACGCTTGTGACCGTCTCCTCCCGAAAGCATAAATCATACTCCATATCTTTGCCATAGAGCACCCGATACTGATTGTACTGCCGTTTGGCAATCCCATACGGCAAATAGAATAAATAGCAGACCAGCAATCCATACAGAATAATAAGTAAAAGCGTCATTATCCAGTCTTTCCCGATAACGTTAAGAACGATAACCGGAATCCATATCGCCGATATAACAGCCGCCCAAATCCACAATCGCGATTTCACCGCGCTTTTCTGCAATTCGAGGAACATGGCTTTCGTCCAAACGCTGTGCGTTTCAAAAAGCGGCGGCGTTTCCACAACCTCAGTTTTTTCTTCTTCCGTCATATTGTCCTCCTTACGCTGTACGTTCTTTAATGACAATAAGGAGAAACGATCTCCTCGATACATTCAAGGAACGCTTCTTCCCCGAAGGTATTTATTTTGAAAAATATCGCGCTGCTTCCGCCCGCCGTGATGGCGGACAAACGGATTCTCTCCGGAGGGCCGAACAGCGTCACGCTCATGCTGAGCCGGTTCCCGCCCGCCATGCTGTATCGTTCAAACACACGCACGGCGCAGCGGACATCGCCGGAGACAAAATCACTTCTGTCCTCAAGGCTTGCCGACGCGCTGCCGTTTAAGATGCCATCCTCGATATCGCGAAGGATGACAGAAAAATCGCCGACCAGTTCACATTCAAGCTTTGCCATGCCGGTACCTCCTGTTATTGAACATGAAATTGAAAATCAAAGTGCTCATCAAGGAAAATATACTGTTCCGGAAGCACCGGACCGCAGCTGTTTGTGCCGATTCCGTTGACCTTGTAGTTTATCAACAGGTGCGTATTCTCATCAGGCACCAGCTCATGGCGGTGAGCGGCATCCGTGAGCGCTTCCGCGGAATAGTGGAGCGCGGAAAACTCAAAATTCTCCCCTTCCACGCGCAATTCGCTGTCCTCGGAGGATAAAACGGCATACCGCGCGCCGATGTGATTGCCGCATTCCTGCGGTTTTATCATCGGCTCGTATTCCTCCGTAACGGTCGAACGGTAGACGCCGTATTTCGCGTGCTCCTGAAAATCGATATAGCAGGCCTTCGGACCCTTGGCAAAATATTCAAGCGTTTCAAAGCCGGCGCGCAGGACAAACTCCACCGCAAAGCGCGGAATCTGCGTCACCAGCATATCGGGATGCCGCTGTGCGTGAGCGGCGACATCGACGCCGCCCGCGCTCACGGTATACACCACTTTCAAAAGATACATCGGGAAGCGTGCCGGTGCGCCGAAAAGCCCGTCAAAGATGAGAACGGCTTCGGAATCGGTACAGGTAATCCCGGAGGACAGGACATGAAAGCCGGCATACCGGACAAATTCGGCCGTCCAGTTGCGGGGATTGATGTTCATATCGTTGTCCGTCGGCGCGCGCCATGCGGTGAAGCGCGTCGGTGCGGCGAGAAGCTCCATTCCGTTTTTGCAAAAGCTTGTGAGCGTGCCGTGCGCACGGTCCACCGTGACGGAAAGCGTCTCCGAGGCGATTTTCACAAAGCGCGCACTGGAAGCAACGGATATACACCCCGATTTCCGTTTTGCGCGGAGCGCGCCGGTCTTTGTCCGGACGGCAAGCTGCTCGAAGCACGCCTCCTCTCCCGCTTTCGCAAACGGCGTATCACAGCGGTAGACAACGGAAAGATTGACAAAGCAGGGATATTCCGTCGCCTCGGGAAGCCCCTCAATTTGCACCGTGACGGATTCATGCGGCGCGATATCCAGCGGAAGCGTCCCGCGCGAGATGACGCGTTCCCCGTCCATGACCGCATATTCCGCGGTGAAAAGTGCCGCCGTATTCACAAAATCCAGCATATTGGAAAGACGAAGCACGCCGCGCGTCTCATCCTCCCATACGACACGCACGGGACGAAGCACCTGTTTCAGCTCCAAAAGGCCGATATGCGGCGTGCGGTCGGGATAGCAAAGTCCGTCGGCGCAGAAATTGCCGTCGTTCGGCACCTCGCCGTGGTCTCCGCCGTAAAGCCAGACCGGCATTCCGTTCTTCTCCCCTTCCTCGACCGCGTGATCCGCCCATTCCCATACACAGCCGCCGATAAGGCGGGGATACCGATAAAAGAGCCGCCAATAATCCTCAAGGCCGCCCGGGCCCATGCCCATGGCGTGCGCATATTCGCAGAGGAAATACGGGCGGGGATCGCCGCTCTTGTTGATTCCCTTTGCCTCCACGCCCTCGAGCGCCCAGTACATAAAGCTTTCCACATCGACGCATTCGTCGATCGGCTCGTCATGCGTTTCGGAGAATCGGCGCACAGCGGAAGTCCCTTCATAATGAATGAGTCTTGTCGAATCCGTCTCTTTTATCATCGCCGCCATCGCGCGGTGATTTTCCCCGAAATGGCTCTCGTTCCCGAGCGACCACATGATGACGCACGGTGCGTTTTTGTCGCGCGCGACAAAGCGCTTCGCCCTGTCGAGATAGGCCTCGCGCCACAGAGGATTGTCGGAGATCTGCCCCGACGGATTTTTGCCGCGATAGGCAAGCTCCGTGCCGTGTGCCTCGATGTCGCACTCGTCCACCACATAAAAGCCGAGCTTGTCGCACATTTCAAGCATTTCCGGCACCGGCGGATAGTGCGAGGTGCGGATGCAGTTGATGTTGTGCCGCTTCATCAGGCACAGCTCCTCCCACAGCTCCTCTTTTGTGACCGTATAGCCGTTTTTCGGATGCGTGTCGTGATGGTTGACACCTTTGAGCTTGACCGCCTCTCCGTTTATCAGCAGGGCGCAGTTTTCCGCGACGGAGATTTCGCGGAATCCGAACTTTTTATAGATATATTCCCCGTTGAAGGAAAGCAAAAGACCGTATAGGTTCGGCGTCTCCGCCGTCCACAGAAGCGGAGATTCGGCGCCCTCCTCGATTTCCGTTCCGTCGGGCGCAAAAAGCCGCACCGAAAGCTTCGATTCCAAATCCTCACAGTCGCCGGACAGCGAAAGGTCGATGCCGACCGTCCCGTCGTTTTCCGTCGTGATGAAGAAATCCCGGATATGGAGCGCGGGACGGGAAAGCAGATAGACGCTTCTGAAAATGCCGTTGAAGCGGAAGAAGTCCTGATCCTCGATATAAGTGCTGTCGCTGTATGTGAGAACGGCCACGGTAATCGAGTTTTCGCCGGCGCAGAGCAGCTCCGTCACATCAAATTCCGACTGAATATGAGACCCTTTGGACATGCCGAGATAGCGGTCATTGACATAGACGATAAACTCCGAGCAAACGCCGTCGAACATCAGATAGGTCTTTTCGCCCGCGGGCGCCGTAAACACGCGGTGATAGACGCCGACGGGCGTATCAAGGGAAATTTCCGGCGGCAGATACGGAATGGGATAGTTGACGTTCGTATACTGGATTTTGCCGTATCCGTGGCACTGCCAGCAGGACGGCACCGGCATTTTTTCCGTGTATTCGAGCCCGCATGGCTCCGCCGGAAGCTCGAGCAGCGTCTCATAATACCGAAAATCCCAATCTCCGTCGAGGGACACATAGCGGTCGCCGGCATTCTCCGACATGGCGGAGGCCGCCGTGCCGTGCGGGATATAGAATGCGCGCGGCTCGCACCGGTTCTCTCCCGTATTTTTGGGGTCAAAGGAAAATTTTTCTCTCATAGCTCTCTCCGTTATACCGCCCGAAAGCGGTGAAATTCATAAATTTGTTTTCGTATGCTTAAATTTCGATTGTCTCCGGATCAAAATCGTCGGGATTCACCCTTTTATCCGCATCGGCGGGCATCACGTCCTCTTTTTTATAAATATCCGGCAGACGCTTCTTGCCGTTTTCCTGCGCAAGCAATCCGAGCGCCGTCATATAGGAGCGGATGATTTCACGCGGCGTAATCATCGTATCCGCACCGGCACGCGAAAGCATGAAATACAGAAAATCGCGCATCTCCTCCGCCGTGACGTCCACAGCCCCATACCCTTCGGCAAAAAGCCCCGTCACACGGGCGATGAGAGCGAGCAGCTCGTCGTCGGAAAGCCTTGCAAGACGCATGATCGGACCGAACATATGCCCTGTCTGCGCCGGTTCTCCGCCGAACATCGTATCGACGAGCCGCGAACGCAGCGCCTCGTAGCTGAAAAGCCCGCGGCGCGTATCCTCCAAAAACTGCGGTGTACCGGCGAAGATGATTTCCAGTCCTGCCGCCTTGCCTTGAAGCGTGTCGTTGAAAATGGAAAGAATCTTCTCATAATTGTTTTCCCTCGACACGCGATTCGGGATTTTATAAAGGTTGACGCATTCGTCGATGAAGACGACAAGTCCGCGGTATCCGAGCCGGCGGACAAAAACCGCCATCAGCTTGATATAATCGTACCAGTTCTCATCGTCGATGATGCCGGATACCGAAAGCGCCGCGCGCGCCTCGGTTTTCGTGCCGAATTCCCCGCGCAGCCAGCGCAGACAGTCGCTTTGACGTCCCTCGTCCGACGCGCGCCATGCGCGGTAATAGGTATCGATCACCCGAGCGAAATCGAACGCGCCGATGCCCGTTTCGATTTCGCGCAGCACGGAATAAATCCGCTTGGAAATTTCTTTCTCAAAATCGGGCGAATCCGGAGACAGTCCCGTTTCCGCCACCTCATACTGAATGTCGGAGAGCCATTTGGAAATGATTTGAGACAGCGCCCCGCCCTCCGGCGACGCCTTGGACGACAGGTTTTTCATCAGTTCTCTGTATGTCGCAAGTCCGCCGCCGTTCGAGGAGGAGAGCCTGCGCTCCGGCGAAAGATCGGCGTCCGCGCAGACAAAACCGTTCTCAATCGCATAACCGCGCATCAGCTGAATGAGAAAGCTCTTGCCGCTTCCGTATTTGCCGATGATAAAGCGCGTCGCCGAGCCACCGTCCGCCACCGCGTCAAGGTCCCGGCAGAGCGCGGCGATCTCCCCCGTCCGTCCGATCGCGATATATTTCGCGCCGGAGCGCGGGACAACGCCCGCCGCCATGGAGGCAAGCAGCGAGTTCAATATCCGTTTCGGTATTTTGACCGTTTTTTCCTGCATTTCAGTCCGTATCCTCCTTATATTCCGTCAAAGCGGCAAAAAGCTCGTCTGCGTAATCCCCTATCACGTTGAAACCGTCATCCAGAACGATGTCTCCGACAAGCTCCGTCGCAAGCTCGTTGATTCGGCTTTTCACTGTTTCCGGCATCCGTCCCGCCGCGCGGCAGAACGCGGCAAACTCTCCGCGGCAGGCGGAGACAAGCGCCCGGCGTGTCTCTCCGTCAAGCGCCGAAACAAGCGCGGCAAAGTCCCCCTCCGCGGCATCGTCAAAGCCGGCAAAAGCGGGCATTTCCGACGGTTCGGGGACAGTCCCACAGGGCGCCTCCTCATCGGAATCTTCGCCGAGAAGCGCCGCCGTCTCCCAAGCGTCCTGCTCGATGGCAAGCGCCCGCTTGATGTCGGCAGGTCCCTTGTTTTCCGGCTCATAAAGCGCCATATAGGCTTCCTCAGCTTCCTCCGGCGCTTTCCGCCGCTTGTGCGAGGAGCGTTCGGGATAAAATGCGTCGAAATATTCCGAAACGGCGCGCACAAGCCTCTCGTCGATGCCGGCGGGCGAAAAGCGCGCCTTGACGGAAAATGCCGCGCGAAGCTGGTTTTCACAGAGCTTAATGACGCCCGTTACCAGCTGCTTCATCTCATATGACCGCCGAAGCGGAAAGCAGGTAAGCTCGAGCTTGCATTTCACCGCACGGCAGGCGACGGCGCCCGAAAAACCGTCGCGGGAAAGCTTCGCGGGATGGACGCCGAATTCCTCCGGCGCAGGCGCCACAAGCCGGCTGAGCACCTGCACGGCGGCCGCCGGAATATGCCTGTCGAAAGCGTCATGATGCTCGGCGTAATATTTGCTTTTTCTGTAATCATAGGATGAAAGAGAGCGAATCAGCGGATAGGTCAGCTCATCCCCGCGCAGATAAAACTCCGGCAGAGAAACCTTTCCGGCAATTTCGCCGGAAAACGCGGCAAGCGCCTGCCAGTCCGGCTCCACGCCGTATATCAGACAGTAATCGCAAAGCCATTCTCCGATATATTTGTCGAGATACCGGAAATCCTCGCGGTACGCCCGCCACAGCCTCGAGAGCAGAACCGCCCCCGTCTGCGGCGGTATTTTATCCGGCAGATTGATGATCTCGTAGATATACAAAAACAGATAGCTGTTATCCGCCTTGATATAGTGCTCACGGCGAACCTCGCCCCGCCAGTAAAGATAATATGCGACCTGCGCCGCCGTCATCTGGTCATACTGCGGCATGTAGGAAAAGAAATAGATATACTCGCAAGCCGCGTGCTCCCTGTCAAAATACCGAAGCGCATCGTTTCTGAATTTCGTATAGAAGCTGAAATCGGTCGGCCACGGTATGATCCGCACCTTCTTGATAAAGCCCGACGGCGGACAAAACTCCCGCGCTTCCGGTTCTTTCCGGATTTCCCGCTCGCGGCGCGGCAGAATTTTGAATTCCGGCTCCGGCTCTCCGACATTCACCCGCACCGGAACGGCCTCGGGGACCGATGCGCGAGAGGGCACCGCCTTTTTTGCGGGACGCGACGGCAGCATGTCGCCGATATCCCAAAAGCTATCGATATTTTCGTTGCGCGGCGACATGCCCCCGCCCCCTCTCTCACCGGTTTTCGATGCTTTCCGGCATAATCTTCGTATTTAAATAATTGTATCATACGGAACCCCTCCTGTCAACCGTCCGAAGGATTTCCTTCTTTATAATTTTTTTGCAAATCATCTGTTATTTTTCATAGATTTGTGTTAAAATGAAAACAGAACGGAAACGAAAAGACTCTTCCGCAAAGCTGCGGAGAAGAAAGGAAGGCCCGGCCGACCGCTCGGATGGGCCGCATCATAAAAGACATGCCGAATTACAGACGGATGAGAATCAACGACGAGGTCACACGGGTGATCTCCGATGCCATAAGAGAAGTCAAGGACCCGAGAGTCCGGGATGCGCTTATCACCGTTACGAGCTGTGACGTATCCGGCGACCTGAAATACGCCAAAATCTATTTTTCCGTTTTCGGAGCGGACAGCGAGGGAATCCGAGAAATCAAAAAGGGACTTTACAGTGCCGCGGGTTTCCTGCGTCACGCGCTGGCGGAAAAAATCAATCTGCGCATCACGCCGGAGCTTTCCTTTGAATATGACGACGCCATGGAGCGCGGCGCGAATATCTCCGAGCTTCTCAAAAAAACGGCGCAGACGGACGACGCGGGGCAGGAAGGAGAAAACGAAGATGAATAACATCACCATACAGGGAATCTGCAAAATCCTGACGGGGCGAAACAATTTTCTCGTTTTCACCCATGAGAATCCGGACGCGGACACAATCGGCTCCTGCTTCGCGCTCATCGCGACGCTGCGCTCGCTCGGCAAAACCGCGTATCCCGCCTGCTGCGACCGAATCCCCGCGTCCCTTGCCTTCATGACCGAAGGTGAGCGCGAATTCCGCATCGAAAACGCGCCGGCGGATTTTACGCCGGAATACCGGATCAGCGTGGACGTCGCTTCGGCGGCGCAGCTCGGCATCTACCGCGATATGGCGAAAGATATCGACCTCGCGCTCGATCACCACGCGACACATGAGAAATTCGCAAAATATTATTTCGACGATCCCAAGTCCGCCGCATGCGCCGAAATCATATATCACATCATCGGACGCCTTCTAAGCGGTGAAATTCCGGAAAAGACGGCATCCCTGCTCTATGCCGCGCTCGCGGCGGATACCGGCGGCTTCCGCTATGCGAACACGACGCCCGTGACGCACAAAATCGCGGCGAAGCTCATCGAGCGCGGGGCAAGTCATGCGGAAATCTGCCGCAGCCTGTTTGAATGCAAATCCAAAACGGCGCTCGCCGCCGAGGCCTTTGCCATGGCGAACGTCACCTATTTCTGCGGCGGCAGAATCTCCTATGTCAAAATCACAGGGGAGGACAAACGCGCGCACGGCTTCGAGGACGAGGATACATACGACGTCATCAACGTAATTCGACGGGCAGACGGCGTCAAGGTGGCCATCCTCGCGCGGGAAAAGGACGACGGATCCTACAAAATCTCCACCCGCTCCGCATGCGAAATCGACGTCGCGAAAATCTGCTCGATTTTCGGCGGCGGCGGTCACGCGGGAGCGGCCGGATGCAGCGTGACGCCGGCGGAGGTCGATAGCGCCGTCGCGCGCATCATAAAGGAATGCGGCTTCGATGACTGACGGCATTCTCCTCATCGACAAACCGGAGGACATGACCTCCTTCGACGTGGTTGCCCGCGTGCGAAAGCTCTACGGAACAAGGCAGGTCGGTCATACGGGAACGCTTGACCCGCTCGCGACGGGACTGCTCGCCGTGCTCGTCGGACGCGCCGTCAAGGCATCCGAATTTCTCACGGAAAAGGACAAGGAATACTGCGCGGGCCTACATCTCGGCATGACGACGGATACCGAGGACGTCACGGGCGCCGTTCTCACGCGGTGCGGCGACATTCCCCCGAAAGAAACGGTGCTCTCCGCCGCCAAAAGCTTCATCGGCGAAATTAGGCAGACGCCGCCGATGTACAGCGCGCTGAAAGTGAACGGAGAAAAGCTCGTGGACCTTGCAAGACGCGGCATCACCGTCGAGCGCGAAGCGCGTCCCGTCTCCATCCGTTCACTCGAAATCGACGGAGACGGCACAGACTACACGATGCGCGTCGTCTGTTCCAGGGGGACATATATCCGCACGCTGTGCGCCGATATCGGAAAAGCGCTCGGCTGCGGCGGCGTGATGTCCTCGCTCAGACGCCTCAAAACGGGAGATTTTTCCCTTGCCGGCGCACATACGCTGGAAAAAATCGAAAGCATGAATGCGCAGGAGCGCGCTTCCCTGCTTTTGCCGACGGAAACGCTCTTCCTATCGTTTCCGAAAATCGTCTTGCCCGAATTTTATGAAAAGCTTGCCAAAAACGGCTGTGAAATCTATCAAAAGAAACTCGGAACATCGTTCGATACCGGCACGAGACTCCGCGTCTGCGGAAAAGACGGCTTTTTTGCGGTCGGCGAGGTTCGGGAATATCCGGAGGGCATCGCGATAAAGCTGTTGAAGCGCTTCGATAAGTCCGAATCGACATAAATTTTCCGAGGCTGTGACGCACCGTAACGGAAATCAGCTTTTTCAATACGCCGCAAAGCCGGCAAAAAAGTCAAGCGGAGGTGCGGGAGCGCCCGCGGCATCATATGGAAACCAATCTGGAAATCCGAAAAATCACCCCGGAAGAAACCCATGCGGTCACAAATCTCGCCCTAACGGTCTTTTTGGAATTTGAGGCGCCGGAATATTCGGCGGAAGGCGTCCGCGCCTTCAAGGCCTTTCTTTCCGATCGGGAAATGCTTTCCCTTTTCACGATATACGGCGCATTTGAAAACGGAACGCCGGTCGGGATGCTCGCCGTGCGGGACGGCGTACATATTTCCCTCTTTTTTGTCGACGGACGGCATCACCGCCAAGGCATCGGAACGGCGCTTTTCCGGCACTTTCTGTCGGAAGCCCATCCGAGCGCCGTCACCGTGAACGCGGCTCCGTTCGCGCTTCCCTTTTACCGGCATTTGGGATTTGAACAAACAGGCTCGGAAGCGCTCGAAAACGGAATCCGGTACACGCCCATGCTCTATCGGAAATAAAGGTCAAAGAGGAAAATAAAATGTATAAAGATGCACATATCCACACCACCGTCAGCCATGACGGGAAATCCTCCGCCATGGAATATATCGCCGCGGCGCCGGGCAAAAACGTCGACGAAATCACGCTCACCGAGCATTATGACGATTATGAGGGAATCGAAACCAAGCTCCGAACGCTGGACGTCGCCGCATATGCCGCAGAATACGAAAGAATACGCGGTATGACTGATTTCCCCGTCAACTTCGGCATCGAGATCGGACTCCGTCCGGAATGTGCCGAGCGCACGAAGCAGATGGCGGAAAGCTATCCCTTTGATTTTATCATCGGCTCCTCGCACATCACGGCGGGCAAGGACATGGCATACGATTCCTCATTCTTCCGCGGACGCACACGGAAAGAGGCCTATATGGTCTATTTCAATGAGGTATTGGAAAACATCAAAACCTATGACATTTTCGACGTGTACGGCCATCTCGATTATGTGGTGCGATACGGAGGATATCCGCAGAAAAAGCTCGACTATGCCGAGTTCTCCGACATTTTGGATGAAATCTTCCGCGCCCTCATCCGCAGAGATAAGGGAATCGAAATCAATACCTCGGGAATCCGGTACGGGCTTGGTACGTTCTGCCCGAACCGCGAGCTTTTGAAGCGCTATCTTGAACTCGGCGGAAAAATCATAACGCTCGGCTCCGATGCGCACCGCGCCGATGATCTCGCCGCCGATTTCGGAGACGCAGTGGAGCTGCTGAAAGGCTTAGGGGTAAAAGAGCTCGCCGTATTCCGAAAACGGCAGCCGGAATGGATTTCTCTGCGGGAATTTTGACGGAAGCTCAAAAGGGAGTATCGAAAATTCGATACTCCCTTTGCTTTATGGCAAAGCATGGATGGGTCATTTCCCGCGCGAACGAAGAGGTGCCGTCCGCCGTACCCTTGTAAGCGGCAGAAGATTCAAGAGGACAGGCAGCAGAAATTCTCCCCATATGAAAACGGTGTCCAGCCGAAACCGCGCGACAAGGATGCCGTTTTCCGTCAGGGCGAGCATCGACACGGCTGTCACTGCAAAAAGCACGGTATAGGCAATACGAATCCCCCGCCTTGCATTTTCCGCCACAAGATCCGCATAAATGCCGACGAGCACGGACAGGCGGACAATATGGAGCATCCAAATGAAAAGGCGCAGGAACAGGTCTGCGGCACCGAAGGAAAACAGCGTAAAATAAACATAGACAAGCGAGGCCGCCGCAGCCGCGGACACCATGATCCGCACAAGATATGCAGCCCTGTTCGACGGCGGCTCGCTGCCGACGCGCATTGCATCGGAAATTCCGCCGTCACCGGAAGTAAGCGTCTTGGAGGCGAGAAAGAAAACAGGCGTTACGGAAACGCAGGACAGCACGCCGGAGACATCGAAATCCCCCGCCGAAAGCGTCGGTGTGAAATCCCCGAAAGGGCGGATCAGCAGTATCGGCACAAGCAAAAACGGGACAAGCTCCGAAAATCTGCCCACCGCCGTCATTCCGCGGACTGCGGCAAAAACCGCGCAGATGCAGACCGTCAAAAAAATCACCCACCAAGGCAAAAAACGGCTCAGACGCTGAACGGATTCACTGAAAAAAACCGCGGTCCGCGTCATCTGAAACACAGACAACACAAGAAAAAGACCGGTAAATACGATTCCCGCCGCGCCCGGTGCGTAAGCGGAAACAAAATCGGAAAGTCCCGTCCGGCGCCGAGAAAGACCTCTCAGGCAAAGCACCGCAAACACGGAAAAAACGGCAAACTGCGCGGTCACAGCGTAATAGCTCGTTATATTAAAAAGGAAGAAGCCGGAAAGCAGATAAGAAAACGTCAGAAAAAAGAGCTGAACCGGCGTGATATGCGTTTTCACTTTTTATCCCCCTCCGTGCGGGTAATGGATTTTCGCGAGATCGACACCGGAACCCGCTTCATCGCCCAAAGCGGCGCCATCAGAAGGAAATCCTTGAGCCCTGAAAAGTCCACCGGCGCAAACGGTGAAAAATACGGAACACCGGCGGAGCTTTTCATGCACATGTGCAGAAGCGAAATCACGATCGCCGCAAAAAATCCGAAAAGACCGAACACGCCGGAAACGACAATCATGAGGAACCGATACAGAATATTGGAATTCATATACGGCGGAACGATAAAATTGCAGACCGCGGCGAGCGCAACAACGATGAGCACGGGTGCCGAGGCGATTCCCGCCTCGATTGCGCTGTCGCCGAGAATCAGTGAGCCGACAAGCCCGACCGCGGAGCCGACCGCTTTCGGCATTCTGAGGCCGACCTCACGCACCACCTCAAAAAGCAGAAAGATGATAATCACCTCCCAAAAAAGCGAAAACGGGAGCGAATTTCTCGCCTTTTCCACCATTGAGATCATATATTCCGGCAAAAGCTCGCGGTGTCTGACAAAAAGCGCGACAAACAGTGCCGGCAGATACAGGGCAGTCAGAAAGGAAAAGAAGCGAATGATTCTGATAAATGTGGCGTACCACGGACTTTTGGAATAGTCCTCCGTCACCTGAAACGCCTCGCAAAAGAGATACGGCACCGTCAAAACGACGGGGGAGCCATCCACAAGCACCGCCACCCTGCCCTCCAACAGCTTCGCCGCCACCTTATCCGGCCGCTCGGAATTGCCGACCGTCGGATACAGCGGCATTTTGCCGTCCTGAATGAAAATCTCGATATAGCCGGAGTCGAGAATCGCATCCGTTTGGATGCCGGAAATCCGCCGGCACACCTCGTCGACGGTTTTCATGTCCGCGATTCCGTCGATATACATGACGGCGACATCCGTTCCGGATACGCTTCCCACAGTCATGCTCTTCTTTTTGAGGCGCGAGGTATGGAGCCTTCTGCGCAGCAGCATGGCGTTGTTTTCGGCGCTCTCGGTAAAGCCCTCATGCGGACCGCGGATGACGTTTTCCGTCTCCGGCTCGGAGGTCGAGCGTCCCTCCTCGTTCTTGGTAAAGACCGATATCCCGTATCCGGTTTCATAGCCGTCATAGAACACCACCGCGTTGCCGGCGAGAATCGCCTGCTCCGCGGCGGCGAAATCCGCGAGCGCCTCCACCTTGACGTTTGTGATGACCGATTCCAGCGGAAATTTCGCCGTGCCGTTTTCATAGGCATAGGATATGGGCTCGATCACGTATTTATTGATCATCGATTTCGAGCTGTAATTGCTGATATAGGCGATGAAAATCCGGTTTTCCCCAAAGACAAGCTCCCGAAAGGAAAAATCGCTCATGTCGGCAAACACGCCCGAAAATTCATTTTTGACAGCATCGTATCTTGTCTGCATATCTTGTCCTTTCCCGACAGAAAGTGATGGCCGATCGAAATTCAAAAAAGCTCCGACAGGCTTTTTTGGCACTTTATACAAAACAAAGCGCCTCTTTCCATAATTTTTATTATTATTCGCAGAAAAAAATTTTTTATAATTTATTTTTTCATTTCATGTTGACATCTTTTCATTTATCAAGTAAAATAGCCGTGCGATGTTTGCGCCGGAACCCGATGAGCTCAAAATGCTCCGCTTTTTTCGTGACGCATACGATCCAAATACGGATATTCGCCGTTCTCATACGGTATGGAGTCGTTTATGAAAAATTTCATAACTGCCATGGAAAACAAATGGAAAACGAGCACGCTCCGGTATGTTTACAATGCAAAGGACGACCGCGGACGCGGGCGTCTGTGCATGCTCATCTCCGGCATCATGTCGGGCCTTATCGGACAGCTCTCCTCCGGTCTTTTCTACACGGGATTCCTGCTTGGCCACGGGATCGATATCGTCGATATCGCCATTATCACGTTTATCCCTTACATCACATGCTTTCTGAATATTTTTTCACCGTGGATCCTTGAACACTTCAAAAAGAGAAAGCTGATCCTTGCCGCCGGAAAACTGCTCTACTATTTTATCAACATCGTCGGCATCACCCTCCTGCCGGAGCTTATCGAAGACCCCGAAGCGCGGCTTGCCGGATTTATCGCCATCGTCGTCATCTCCAACTCGATTAACGCATTGTTTTCCTCGGGCTACTCGGCATGGCAGGCGAATTTCCTGCCGGACGACGTTCGCATGGACTACTTCACCTCGTCGGGCTGTATCAACAGCCTGCTCTCCTACATCATTGTGTTCTGTGTTTCCGTCATCACCGACCGGCTTGAAGGTTCGCCCGATCAGCTTATCATGATCACAATGCTGCGCTGGATCGCATTCGGGCTCGCCGTCATTGACTGCCTTATCCAACTGATTCCGAAGGAATATCCTTACTTAAAAAAAGCGAAAACCAAGTTAGCCAATATCTTTGTCCTTCCGGTCAAAAACAGCCGCTTTCTTCTGACGATTCTGATCGTTGCCGCCTATACATTCGCTACGAATCTTCCAAACGCAACGCTTAACGCGTATGTTCTGGAAGTGCTGGACGGAACCGGCATGCAATATACGCTGCCCAATGCTATCAACGCCCTCTATTTCCTGTTTTTCATATTCTTCTCAAAAATATGGAAAAAGTTTGTCGCAAAGCATTATTGGTTCCGTGCATTCGCGTTCGCGATGCTGATGCAGTCCGTCACCTATTACATGTATGTATTCGTCACGGCGGATACCGTTTGGCTGTATGTCGTCGTCCGTCTTTTGCAGCACATATTCGGCGTCGTGATGAATTCCATCGTCGCGTCGCTCCCCTACGTCAACCTGCCGGAAGAGGACCGAACCAATTACATGTCTTTCCATACCATCGTTTCCAACATGGCCGTATTTCTCAGCATGATGCTCGGAACAATGTTCACCTCTTATATGGAGCACGGCTCCGGCACATGGAATATTCTTGGCATCGCTTTCACCAGCACACAGATCCTGCTCTTCGCGTGTGCCGCCGCACAATGCCTTGTCGCCGGCATGACACTTCTGCTTTCCAAAAAGGTCACGCCGCCGGAGGTTATGGCACAAGCTTCAAAATAACCGCAAATTTTTGTCATTTTTTCAAAAAACGCTTGCAAATTCAAAAAATTGATGCTATAATATTAAATGCTATGCTTTGATATGGCGCCGGAGCGGTCCGCTGCATGCTCGCATGAACGCTTCGTAATTTATGGAGAGGAGCCGAAACAATGGATAAAATTCAGGCTTTTGTAAACGAGCAGTTAAAGACCGAGCTTCCCGAATTTGAAATCGGTGATACGGTCGTCGTACACAACAAAATCAAAGAGGGAACGAGAGAACGCATCCAGCTGTTCGACGGCGTGGTCATCGCCAAGAAAAACGGCGGCATTTCCGAAACTTTCACCGTCAGAAAAATCTCTTACGGAATCGGCGTCGAAAAGACATTCCCGATTCACTCCCCGAACGTCGTCAAGGTGGACGTCACCCGCCGCGGTAAGGTTCGCCGCGCGAAGCTCTACTATGTCCGCGACCGCGTAGGCAAGCAGGCAAAGGTAAAAGAGCAGATTTAATTTGATCGTTATACAAAAAATCAGCCTCATACGAGGCTGATTTTTTGTATTTTCTTTCTTATCGCTTCCATGAGATATCGTCGAGCTGCTCCAAGGCAAAAATGAGCCGGTTCCGATTCCCCTCTCCCATCGCGCACAGCGGCAGACGATAGCCTCCGACCTCGAAGCCGAGATAATTCATCGCCTCCTTGACCGGAATCGGATTGGTCTCCAAAAACAGCGCGCGCATGACATTCAGATAACGAAGCTGCAAGGTGCGCGCGCCGATGATATCCCCAGCCGCAAGTTTGGCCGTCATCTCGTGCATCGTCCCCGGAAACAGATTGGCCGCAACGGAAATCACGCCGGACGCTCCGAGCGCCATCGCCGCGACCGTCATATCGTCGTTGCCCGACCACATGGCAAAGCCGTCGTCAAGCAGCGCCGCGACGTCTGTCATATAGGCGATATTCCCGCTCGCCTCTTTGATGCCGATGATATTCGGATGGCGGCGCAGACGTTCCAGCGTGCCGGTCTCGATGGAGCATCCCGTCCGCGACGGAACATTGTATAGAATGATCGGCGTATGAACGGCTTCCGCCGCCGTAAGGAAATGCGCCGCCATTCCGTCCGCATTCGCTTTGTTGTAGTACGGCGTCAGGACAAGCAGCGCGTCTGCGCCGAGCGATTCCGCCCTCCGGCACGCATCCGCCGTCCGGTTCGTATCGTTTGAACCGCAGCCGACAATCACCGAAATCCGTCCCGCCGCGGCATCCACACCGGTACGAATAATCGCCTCCCTCTCCTCTTCGCTTATCGTCGGTGATTCCCCGGTCGTGCCGAGCAGAACAATACCGTCCGCACCGTTTGCAATCTGAAATTCAATAAGCTCCGCGAGCTTGTCGTAATTCACCCCGCCGTTTTTGGTAAAAGGGGTGACAAGTGCCGTGATCGCGCCGCGTATTTCCATCATAACCCTCCATTCCGTCTTTCATGCCATATCATCATGGTATGCACAAAAAAACAAAATGACAAAGAGAGAAAATATAAGGACGGCAAGGTATCCAATATTTTTACGAAAAGCGCTTCACATGATACAACAGTATTGTTTTTTAATAGCTATTATGTCAAATATGATAAAAGCAGTCTCGTCGAGACTGCTTTTTGTCCGGCAGGAACACTCCCGTCACTCTTGCTCTTTCGAGACTGCCAAAGCAGCCAATCGGTCATAAGCGTCTTTTGCCAGTGCAGGGCCGTCCTCTTTCCCAATATGAGGATAAAGATAATTTAAGCGATCGACCATATCGTCATCCATAATATCGTAAAGCTCGCCCTTGAGGCTCAGCTGATACAAATAGCCGAGGAGCAAGCCAAAATCCTGATTATCCGAATACGAGGAATAGGAATATAATTGAAGAGCGGTATATAAGTGCCGCAGATTTTCCTCTTTTTGGCGCGCACGCGTCTCTTCATCCATTCCGTCCCAATTCACCCGGCAGCCTTGACAAAAAGAAGCAAATTCAGAGTAGCACTGGGTATCTACATTTGATTTTAGAAATTTTTTGTCTTCATTGACGTTTATGAAAATCACTGTGACAACTACAAGCGTGACCGCCAATACAATCGTCAGCGCAGTATGAAGATAATGTTTTTTCATATACGTCCCTCCTCAGACGGAATCACTCAATACGGAAGCCAAAGAAAATAGTATACATATAATCTCGATTGTCATAATGACAATCGAAAGTTTTATATAATTCATTTTATGTGTTTTATTATAACCTGTTTTCAGAGATATGTCAAGCTGTTTTTTACAGAAAGACCGGTTTTTCCCTCATCATCGCCGCCCCGTCACGCGGCGCGGCGCATAAAAGCTCCCATATGCCGTCCGCGCGCGCCGAAAGCTCGAAAGCACGGCGCACCGTTTCGCCATACTGCCGATAATCCGCCGGCTTTGTGACAATCGGAATCCGCGCCGAGCGGCGCACGGAAGAGAGAATTTCCCGCCCCGTCTCATTCGCCGCGAGAACCGTCGTATAACAGACACCCGCAAAATTCTCCGCTTTGACGCCAAGAAGTGTATACAGAAGCCCCCGCCGGATGCGGGAACGGGAATACCGCTTCGTTTCCGTCATGGAAAGCAGCTCTTCCCCATCACGGGCATGAAGCGCCGCCATGCGAAGCCTTGCCGCAAGCTCCGCCGTCATATCGGGAACATCCCCGAAGCTTTCCTCTCTGCCGGACCTGACAAGTCCCGCAAAAATCGGAAAGAGCTTTTCCCCGGCGGCAATTCCGCCGCGTGCGGCCGCCGACCGAAGCATTTCACCCATAAATGACGGAACCGACCGTGAAACCGCATCGAAATCGCCGTCAACCAGCATTTTCCTGACAGTGGAGGCAGAGGGAAGCCCCTCTCCGCTTCCGTCATAGGCTTCTCCGATGCGTTTGACAGCGACAGGACGCACGGAAGATGCGGTCTGGTTCAGCCGCGCAAGATAGGATATCGCCAAAATATCGTTGGAACCGCCGCAAAGCTCGGCGCCGTAAAGCTTTTTATACACCTCGGAAACGGCGCTTCTATACGAGATGCCGTGTCCTTCGGAAAGGCAGGACTTCACAGCATCGACAAAAGCGGAGGATGCGGTCCGCTCCGCCGCTGTCCGCAAAGAATCGATGTTCCCTGCTTCGCTTCCGAAGCAGAGCTCGTCCACACAGCCGAGCGCCGAGACGATGTCCGTGCCTGCCGAGGCAAAGCGTTCGGCACATGAGGAGGAGTACGGAAACGGAAGCTCCAACACAAGATCGGCGCCGCCCAAAAGGGCCGCGCGGGCACGTTCATATTTGGAAATCACCGCCGGCTCCCCGCGCTGTGTGAAGCTGCCGCTCATGACCGCGACCACGGCCCCGCGCTTTTTCATTTCGGAAATCAAATAGGCATGTCCGAAATGGAACGGATTGTATTCGCAGATCACCGCGCAAATTTTCATGACAGCTCCTTTTCCGGCGCCCAAAACCGATAAAACGCCGGATTTCCGTATTTTTGTTTCAAGATCGGGAAAATAACTATTGAAATCGGAAAAATAATCTTGTATAATATATAGTATAGTGTAAAATTTTGATAAAATCAATATATAAACGGAGGATCATTTAAATCATGTATGTATTGGTAGTCAATGCGGGCAGCTCCTCGCTCAAATATCAGCTCATGGACACCGCAACGAACAAGGTTCTCGCAAAAGGAATCTGCGAGAGAATCGGTATCGACGGTCTTATCGAGCACAAAAAAGAGGACGGAAGCAAAACCGTGCGCAATTTCCCGATGCCCAATCATTCCGTCGCCATGAAAATCGTTGTCGATACGCTGACCGATCCCGAAATCGGATGTCTTACGGACATGAGCCAAATCGAAGCGGTCGGACACCGCGTCGTCCACGGCGGCCCTTATTTCTTTGAGAGCTGCCTCATCACCCCCGACGTGCTCGAAAAGCTCGAACTCTGCCGCGATTTCGCGCCGCTGCACACGGGTCCGCACCTCATGGGAATCCGCGGCTGCACCGAGGTCATGCCGAACGTTCCGCAGGCGCTCGTTTTCGACACCGCATTCCACCAGACAATGCCGGATTACGCCTATATGTATCCGATCCCGTATGAAACCTATGAAAAATATCATATCCGCCGCTACGGTGCGCACGGCACCTCTCACCGCTTTGTCTCCATCGAGATGGCCAAGCTCCTGGACAAACCGGTTGAGGAAACGAAGATCGTCACCTGCCACATCGGAAACGGCTCCTCCATCACGGCCGTCAAGGGCGGAAAATGCATCGATACTTCGATGGGCTTTACGCCGCTCGACGGCGTTGAAATGGGTACGCGCTGCGGCTCCATCGATCCCGCCATCGTCACCTACATCATGAAAAAAGAAGGCTTCACGCCCGATGAAATGAGCAATTTCATGAATAAAAAATGCGGCTTCCTCGGCGTATCCGGCGTCTCCTCCGACAGCCGTGACATCGAAGAGGGCATCAAAAACGGCGATAAGCGCTGCCTGCTCGCCGCTTCGATTCTCGCCTATCAGATCAAAAAATATATCGGCGCTTACGCCGCCGCAATGAACGGACTTGACGCCGTCGTCTTTACCGCCGGCATGGGTGAAAACAATCCCGAGCTGCGCGAGCGCGTCTGCCGCGACATGAGCTTTTTCGGCATCGAAATCGATTGCGAGCTCAATGCCAAGACATGGCGCCAGCCGAACATCGTCGAGCTTTCCACACCGGCCTCAAAAGTCAAAGTATACGTCATTCCGACCAATGAAGAGCTCATGATCGCAAAGGATACCGAAGAACTCGTAAAGAAAGCAAAATAAAACCCACAAACCGCACACATTTTCTGTGTGCGGTTTTTTCATCTTCATAAAAGCTTTTTCTTATTCTCATATTTTTACTTTGTAAACTTTCAGTGAATTTAACACATGAATTTGTCGAAAAGATATTGTATTTTTGGAATCCGCATGCTATTATATAAATATAAATTTATAATGGGGGAGAATGGGATTCTAAGACTGCCGTTTCCCCCATTGCCTCAAAAAATTTGATCTTTGAACCAATGAGAAAGGGATGATACAAGGATGGCTGATACAGGACATAAAACCACAGCCGAGCTGCGCGAGCTTCTCCGAAACGGACAGACGGCGGAAGAAAAATCACTCGCGGAAAAGGGACAGCTCTGCGCACGGGAGCGCATGAGACTGCTCTTTGACGAGGGCACTTTCGTCGAGGTCGGCGCTTACATCGGACGAAAACGGACGGAGCTTGACCGGGATGCCGACGACAGCTTTGAACCCGTCATCACCGGCTACGGCGCGGTGAACGGAGCACTCGTTTACGCATTTTCCCAAGACTTTTCCCGCCTGCATGGCGCGCTCGGTGAAATGCACGCAAAGAAAATTACAAAAATCATAGAAATGGCGGCGTTTTCCCACGCGCCGCTCATCGGCGTATTCGACAGTGCCGGTGCGAAAATTTTGGAGGGCGTGGATGCGCTTGCGGGTTACGGAAGCATCATGCGCGCCGTCTCCGGCGCTTTCGAGCTTCCGAAGGTCGCGGTCGTCTCCGGCATCTGCGGCGGTGCGTCCGCCGTTATTGCGGAAATGTTCGATATCGTAATTGCCGCCGAAAAAACGGGAAAACTCTTCACTTCCCCGTCCGGCGGAACGGCGGACGGCGTCACGGCCGCCCCGGCGCTCGTCGATATCGTTTGCGAGGATGATGCTGCGGCGGTCGGGAAAGCCCGTGCGCTTGTCGCATATTTTGACGGCATATCGGAAACCGCCGACGACATCAACCGCGTCGTCGAAATCGACGGAATCCTTGCCTCTCGCGATTATGACATCCACGAGGTCATAAGCACCGTATTCGACGCAGGCACTTTCACCGAGCTTGGCGCAGGACATGCGGACAGCATGGTGACGGGGCTTGCCGCCATCGGAGGCAGAACCGTCGGCGTTATCGCCAACAATCCCGCCGTCAAGGGCGGCAAGCTCTGCCCCTGCGCGGCGGATAAGGCGTCCCGCCTGCTGGCGCTATGCCGCACGGCGGAAATTCCCGCCGTCACCCTTGTCGATACGGACGGCATCGCCGATTCGGCCAAGGCCGAGGAAAAGGGCTTTGCGGCACACCTCGCCGCCCTTGCACGCGCTTATGCGGAGGCGGCGGTGCCGAGCGTCACCGTGACGCTCGGCTCCTCCTACGGAACCGCCTATACCGTCATGGGCTCCAAGGCGCTCACCGGAGGCGTTGCGCTCGCTCTCGACCGCGCGAAAATCTCCGCAATGCCGCCACAGGCTGCCGTCGCTTTCCTCGATGAAGTCAAAGACGAATCCCGCCATGCCGAAATCGCCGACGCATGGGCTGAAAAATACGCCTCCGCACTCGAAGCCGCAAAGAGCGGTCACATCGACGATATCGTCGATTCCGCCGAGCTTCGTCAAAGAATCGGCGCAGCGCTCGAAATGCTCTGCTTTTGAAAGGGAGGTCGCATTCGATGTTTCTTTCCATAGATAACCCGATCATCACGGACGAATCCTCGTTTCTTGACCGTCTCGGCCTCGGCGGGCAGACGCTGCTCCTCGGCATGGTCGTCGTCTTTGCCATGCTGTTTGTAATTTATCTCTGCATGGTCGCCATGCAGGCGGTATTCATAAGGAAGTCCCCAAAAACCGCGAAAGGCACAGCTTCGGAAAAGCCCGTGGAAACGCCGGAACCGGCGATGCAGGTGACCGAAGCCGTTCCCGACACACAGACGAGCGACGAACAGCTCGTCGCGGCAATCACCGCCGCCATCGCGGCCTATACCGGCGACGCGCCGTCGTCATTCCGCGTCGTTTCTTTTAAAAAGAGATAATTTAATCATAATTTCGGAGGAACACCCAAATGAAAAGATATCATGTAACCGTAAACGGCGTCACATATGATGTAACGGTCGAAGAGGCAAACGGAGCAGCCGCTCCCGCAGCCGTTTCCGCGCCCGCACCTGCTGCCTCTGCCGCTCCCGCAGCGCCGGCAAACAAACCCGCGCCCGCACCTGCGGCTCCCGCGGGAAATGCGAGGATTTCCGTCTCCGCTCCGATGCCCGGCAACATTTTAAGCGTAAACGTGAAGCCCGGCGACAAAGTGGAAAAGGGCGCAATACTCTGCATTCTCGAAGCGATGAAAATGGAAAACGAGATTCTGGCGCCGGAAGCCGGTGTCGTCGCTTCCGTCACGGTCGCAAAGGGCGCCGCCGTTCAGTCGGGCGATGTGCTCGTCACGCTCGCGTGACCACAGCATATATCCTTTGAACGGTGGTGATCAAGAATGCTTGATAATCTGTTGTCCCTGTGGGAAAGCACGGGGATCGCAAAATTTTTCGATTATGACCCGTGGTATTTCGGCAAAACGCTGGTCATGTATGCCATTGTCGGCGTGCTCGTATACCTTGCGGTCAAAAAAGGCTTCGAGCCTTTGCTGCTGCTTCCGATCGCGACGGGCATCCTGCTCGCCAATCTTCCGGGTGCGAATCTGTTCCATATGGATTGGTTCGTTGACGGGGTAAAATTAGCAGACGGCACCAAGCTCACCGAGCTTTCAGACATTATTTTACATGTTTTCGACGAGGGTGGACTGCTCGACATTCTGTATCTCGGCGTCAAGCTCGGCATTTATCCGTCGTTGATCTTCCTCGGCGTCGGCGCCATGACGGACTTTTCCCCGCTCATCTCCAATCCGAAAAGCGTATTTCTCGGAGGCGCCGCACAGTTCGGCGTTTTCGCGGCGTTTTTCGGCGCGCTTCTGCTTGGCTTTAACGAGCTGGAAGCCGCAGCAATCGGCATCGTCGGGGGCGCCGACGGCCCTACCGCGATTTTGATAACCAAAATACTCGCACCCACATTGCTCGGCGCCATCGCAATCGCAGCCTATTCCTATATGGCGCTGATTCCGATGATACAGCCTCCGCTGATGAAGCTTTTGACGACGAAAAAGGAACGCTCCATCAAAATGACGCAGCTTCGCCCCGTATCCAAGCTCGAAAAGATCATCTTCCCGATCATGGTCGTGATCGTCGTGTGTCTCCTGCTTCCGGATGCGGCGCCGCTCATCGGCTTCCTCATGTTCGGAAATCTTCTCAATGTCAGCGGCGTGACGGACAGACTTTCCAAAACTGCTCAAAATGGACTGATCAACGTGATCACAATCTTTCTCGGCTTATCCGTCGGCGCGACGGCAAGTGCTGAAAACTTCCTGAAATGGGAAACGCTCTTGATCATCATTCTTGGATTCTGTGCGTTTATGCTTTCAACGGTCGGCGGTATTATCGGCGGCAAAATTATGTGCAAGCTGTCCGGCGGCAAGATCAATCCGCTGATCGGCTCCGCAGGTGTTTCGGCAGTTCCGATGGCGGCGCGTGTCTCACAGAAGGTCGGTCAGGAAGAGGACCCTTCCAATTTCCTTCTCATGCACGCCATGGGACCAAACGTCGCCGGCGTCATCGGATCGGCAATCTGCGCAGGCGTATTCCTCGCGCTTTTCCGTTAAAACATACCGTCCGCGCGGACGGATAGGGCTCATGCTCCGTCCGTGCGGCATATACAAGGAGGGCCTATCATATGGCAAAGGTTAAAATATGTGAAACCGTGCTCCGCGATTCTCACCAGTCGCTCATCGCGACGAGAATGACGACAGAGGAGATGCTCCCCATCCTCGAACAGATGGACAAAGTGGGCTACTACGCGCTCGAAGCCTGGGGCGGCGCGACATTCGACGCCTGCCTGCGCTTCCTCGACGAGGATCCGTGGGAGAGACTGCGCAAAATCCGCGACAAGGTCAAAAATACCAAGCTTCAAATGCTGTTCCGCGGACAGAATATTCTCGGATACCGCCACTATCCCGACGATGTCGTCGAATATTTCGTCCAGAAATCCATCGCGAACGGCATCGATGTCATCCGTATCTTCGACGCACTCAACGATGCCCGCAACCTAAAAACCGCAATCGCCGCGACCATCAAGGAAGGCGGACATGTGCAGGCTGCAATCAGCTACACGACAAGTCCCGTGCATACGAGCGAAAGCTTTGCGGCTTATGCAAAGCAGCTCGAAGAGATGGGCGCACATTCGATCTGCATCAAGGACATGGCGGGGCTTTTGAAGCCCTACGACGCCTATGAGCTTGTCAAGCTCATCAAGGAAAACGTCAAAATTCCGGTACAGCTCCATACGCACTACACGTCGGGACTCGCATCCATGACGGTGCTCAAAGCGATTGAGGCAGGCGTCGATATCGTCGATACCGCAATCTCCCCGTTCGCGATGGGCACAAGCCAGCCGCCGACGGAATCGCTCGTCGCAACGCTCGCCGGCACGGAGTACGATACCGGTCTCGATCTCGCTGAACTCGACAAGATCTGCAAATATTTCACGCCGATCCGCGAAAAATACATTAAGAGCGGCCAGCTCGATCCGAAGGTGCTGAAAGTAGACGTCAATGCTCTGCTCTATCAGGTGCCGGGCGGTATGCTGTCGAATCTTGTCTCTCAGCTCAAACAGGCGGGCAAATCCGAAAAGCTCACGGAGGTGCTCGAAGAGGTGCCGCGCGTCCGTGCGGACGCGGGATATCCGCCGCTCGTGACCCCGTCGTCCCAGATTGTCGGAACACAGGCGGTATTCAACGTCATCGGCGGCGAACGCTACAAAATGGTGACCAAGGAATTCAAAGGTCTTGTCCGCGGTGAATACGGCAAAACACCCGCCGAAATCTCACCCGAATTCCGGAAGAAGATCATCGGAGACGATAAGCCCGTGACCGAACGTCCCGCCGACGCACTTGCGCCGGAGCTTGATAAGCTGCGCGAGGCGGTCAAGCCGTGGGCGATTCAGGACGAGGACGTCCTTTCCTATGCGCTTTTCGAGCAGGTAGCCGTCAAATTCTTTGAAAAAAGAAAGGCAAAGCTCTACGGACTCGACGCACAGAACGCCGATTTTGAAAACAAAATCCATAACGTCTGAAAAGGAATCGAAAAGCGAAGCCGAAATGCTTCGCTTTTCCCGCAAAAGAACATGAAACGAGAGTTATACCGGGAACACTTTGACCGCACGATCTTCCCCGTCGTCGCAGCAGATGGCACCGGATGCATCGTGTATAAAAATGCTGCGGCGGGAAAATATCTGCCGGCGCTTCGCCGCGGCGCCGACATCGTCCGCCGTCTGCGCGGCAAAAAGCCTTTATACGCAGGCATGGATGCGGAGGTGCCGGGCGATACGCCGTATCGGCGCGCCGTCGTCCTGCAGGATGACGACGCTTATGTTTTTCTGTTTCTCTCACGCCTTCAATATCCCGACGGCGATGAAGAAATGCTGCGCATGACCGAACGCCGCGGCACGGCGCTCGACGGCTTCCTGCCGGCGGCATATGAATCTTCCCCCTCGGAAACGGAATCACAGCCCTTTCGGCAAAGCCGTATCTACGCCGACCTCATCGATATCTGCGGAATGGAACGTGCGGCAGGCGCTTATGTATACGACATCTGCGAGCTTTTGGACAGACTTTCCTCCAAGCTCAAAGGCGCGTTCCGCGCGCTCGGATATCGGATCACCGTGAATATAGATGCCGCCGTACGCGACAGAAAATATGTGAAGCTGAAACTCTATGACTTCATCTTTCTGTTCAACAGGCTTTTATACATACAGATGAAGCTTTCGGAAAACGGCATCGTCGATATCGACATTCGGCTTGATGAATACGACGAACGTCTCATTTTGTGTTTTTCCGCACGAACCGCCCTCACCAAGCGAAGCCTGAAAAACGGCGAAGCGGCATCTTTGCTTGCAAGACTGGCGCCGGAATGCGCGCTCGAATTTGCACTTTTTGAGGATGCCTGCCTTTTTTCCGAAAACATGCGGCTTTCCGTCGACAAATACGGAAAATCGGTCATGGAATACAAGCTTTCCGGCATCGAAACGCCTGCCGTTCTCCATGTACGGAGTATCGACCTCGAAACCGCAGAGCTTGACGCCGTCATCGACATGCTGATTCTTGGCATCAAAAAGGAAATCGGGACACGTCGGAGGGCGCGCCCATAATCCCACGCCGTCAAAAAGGAAAACGCCGTATCATGCGGCGTTTTTTCTCTTTCAGAGATAATTTTTCATTTTATTGATGTTGTCCTCTTCAAAAGCCATGATATCACTTGCAATCTTCACGACGTCTTGGGAAACGCCCTCCGTCTGCGCCTGCTTAATGCGCTTTTTCAGATTGATTACGCCCATTGTGGAGCCGTTGATCATCATTTCCGCGATTTTCGGCGTCGAGCTGTCCACCATGGTGGTCATCATGATGGACATCTCCGCGGGAATTTTCGCAAATGCGTTGATTTCTTTCGCCGTCGCCGACATCCCCGAGAGCTTGTTGCGCGTCACATTGGCAAAATTCTGATAGCCGTCAAGCTGGGCGGTAAGCTCACAGCGAAGCTTTTCGTCCTTGGTCTTGCCGAGAATCGTCGTGACCGAATCCGTCCCCATGCATGCGTTTTTGTACATCTCCTGAAGAAGCTCCTCGTCAGGATTTGTCTTCTTTTGTTTTTCTGCCATATCTTCCTCCTGTATTATATTCTGAATTTCAATATCCGTCGTAAACGGATTTTTCATTTGTTAGTATCTCCGAAAAAGCAGCCGTCATTCGCAGCAGCGAGCAAATGATGTTAACTTCACAAAAAAATAACAATTTATCGTCAATTATTTTTGAAAAAGGTATTGTATATTTTTTCATTATAGGTTAAAATAAAGATATGTATGGAAAAATTTTTCCACAGCTCAAAAATAAATGATTTCGGAGGAATTTAAAATGTCTGTTAAAGTTGCCATCAACGGCTTCGGCCGTATCGGACGTCTGGCTTTCCGTCAGATGTTCGGCGCAGAGGGCTACGAAGTCGTCGCCATCAATGACCTCACAAGCCCGAAAATGCTCGCTCACCTTCTCAAATACGACACGGCTCAGGGCAGCTATGTCGCAAAGGGACATACCGTTACCTACAAGGATTCCGTTCTCGGTGAGGACGGCAAAACCGTCGTCACGCCCGGTTCCATTACGGTAGACGGCAAGGAAATCACCATCTATGCCTGCCCGAAGGCGACCGACTTGCCGTGGGGCAAGCTCGGTGTCGACGTCGTTCTCGAATGCACAGGCTTCTACTGCTCCAAGGAAAAATCCATGGCTCATATCGAAGCCGGCGCAAAGAAAGTCGTCATCTCCGCTCCCGCGGGCAATGACCTCAAAACCATCGTATTCAGCGTAAACGAGAATACATTGACAAAGGACGACCAGATCATTTCCGCTGCGTCCTGCACGACAAACTGCCTCGCGCCGATGGCAAAGACGCTCAACGATACCTATCCGATTCAGAGCGGCATCATGACGACCGTCCACGCTTACACAGGCGATCAGATGATCCTCGACGGTCCGCAGAGAAAAGGCGATCTCCGCCGTGCCCGTGCCGGCGCGCAGAACATCGTTCCGAACTCCACCGGCGCCGCAAAGGCCATCGGCCTTGTCATTCCGGAGCTCAACGGCAAGCTCATCGGTTCCGCTCAGCGCGTTCCGGTACCGACCGGCTCCACCACAATCCTTGTAGCGGTTGTGAAAGGCAAGGACGTAACCAAGGACAGCATCAACGCCGCGATGAAAGCCGCCGCTTCCGCTTCTTTCGGCTACAACACCGATGAAATCGTTTCTTCCGACGTCATCGGCATGACCTACGGTTCCCTCTTCGATGCTACGCAGACGATGGTAACGAAGATCGACGACGACACCTATCAGGTTCAGGTTGTTTCTTGGTACGACAACGAAAACAGCTACACCTCTCAGATGGTGCGCACAATCAAATATTTCGCAGAGCTGTAATTCAAAAATAAAAAGCGCATTGCCGATGCAATGCGCTTTTTATCTGAAACCGCCTCACATCCAATTTGAAAACTTTCAAGGGAATTCCCTGATTGGGGATTGATTTTTTTCGCCGGATATGCTTTAATAGAGAAAATATCAAATAAGGAGCAGCATAAAATAAAATATATGAAACCGACACTTGCCAGCTTTACAAGCGCCGTCCCCGTTTGGGCGGCCGGAAGAGAGCAGGAAATCAACCTTTGGCTCAGCTTCCGTACAGAAACCAAAAACTCGAAAAAGACGGTCCTGCGTCTCACAGGCTCCTCCGCCTATGTCGTGAAGGTTGACGGGACATTCGCCGCCTTCGGACCTGCGCGGTCTGCGCACGGCTTCTACCGCGTAGACGAGCTCGACCTCACCCCATATGTGAAGCCGGACGGAAGCATCGTCACCGTCACGGTCGCCGGCTACAACTGCAATTCCTACTATCATCTCGACCAGCCATCCTTTCTCTGCGCAGAATTAGAAGAAGACGGCAGGATAACCGCCGCTACCGGCAAATCCGGTTTTCTTTGCCGGGAGGTCACAGAGCATGAGCAAAAGGTGCAGAGATACAGCTTCCAGCGCACTTTCTGCGAGGTTTACCATCTCGCCCCGGCCCTTGCGGCTTGGGAAACGGAAAAAGGAGTTTCCGGCTTTCCTCTAATCGAAACGGCTCCGACGGAAGAAAAGACCTTTATCGCACGCGGCTGCGAATACAATGTCTATGACTTTGTTCCGGCAGAAAAAATCACTTCCCGCGTGACCTTTGCCATCGGCGACCATGCGGAGGAAGTGCGATATGGACGGCACATCGTCAATATCGATGAGAACTATAAAGGCTTCACGCTGGACGAAATCACAACCAATTCTCTTCTCACAGCGCGCAATCTTGACACGCTCTCCGTGACGCAGACCGATGAAATTCCCGGGGAGGATGTGATATCAGCCGGAAATGCCGTCACCTATCGGATGAAACGGGATACCACGGGACAGGTCGTATTCGACGCCGTCTGCGAAGAGGACACCGAGCTTGTCGTCACCTTTGACGAATATGAGGGTGAAGGCGGCCGCATCGATTTCCGCAGAATGGGCATCGTGAGCAGTCTCATTTGGCACCTGAAAAAAGGCTCCTATCACTTGTCTACCTTTGAACCGTATACGATGAGCGTGCTCCGCATCCACGCAAAAACGGGAAAAGTCACCGTTTCCAATGTCGGCATTCGGTATTTCGGAGCGGGAAAGACATCCCGCCGCTACATCGGCACGGATCCCGTGCTTGCCAATATCTTCGAGGCCGCCGTGGAAACGTACCGGCAAAACACGTTTACCGTCTATATGGATTGCCCGTCGCGCGAGCGCGCGGGCTGGCTGTGCGACAGCTTTTTCACGGCGAGAGTCGAAAAGCTTCTCACCGGAAAAAGCGAGGTCGAACACAATTTTCTCGAAAACTTCTTCCTGCCGGAAAGCTTCAAAAAGCTTCCGAAGGGAATGTTTCCGATGTGTTATCCCGGCGATCACTACAACGGCAATTTCATCCCGAACTGGGCAATGTGGCTCGTCATTGAGCTTGAGGAATATTTGGAGAGAACCCACGACCGCGCTTTCATCGATGCCGCAAAGCCCCGTATCGATGCTCTTTTAGCGTATTTCAAGCCGTTTGAAAATGGCGACGGTCTGCTCGAAAAGCTGGAAGCATGGGTCTTTGTCGAATGGTCGAAATCCAATGATCTGGTGCAGGATATCAATTATCCCACCAATATGCTCTACGCCAAAATGCTCCGGAGCGTGGCGGCGCTCTATGGCGAAAGCGCGCTCATAGAGAAGGCGGAGCACATCGAAAAAGTAATCAATGAACAATCTTTTATGGAAAACGGCTTCTACTGCGATAATGCCGTCTATAACGACGACGGGAAAGCAGTCCTCTCCGGCATGTGCACCGAAAGCTGCCAATATTATGCGTTCTTCTGCGGGGTGGCGACACCGGAAAGCCATCCCGAGCTGTGGCACCGTCTGCTCCTTGATTTCGGACCCGACCGCGTCAAAAAAGGCGGATGGCCAAACCTCAGCGAGGATGCGAAATGGAAAAACATTTATCCCTCCAATGCCTTTATCGGCAATTACCTGCGCTTGGAGCTGCTATACCGTTACGGTGAATACGAAAAGCTCACGGAGAATATCAAGGGATATTTCTCCAAAATGGCGGAGTTCACGGGTACGCTGTGGGAGAACGACACACCGAATGCAAGCTGCAATCACGGCTTCGCCTCTCACGTTATCTACTGGATGGACGGCATGGGTATGCTCGGATAAAAAACAAAAAAGAAGCGCGGCCCCGCCGCGCTTCTTTCTTATTTTTATTCCGAAAAAGTCATTGCTTGCGGGATAAATGCAGTAATAAAAGCTTCATCCACATTGACTGATTTAATAACATCACCCGTTCCGGAATTTACAAGAAATAACATATCTCCGTCATCGATCACAATTGTGAAATTTTCATATCCGCTTCTGCCGGAGGTTTGAATATCGGTTTCATTCACCTCGGAAAGAGTCTGTAACACCGAATAGTTCAAGCCGTTCGCCTGATAATCCCAGCGCAAAAGCCTCATATATTCACCCGACATCGCGCCAATATAATCATACTGCGTATAATGAATTCCGTTTTCCGTATAGCTTATCTGATTTTTCTTCCGCAAGGCATTTTCCTGAAGATAGAAATCATGTGCGAACTCATAATCGATTCCTGTGGTAAAATAGTAATAATAGGAATCGGTGTCATAACGGATTGAATAGGAATCGCCGCCATACCAGCGTATCGTGCTTAAAACATCATTCCCACGCGGCGCAAGCTCCGTGAGCGTGTTCGTCTCGGGCACAAGAATTCGGTTGTTCTCCGCAGTTACATACTGCGAAAGGCTGCTTCGCTGCTGGGCGGTAAAAATACCGGCTGTTATTCCATTATAAAAAGCATCCTTTGAACGGAAGCCGACACCCGCAGCCTGCATAATAAACGCAGAATCTCCATCCGATTCGACGCTTGAAGCATCGGAAAACACCAAATACGTCTTATCGCCTTCGATAACCTTTTTTACCGATTCAAGACCCAAATCAATCTCGATCGTTTCCACAGGCTCATTATCCGTGCGAGCACAGGAAACCAGCGACACCAATAAGGCGATCGCCAACAAAAACACAAAAAGCTTCTTCATAGTCGTTCTCCTTTCATCTGTTTCCCGTTATGGTGGTGGCGTATAAAGTTTTTTGCAATAGATTCTGACATGAATTACATAAAGCATCTCGCTCTCCGTTTTCAATGGAAAGCTTTAATGCGGAAGCACTCGTAAAATTATATTGCATCATTACGCAAGTATAATTCGTCCCGTACTGATGAATCCCGCCGGAACCGTATTGCTCACGCAAGCCATAAACATGCGCCATTTCATGAGCCAAAATAAGAGAAGCGCATACGATTCTATCGGAATCTAACAAGTATTCACCTGCTGGGTCGCTGGTTCGATAAATTCCAATCACCGGTCGGATAACGCCGTTTTTCTGAATCACGGAGGCCAAGGTGCCGACGCCGTTCAGCACGTGCTGAGCACTTCCGAACAGATCCGGCTGTCCGCAGCATATATCGTCAACAGGATGCTCCGACCATGAAATATAAATATGATCATCATTTCGAGTACTGTTATAAATAGCATCCGATAATTTATAGATATTATTATGATGGCTCGTGCATTGACTGCCGCAAGCAGAGGTACACGCTGAACCAACATGCGCATCCGAAGAAGTCGATACAAGCATCGGCTGAGGATGTGTCAGTGAAAGAGAAAACATATCGGAATAGCAATTATTGACAAAAGCCATCGCAAACATCATTTTATTCATATGAGATGCATAATCGGAATGTGCCGCTGTATGCGAATAATCATATTGGGAAACCATAGGGTTGGCATCGGGTATCAAATACCATTCGTCAATATATTCCGTATTATCATTATATGTTTTGGATTTTAGATTCACTCCATTTGAGTCATATCCAAGAAGAGAATAATTCAAGCACAAAACTCTGCCGCTTGCTTCCCCACATTTAGGAATGATTTTATATCTTCCGTTTGTGGTACTTTGCACTTTCCACAATTGTCCGTCTGAGCTTGCATATTTTTGTAATATGACATCCGCATTATTGGACGAAGAATTGTTTTTAACGCTCATATACAAGTCATTTCCGGCAGAGTCAGTTTTTACACATTTTATTCTGAAATAACCATTTCCTGCATCGATAAAAGTCCAATAATGAGGATAATAATGATACGGCCATTGTTCCAAAAATCTTACTATTCTTAATATACCATATTGTGAAGCAATCATTTGTAGAAATATGTCGAATAAAAGCAATTTTCTTTAAATTTTAAAATTATTATTTTTTAAAAATATATTTCCAGCATGTCGGTCAGCCGAGAGCCTATACAGGCTCACTTCTTATTCCAAAACGGCGCCGCCGCGCTTTTTTTATTTTCCACCGAACGGCAAAAAGCCCTTGCCGTAAATCTCGCTGGTCTTGTTGATGGTCACAAAAGCATGCTCGTCCACGGACTTTGCAAAATCTTTGAGCTTGGCGGCCTGATACGTCGTCATGGCGGAAAAAATGACAAATTTATCCGAATCCGTAAACGCGCCCTGCGCATCCCATATCGTCGCGGAACGGTGAAGCGTTTCCGTAATAAATTTTGTGATTTCGTGCGGCGCCGTCGTGATAATCATGAGGCTCTTGCGGCGGTTCAGGCTATCCACCACGGTCTGCACAAGATACGTTTTGATGAGCATTCCGATTACGGAGCAAAGTCCGGTTTTGGTGTCGAACACAAAGAAAGACGCGGCGACAATGAGTCCGTCCGCAACCAGCATACACACGCTGATATCGGCGCTCGTATATTTGCGAAAGACAAGCGCGATGATATCCGTGCCGCCGGTGCTTCCGCCGCACTTGAACACCAATGCGGCGCCGATTGCGCCGAGCATGCTCGCAAAAATCAATTCCAGCACAATCTCTTCCGTAAAAGGTCTCGTCATAGGACACAGCCATTCAAACAAATTGACCGCACCGGTATAAAGCAGCGTACAATATGTCGTTTTCCAGCCCACGCCACGCCCCAGAAAGGCAAAACCAACGACAAGGGAAAGAAGGTTAAGCACCGTGACAAAGGTAGAGGTATTGACGCCGGCGATAAGCTTTCCGAGCAAGATGGAAAGACCGCTGAAACCTCCCGTCGAAAAACCGTTCGGAATCTTAAAGAAATAAACGCCGGCCGCCGTCAGCACCGCGCCCGCCGACAGCATAAGAAATTCCGATATCCCATTTTTGTTGAACCGTTTGCTGTATTTTTTCATTTTATCCGTCCTTTCGGATATGCACATTTTCACTTTAAAGACACGGCTCTGCTCTTCTTCTCGATTTGATGCCGTTACATCGTTATTATATCACAGGATGAATACAATGTAAACAAATCTTTCCAAAGATTTTCTATGAATATTTTTTGTATTTATATACACATTTTTCAATAAATATCAAAAACAAACAGACGATTTCTTTGAATTATAGAGGAAATCTTGCATCCCGCTCTTGAATATTCATATTCATTATGCTATAATAAATAAAGGCGACCAAAATCGCCGCGTGCGACGGCACAGTATTCTAGTGAAAGCACATCTCCTCGAAGACGGGCCTAAAAATCCGTTAAAGGGCATATCGATGAAGCTCCTTGTAGCTGCTTTTTACGCCCAGTTTAGGGTGGCTGCTGGGAGAATAGGACTGCGGGCAGCCTGTAATGGCATACGGGTGCGAGTCCCGCTTTCTTTTGAGGCTTCCTTATGTGGTTACAACCGACGGTGCGGAGTAATTCCGCATCGCGTTCAGACTACGTTTTGAAGATTAAACCTATCGCTTGGTGCATTTTTGACGCTGTGGATAGTGTAGCCTGCCTTGCGTGATTCTGGCGGATAACGGAACAAAATCCCCTTTCCTTGGCCGAGGAAACCGGATTATTGCTGTTTGAAACCAGCGTTGCAAAAGAGGCTAGACGGGATGGTCACTTTCCTGAGGAAATCTCCTAGACTGTTCGCAAGAGGCGAAATAAGGATTGCAGTGCGAACTCATCGGCAATCAAGTCCCGGACACGGCAACGTGCCGGCGTATCCTATAATGGGAAACCGCCTATTCGGTAACGACGGGTTGGATGCGGGGAAATCCTACTTGACCTTATGTCGCAAGGTTTACTTATTTTGCTGCCGTCGCCGCTTTTGATTATAACGGAGGATACCTTCTTGGATAACGTTCCGCGAAACGCGCCCGAGTTCACGGGCGATTCTGAAACGAAAAACGAACGAAAAAAGCCCGCAAAGGGCAAAAAGAAAAAAAGCTTTTGGGGACTGGTGAACTGGAAATGGATTGTCACCGTCTTTCTGTCAAGCCTTGCAATCTCCATTATCATGTCCATCCTCTCCTCTGAGATTGTGGACTATCTGAACGTGTTCTTTTCCCTGCTCGTATTGCTGATGTTTGTGGCAATCGGTGTGATTTTCGATATCATCGGTCTTGCCGTGGCCACCGCCGACGCCGCGCCGTTCCATTCCATGGCGGCAAGAAAAGTCAAGGCGGGACGCATTGCCGTGAAGCTCATCAAAAATGCGGATCAGGTATCCAGCTTCTGCAACGACGTCATCGGGGATATCTGCGGCGTCGTTTCCGGTTCCACCGCGGCGGCAATCGCAATCAAAATCGCCACGGCGGAGGGTTCTCTTATTTTTCTCAATCTCCTTATCTGCGGACTGGTATCCGCGCTCACCGTCGGGCTCAAAGCCATCGGCAAGGCCGCCGGCTTCGGATACAGCCGACAGATCGTATTTGCCGTATCAAAGGTTGCCGGCATCTTTGTTTTTGAAAAAAAGCCGAAAAAGAAAAAACATAAAAATCATTAGTCCGAAAGGAATTTTCATATGCGCGCCGACCGTTTCCTATATCTGCGCGGTCTTGCCAAAAGCAGAAGCCACGCGGCGTCTCTCATCGACGGCGGCGTCACGCTGGACGGAAAACCCATTCAGAAGCCCGCTCAGGATATCCCGGAGGATACCGATGTCTCGCGCATCCGTATTCAAAATCCCTCCAAATACGTAAGCCGGGGCGGATACAAGCTCGAGGCCGCGCTGGAAGGCTTCCGAATCGACGTAAAGGGCAAAACCGTACTGGATCTCGGCGCCTCGACAGGCGGCTTTACCGACTGTCTTTTACAGCACGGCGCAGCCCGAGTATTCGCCGTGGACGTGGGGCACGGTCAGCTCGACGCCGCGCTGCAAGGCGATCCCCGCGTCATCTCAATGGAGGGCACAAACGCGAGACTTCTCACTTCGGAGGATTTCGGCGGCGAACACATCGACCTCGCCGTCTCCGATCTTTCTTTTATCTCACAGGCTCTCATTTATCCCGCCGTTTTTCGCACGGTGAGCCGCGGCGGTGCGTTCATCAGTCTCATCAAGCCGCAGTTTGAAGCGGGCCGCGAACACCTGAACAAGAACGGAATCGTGCGTGACAGACGCATTCATGAATCTGTTATCGAAACCCTTTTTCATACGGCGGAAAAAGCCGGTCTTTATCCGGAGGCGCTCATCCCCTCGCCCATCGCGGGCGGCGACGGAAACCGCGAATATCTGGCGCTCTTCCGCGTCGGAGAAAAGCGCCTTGAAACATTCTGCCCGATCCATCGAATCGTATCGGATTGAGCCCATGATGCCGCGATGTCCGCGGACGCCGTCAAAAACATATCCAGAGAGACAAGAGGTGGCAAACATGACAAAACCGCAAAAAGCTGCCGTTTTCACAAAGCTCGAATGCGACAGCGATTTTTCCTATACCAAGGAAGCCGTAAGAGTTCTTACGGAGCACGGCATTCAGGTATATATCAACCAAAACGTAAAATACAGGCTCGGAGAGCAGCGGGATCAGGTGCATCTCGTCTACAATGAGCGGGATCTCGTCGAAACGGCGGACATGATCGTCGTGCTCGGAGGAGACGGCACCATGCTGGACGTCTGCGTTCATGTTGCGGAGCTTTCAAAGCCCGTCGTAGGTGTCAATCTCGGTCATCTCGGCTTTCTCACAGCCGTGGAAAGAGACAATATCGCAGGGCTTGCCGAGCTTTCGACCGGAAACTTCACCGTAGAGGAGCGCATGATGCTCGACGTGGAGATCGCGACTGGGTTTACCGCGTACCGTCAGCGCATTCTCAACGATGTCGTCATCGCAACCGGCGTTTGTTCCAGAATGGCGGAATTTGAGCTTTCCGGAGACACCGGTCTGCGCCTCGGATACCGGGCGGACGGGCTCATCGTCGCCACGCCGACCGGCTCCACCGCCTATTCCCTTTCCGCAGGAGGTCCCGTCGTCGACCCCGCCGCAAATTTGATTGCCGTGACGCCGATTTGTCCGCACACGCTCCTGCGCGGCTCCGTCATCCTCTCGCCGGAAACGGGAATCACCGTAACCGGCCGCACACGGGACGAACAAACCGATATCCGCGTCACGACAGACGGAAAAAACGGCACACTCGTCTCATGTGATTCCGAAATCAAAATCAAAAAATCGGAATACACCGCAAAAATCGTCAAAATCGGAACAAACCGCTTCTTCGACATTCTGGAAACCAAGCTGAATCAAAAATAAGTCCATAAGAAAAGGAAAACTCGCCTATGAAAAATTCCCGCCATACGCGCATCCTCGAAATCATCGGAGAAAACGTCATCGAAACCCAAGACGATCTGATCGCAAAGCTCCGTGAAAGCGGCTATCCCGTGACGCAGGCCACGGTATCGCGCGATATCAAGCAGCTCGGACTTGTCAAAACGGCGGCGAAAAACGGCGGTTATCAATACACGGCTGCAAGAAGCGACAGCGCCGGAAACGAGAGCAAGCTCAAAAACATCATGCGGGAAACCGTCCTATCCGCTCAGAATGCGGAAAATATCGTCGTCATCAAAACCTATTCCGGCATGGCCAATGCCGCAGCGGCCGCCGTGGACGCGCTTTCCGGAGATGCCATCGTCGGCAGCATCGCAGGCGACGACACCATCTTCATCGTCGTGAAAAACGATGAGGATGCCCGCGAATTCACGGCATATGTGAAAGAGATCATCGGATTGTAACCATCAAAACATAGAGAGGCGGATACTTTGTGTTAAAGGAGCTTTACATCAACAATATCGCAATCATAAAAAGCGAGCGCGTGTGTCCCGGAGCGGCGCTGACGGTTTTGACAGGCGAGACCGGCGCCGGCAAATCCATCATCATCGATTCCGTAGGGCTCATTATGGGTGAACGCGCATCCCGCGAGCTTTTGCGCACCGGTGAGGAAAAAGCGACCGTCTCGGCGCTGTTTGAAGCGGTCGGGGCTGAGGCTTCCGCCTTTGCGGCGTCGCTCGGCATCGAGCCGGAGGATGGGGCGCTGCTCCTTCAACGGGATATTACCGACAAAGGCGTATCCGCCGCCCGAGTCAATGGGCGCACGGTGCCGCTGTCGATCATGCGGGAGCTTGCGGAAAAGCTCATCAGCATTCACGGACAGCACGCCAATCAAACGCTGTTAAATGAAGAAAATCACATGGGATATCTCGACGCGTTTGCGGACTGCGAATCGGAAAAAGCGGAGTTTGCCTCGCTCTATGCCCACCATGCCGATATCAAAAAGAGACTATCCGAGCTTGTGCGCGACGAGCAGGAAAAGGAAAGAACCATCGAGCTTTTGAAATATCAGATCGGCGATATCGACGCCGTAAAGCCGCGCGACGGCGAGGAGGAAGAGTTAAAGGAAAAACGGGTCAAGCTCCAAAACGCCGAAAAAATCGCAAAGCATGCGAAGCTGATTTACCGCGCGCTATATCGCAACGACAAGGGCTTTTCCGCGTGCGATCTGATCGAAAAGGCGGAGGAGGCGCTCGACGGACTTAGCGGCGTCATCGCAGACGTTCCCTCCTTCATAGAGACCCTGACGGATTTCCGCTACCGCATCGAGGATATCGCGGAAACGATTCGGCAGGAATGTGACATCGGCGTAAAAAATCCATCCGAGCTGCTCGATAAAATCGAGGACCGGCTCGACAGCATTCAGCGTCTGCGCAGAAAATACGGCGGGACGACGGAGGAAATCCTCGCATACAGAGAACGCGCCGCCAAAAAATTAAAAGAGCTGGAGGGCGCCGACGAGCTCGCGGAAGACCTCGAAAACGAGCTTGCGGATATCCGAATCCAAATGAAGGCCGCCGCCGCGAAAATCACGAAAAAGCGGCGTGACGCGGCAAAAATGCTCGAACAGAAGGTCACGGGAGAGCTTGCGTTTCTCGACATGGCCAAGGTCCGTTTTCACATCGAGGTGACACCTCTGCCCGACTTTTCGGCAGCCGGCGCAGATAAAATCGGATTTCTCGTTTCGACAAATCCGGGCGAGCCGCTTCTGCCGTTATCCAAGATTGCATCCGGCGGCGAGCTTTCCCGCATGATGCTGGCTCTGAAATGTGCGTTTGCCGACAAGGAACACACCGGAACCCTCATTTTCGACGAAATCGACACCGGTATTTCCGGCAGGACCTCCCATAAAATCGGCGTAAAGCTCCACGAGGTTGCCGAAAACGGCACACAGGTCATCTGCGTCACACATTCCCCACAGATTGCGGCGGTCGCCGACACGCATCTTTTCGTATCCAAAACGGAAACGGACGGCAGGACGGAATCCGCCGTGCGCGAGCTGACGCCGCAGGAGCGCGTCATGGAAATCGCGCGCATCATCGGCGGAGCAAAGGTCACGGAGCAGACGCTCGCCGCGGCAAGAGAGCTGCTGGATGCCTCTCCCGCCGTTATCACCACCCCATCCCATAAATAAATTCTGTCTAAGGAGACAATTCTCATGAGCGAAAACAAAACCGTCGCAGAACAGCATGCAATCATCGGAAACACCGCATCCGGACGCGTCTTTACAAGAACGACACATCCCGATGCCGATTGGTTTTATCACCCGGTGAAGCTCGGCCTCTTCATTCACTATGGAATTTCCACCGTCCACGGCGATCTCGATATCTCATGGGGTATGATGAACGATCCCGTGCGCCGCGCGAAAGGCAACGGAATCGTGACGCCGCGCGAATACTGGGCGCTGGCGGAGCAATTTCATCCTGAAAACTATCATCCCGAGGAATGGCTCGGCGCGGCAAAGGATGCCGGCTTCTCCTACGCGGTATTCACAACGCGCCACCATGACGGCTTTTCCATGTGGCCCTCCGAGGTCAGCGACTTCTCGACAAAAAATTACATGAACGGACGCGACCTTGTCGGCGAATACGTTGACGCCTGCCGCAAGGCAGGGCTGAAAGTCGGGCTGTATTATTCCCCGCCGGATTGGCGCTTTAATCAGAAGTATATGTCCTTTGCATCCGGTTCTTATGTAAAGGCACATCCGGATCACCCTTATGTGAACACCCGTCATGAACCGATCGACCGTATCCCCGCCCCGACGGGCGAACACTGTGCGCGCTACGTTTCCTATGTGAATGAGCAGATCCGCGAGCTGCTCACCCGTTATGGGAAAATCGACCTGCTTTGGTTTGACGGCGGCGTCTCTGTCGGCTCAAACGTCCCGGAGGAAAACAGCGATGCCATATCGATCGAGGAAATCCGTGCGCTTCAGCCGCAGATCATCGTCAACGACCGTATGTGGGGCTGGGGTGTCGGCGATTACTGCTCGCGGTTTGAATGCCGCCTGCCCGAAACGGATCCCGGGATGCCGTGGGAAACCTGTCACATCTGGCATGTCGGCGGCGGCTGGTCTTATGTCCTGAATGCGGATAAATATCGTGATCTCGCCATCACCATGCATCAATATGAGGTCTGCGAAAAATGGGGCGGCAATCTGCTTCTCAACATCGCGCCTCGTGCCGACGGCTCGGTGCCGGATGCCTATTACAAAAGCGTAAAGGAATTCGGCGAGGCCATTCGGGCAAGGAAGAAAAACGATACGGAGGCTTGACAAACCTCAAAGCGCATGTTATAATAAGCAGAAAAAAGGCGATGATGGAACAAGTATGCACAGAGTTCCCTTTCAGAGAGCCGTCGGAGGGTGCAAGACGGCAAGGAAAACCTGCGGCAGAATACACTCCTGAGCTGCGCACCGAAGCCCCCTTTCGGGAAGTAGGCTGCGACGGGACGCGCCCGTTAAAGCGCCGGAGTGTGACGGCACTCCATGAGGCGCATCGCTGTGAGGCATGCGCAAACCGAGGTGGTAACACGAATTTTTCGTCCTCTGTCCCCAAATGGGACAGAGGATTTTATTTACGGAGGACAATATTATGGGTATTTATGAAGAACTCAGGGCGCGCGGACTCGTCGCGCAGGTGACGGATGAGACGGAAATCCGCGAGCTTATCAACAACGGCGGCGCGCGCTTCTATATCGGCTTTGACCCGACGGCGGATTCGCTCCATGTCGGCCATTTCATGGCGCTTTGTCTCATGAAGCGTCTGCAAATGGCGGGCAACCGACCGGTCGTGCTCATCGGCGGCGGCACCGGCTACATCGGCGATCCGTCCGGCAGAACGGACATGCGTTCGATGATGACGCCGGAGACGATCCGGCATAACTGCGATTGCTTTAAAACGCAGATGGAACGCTTCATCGAATTCGGCGAGGACAAGGCCATTATGGTCAACAACGCCGATTGGCTTCTGAAGCTCAATTATATCGACATGCTGCGCGACGTCGGCGCCTGCTTCTCCGTCAACAATATGCTGCGTGCCGAATGCTACAAGCAGCGTATGGAGCGCGGACTCAGCTTTCTGGAATTCAATTATATGATTATGCAGTCCTACGACTTCTACTATCTGAGCGAGCATTACGGCTGTAACATGCAGTTCGGCGGCGACGACCAATGGTCGAATATGCTCTTCGGCGCCGATCTCATTCGCAAAAAGACCGGCAAGGACGCTTACGCCATGACCATCACGCTGCTCATGAACAGCGAGGGCAAAAAGATGGGAAAAACCGCAAAGGGCGCCGTATGGCTTGACCCGAACAAGACCACGCCGTTTGAATTTTATCAATACTGGCGCAACGTGAACGATGCGGACGTCATGAAATGTCTGAAAATGCTGACCTTCCTCTCCCTCGATGAAATTGCGGAAATGGAAAAATGGGAGGACAGCCGCATCAACGAAAAGAAGGAGGTCCTCGCATACGAGCTGACCTCCCTTGTCCACGGCGAGGAGGAAGCGAGCAAGGCGAAAGCCGCCTCACGCGCCATTTTTTCAGGCGGAGACAGCGAAAATATGCCGACCACCGAGGTGGACGGCACTGCGCTTTCGGACGGGAAAATCGCCGTTCTCGACCTCATGGTGCTGGGTGGGCTTGCGCCGTCGAAGAGCGAAGCCAAACGCCTTGTCATGCAGGGCGGCGTGCTTTTGGACGACGAAAAGGTGGACCAATTCGGAGCGACTGTGGATGCGGACGCACTGAAATCGGGCATCGTCATCCGCCGCGGGAAAAAGGTTTTCCGCAAATTTATCCTGAAATGAGCCCCTCTTCCCTTTGTCTTCGTGAGATTGCGGAGAAAGAGCTTTCCGTCTCTCTTTTCGCCTCCTTCAACCGTTATCAGGAGGTCACACGCTGCTGGCGAAAAGAGGACGGCAAGTGGATTCTGCGCGATATCGCGTTCACAGAACAGTGGGACGACGGGGATTACGCCTATCTTGTAAAATGTCTGCGCAACACTCTATGTCAAGGGGGTGCTGTCTGCGGCGCTTTTGCGGACGGTGCACTCGTCGGATTCGCTTCGGTTGAAAACAAGCCTCTCGGCAGTCATGGGCAATATTTGCAGCTTTCTTCCCTGCACGTTTCATATGGACTGCGCGGCATGGGTATCGGCCGGATGCTCTTTGCAAGGGCTGCGGAGCTGGCAAAGGAAAGAGGAGCGAAAAAGCTCTACATCTCCGCCCATTCCGCCGAGGAATCACAGGCGTTCTATCATGCGGTGGGCTGTCATGAAGCGGAGGAATACGACAGGACGCTCCACGAAAAGGAGCCCTGCGACTGCCAGCTTGAATATATTCTTCCATAAAATGCTTGAAAAAGATGTGTATCTATATAACACATCTTTTTTATTTTTTACAAATCTGCTTTTTTATAATATAAATCGGAATTATTTTACTGGATATTTTATGAAATTAGTTGACAGCAACAAAATTATGTGATATAGTGGAAACGCTAGGGGAACCGTTTCGGTTGAGAAGATAAAATCTGACCCTTTGAACCTGTTGGTTAATACCATCGTAGGAAAGCACAAAATACTCGGAAAACCTTGCTTTGTGCTTTATCCCGCCACGGATAAAGCCTTTTTTATGAAAGGAGGCATTTTAAGGCTCTGCCGCATTCAAAATCAAGAGTTTTCTTCTCCATTTTCACTTAGCAAATAAAATATAGGAGAAAAATTATGAAAAAACTTGTATCCATTATCATGTCGCTTGCAACTTTGCTATGTCTGTTTTCATCTCTTTTTATGCTATCAGCCTCAGATACTCATGAACGTGTCGCCGCTGTTTTGGTTGTCGAAAATGGAGAATTTCGCTTTTTATATGCGGAAGAAGCAGAAACATACTATGCCGAAGAAATGGCAAAATCCATCACTTTGGATGAACAGGCTTTTACTCTGTCTGATGACAAGCAACCCGCTCAATCAGCCACCCCTTATATCTCTATCGGAACCAGTCAATACCGATATGGATATGTTGAAGAACAACGCCAAACGGGAGTTCTCTGCACCAACTTCACAAAGCGCGTTACCAGAGAATACGGAAATGCAACCTCTATTGAGCAAACCGTATCCGTTGCATGGGAAGTCACTCAATCCTATGAAACCTCTGCAAATATCACATCGGGAGATTGGCTGAAAGCGATCACCGCCGAGGTGGGAACATCATGGACAAATTCCTATTCTGTCTCCGAAACGTATCAAATGACCATTCGTCCTGGCACAAAAATATGGCTCGAATTTACCCCTAGAATGAATGTTACCTCCGGCACAGCAACTAAATATCTGGTCACCTCCGGCGGCAGAAAGCCTATTGAAGCCCGATATGTAACATTATACGGTGCAACTTATACATATGACTATGAAATGAAAAAAAATATTCCTGACGGTCTTTATGTATTCAAAGAAGCCGATTTGTAATTAAGGAGAATTTCTAATGAAAAGGACAATAATAGCAATCGCGCTCCTTGCCTGTTCTGTCTTTTCTACCGTGGCTATCTTGATTGCGCAATCCATTTGTGTCGAAATCCCGGGATCGTATACAAGTGTCAATTTGATGATAGCTCTCAATAATTACGGTCTTCTGATTCCTTTCATCATTTCCGTTATCTTTATTGGAATCAGCTTAATTATGCTGTTTATCGAATATTTCAGAAGCTTCAAAGAAAAACCATAATACAAAAACCTGCCGACGCTGTCGGCAGGTTTTTTAGTTTTCTATATCTGTTGCACCCAAATTTCATCCCATAGGAACGACTTGTTTCCGTGCATAGAATTTTGAGAAATAAGCCTCCTCTCCCATGCTCTCAAAATCGAAAAGCTCGCTCACGGTCACAAAGGAATAGCCCTCCTCTGCAAGCGCATCCAGCACCCGGTCGAGTACATCGGGCGTGATTTCCTTGATGTCATGCATCAGGACAATGCCGCCGTTTTCCGCCTCGGAAAGCACAAGCGACACCGCGCTCTCCACAGCTTCTTCATAGCTGATTTCGCCGTCCTGCCATTTTTTATTGAATTCCCAATCGCGGGAATCCGAATTCCAAAGAATCGTATGCATCCGCACGCCGGCCGCATAAAGGACGTCGAGAACATTCCTGTCGATATGTCCGCCCGGCGGACGCATAAGCGTCGGCGTATATCCAAAGCCGACAAGCTCTGTGATTTTTCGATTGACTTCCGTGATTTCCCGAAGGATTTCCTCGTCGGAAAGCGTCGTAAGGCTCGCCGGATGCGTATCGGAATGATTTCCGATCTCACAGCCCAGCGAAAGTGCCCGGCGCAGATTCCTCGCCTTTGCCTCGGAAAGATTGTAGCCCACCGTAAAAAACGTCGCTTTCGCCTGATGCTTCTCCAAAATATCGAGAATTTGCGGCGTTATGGAAAGGCTCGGTCCGTCGTCAAAGGTCAGCGCGATTACCTTATCCGGCTTTGGCTGCTCGGGACGGTCTGACGTCGTTTCCGCCTGTCCCGACGTCGCGTCCGACGCAGGCGGAGCAGTGGATTCCGTCGCCTGTGTACCGGAGGTGGTTCCATTCGATACTTTGCCGGAATTGCTGAGCTTAACGGATACAAAAAGAATAACAAAAATTGCAATCGCCATCACGGCGGCCGAAACGCCGATTATTATTTTATTGGATTTTTTCAAACTATTTCCCCATACGCGCTTGGCGCGTCAAAACTCATTTTTGATTTTTCGTGTGAAAAGGGCATTGAGCGTCGCATAAGCGTCCTTGCCCTCATAAAGAATTTCATATACACCACGGCAGATCGGAAGCTCTACGCCGCAGGTCTCCCCGAGATTTACAATAGCGCGTGCAGTCGCATAGCCCTCCGCAAGCTCATGATAGGGCTCCCCCTCACAAAAGCTTCTCCAAAGCGCCTGTTATGGCTGTAAGCGGAAAAAACAGTCGCCTCATAATCTCCTAAATGACAAAGCCCGTAAGCGGAAAATGGGTTCCCTCCCAACGCTCCGATCAGCTCTGCAATTTCATGGGTGCCGCGCGACATGAGCGCGCCTTTCAAGCTGGAAAGCGAAAGCCCGTCGAGAAAGCCCGCCGCAATTCCGACGACGTTTTTTGATGCGGCGCCGATCTCGTTTCCGAGCATATCCTGCCCATAATAAAAACGTATGATTCCGCCTGAAAAGGCGTCGACAAGGAAATGCTTTGTCTTCTCGTCCTCGCTGTCTATAACCATACAGTTCGGGATTCCGCGATAAAATTCCTGAACATGTCCCGGTCCCACCCAAACCGCAATTCGGTTCGAGGAGGAGAGAAACTCCGAGGCCACCACGGAAAGCCGTTTGCCGTGCGGCATTTCCAGTCCTTTCATACAAAGCACGAAAATTTTATTTTTCGGTGACAGCAAGGCAATTTCCCCCATCAATGCGCGCAGGTCCTGCGCGCCGACAGAAATGACGACTACCTCGGCGTTCTCCATGCAGGAAAGCTCTGTCGAAAGAGACACCGACTCCGGAAGCTCGATTAGGTCATTTCTCCGTTCCCCTATCCACCTCTGCATAGATGCGGAATTTTTTCTCCCGTGAAGCGTCACCTCATGATGCAGTCTGTCAAGAAGCCACGCGATAAAAGACCCCCATCTGCCGCATCCGATCACCGTTATTTTCATAGATAAGCTCCGATCCTGACGGCTCATCCGTCATCTTTCAAATAAGCCCCGAACATTCCGTTAAGATACGGAATCGCCGATCGGTAAATATCGGCAAAATCGGCGGGGACCTCCTGTTTTTCCTCTATCTCTATACCGGCATGACTGGAGAGCTTCGCAACAAAATCGATTTCCGCCGTCATATCCGCCCTCGTCATGCCAAAAGGAAATTCTTCCGTCCGGAAACGGCGCGCCTGCGAAATCCAGCGTTCGTAATTCTCCGGGCGCACCGCGCCCTCATGGAGCAGCCGAATGATGCCGAGAGATGCCAAGCGATATGCGATTCCATCCCATTCCGTCTCCGGAATCCCCGCGCGGCGAAAATCCGCTTCCCAGCGGTCGCGGAAAAAAATATCCGTCACAAGATGCATATGATATCCGAGCGCAAACCGATCGGACTTGTCCGAGCGCTCAAAGCTTTTCAGCACATCATCCCGCCATGACAGGCGGTCCCTGCGCAAATGTGTCTCAAATTTCGCCGCAAGTGTGCAGTCCGAGCGGGACAGCACGGCGTCCGGCGCGATATTTCCGAGGAAAAAATCCCCGCTCTCCCGCACAGCCGGGTATTTCTCCGCCAGCGCACCGGCAAGTGAAATGTGATAAAACGGCAGCGGCATCGTCAGATCCTTTCCGCCAAAACCCCACGGTAATGACGGTAAAATTCCTCATACCGCCCCATGTCGAGTGCCTCACGGATTTTTGCCATCAGCTCATTGTAGAAATAGAGGTTGTGGAGCACGGCGAGGCGCATACCGAGCATCTCGTCCGCGCGCAGAAGATGCCGGATATAGCCGCGCGAATAATGCCGGCATGCCGGACAGCCGCAGTCCGGATCGATCGGCAGCGAATCGCGCTGATATTTGTTGTTGTTGAGGTTCATCGTGCCCTTCCATGTGAAAAGATAACCGTGGCGCGCGTTGCGGGACGGCATCACGCAGTCGAAGAAATCCACGCCGCGATAGACCGCTTCGAGAATGTTGACCGGCGTGCCGACGCCCATGAGATACCGCGGCTTCTGTTTCGGCATAAACGGCTCCACCTGCTCGATGATGTGATACATCACCTCGGTCTCCTCGCCGACGGCAAGGCCGCCTATCGCATAACCGTCGAGGTCGAACTGTGCGATGGTCTTCATATGGTCGATGCGGATGTCGTCATAGGTGCCGCCCTGCCCGATCCCGAAAAGAAGCTGATGCGGATTGATGGTTTCCGGCAGTGAATTGAGGCGCGCCATCTCCGCCTTGCAGCGGGCAAGCCAGCGCGTCGTGCGGTCGACGGATGCCTTCACATACTCATACGGTGCGGGATTCTCGATGCACTCATCGAACGCCATGGCGATGGTGGAGGCGATATGTGACTGAATCTGCATGCTCTCCTCCGGTCCCATGAAAATCTTCCTGCCGTCCACATGGGAGGCGAAATGCACGCCCTCCTCCGTGATTCTGCGCAGCCCCGCAAGCGAGAACACCTGAAAGCCGCCGCTGTCCGTGAGCACCGGCCGATCCCAGTTGAAAAACTTATGAATGCCGCCCATATCGTAAATGACGTCGTCTCCCGGACGCACATGCAAGTGATACGTGTTGGAAAGCTCCACCTGACAGCCGATCTCGTAGAGGTCCTGTGTGGAAATGCCGCCCTTGATGGCGGCGGACGTTCCGACATTCATAAAAACGGGCGTCTGTATCGTCCCGTGAACGGTTTCAAAGGTGCCGCGGCGCGCGTGCCCCTCCTGCTTTAACAATGTAAACATACGATTCCTCCCGCCGGAGAACAGCCGGCGTATTCAAAAATTTTAAGGTTTATGTACGTCCGAATCGGCTCTCCAGCTCCTTTTTGCCGATTTCAAACGCCACCGGACGTCCGTGCGGACAGAATTTGATGCAGTCGTACCGAAGCAGATTGTCGCAAATCCAGCGGATATGCGCCTCGTCGTAGACGCGGCCGCCCTTAATCGAAGCCTTGCAGGAGCTTTGATAAAGCGCCTTTTCAAAAACGCTCCGCCGCCGGGTTTCGATCGGCTCTCCGCCCTCCAACACGCCCGTGATAAGTCCCAAGAAAAGCTCCTTTGCCTCCGCCGCTCCGAAATCCTCGGGGATTCCGCGCAGGGACGCCTCTCGGTCCGAAGCATCAAATTCAAAGCCGACCTTTTCGAGCTCCGGCTTATATTCCCGGCAAAGCTGTACCTCCTCTGCCGTAAGCGGCAGCGAAATCGGCTCCAACAGCATCCGCACATTCAGCGTGCCGGCGTTCATATTGGCGCGCAGCCTCTCGAAATTGATGCGCTCATGAGCGGCGTGCTTATCAAAGATAATCATTTTCCCTTCCGTTTCGATCATCACATAGCAGTTGAATACCTCGCCGACGATGCGGTATTCCGGAACGGGATGCGCCGCGGCTCCCGCGATTTTCGCATCCGTTTCCTCTTTGATAACGGGTCTGTACGGCTCTTCTCTGCGAATCTCCTTCACAGCCGCGCCATAAAGCCGCTCCCGCATCTCAAAGCCGCGGATATCCGTATCCGAGCCGAGCCTTTGCTGCCCTATGGCCGGACGGTTGTCCGAAAGCCGCGGAATGTCGACCGGCGTATCGTCCTCGCTATCGGACGGTATGCTTACCCGTGACGCATCGCGGGAGGCGATTTCGCTTTCCGCCCCTTTTTCCGCCGCCTTCTCAAACAGAATGTCAAGCGGAGTGCGCTCCGCCGGGGCCTGCGCCTCTTTCACGACGGACGCGGCAGGCGCGGAGGATATCCTTTCCGTCCGGATTCCCTTTCCTGAAAAAGAAAGCTCCGGCCTTGTGATATCATGCGCCAATGTCCCGCGCACCGCGGAATACAGCGCGTCGAACACCGCCTTTTCATTTGAAAATTTGACCTCGAGCTTTGCCGGATGGATATTGACATCGACAAGCGAGGCCGGTATTTTGAGATTCAGAACGCACGACGGGAACTTATCCGACGGAATATACGAACGATACGCCGCTTCCAGCGACGCCGTGAGGGTTTTGCTGCGCACCGAGCGCGAATTGATGAAAAACTGCTGCATGCCGCGGTTCCCGCGCACGTTGTCCGGCGCGGAAATATAGCCCTCGACGGCGATTCCGCCGGAGCTGCCGTTCACAGCAATCAGTCTTGTCGCAAACGCGCCGCCGTAAACGGCGTAAATCGCATTTTGCAGCTTCCCGTCGCCCATCGTCGCAAATTTCAAGGACCCGTCCGAGATAAAACGAAACGCAATCTCGGGATGGGATACCGCAAGCCGTTCCACCGCCTGCGCCACGGCCGCCCCCTCCGCCGAATCCGATTTCAGAAATTTGAGCCTCGCCGGCGTCGTGGCAAAAAGCTTTTCGCAGATGATTGTCGTGCCGTCGGGGCAGCCGGCGGAGGCAACCTCCTCCACCTTTCCGTACGCGCCGGAGAGCAGCGTGCCCTCGCCGTCCTCTTTTCGCTTTGTCATCATGCGGAATTCCGAAACGGCGGTGATGGCCGCGAGCGCCTCTCCGCGGAATCCAAGCGTGAGAATCGACGAAAGATCCTCCGCGCTGTGAATTTTGCTTGTCGCATGGCGGCGCACGGAGGTCACGGCGTCCTCGCCGCTCATACCGCAGCCGTCGTCCGTCACGCGCATAAAGACGATGCCGCCCTTGGAAATTTCCACCGTAACCGCGGAAGCGCCGGCGTCGATGGAATTTTCCACCATCTCCTTAATCGCGGAGGCCGGACGCTCCACGACCTCGCCCGCGGCAATCAGATTGGCGACGGATATATCGAGAACATTGATGATTCCCACGTGTTTTTATCCTTTCTCCGGCTTATCCGGAACGGTTCATTCTCCGAGTATCTTTTTGAGTTCAAATACGAGATTCAACGCCTCCAAGGGAGAAATCGTATTGAGATCCGTTTTTCTCAATTTATCGCAGACCTCGGATTCCGTGAAGCTTTCAAACGACATCATGCCGTCTCTGCCCGCGTCCTTTTCCTTGATGCGCGCAGGTACCTTTTCCTCACCGGATTCGATTCCGGCAAGAATCTCCTTGGCGCGCTTTATCACCTCACGCGGCACGCCGGCAAGCTGCGCCACCTCAATGCCGTAGCTGTCGTCCGCGGCGCCGCGCACGATTTTGCGCAGAAACGTGATGCCCTCTCCCTTCTTTTTGGCGGCGATGTTGTAGTTGACGGCGCCCTCAAATTCGTCTTCCAGCGTCGTCAGCTCATGATAATGCGTAGCGAAAAGCGTTTTCGCGCCGATTTTTTTCCCGAGCGTATACTCCGCGACGGCGCGCGCGATGCTCATACCGTCGAAAGTGCTTGTGCCGCGCCCGATCTCGTCGTAGATGATGAGACTGGATTTTGTGGCATTCGCGAGAATATAGGCGACCTCGTTCATTTCCAGCATAAACGTGGACTGTCCCATCGCAAGATCGTCCGAAGCGCCGACGCGCGTGAACACCTTGTCGACAACGGAAATACGCGCCTCCTTGGCCGGCACGAACGAACCGATCTGTGCCATGATGCAGATGAGCGCGACCTGCCGCATATAGGTGGATTTTCCCGCCATATTGGGACCGGTAATCAGCATGAAGCGGTTGCTTTTGCAGTCAAGCTCCGTATCGTTCGGAACGAAGAAAGAATCCTTCGCACATTGCTCGACCACCGGATGCCGGCCGTCCCGGATGGAGATCACATCGCCGTATCCCACCTCGGGGCGGCAGTAGCCGTAGCGGCTCGCCGCCTCGGCAAGCGAGCAATACACATCGAGCTTTGCCAGCATATATGCCGTCTTCTGAATCCGATGCACGTTTTCCGCCACACGCATGCGGATATCGCAGAAAAGCTGGTATTCGAGCGCCACCCGCTTCTCGCCGGCGCCGAGCACCTGAGACTCCATATCCTTGAGCTCCTCGGTGATATAACGCTCGCCGTTCGTCAGCGTCTGCTTACGGATATACCGGTCGGGAACGTCGTTCATATAGGACTTGGAAACCTCTATGTAATAACCGAAAACGCGGTTATATCCGACCTTCAACGTCTTGATTCCCGTCGTCTGCCGCTCGGTTTCCTCGATCTTTTCAATCCAGCTGCGGCTGTTTTTCTCGATCTCCGCAAGATGGTCCACATCCGCATGGAAGCCCTCACGGATAAATCCCCCCTCGCGCACGGAAAACGGAGGCTCGTCCACGATGGAGGCGTTTATCAGCTCATAGATATCCGAAAGCGTATCAAGCTCCTCATAGATTCCCGCCAGCTCCTCGCTTTCAAAGGAGGCCAGCTGCGCGCGCAGCGCCGGAAGCTTTTCCGCCGTCTGCGCCACGGCACGCAGGTCGCGTGCGTTCGCCGTCCCGTAAACAATGCGCGTGATAAGACGCTCCAAATCGAGCACGCCGGCAAGAGAGGACGAAAGCTCTCCGCGCTCCATCATCCGCTCGTAAAGCTCCGCTACGGCGGCCTGTCTGCGATTGATGTGATAGGGATTTTTCAGCGGCTGATCGATGAATTTGCGAAGCAGTCTCGCGCCCGCCGCCGTTTTGGTTTTGTCGAGCACCCAAAGAAGCGTGCCCTTTTTCTCGGCACGGCGCATCGTTTCGCAAAGCTCGAGATTGCGGCGCGTATTGATGTCGATTTCGAGATATTGGCCGTTCTGATAATAATTCAGCGCGCCGAGGTTTCCGAGATCGTTTTTCTGCGTCTCCTCCACATAAGAAAGAAGCCCGCCGAGCGCACGCAGCGCCGGATTGTCCGGATTTTCAAATTCGCCGGGCAGGTTTACAAAGTGTTCCCTCACCCGCCGTCCCGCGTCCTCGGCCGCAAAGCGCGCTTCCTCGTTCTGATTGATGACGGCGGAAAGCCTGTCCGAAAGGAAATCCGCCGCCGTGCGGATCTCCTCCGACGAGGTATTGACAAGCACCTCTCTTGGCGCATAGGCGCCAAGCTCGCCGATCAACTGCGTCATCCGGTGCTCGCCCTCAAAGGAGGTTGCCGCGACATGTCCCGTGGAGATATCCGCGAACGCGGCGCCGAGCGCATCCTTTGTCACATACACGGCGCAGATATAGTTGTTCTTCTTTTCATCGAGAAGCGAGGATTCCGTGAGCGTTCCCGGGGTGATCATGCGGATGACGTCCCGCTTGACGATTCCTTTCGCAAGCGCCGGATCCTCCAGCTGCTCACAGATGGCGACCTTATAGCCGCGTCCGACGAGCTTTCCGATGTAGCCCTCGACAGCGTGATAGGGGACGCCGCACATCGGGGCGCGTTCGTCCTCGCCGCAGTCCCTGCCCGTCAGAGTAAGCTCGAGTTCGGCGGACGCCACTTTCGCATCGTCGAAAAACATCTCGTAGAAATCCCCGAGACGGTACATCAGGATATATTCCCGATACTTGTTCTTAATCTCGAAATATTGCTGCATCATCGGCGTCATGAAAAATTCCTCACTTCTTCTAAATTACTCCATTTTTATAGTTTTATTCTCTCAGAACCGGCGGACGTCGCAGCTTCCTTTTTCGTCAGTCCCGCCACGGCGGCAAGCGTCAAAAGCCCCGAGAGCAGAATGACCGCAAGATCGGCCGGCGCAAACGGAAAGCCTCCCATCGGAGAGAAGAAAAAACCTTCCCCAAACCGGTAGAGTTTCCCGTCAAGCAGGATAAGCTCACCCATATACATGGCCGTCGTCATAACGGCAGAAACAACAGAAGAGAGCGCCAAAACAAGGCTTCTCTTTCTATCGGATATCAGAACACACAGAAAAATGCCGGAAAGCATGCCGAATACAAGGAAAAACAGCGTCATCAGGAGGGCGGACACCGCCGATACCCGAAGCGTACCCTCTCTGAAAAATGCGGTAAAGCAGGCGAGAATGCAAAGTCCGACAAAAACGCATGCCGCACCGAGCTGTACCCACAGCAAACGGCGTTTTCTGCGTGTGCTCTCCGGAGAAAGCCGATAAAAGCCCCACACCGCACTCCACACGGCGAGAATCATAATGACGGAAATCAGATAAAAATGAATCTTAAACGCCGGACTGTATTCACCGATAAGCGCGGTAACACGGTCGATGGGAACCTCCGGCGTCGCGACACACAAATACAGCTGCCAATATCCGTCGCTCCCCTCATCGGTGACAGCGGAGAAAACACCATAATATGCTCCATGGCAAGCTCCAAAGCAAAAAATACGGCGACAGAACCTACTGCGGACACGGCAAAGCCGTATTTTTTCAGCTTATCCGCAAGCGGAATCAAGGCCGCCGTCAAAAGCAGGGAGATACAGATCGGCGTATAGGGAATCACATATTTCGGATAATTCTCGGCGGACACCGCTCCGAGCGAGATAAGATCCCGAAGCACCGCAATCCCCATCAGAATCGGATAGACAGAGCTAAGCAGAAGAAACGCCATCGCAAGCATATAGACCCGTTTTTGATAAGCAGACATCCCTTTTTCCTCCCCGTTATTTCTTATACGATCGATCAGTGCTTTCCACCTCGCCCCACAGCGTAAACGGAGCCGCTCTTGTGATGCGGATATCCGCAAAACGTCCGGTCATTCCGTCGTCTCCGTCGAAAAGGACGATTTTATTCCCCTGTGTCCGGCCGGTGAATCTCTCCGGATTCGTCTTGCTTCTTCCCTCCACAAGCACACGCAGCGTCCTCCCTACAAGCGGAAGATTCTTTTCAAGGGAAATTTCATTCTGTCGGGCGAGAAGTCTTGTCATTCTCCCGCTTTTGACCTCATCCGGCACCTGATTTTCCATCTGTGCCGCGGGCGTGCCGCGCCGTTTGGAATAGATGAACGAATACACCATATCGTATTTCACCTCGCGCAAAATGGAAAGCGTATCCTCAAAATCCTCCTCCGTCTCCCCCGGGAAGCCGACGATGATATCCGAGGTAATCGTGATATCCGGCATCCTCTCCCGCATATAACGGATGAGCGAAAGATAAGCTTCCCGCGTGTAGTTCCGGTTCATCGCCTTTAAAATCCGGTCGGAGCCGGACTGCACCGGCAGATGAAACTGATGTGCAATCTTCGGACTTTCCGCCATGATGTCGATGAGCCGGAATGACGCATCCTTCGGATGGCTTGTCATAAAGCGGAGGAGAAAATCGCCGGGTATCTCGGAAATCCGGCGCAGAAGCTCCGCAAAATCGCAGTTAAAATCAGAGCCCTTTCCGTAAGAATTGACATTCTGCCCGAGCAGCGTAATCTCACGGCAGCCGCTTTCCACAAGCGCCCTCACCTCGGAGAGGATATCCTCCGGCTTCCGGCTGCGCTCGCCGCCGCGCACATACGGGACGATGCAGTATGTGCAGAAGTTGTTGCAGCCGTACATGATGCTCACCCATGCGCGAAAAGGGCTTTCACGGACAACAGGGATTCCCTCGGCCATGACAGGTTCTCCGGTATTCGGAAAGAAAAACCGCCCCTTCTCCGTCATGACACGGTATAAAAGCTCCGGAAGCCGCCACAGCATTTCCGTACCGAATACGAAATCGATATACGGATAGCTCATTTTGATTTTATCGCTCATATCCCGTCCGGAAACCATGCAGCCGCAGATTCCGATGATGAGCGAAGGCTTTTTCGCTTTGAGATGCTTGTAGCCGCCCGTGATGGAAAGCGCCTTCTGCTCCGCGTGGTCGCGCACAGCGCAGGTATTCACGATGATGATATCCGCATCCGTCTCGGAGGCGGCGCGGTCATAGCCCATTTCCCGGAGCATTCCCGCGATGCGCTCGCTGTCCGCCTCGTTCTGCTGACAGCCGTAGGTGACGACGCATGCTTTTTTCGGTTCCGCTCCCGAAAGCATCGTCCCAATCTTCGTCATGTATAAAAACTGTTCTTCTATCTCCTGCGGCGAGGCCGTGCGCGCCGCATGTTCCATTCTTTTTTCCATGTATCCTCCGTCCGCAGCCCGTGACGTGCGGACTCCTTTTTCCGACAGTTTTTTGTTTTACAAAATCCCCCATATTATTTTATATTATAATATATTTTTATAACCCAGTCAAGCTATGAACGCCGCAAAACAAAATATTTACAAACCGATTCCGAGCACGATATTTTTATCGTCTCGATTTTCTTTCTCATCGAGCTTTTTTCTGAAATTTGTGATATAATGATGAAAATACGGAAGCAAAGAGGATAACACAGATGGAATGTGCAAAAAACCGACGGAACATCGCAAAGGAGCTCCGCTCCCTTTCCGACTTTATCTGTGCACTGGGAGACGAAACAAGACAGCAAATCATCATCACGCTTTTGGAAAGCGAAAAACAGGGACTTCGCGTCGGAGAAATCGCCGAGCGCATCCATCTCTCCCGTCCGGCGCTCTCTCACCATCTGAAAATACTGAGAGATACCGGCATCATCTCATGCAGCCGATTGGGCACTATGAATTTTTACGACATCAATACCGAGCCTGACACGTGGCAAAAGCTCACCGAGCTTTCCCGCACGGTCGGCACAATCATAGAAAAGGCAAAAGCTTCCGGCCTTGCAAAGTCGGAAGCATAATCCATAATATATCAGGAGGTAACAATATGGAACTCATGGAAGCGGTCAAAACGCGCCATTCCGTCAGAGCCTACACCGACCGGCCGATCGAAGCGGACAAAACGGCGGCGCTGAATCGGGAAATCGACGCCTGCAACAGGGAAAGCGGACTTCACATCCAGCTTGTGACGGAGGAGCCGGAAGCCTTTCGCGGGTTTATGGCGCACTACGGAAGCTTTCGGAATGTGCGCAGTTACATCGCGCTCATCGGCAAAAAAGCGCCTCAGCTCGATGAAAAAATCGGCTATTATGGGGAGCGGATCGTCCTTGCGGCACAGCAGCTCGGCCTCAACACCTGCTGGGTTGCGCTGACCTATCGCAGAAAAAAGACAAAATGTGTGATCGGCGAGGGCGAAAAGCTCGTATGCGTCATCGCGCTCGGATACGGAGAAACGCAAGGCGTTCCCCATAAATCCAAGCCGATGGATGCGCTTTGCCGGACGGATGGCACCGCACCGGACTGGTTTGTCTCCGGAATGCAGTCCGCCATGCTCGCGCCGACGGCGATGAACCGTCAGGGCTTCTGCTTCACACCGACATCGGCCGGCGTAAAGGCGGAAATCTCCGGCGGCGCCTATTCGGGCATCGACCTCGGCATCGTCAAATATCACTTTGAGATAGGCGCCGGCGCCGAGAATTTTCAATGGACGACCTGACAGAAAACCGGCCGGCCGTTAAAACGGACGGACGGTTTTTATTTTTCATCCGCAAGTTTTAGGGAACGACAGCATGTGACCCGGAAGGTCACTCCATTCTTCCGTATTTCATCTCTTTTCCCTGCGAATCGTATTTTTTGCGCTTGCCGGTGATCTCCGTGATCTCTATTTTCCAAATCGCCGTCCGGGAAAGGCTCTCCGAGACGGCCTTTTCAAAGCCGCCCATATTCGACGGCGCATACCGCTCGCAAATCAGCCGAAGCGCCTTTCTTTTTTCCGTCTCATCCGACACCTCATAGGCGATTCCCCGTATCACGGCGGATTCATATTCCGTTGTAAACTGCTCCGGAACAAGACGGGTATCCCCGACGCAGGCCACACAGACCTTCGGATGCTTCCGCATCGCCTCCGCCTTGAAGCCCTCCTTTGCGGAATGGAAATAAAGCGTCATGCCCTCTCTTACAATCGAAACCGGCACGCAGTACGGATTCCCGTCCGCATCCGTCACGGAAAGCACCGCGTATTCGCATTTGTCCGCCACGGAAAGCGCAAACGCCTCCGGCATTTCCCTGTCTTTTCTTCTCAATGTGATTCCTCCCACCTTATTCGGCAAATCCGTCTCATATGCCTTTTTGTTACAGTATAGCATGAATTTAAAATCCGCACAAGCTTTTCATACCGCAAGTCCGCCCATGATTTTTCCGGTATTTCTGAAATAGTCAAAGAAAATATGCCCTGCGGGCTTGACAAACCCCGCTTTTCATGCTATAATCTGTAAAGTCATTCACTTTACAGAGCGCGGAGGATCTCCGATGTTTGAAAAAAATCTGCGGCTCATCATGCTTTTCGACATCTACGGCGAGCTTCTCACACAAACGCAGAAAACGATGTTCGATTTATACTACAATGACGACCTTTCTCTCTCGGAGGTCGCCGAAAACACCGGCATCACCCGTCAGGGCGCGCGCGACAGCATCAAACGGGCCGAGGAGACACTGCTCTCCCTCGAAGAAAAATTAGGACTTGCAGACAAATTCCTCCGCATCGAAAAAGCCTCTGAGGAAGCGGGGGAAATTGTCCGTCGGCTAAAAGAGAAATATCCGGCCGACGCATTCGATTTTGACCGGATTTTAAAGCTGTTGGAGTCCGTCAAACCATAACAAAGGTATCTCGGAAACGGAGGAAACCATGTTTCAGAACCTTCAGGAAAAGCTCGCGGAAGCCTTTAAGAAATTCAGGAACAAAGGCACGCTGACCGAAAAGGACGTCAGAGAAGGCATGCGCGCGGTCAAGCTCGCGCTGCTGGAAGCCGACGTCAATTTCAAGGTCGTCCGCGAATTCATAAACAAGGTCACCGAGCGCGCCGTGGGAGCGGAGGTGCTCGAAAGCCTGATGCCCGCCCAGCAGGTCGTCAAAATCGTCAATGAGGAGCTGACCGCGCTGATGGGCGGAACGCAGTCGAAGCTTCAAATTTCATCCAAACCGCCGACAATCGTCATGATGGTCGGACTTCAAGGCGCCGGCAAAACCACACACGCGGGCAAGCTTGCCGCCATGATGAAAAAGCAAGGCAAAAACCCCCTGCTCGTCGCCTGCGACGTGTATCGCCCCGCCGCGATCCGACAGCTCCAAATCGTCGGAGAAAAGGCCGGCGTTGCGGTATATGCGGAGGACGACAAAACCGCGCCTCTCAAAATCGCGAAAAACGGACTCGCCTACGCGAAGAAAAACGGACACGACATGGTGTTTATCGATACGGCGGGCAGACTTCAAATCGACGAGGCGATGATGGAAGAGCTGCGGGAGCTCAAAAAAGAGCTTGAACCGACGGAAATTCTTCTCACCATCGACGCCATGGCGGGACAGGCCGCCGTGGATGTCGCCGAAACCTTCAACGAAATGCTCGATATCACGGGCGTCATCGTGACGAAGCTCGACGGCGACACAAGAGGCGGCGCAGCGCTTTCCGTCAAATATGTCACCGGAAAGCCGATCAAATTCATCGGGACCGGCGAAAAGCTCGACGCCATCGAGCCCTTTTATCCCGACCGCATGGCCTCCCGAATCCTCGGCATGGGAGACGTTCTCTCCCTCATCGAAAAGGCGGAACAGAATTTCGATATGAAAAAGGCCGCCGAGCTCGAGGAAAAGCTGCGCAAGTCCCGCTTCACCCTGACGGACTATCTCGAACAGATGAGCCAGCTTAAAAACATGGGTTCTCTTGAATCCCTTGTCGGCATGATGCCGGGCGTCTCTCCCGGCGCTCTGAAGGATGCGAACTTCGACGAAAAAATGATTGCAAAAACCGAAGCAATCATCCTTTCCATGACGCCGGCGGAGCGCGAAAAGCCGGAAATCATCAATTATTCGAGAAAAACCCGCATTGCAAAAGGCTCCGGCACCTCGATTGAGGAAATCAACCGCCTTTTAAAGCAGTTCGACCAGACAAACAAGCTCATGAAGCAGTTTGCCGGAGGCAAGGGCGCAAAAAAATTCGGCAAGCTCGGCAAGATGCCGTTTCCACGTTAATGATTCAGGCGATCAAGAATCGGTTGAAAAATTATAGAAAACAACAAATTTTTGGAGGACACAAGCATGTCAGTTAAAATCAGACTCAAAAGAATCGGCGCCAAAAAGGCTCCCTTTTACCGCGTCGTCGTCGCGGATTCCCGTTATCCCCGCGACGGAAGATTTATCGAGGAGCTCGGCTATTACAATCCGCTCACCGATCCTGTCGATATCAAAATCGACCCCGAAAAAGCGAAGAAATGGATTGCCAACGGTGCACAGCCCACGGAAACGGTCAGAAGCCTGCTGAAAAAAGCCGGCATCACCGAATAATTCGGAGCCACAGAAATGACCGATCTCAAAGGGACTCTCGCCAACATTGCGAGAGCGATTGTCGACAATCCCGACGAAGTCACCGTCATCGCGGCGGAGGAAACGGAAAACAGCGTAACGTTAAAGCTCTCCGTCGCGCCCTCCGACATGGGTAAGGTGATCGGCAAGCACGGCAAAATCGCCAAGGCGATCCGCCAGCTGATGAAGGCCGCGGCAAACGGAACCGGAAAAAAAGTGACAGTCGATATCGAATAAGAAAAAGGAACGGTTTTTCCGTTCCTTTTTTATTGCAATGCGTTTTCAAGGATTCCGCGGTGACGCAAAATCCAGTAAAGGCTGCGTGTCCGCCACGCAAAGCCCCACAGGCTTCCCTCGCTGTCCGGCGTCAGCTTCGGGTCGATCGCCTCATGTGCGGTCTCGCAGATGATTACGTTCATAATCCGCTCGACCATGCCCCGCCGCTCTTTCGCCGCAAGACCATAGGCGTCACAGATCAGGCGCACCTGCGCCGCCCGCCGTTCGAGCGACGGCAAGCCCTGCATTTCGGCGACATCATCGTCATGAAGCTGTGCAAACAGCCACAGGACGCGGGCAAGCTCCGTCATGGGATCGAGCGGTCCCGCATACTCCCAGTCGATGAGAAAGCACGGCATGCCCCCTCGTGTCAGCAGATTCCACGGTGCAATATCGCCGTGACACCAAATGCGGTGCATTCCGTCAAGCTCTCTGAGATACCACGGACGGAACCCCTCTTTGTTCTCCGGCACATAGTCCGCGCCGGCATCGTGCAGTGAGCGCACAAGGCCGCCCACAGCGAACAATGCTTCATCGCTCCATGCCTTCGGATGAATCGATTCCGCACGTTCAAATTGATAAATTTCCCGTCCCGCTTCAATCCGCAGCGGCTTTTCAACCGGCAGATTCCTTTCTGCCAAATATCGCAGGAACCGGAAGAGCTCCGGCGAGAAAGCGTCCGCTTCCCGCAGAATCTCGCGGCCGTCCGACAAAACGGTTTTTCCGGTATTTTCGGATAGATTATGAAATTCCGCCGCCATAATATCCTCCCGGTCAAAGAATAGGGGTCGTCATAAATAGCAAAGCAATCCGCTTTCGCAGAAAACCTGCATATCCCCAAAAAATCCGGCGACGACGCCGGATTTTTTATTTTATACGAACGCATTAAACATTTGATACGCTTGTATTATTGTAAAACGAAGTTAAAAAGGCCTGCAATCTTGCATTTCCGCTTTGACCGAAGATTTCCTCCGAGGAGCCTTCTGCCGCGATTACGCCATCATCCATAAAGATGATTTTATCCGAAACATCGCGGGCGAATGTCATCTCATGCGTGACAATGATCATCGTCATATTTTCCGCCGCAAGCTCCTTGATGATCTTCAATACCTCGCCTGTGATCTCCGGATCCAGCGCCGAGGTCGGCTCGTCGAAGCAGAGAACATCCGGATTTAAGGCCAATGCCCGTGCGATGGAAACACGCTGCTGCTGACCGCCGGAAAGCTGACAGGGATAAGAATCTCTTTTATCCGCAAGACCGACCTTGGTAAGAAGCGCCATAGCCTTTTCTTCCACTTCGGATAGCAGCGCCGTTCGCTCCTCACGGGAAAGCTTTTTCTTTTTACAAAGCTCACGGAGACGAAGCTTCGGCGCAAGTGTCACATTTTCAAGTGCCGTATACTGAGGAAACAGATTGAAGGATTGAAATACCAGCCCGAAGCTCAAATGCGAAGCTTCCCTCGACGCGGCTTTGCCGGTCGGCGCTCCCGCACCGAAAATCCGGTTTCCATTTACATAAATTTCGCCGCCGTCTGCCGTTTCCAGTGAATTGATGCAGCGAAGAAGCGTCGTTTTTCCGCTTCCGGAGGAACCGATAATCGACAGAACCTGTCCTTGCCCGAGCGTAAAGTCAATTCCCTTCAACACCGCTGTCCCACCGAAGCTTTTGGTCAAGCCTCTGACTTCCAAAAACATAGCGTTCTCCTCCTCATGCCTTAAAATAGGAAAGCCTTTTCTCGGCATATCCGAAAAGAAGCGTCAGGGCGCCGACGAAGAGCAGATAAAATACGCCCGTATAAAAGAGCGGCCACGTAAGCGCCTGCGTCGCCGCCATATCCTTTGCGCGCTTGATAATTTCCGGAATGGCGATGACGTTGGCAAGCGAGGTGTCTTTCACCAATGTGATGACCTCATTGGACATCGGGGGAAGAATGCGCTTGACCACCTGCTTCAAAATAATCTTGCGGAAAATCTGCCCTCTCGTCATACCGAGAACCTGTCCCGCCTCGTATTGACCATGCGGAATGCTCTCGATCCCGCCTCGAAAAATCTCCGAAAAATAGCAGGCATAGTTGATGACAAACGCGATGAGCACCGCGCAGAAGCTGCCGTAATACAAAAGCTGGCTGCTGCCCGCAAGCTGCGTAAAATATCGGTCGAGCCCGTCAAACACATTCATGCTGCCGCTGCCGAGAAGTCCCGGCAGGTAATAAATCATGCAGATAAACAGCATCAGCGGGATTCCGCGGATCACCCATACGAAAACCCGGCTTATCACTTTCACCGGCTTCCACTTGCTCATTGTGCAAAAGGAAAGTCCGAGTCCAAGCGGCAAGGCAAGGATCAGCGTCAGCAGAAAAAGCAAACAGGTGAGCCCGAAGCCATGCAAAAGATCAAGCGTGATTTGCCAAAAGGTCATGTAAATTCTCCGTTATGTAAACTTATCATTTGTCCGATAAAATCATTTCTGATCGGAAAAATCCGTGATGGCCGTATTGGATACGCCATATTTTTCGGCGAGTTTTGCAATCGTGCCGTCCGCCGCAAGCTCTTCGAGCACACGGTTGACCTCGGAGGTAAGCGAGCTTCCCTTTTTAAAGCCGATGGCATAATATTCCGGATCGCTCGAAACGCTCTCGCAAATGGCAAGGTCGGCATAATCTCCCGTACCGACATACGCTTTCGCCAGCTGTTCGTCCAGTACAACAAAATCGGTCGTGCCGAGCGTAAGCTCCTGCAACGCCTTGACCTGTGATTCGGCATCCTTTTTGACGCAGTCCGTCAAATTATCCATATAGGAATATCCGGCGGAGCCTTTCTCGGCGCTTCCGACCTTTCCGGTAAAGGAATCCATTCCGGTTACGGCATCGGCCAATGCCTTCGTTGTAACGACGACCTGTTTATTGAGCATATAATTATAGGAAAAATCGACCTTTTCGCTTCTTGCGATACCGTCGTCATCCGCCGTATTCGCAGTAAAACCGTTCCAAAGACAATCGACAGTGCCCGCCTCGAGCTCGAGATATTTCTGATTCCAGTTGATTTCCTTAAACGTCACCGTATAACCGAGCTTATCAAATACCGCTTCGGCCAGCTCCGTATCAAAACCGATAAGCTTTCCGTTCTCATCCGTATAATTCATCGGCTTATAAACCGTATAGCCGACGACGACCATCTTCTTCTGTCCTCCGCACGAAACAAAAAGCGAAACCAAAAGCAGCGCGGATAGCATAAGGGCAAACAATTTTTTCATGTTGTAATCTCCTTTAAAAGTTTTTGTTTTAGCTTGTTAAAATGATAGCACACTATTTTCACTTTGTCAAGAGGTAAAACAAAAGAATCCATCGTTTTCTGCACGTCCATAAACCGAAAATCAAAACGGCATGACAGAGAAAAAGCGCCGGTGCAGCGCAAGAGAAAGTCCATGAAAAAAACGACCGCTTGGAGCGGTCGTTTTCTTATCTCATATATATATTTTGGATACACAAATCATCGGAATCAGCCAAAAGCACTGATACAGCGCCGGATACAGTGAAAGCATGCCGGACATAGCGCCGGTGAAGAGCACCAAGGCCATCACCGCAACACCGAGCACGGAGGCAACGGTCTTCAACACGAGATTGGTCTTTCCGACATTTCCGAGCTTATCGCAAAGCATCATCGTCTTGACGATATCCTTGACGGAACCTACCGAAATTACCCCGCCGTTTTCTGCGGAAATGCTTGCCGATTTTTCCTCCGCCGCCAGCCCCTTGATAATTTTGACCGGATACTTTTCCGGATTCATCTTATTGTCATACAAAATGCCGTCGTCAATACAAGGGTCTGCTGTTCGGATCGAAACGCATACGCCCGCATCCGCCAAATGACGCACGATATACACAAAATCCGAGGTGGTATTGTACTGAATATAGAATTTTGCAATAATGATCTGTTCACAGGCGAGATAGAGAATCCGCTTGTTCGACTGTCCCTCGTACTCCTCATCGCCCTGTTCCGGCATCGTCTCAAAACACTGATTTTCCATATAAGCCGGACGTCCGATCACGATGTTTTTCCCGTCTACCATCGCACAGACGCCCTCGTTCGCGATTTCGCGGATTTCGACATCCTCGGAATTGACGGAATTGAGCGTCGCCTGTCTGAATACCGAGGAAAGCGGTCCGCCGAGCTTGGAAAATACGCTGGAAGCATAATAAACGACATTCTCGATGTTTCTGTCCGCGAAAATCTTGATGCCTCTGACCTTGATTTTTCCGGCCGGAAAAGCATCCTCGTCACGAAATGCGACAACAGCGGTATTCTCATATTCCTCCGGCGTCTTGTCGCCCACGATTGCGGAATTATAAGTATAAGCACGGCGGGAAGCCAAATAAATCGGGTATGCATAGGAAAAGAAAGCCGCAAACGGCGCCGTCATCAAAAACGTCGCATATGCCGTGCCAAAGCTTTCCGCCACAGTCTGGTCCATCGCAAATTTTGCAAGGAAAAAGAAGATAACGGCAACGCCAAGACACACCGGCAAAAAGATTTTCAGAGCGGCTGTCGATTTCGGTCTCTCCCTTCTTCTTGCAAAGAAATCCGACACGAAATCCGTCTTTTTGATAACAGCTACATCCGCGCCGTCGCCGAGATATTCCGAAAACTCCATTTCCTCCGGCGTTCTGACATTCTCCGAAACGCCGGTGCGCATAATCACCTTTTTGACCTTGCCGGAGGATACGACCTTAAACGAATAAACGTCGCGGCGCAGAGAAATAAAGATGCAGACCGTATTCAGAAATACGCATACGGCGAACGCGAAATTATACATCCGCGGAATTTCATAGGACGGTGCCGCAAAAGCCGTGACAAGCGTCGTCACAAAAGACAGCACAAATGCGACAAGCGTAATGGAATCCGGGTCAAACTCAAATTTCAGGAGCGCTTTCACCGCCAAAAGCATCCGGTCGAGCACAAGCGCAAAGCAGGCAAACGACAAAACCCAGTCGACCGCCACGAAATTGTTTTTTCCGCCGAGACTTTCCGCGACGGACGGAATATTTTCGAGAAGCAGCAGAAAGACAGCGAGCACACCTGCCAAAATCATTCTCAGTCTGGCAAAGTTATATTTTGATTTAAAAATCGCAAAAATCGATTTGTTCTGCGCCGGGTCCGTATATTCAAATTCCCCCGTCCCGCTCTCACCGACGGAAACGGGCTCCGCCTCTTCGCCTTCAAGCTCTCGCGCCGAAATTTCTTCCGTCGATTGCAGGTCGCCGGTATCCGCAAGCGAAAATTCTCCGAACAGATTTCCGGTATCGGCAGTCTCCGCTTTCTGCGGATTCAGACCAAAGGCTTTCATCATCGCCGTATCAGTAGGGATTTCCGTTTCCGCGGTCACGCTGCTTTCCCGCTTCCCCGCTTTTTCTTTTTTCCCTATTTTTTCCTTGGCCGCTTCCGGCTCATATGCGGCAAGCTGCTCCGTGCTGTCGAGCGTCAGGCCGTATTCGCCCGTTCCGCTCCCTGCGGCGACCGTTTCCACGGTACTGGTGCTGGATATGATAGGAGGCTCCTGTGTCCTTACAAGCTCCTCGGAGGTCGAAATGGAATCTATGTATTTTTCCGCCTCATCGATGTTTTTCTCCACATCGGTTTTCGGCATAGAATCCACGCCGGAGCGCTGTTCGGCATCCAAAATTCTCTGGTGGACGCCGTCATATCCCGCGCTTTCCGAGGACTTGTTTTCTCCGCCGAGATATTTATCAAAAAGGCTTTGCAGCTCCGCCTCGCTGATCTCTCCGGTATCCTGCGAAGGATTCTTTTTTTTCTTTTTCTCCTTTACAGCCGGCACTTCCGCTGTGGCCGTATACGCGACGACATCCGGATCTCCCGCGTCCGAATCCTCCATGGCGTCGAGATTCTTCATCGCGCTCTTTTCCGCTTCCACGCGGGTGGCGTCATACCGGTTGTTGAGACGGCGCAAAAGTCCCTGAGCCGAATTTTCAAGCTCATCATAAGACTGCTTTCCGGTCTTGTCGTTTTTCTCCATGAGAAATAACCTCCCACAATAATTCTGTAATCCTAAACTTTATAGCTTTCTTTGCTTCTGCGCGGCATGGAACAAAAGCACCGCGGCCGCAGCCGAAACATTCAGAGAATTCACCCTGCCGTACATCGGGATGGACACGGTAAAATCACATTTCTCGCGAACAAGCCGCGAAATTCCGTCTCCCTCACTCCCAAGCACAACCGCGCAGGCGCAATCGAAATCGGCCTCGGTATAGCACGTTCCGTCCGCTTCCGCGGCGAAAACCCAAACGCCCGATTCCTTCAGCTCATCGACCGCAGAGGCGATATTTGCCACCCGTGCGATCGGAACATGCGCCGCGGCGCCCGCGGACGACTTGAAAACCGTCTGTCCGATCACCGGACAATGCCTGCGCGATATGACGATGCCGTGAGCGCCGGCGCCGTCCGCGCTCCGGATAATCGCGCCGAGATTATGCGGGTCCTCGATGCCGTCGCACACCACGATAAGCGGCTTCTCCCCTTTATCCCGCGCGGCGGACACGATATCGGAAACGGAGACAAAGCTCACCGCCGAAGCGACCGCGGCGACGCCCTGATGCGCATTGCCGAGCGCAAGCTCGTCGAGACGCTTCTTATCCACCTCGGAAATCACGATCGAGCGTTTCCTCGCCTCCGCGAAAATCTTGGTGATCGAGCCTTCTCTCTCTCCGCGCTGCACATACAGTTTTTCGATTTCCCTGCCGCTTTTCAAAAGCTCCATCACGGGATTTCTCCCGACGACAACCGTACCGAATTCCTCCGGCGAATGTCTGTCTGCCCTGTTTCGATTGCTCTCTCTCATATTTTCCTATCCGATCGCCGACAGACGGCCGGCGTCTCCTCTATTCCCGAGTTTTTCTTTATCCCAATGCAAAAAAGCGCAGCATCTCGACAAGGGAAAGTGCCGTAACAAGCTCGCCGTTCTCGGATTCCGAATAAGGAATCCGCCAATTCCCATCCTCTGACTTCATCAGAACCGTAATCTTTTTCTCCGTCATATAGCTGCCCGAAACCGTGCCGTCATTTATCATCATTTCGACAATCTCATGAGCAGACTCGCCGGATACCGCCATTTTTGCCTCCGCAAACGCTTTGACAGCTGCCATGTCCGGAATCGTCAGCTCCACAAGAACCGTCTTAGTTCCGGTTTCCGTCTCGGTTTCCTTTGAAATCGTATATCTGAGCTTGGAATACAGCGAAACAAGCACCGTCCGGCTTTCGGAATCCAAGGAATCCGCATATTCCTTTATGCGGGCAGCCATAGCCGCCGAATCCGACGTCATAAGCGCTTCCATTTTGACGATATCCATTTTCCCCGCCGCCAAAAGGAAGTCCTCAACCGGCGTTGCACCACCCGAGCAGCAGGTCAGAATCACAAGCATCGAAAGCAAAAGAATCAGAGAAACAATTTTTTTCATGAATCCCCACTCTTTCCATACAGCGGATGAAATTTTACGAAAATCCGCCTATTTTTGATATTATACCACATTATATTCCATTTGTACATATTTATTTTTGAGGAATTTCAAAAATTCACGAAAATTTAAGGAAGAAAACCCAAGTTTATCCTGAAAATCACCTCGATTTCCGAAAATAAAAAGCAAGGCGCCCCATAAGGGAGCGCCTTTATTCTCAAAAGTTTTTTGCATAAATCCGGTTTATTTCTTCTTATAAACCTTTTGATCGCAGTATACGCAGCGATAGATCTCATGCTCATGGTCCGCACAGCGGAACAGCTGCGGCAGCTCCTGCTCCGTCGTCGTAATGCATCGCGGATTCTGACAGCATAGCCCGTCGATGACCTCACCGTCATGAGGAAGCTTCGACGGCACATCCTTTTCCGCAAGGAGCTTCAAAATCAGCGCCATACGGATATATCTGCCGTTCGCCGCCTGCTCGAAATAGCAGGCACGCGGATCATCGTCCACCGCGACGGAAATCTCGTTCACGCGCGGCAGCGGGTGCAGGATGCACAGGTCGGATTTTGCATTTTGCAGCTTATCCGGCGTCAGGATATAGCTGTCTTTGAGGCGCAGATAATCGTCGTGAGAGGCAAAGCGCTCCTGCTGAATCCGCGTCATATACAGAATGTCCAGCTCCGGCATGACCGCCTCCATGTCCGCCGCTTCGACATATTCCGACTTGCCCTCGCCGAGGAATTCATATCTGACATAGCCGGGCAGCTTCAATTCCTCCGGCGAGATAAGGATAAACCGAATCCCCTCATAGCGCGACATCGCCGCAATCAGGGAGTGGACGGTTCTTCCGAACTTCAAATCCCCGCAAAGACCGACCGTCAGATGGTCGAGTTTTCCCTTTTTCCGCTTAATGGTGAAAAGGTCGGTGAGCGTCTGCGTCGGATGGAAATGTCCGCCGTCGCCCGCATTGATAATCGGCACGGTCGCACGGCCGGCAGCGACAAGCGGCGCACCCTCCTTCGGATGGCGCATCGCGATGATATCGGAATAAGCGCTCACCATGCGCACGGTGTCGGCGACGCTCTCCCCTTTGGAGGCAGAACTGCTTGTCGCCTCGGAAAAGCCAAGCACATTTCCGCCGAGACTCATCATCGCCGAGGTGAAGCTGAGACGGGTTCTCGTGGACGGTTCAAAAAAGAGTGTGCCGAGAATTTTCCCCTTGCATTTGTCCGCATAAGCCTCCGGATTTGCGATGATATCCTCCGCCACGGCGATCAGCTCGCCGATCTCCGCGGTCGAAAGCTCCAAAATATCGATTAAACTTCTCATTTTGATCCCCTGCCCTTTCAAATTTCACTCAGATTCCGGAATGAATCCAGCTTTCATCCTGCGGATTGTTCCGGAACGCGATAAGACGCGCGATATCCTCCGTTTTAATATAGCCGCATTCGGCGGCGACCTGCGCTATCACGTCGAAATTCGTAAGGCTCACGTTTTTGACGTCCGCCGCGGCGAGCCGTTCCAAGCCCTTTTTCATTCCGTAGGTGAAAATGCTCACGATGCCGAGCACTTCTGCGCCTGCCGCGCGCAGCACCTCGACGACCTCCAAAACACTTCCGCCGGTAGAGATGAGGTCCTCGACGACGACAACCTTCTGCCCCTTTTCAAGTCTGCCCTCAATCTGATTCTGTCTGCCGTGATCCTTTGCGCCGGAGCGGACATACCCCATCGGAAGGTTCATAAGATGCGCTGTAATCGCCGCGTGCGCGATTCCGGCCGTGGAGGTACCCATCAGTACCTCGGCCTCGGGATAATGCTCGCGAATCAGCGCGGCAAGGCCTTCTTCCACATCGCATCGCACCGCGGGCGCCGTCAGCGTCAGACGGTTGTCGCAGTAAACGGGGCTTTTGATGCCGCTTGCCCACGTAAAAGGCTTGTCGGGACTGAAAAATACCGCTTGAATATCAAGCAGGTCCTTTGCAATTTTTCTTTGAAGCTGTTCCATATCGACTCTCCTTTAATCTACAAATTCCGCAACGCATCTTCTGTACGCCGCAACGGGGGCCGGTGCCGCCGTAATCGGACGGCCGACGACGATATAATCCGAACCGAGCGCCTTGGCCCCCTCCGGCGTCGTAATGCGGGCCTGATCGCCCATATCCCCGCCGGCGAAGCGCACGCCCGGCGTCACGGTGAGGAATTTTTCCCCGCAGACGGCATGCACCTTGCCCGCTTCCAAAGGCGAGCAGACCACGCCGTCAAGTCCCGCACGCTTCGCATTTTCCGCGTAATGCATGACGACCTTGTCAATCGGTTCCGTGATGAGCAAGTCCTCCCGCATGCGCTCCTCGCTCGTCGAGGTGAGCTGCGTCACGGCGATAAGAAGCGGGCGCGTCCCGTCAGGGCGCGTCAGCCCTTCAAGCGCCGCCTCCATCATGGCGACAGTCCCGCCCGCATGAAGATTGCACATGTCCACATCGAGCCGCGAGAGCACCGCCATCGCTTTTTTCACCGTATTCGGAATGTCGTGGAGCTTCAAATCGAGGAAGATTTGATGACCTCTTTTCTTGATTTCGCGGACAATCGACGGTCCCTCCGCGTAAAAAAGCTCCATGCCGATTTTCACATACGGCTTTTCCTCCTTGAATAAATCAAGAAACGCAAAGGTTTCCGAGGCGCCCGCAAAATCGCAGGCGATGATGACGTCCTTTCCCATTTAATGCGCACCTCCTATGATATCCGTTAAATTTTCGATTCCGTATTTTTCCATAACCCGCGGCAAGTCGGCTATGATATCGCGGCAGGCATAGGGATCCACAAGATTCGCGGCGCCCACCTCGACGGCCGTCGCACCCGCGAGCATCATTTCCACCACGTCCTGTGCCGAGGAAACGCCGCCCATCCCGACAATCGGAATTTTCACCGCCTCATAGACCTGATAGACCATGCGCACCGCCACCGGAAAGACGGCCGGTCCGGAAAAACCGCCCGTCCCGTTGGCGAGTACCGGTTTTCGTTTTTTCAGATCGATCCGCATGCCGAGAAGCGTGTTGATGAGGCTGATTCCGTCCGCGCCTGCCGCCTCGCAGGCCTTGGCGATGGAAACGATATCCGTCACATTCGGTGAAAGCTTGATGATGAGCGGCTTTTTTACCGCACGGCGCACCGCTGCCGTAATGTTTCCTGCGGCCTCGCAGGACGTGCCGAAGCTCATGCCGCCGCCGTGTACGTTCGGGCAGGAGATGTTGACCTCAATCCAGCCGACCTGCGGCACCGCATCCAGTTTTTCGCAGACCTCGACATATTCCGTCTCCGAAAAGCCGCTGACGTTCGCCATGACCGGCTTGTGAAAGCATTTCGCAAGGCGCGGCAGCTCCTCCGCAATGACCGCATCCACACCCGGATTTTGAAGTCCCACCGCGTTGAGCATCCCGCCCGGACATTCCGCGATGCGCGGCGTAGGATTGCCGAAGCGCGGCTCCCTTGTCGTTCCCTTAAAGGAAAAGGTGCCGAGGCAGCCAATATCGTAAAGCTCGGCAAATTCATAGCCGTAGCCGAACGTTCCGCTCGCGGGAATCACCGGATTATCAAGCGGTATCCCGCAAAGGCGCACTTTTGTGTTCACCATATGACCTCCCCCTTTTCCAGCACCGGGCCGTCCCGGCAGATTCTCTTATTTCCGTATTTTGTCTTGCAGGAGCAGCCCATACAGGCGCCGAAGCCGCAGCCCATGCGCTCCTCGAAGCTGAGCTGTCCGTCCGAGAGGGATGCGTCCGAGACGGCGCGCAGCATCGGAACCGGCCCGCAGGCGTAGAAGTACGAATACCGGATTCCCGCCATCGCATCGGTCACAAAACCGCAGAGCCCGTGGCTTCCGTCGGCTGTCGCAGCGCGCACCTCCGCGCCCAGCGCACGGAATTTTTCCTCATACAGCACATCCGCCGCCGAAGCGAAGCCGAGAATCACCGTCGGCATTTTGCCGGCGGCGATAAGCCGCCTGCAAAGCCCATACATCGGCGGCGTACCGACGCCGCCGCCGACAAGCAGCGGCATCTCTCCGGATTTTGTCATATCGAAGCCGTTGCCAAGCCCCACGAGGATATCAAGCGTCGTCCCCGCCGTCATCTCCGCCATTTTTTCCGTTCCCGCCCCGACGACCTTATAAAGGATTGTTATCGTCTCCGCATCCCAGTCGCAGACCGAAATCGGACGGCGGAGAAAAAGTCCGTCGAGCTTGATATTGATAAACTGCCCGGGCACCGTAACGGCGGACGTATCACCCGCGAGCGTCATTTCATAAACATCCCTCGCAATTTTGACATTGGAGCGGATTTCATAGAAGCCTTCTGTCATTTTGTCACCTCATGCGTCGATGGTGGAGATGCCGAGCGTCATCTCTTCGAGCACGTCGAGCAGCACCTTGACCGTGTCGAGCGCCGTGAACATCGTCACGTTGTTTTCCACCGCGCATTGGCGGATTTCATATCCGTCGGAAAGCACGCCGGAGGAATTCATATCGCGCGTATTGATGATATAGTTGACATATCCTTGGCGGATGGAATCGAGAATCTCCTCGCTGCCCTCGCTGAGCTTGCGCACCGCATGGGTGCGCACACCGTGCGCTTTCAGGAATTTCGCCGTTCCCGCCGTCGCCTGAATGTTGAAGCCCATATTGTAGAAACGGCGAATCAGCGGCAGCGCCTCCTCCTTGTCCTTGTCCGCAATCGTGCAGAACACCGTGCCATAGTTCATGACATTGGTGCCCGAGGCTTGCAGCGCCTTATAGAGCGCGCGCGTCAAGCTGTTGTCATAGCCGATCGCCTCGCCGGTCGACTTCATCTCCGGGCTGAGGTAGGCGTCAAGCCCGCGCAGCTTGGAGAAAGAGAAAGCCGGCGCCTTGACATACCAGCGCTTTTTCTCCGCGGGATAAATCGACGTGATTCCCTGCTCGCGCAGGCTTTTGCCGAGAATGACGCGCGTGCCGATATCGGCAAGGCTGTATCCCGTCGATTTCGAGATAAACGGCACTGTGCGGGACGAGCGCGGATTGACCTCGATGATAAAGACGTTTTCGTCCTTATCGACGATAAACTGAATGTTGTAAAGCCCGATGATGCCGATGCCGAGTCCGAGCTTTTTCGTGTAGTCGAGAATGGTCTCTTTTACCTTGCCGGAGATGCTGAACGACGGATAGACGCTGATGGAGTCGCCGCTGTGGATGCCCGTGCGCTCGACAAGCTCCATGATGCCGGGCACGAACACATCCGTGCCGTCGCAGACCGCGTCGACCTCGACCTCCTTGCCCTGAATGTATTTATCCACGAGGACCGGCTTGTCCTCGTCGATTTCGACCGCCGTTTTCAGATAATGACGCAGTCCCGCCTCGTCCGCGACAATCTGCATCGCGCGTCCGCCGAGCACAAACGACGGACGAACCAGCACGGGATAGCCGATTTTCGCCGCGGCGGCGACGCCGTCTTCGATTTTCGTAACCGCTCTGCCCTCCGGCTGCGGAATATGGAGCGCTTCCAGCACTTTTTCAAAAGCGTCGCGGTTCTCCGCTTTTTCGATGGCATCGCAGTCGGTGCCGATAATCGTCACACCGCGCTCGCGCAGCGGTTCCGCAAGGTTGATGGCGGTCTGACCGCCGAGCGAGGCAATGACGCCCTCCGGATTTTCAAGGCGGACGATGTTCATCACGTCCTCGACGCAGAGCGGCTCAAAATAGAGCTTGTCCGAGGTCGTATAGTCCGTGGAAACCGTCTCCGGATTGTTGTTGATGATAATCGCCTCATAGCCGGACGCTTTGATGGTTTTCACCGCATGGACGGTGGAATAATCGAACTCCACGCCCTGCCCGATGCGGATAGGACCGGAACCGAGCACAATAATCTTCTTTTTGTCGGAAACGACGGATTCGTTTTCGGATTCATAGGTCGAATAGAAATACGGGATATAGCTTTCAAACTCGGAAGCGCAGGTATCGATCATCTTGTAGACCGGGAAAATCCCCTCGCGCTCCCGCATATGATAGACGTCAAGCTCCCGGCATCCCCAGAGCTTCGCGATAAATTTATCGGAAAAGCCCATCCTTTTCGCTTCGCGAAGCACCCCGATGTCCTGCGGCGCCCCCGAAAGCTCGTTTTCCATCGACACGATATTTTTCACCTTTTCAAGGAACAGCATGTCGATTTTCGTCGCATAGCAGATAAGGCCGATATCGACGCCGCGGCGGATCAGCTCCGCAATCGCGCAGATGCGGTCGTCCGTCCCGATTTTGATATATTCCATCAGCGCGTCCGTCGTCTGTGTGTCGAATTTGCCCATATAAAGGTGACAAATGCCGATTTCCAGCGAACGCACCGCTTTGAGCAGGCTTTCTTCAATCGTGCGCCCGATGCTCATGACCTCGCCCGTCGCCTTCATCTGCGTGGAAAGCTTGTTGTTCGCCGCCGCGAATTTATCGAACGGGAAGCGAGGCATCTTCGTCACCACATAGTCGAGCGTCGGCTCAAAGGAAGCGGGCGTGTTCGCGATGGCAATCTCGTCGAGCGTCATGCCGACCGCGATTTTCGCGGAAACGCGCGCAATCGGATATCCGCTCGCCTTGGAAGCGAGCGCGGAGGAGCGCGATACGCGCGGATTGACTTCGATGAGATAATACTGAAAAGAATGCGGGTCGAGCGCGAACTGCACATTGCAGCCGCCTTCGATTTTCAGCGCACGGATGATTTTCAGCGCGCTGTCCCGCAGCATGTGGTATTCCTTGTTGGTCAGCGTCTGGCTCGGACACACGACGATGGAATCGCCCGTATGGATGCCGACGGGATCGACATTCTCCATATTACAAATGGTGATCGCCGTGTCATTGGAATCGCGCATGACCTCATATTCGATTTCCTTATAGCCCTTGATGCTCTTTTCCACCAGCACCTCATGCACGGGAGAAAGCTTTAAGGCGTTTTTGAGAAGCTCCCGGCATTCTGCCTCGTCGTCGGCAAAGCCGCCGCCCGTGCCGCCGAGCGTGAACGCGGGGCGCAGCACGACCGGATAACCGATCTCTGCCGCCGCGGCAAGCCCTTCCTCAATGGTATGCGCGATGAGAGACGGCAGCACCGGCTCGCCAAGCTCCTCGCAAAGCTCCTTGAATTTTTCTCTGTCCTCGGCGCGCTCGATGCTCTCGCTGCTCGTGCCGAGCAGCTCGACCTGACATTCGCGCAGCACGCCCTTTTTCTCGAGCTGCATCGCGAGGTTGAGCCCCGTCTGTCCGCCGATGCCGGGCACAATCGCATCCGGACGCTCATACCGGAGAATCTTGGCGATATATTCGAGCGTCAGCGGCTCCATATAGATTTTATCCGCGATGGAGGTATCCGTCATGATCGTCGCCGGATTGGAGTTGCAGAGCACGACCTCATAGCCCTCTTCTTTCAGCGCAAGACATGCCTGTGTGCCGGCGTAATCAAATTCCGCCGCCTGCCCGATGACGATCGGACCGGAGCCGATCACCAGTATTTTCTTCAAATCGTTTCTTTTCGGCATGTCAGTTGCCCTCCTTCATAAGCGCAATAAATTCATCGAACAGGTAGGCGCTGTCCTGCGGGCCGGGCGCGCTTTCCGGATGGTACTGCACCGAGAAAACCCGGTCGCGCACGCACCGCACTCCCTCTACCGTATCGTCGAGCAGATTGACATGCGTGACTTCAAGTCCCGTTCCCGCAACGCTCGCCTTATCCACTGCATAGCTGTGGTTTTGAGAGGTAATCTCGATTTTTCCCGTCAAAAGATTCTTCACGGGATGATTGCCGCCGCGGTGTCCGAATTTTAACTTATATGTCTTCGCCCCATAAGCAAGGCTAATCATCTGATGACCGAGGCAGATGCCGAATATCGGATATTTCCCGCGCAGAGCGCGAATAAGCTCGATCACCGGCGTCACATCCTCCGGGTCGCCCGGACCATTGGAAAGGAAGATACCGTCCGGCTTCATGCTCTCCACCTCGGCGGGCGCGGTGTTCCACGGCACGACCGTCACATTACAGCCTCTCGCATTGAGAGAACGTATGATATTGAGCTTGATGCCGCAATCGACGGCGACAACATTGTATTTCGCGTTCGCCGTGCGGGAGTACCAGCGCTTGCGGCAGCTGACGCGGGAAACGGCGTCGTGCGGCACCGGCGTCTGTGCAATAATACGTAGTGCCTCCTCCTTAGGCATATCCGGCGAGGTGATGAGCACACGGCGCGAGCCGAGATCGCGGATGCTGCGCGTAAGACAGCGCGTGTCGATGCCGGAAATTCCCGGAATGTGATATTCCTCCATCGTCTCCGACAAGGTTTTCGTGTACCGGAAATTCGAGGGCAAATCGTTGTACTCTCTCACGATAAGACCGCCGATTGTCGGACTTTTCGTCTCGTAGTCCTCGTCCGTGATGCCGTAGTTGCCGATGAGCGGATAGGTCATGACGACCATTTGATTGGTATAGGAGGGATCCGAAACGATCTCCTGATATCCAACCATAGAGGTATTGAATACGATTTCACATACGCGGTCGGTATCCGCGCCGAAGCCGTAACCGTAATATTCGCTGCCGTCCTCAAGGACGAGCTTTCTCATGATTTGCTTTGCCATACCGTTTTTCCTCCGTATACTGTCGCAAGACATTTTCCGAAAACCTGATTTCCCGCAAAAGGCGTACTCCGTCCGCGGGACAAAAACGCATCGGGATCGATCTCATATTCGTGTTCGACATCCCAAATGCAGAAGCCGGGGTCGGATGGAATGCGGAACCGCCTCCGCGGATTTACCGACATCAGCTCGACAAGCCTTTCCAGCGTCAGGATTCCTTTTTTCACAAGGTTTGTATATAGAACGGGAAACGCAGTTTCCAGTCCCACAATGCCCATCGCGCTCTTTTCAAGTCCGCGTGATTTTTCCTCCGCGCTGTGCGGCGCATGATCCGTTGCAATCATATCGATTGTCCCATCCGCGATTCCCGCAAGCAGCGCTTCGCGGTCGCGGGCGGCGCGCAGAGGCGGATTCATCTTGAAGCGCCCATCCTCTTCGAGAGCATTTTCGTCCAGCACAAGATAGTGCGGCGCGGTCTCACAGGTGACGTCCACGCCGCGCGCTTTGGCGGTGCGGATGAGCGCCACGCTCTCCGCCGTCGAGATATGGCAGACATGATAAGCGCAGCCCGTTTTTTCCGCCAAGTCAAGGTCGCGTTCGATCTGCCGCCATTCGCTTTCGGACGAAATCCCGCGGTGTCCGTGTGTCCTCGCGTATACGCCGTCATGAATATACCCGCCGAAAAGGAGCGAATTGTCCTCACAATGGGCGGCGACGATTTTCCCGAGCGACTTCGCCTTTTTCATCGCCGCTTCCATCATATCCCCGCTTTGGACGCCGCGTCCGTCGTCGGAAAAGGCGACCACCGAACCCGCAAGCTCCTCCATATCGGAAAGCGCTTTTCCAAGCTCTCCTTTTGTAATCGTCCCGTAAGGATATACGGGAATCCGGGCGCGGCATGCAATCGCATCCGTCTGAACCTTCAAATTCTCCACAGAATCCGGCGCGGGAGAGAGATTCGGCATCGTACAAACCGCCGTATAGCCGCCATGCGCCGCCGCCGCCGTACCGCTTGCGATATCCTCTTTATAAGAAAAGCCCGGCTCTCGGAAATGCACATGCACATCGCAAAAGCCGGGTAAAATCAACGCATGATCGAAATAAGAAACGGAATCTCCCGTCAAATTCTCACCGGAAAAAGAGGAAAGAGAGACACCGTCGAAAAGAAGCTCCCTTTTCCGAATCACGCCGTCCTCATATACCGCCGCATTTTTCAAAACCGTAAGCATAAAACGCAACCTTTCTGTTCCGGATAATAAAAAAGCTTGTCCATCCGACAAGTTTTGCGCGGCAAAAAATCACCCCGATTCCGGGGAAAATCCTCCGTTATGCAAAATCTTGTCGGCAGCTCCGTACCCACTTAAAGATTTATTGTTAACATTATAGCACGCCCGCCGAATCCTGTCAATAGCGGTATCAAAAATATTTTGTTTTATTCTTTCCGTTATCCCCATCCATTTTCGCACATGCCCGGTCCCCGTTCACGGATTCCATCCGTGAACCGCGGGAGCGCATCAAAAAAAGCAAGCCTCCCGTTTTTCTTCCCATCATCAGCAAGGATTCCGGCACCCGTGAAATCCCCGCTCCCGCGCAGCCGGCTGCGCCGGCGGGACCGGGCGCACGGAAGCGAGCCGGCATTTCCCACCTGTCTGCAAAAAAAGACGGGACATTTTGCATGTCCCGTCTTGAAAATTTTCCGTCAGCTCCAGAAAGTCGTACCACCGTAAATATAGTCGTTATCGAGATAACCGATATAGGTGTTTCCGGTCGCAAGTGTTAACTCATTTCCGAGCGGATCCGTCAATGTGAGTGTTGAACCGTCGGAACGCCATGTGATCTGAATCACCTTGCCGCCGTAGAAATAATAGCCCGTACCGCTGCCACGCGTCTCAACAAGGGTCATATCCGGGTCGCTGGAAATGCCGCTTTTCACATTCTCGACATCCGTAAAGAGCGTAATCACATTGGTGAAGGAAAGCTGCTTGTTCGTCTCGGAATCCACATGCGCTGCGCCGTCCTGGAAACGCAGGTATTTATCCGTCGTCGCATCATAACGGAAACTTACCTTTTTTCCGGCAAGAGAAACGCCCTGACAGGTAAATTCCAAATTGATCGTCGTCGCACTGGAAGCGCCCGCCATCGATTTCGTCGTACCGTAATCGACAAATTTGAGGCTCTGCTTCGGCGTGCCTGTAATGGTACCGCCGGCCTTTACAAAATATGCGGATTTGGAATTGAGAAGCGCCGTCAGCGCCGCCGGCTTGAACAGCGTATCGTATTTGAGCTCGGGCAGACGCTCCTCATAGTGAGTGATCGTCCCGTATTTGTTGCCGGCCTCGACGGTGGCAAACCAATATTCCTGCTGCGTATCGATAAAGCCCCAACGGCTGCCAAGTCTGTCCGCCGCCATCTGATAAAAATCATAATGCACGGTCTTGGATCCGCCATGGCACATGAGCACCGCGTTGTGATATGCCGCAAGATCCAGGTGATAATCTCTTCCCGAACGGATATTGCAGACGCTGTCAACCGTCGTATAGTCGGCAACCACCATCAAAAAGCGGGTAATACCGGGCGCCACCAGCGCCTCATAAAGGATATCGGCCTGATCCAATCCCGTCTGACGGGCGTAGCTGCTCTTGATGTTGTCCACAACAATCGCAAGCGGCTTCGTATTGGAAAGATCCTTGGTTGTCGGGATTCCGGTGAGCGGATTTATGTAGCTTCCCACAGGAGGAATGATCGGCGTCCCGCCGCCGGTTGTATCTTCGGACGAAGTGCTCGTATTTCCCGTCGTTTCCGGCGGATTTTCTCCCTGTGTCGTAGCGGTTGTTTCCGGCGGAATGGTTCCGATCGGCGTCGAATCGGCTTCGCCATTCCCTGCGCATCCTGCGATCAAGGTGCAGAAAGCAACCGTCAGGAGAATCGTCAAAAAGGCAAACAGTGATTTTTTGATTTCTTTTTTCATTTGAACCTCCCACACCGTTCCGCAGAACGGCAAATCTTTACAAAAGCCTCGGCTTTACACGGCATACGGCGCAGACTGACACCGATTTCGCGGCCGCCGCTTGTCATATGCTTATACTACCACAAATATGCACGATTGTCAAATATATTTTATTTTTATTTCTCGCCATAAGTTTCTATTTTTCGCCGTTTTCCGAAGCCCCATCAGGATTTTTCCGGCGGCGCAATTCACTGAAAAAATCTGAAAGAAGCGACGAGCACTCGTTTTCCAATACTCCGGCAAACACCGCCGGCTTATGATTCAAACCAAAGGAGTTCATGTCGAAGCATGTCCCAAAAGCGCCGGCTTTTTTATCGCGCGCACCGAAATAGACCGCCTCCATGCGGGAATTGATAACAGCGCCGGCACACATCGGACACGGTTCCAGCGTGACATACAGCTCACAGCGCGGAAGCCGCCAGCCGCCGAGCTTTTTACAAGCCCTATCTATCGCTTTGAGTTCCGCGTGATGAAGCGCGTTCTTCCCCGTTTCGCGCGTATTGTACGCCCTCGCGATGATGGTGCCGTCACGGACGACCACCGCCCCCACGGGAACCTCTCCCCTGTCGGCGGCACGGCGCGCCTGACGGAGCGCCTCACGCATGTATGCTTCCGCATTCGGATTTCTGCCGGTCATTCCAATCCCCTCCAAAAAACCTGCACGAGCGCCGCAGTCACCAGGAACACAATATAGGGAAAGCTCCAAAAATAAGCGGAGGACACCGCCTGTTCATCGTCTTCGCCCGATACCGTTCCGAGCGTCGTCTTCAGCACCGGCATTCCCGCGGCAATCATCAGGACACAAGCGGCAAAAACAATCCGCATAAACGTCGGATAATACGATGCAAACAGCGTCCGCACGATTTCCACGGCATACCATATCGCATTGCAGAACAGATGAATGAAAATCGCACAACCCAGCGAGCCCGTCGAAAGATATGCGATTCCGAGGATCAGACCGCAGAAAAACGCGATCGGGAACCGCTCGATCGAAAAGTGCATCAAAGCAAAGGAAAGCGCGGAAACCATAAGCGCCAAGAGCTTTCTGTGAACCGTCAAAGCGCGCATCACGGTTCCTCGGAAAAACAGCTCCTCGAATACCGCCGGCAAAACGACATATACGGCAAACATCAAAGCATAACCAAGCGGTGTGGTGGATGCGGAAACCCCCATCTCCGCGATAGCCGATGGAAAAAGCGCGCTGTATAAAATCTGGATAAGAACGATAACGCCCACAGACGACACACAGATGAGAAATCGCTTGGAGCCCTGTGTCCCGGGGGAAAGCCGCGGCATCGGGATTTCAAGCTTTGCCGCGCTCAGACGGACAAATAGAACGGGCAGTCCGAAAATCGGAAGCTTCGACAGCAAAACGACAAATAAATAGAGATTTTCCGATTCAATTTCCGCGTAATTCAGACAAAGGGCGCAGAGCCAAAGCAACGCCATGGAAAAAAGCAGCGAAAATCCGAGAAGCTCAGACATTCGTTTGGACTGTCTATTCTTATCCATTTCCCGCTCCTCTCCGCATGTCAAACTTGTCATGCCGTTCTAAAATAGCCATATTGTTATTATAATACATCGCAGGAAAAAATTCAACAGGATAACAAAAAATACCGTGCCGTCGGCACGGTATCCTTTTTCGTCGTCATCAGGCTTTCTTTCCAAGCGTCACATCGATTTTCAGCGTCTCTCCGGATACAGGAGCAATCGGAGTATCTGCCGGCACCGTTTTCCCGTTTACGGAAAGCGCCAGCACATCGGAACCGGTTCCGTCGCCGTGATAGAAAATCTCATATGTGCAATCGCGGAACACCTTGACAATGCTGCATTCCGTCCACGACAGAGGCAGACACGGGTCGATGCGAAGTCCCGCAAGCTCCGCATGAAGTCCGAATACATATTCGATCACGCTTTTGAGCATCCACGAGCTGGACGCCGTGCGCCAGCTCTGTCCCGGCGTTCCGGCACGGTAGCCGGTCTCCGGCGCGAAATAAGAATTGAACATCGCGTAAGGCTCGCCGCATTTGACACCGTAGGTCGTATCGAACGGGAGCATCTTGCGAAGTCCCTCCTCCACGCGGTCGGGACGGCGCAGAATGCTGTCCACCGCCAGCTTCCACGCGGACGGATGGAGATAGATGCCGCCGTTGTCCTGCACGCCGGGCGCCTTTTCCGCCATAGAGCCGATATAATCACGCTGATAGGAGAAAGCGGGATAAGCGAGCCGGATGCCGATCGGCGTTTCAAGGATCTCCTCGGCATGCTCCATCGCCTCGGCACCGCGCGGCAGTCCCGCAAGCACCGACCAAAGCTGCGAAATCAGGAATATCTTGCCTTCGTCGCAGTCCGAGCCGCCCATGATGATGTCGTCGTCGGTACGGGCATAAAGATAATAGCCGCCCTTTTCGTCCCAGCCGTAAGCCTCGATGCGCTCCTCCATGATTTTGCCGCGCTCGTCGGCGGTCCTTGCGTCGTCCTCTTTGCCAAGCCAGCGTGCGATCTCCGCAAACTGACGGTTTGCGCGGCACCACGCGATGGAAAGCCATACCGAAACGCCTTTCCCTTTCAGTCCGGCGTAGTTGACGCAGTCGTTCCAGTCGCCGCCCCAAATGCGGACAAGTCCGTAAAGTCCCTGGAAATTGTATAGAAAATCGACCGAGCGCTTGATGTGCTCGTAAACGGGGTATTCTTCCTCCGTATCGTTGAATTTCACCGTTTCATAGAGCAGCGAGGGATCACCGAGCTCTCTTATGATGGTATTCACCGCAAAGGTCATCCACACGGTGTTGTCCGCAAAATTGCGGTCGCGGATCGCGCCGTCGATGATGGTTCTCGGCGCATAGCCGCTTTGATACTGATAGGAGAGCACGCGCTTCATGCGCTCCCAGGCGAGCTTCGGATTGACCGCCGCGAGACACTCCGTATCGCTTGTCATATCGCGGTAACCGTTATGGCGCACACGCGCCCAGCGCGAGCCCATATCCGCGGCGTATTTCATCCAGCCGTTGATGAGATGATCGAAGCTTTCCCACGGCGTTTTGATTCTGACACCGCCCAGCACCTCGCCATACTTTTTTTCCATCGCGGCAAACTCCGCAGCGACGGAATCCGCCGTCGGCGGGACGATCTCCGCCGTATCCAGCGCGACGCCGAGGACAAAATGCACAGTATGGCTCTCACCCGGCGCGAGCGTCAGGGTGTTTTCCAGCGCGAGGCACAGCTTTTCCGAATTGCAGTCGCTTCCCGTGCAGCCGCCGTACTTACGAAGTGCCACAGGATGCTGCTCATCCCCGTAAGGACCGATGAAAGCGTTGCGTCTCGAATCAAAGCCCGTGGCCTGCTCAGAAGCGGTCATATAGCCCCAAATGTGACGGTTGCGCTTTGAATAAAGCTCATGATAATCATGCGCGTACACCGCATTTTTGTCCGCCATGAAGCCGCCCGTGCCGAGATTGTAGCCCTGCGGACGGTAGGTTCCGTCCAGCTCTGTTTTCGCATAGGTGATAAGCTTGACGGTGCGGGGATAATCGCTCATATTGGTAAGCGTCACGCTCCAAATCTCCCGTCTGCCCTCGCTTGGAACAAAGATGCGCACCGCGCTTTTGATTCCGTTATATGAAAGAGAAACAGTACTGAATCCGCAGCCGTGCAGGCAGGAATAATCCGTATAGCCGTAATCCAGCGGAAGACCGAACAGACTCCAAGCCTCGCCGTTCTCCGACACGAAAATATTCCGGTTCGATACAAGCAGAATCCTTCTTCCCATATCGTCCTGCGCAAGCCCCTCGCCGTAGCCGACCTGAGAGGTAAACGTCACATATTCGTCGTTGAACATGTAGTTATACCAGTGACGCGGCGTTTCCGGCTCCGTCACGGTAAACGAATCGTCTGCGTTAAAATGTCCGTACCATTTGTAATCCTTCATAAACAAACCAAACCTTTCCGAAGTATCTGTATTTTAATAATTCCAGCGCGGTAAGTAGTTCTTCGGATCGGCCTTTACGTATGTACTCCCGTTCCAAACACGGATTTCAAAGTGCAGATGCGTGCCGGCCAGCGGATTTGACGGCGTAGGCGCGGGAGATACGCGGCCGGTATTGCCGCTGTATCCGATGATATCGCCCTTCGACACCTTGTCACCCACCGACACGGTGCGGCTTTTCAGGTGCGCATAATAGGAGCATGTACCGTTTTCGTGCTCGATGACGACATAGGTTCCGTATGTCCAGCGCAGGTCGCTCGTAGGCAGGTCGCCGTCGTTGTAGGCGTAAATAACGGTTCCGCTCATCACGGCGACAATCGGCGAACCGTACCACACGCCGAAATCGATTCCGCCGTGATTGTTTGAGCCGCCATAATCCTGCGTCACGCTGTAATCGTAGCCGCCGTGTGCCGCGTCGATATAAGGCATTCCGAAGCTTTCTTCTGTTTTTGTACCGATGATTATGATTTCAACCTGCGGCTCATGCACGGTACTTTGCACAAGCTCGCGGGAGGCTTCCGCCCCATGATAATATGTAATTTTATAAATCTTTTCCGTATAACCGTCGATTCCGGCGGTCTTTAACTTTTGCACGCCTTCTTCAAGGGTGGAATCGTATTCGTATTTCGTCGTATAGTTGACGATGTTAACCTTTTCCGTGACATTCGCTTCCGTATAGGCGGGCTTTGTCCCGACGCGAATGAGCTTCGATACCGGCTCGGTTACCGTGCTCGATACGAGCTCTCTCGAAATTTCAACGCCTCTTTCATATGTAATCAAATACTCAACCAGCGTGCTACCGTTCTTTCCCTCTCTGACGACAATTTGCTCGTCATCATAGGATGCGGAATCATATTCATAGTCCGTTCCAAACGGCACCACGTTTTCGATTGTCACCACTTTTCCGTAAGTAAGCACCTCTTTCGTGCCGATGACCACGACCTCGTCCGTCGGTGAGAAAAGCAAGGCCTCTTCTCTTGCGACATCTATAATCTCGCCGTTTTTATATGTCGTAACAACCGTGACCGACCTGCATCCATCGACACCGGCAACACGGACGACCTGATCCCCCTCATAATATCGGTCGGAATACTCATATACCGTATCATAGGGGATAGCTTCAAGGAATTCGTTTGTCTCCGAATGGGTGCCATCATGCGAAGGATCGACAGGATCCTCCGGCTCCCGAGAGGTCACCTCCAGCGGGGCGGTCGTCTCATCGGAATCGGAATTTTTTCTCGTCGTCTCAACTCCCGCAGGAGAAGAGGTCTGCGCGGAATAACCGGAATCCTCGGAAAATGCGGTCATTCGCGTGTCCACAGGGTCCGGCATATCGGAACATGAGGTCAAATAAAGTGCGGCCATCACCGCGAGGAAAGACATGAGGACAGTTTTCCGTCTATGCCGTTTAGGATTGGATGCGCTGCTATCGTTTTTCATGGGGAAGCTCTCCTTCTCTGATATCTGAAACCATTATAAGCTTTCCAAATATATCAATCAAGGTGAAATGATTCCCTTGCAAGGAGAGTTCTTCCAAAGTGCAATATTTATGGCAAAAGGATTCGCAAATCGGAATCAGCAGGAGAAATATTATTTTTCGTTTCCGTGAAACCGTTTTCCGAAATCAGGAAAAATAATTATGAGTTTTATCCTTTTGAGGTTTTACCGTATTTTTTTATTCAGCTAACATAAATGCTTCGCATTTATGGGGCACACAGCCAAAACCCCAAGCGATCTATACCCTTTTGGAAATCTACCGTATTTTTTTATTCAGCTAACATAAACGCTTCGCATTTATGGGGTACATAGCCAAGACTTCGAGCAATCTATACCCTTTTGGAGTTCTGCCGTATTTCCAATCTATCTAACGCAAGCGATTTTCGCTTACGGGGTACACAGCCAAAATCTCAAACGATCTATACCCTTTTAGAATTTTACCGTATTTTTTATTCAGCTAACATAAACGCTTCGCATTTATGGGGTAATCATACCACATTCTGGGCAAAATTTCAACATGGAAATGAAAAGATTTCCTCATTTTTTCCCATGCCGGTCAAATGACATAAATAAAAACGATCCGGCAAATTACCGGATCGTTTTTCGGTTTGATATCAGTTCAAAGAATCGAGTGCGTTTTCATACGCAGTCTGTACTTGCTCAGCGGTCAAAGCGGAAGAATAAATCTTCGCATCTACCATTGTCATATCTTTCGTGGGGTAGTCAATCGGAGTTGTCGAAGTGACCTTTGCCGTTTCTCTGTAATCCGCACCGAGGCAGAACTTATTGAACGCTTCCGCGCCCGCGGGAGCAAACTCTCCGCTCAATGCCTGACCGTCGGGATTGACACATTCACCGTTGATATAGAGATACTGCTTTCCTGCCGCATAGTCGTAGACTGCGACAACATGCACAAGCTCCGTCGTCGAGGAGGCCGCTGCTGCCGTTGTGTTCGCGCTGTCATAGGCATTCCTCGAGGATGCGGTGATAAAGTATGGCTTACCGGCGTTTTCGGCAATGCCCCAGCCGCCGCGAAGTTTTGTCGAGTTTGCCTGTTCCGTGCCGCAGACGACACCCTGAACGCCGCCTTTTGTACCCATGACATAGAACGCCTCAACCGTAAAGCCGTTTTCCGCCCATTCCTTGACGGCGTCGCTCGTGTCGAGCTTATTGAACGTGCAAAGCACGTACTCGCCGGAATTACTCACACGCAGAGCGTTCACCGTTGCCGATTTGGTGCCGGCCGTTACCGCTGCCGTACCGACCGTCGCGCCCTTGTTTTCAATCGTGACGTTGCCCTTTGTGTCGGTAATCGTTCCGTTCGAGAAATCAAAGTCCACATATGCCTCCGGAGCGGTCGGCGTAACAGGAGTGCTTTCATCCAAAAGCGCCAAAGCTTCTCCGTATGCAGTCGTCACCTGCTCGGCATTCAGCGCACCGGAGTAGATTTTTGCATCCACCATCGTCATGTCGGAGGTCGGGAAATCGACCGCAGATGTCGAAGTGGCTTTCGCAATTTCCTTGTAATCTGCGCCGAGGCAGAACTTATTGAACGCTTCCGCGCCTGCGGGAGCAAATTCTCCGCTCAGTGCCTGACCGTCGGAGTTGACACAAATCCCGTTGATATAGAGATACTGCTTTCCTGCCGCATAGTCGTAGACCGCGACAACATGCACAAGCTCCGTCGTCGAGGAGGCCGCGGCCGCCGTTGTGTTCGCGCTGTCATAAGCGTTCTTCGAGGATGCGGTGATAAAATATGGCTTGCCGGCATTTTCGGCAATGCCCCAGCCGCCGCGAAGTTTTGTCGAGTTTGCCTGTTCCGTGCCGCAGATAACGCCCTGATAGCCGCCTTTTTTGCCCATCACATAGAATACTTCCACGGAAAAACCGTTTTCCGCCCATTCCTTGACGGCGTCGCTCGTGTCGAGCTTGTTGAATGTGCAAAGCACGTACTCGCCGGAATTATTCACACGCAGAGCGTTTACCGTCGCCGATTTTGTACCGGCCGTTACCGCCGCCGTGCCGACCGTCGCGCCCTTGTTTTCGATTGTGACGTTGCCCTTTGTGTCGGTAATCGTTCCGTCCTTGAAATCGAAATCTACATATACCGTCGGCGTCGTAGGCGTATCCGGGGTATCCTCATCCAAAATTGCCAACGCATTGGCATACGCGGTCTTTACCTGCTCGCTGTTCAGAGCAGAAGCATAAATCTTCGCGTCCACCATTGTCATATCGGAAGAAGGGAATTCAAGCTTGAGCGTCTCGGTAATTCTTCCCTCGGCTATATAATCCGCACCGAGGCAGAATTTGTTGAAAGCTTCGTCTCTGCCGGGATAAAAGCCGCCTTCAATCGCGGTCGAGCCCGCCAAGACACCGTTGATGTAAATCAGATTCAGCTTGCTTACATAATCATAGACCGCGACGACATGCACAAGCTCCGTCGTTGAAGAGGCTGCCGACGCATAGGCACCCTTGTTATATTTGTTATCGCCATAGCCGGTGATAAAATACGGTGTACCGGTCCTATCCTCGGCAAGGCCCCAGCCGCCGTATTCCGTTCCGCATACGACGCCTTGGATACTTCCTTTCATGCCCATGACATAGAAAGCCTCAACCGTAAAGCCGTTCTCCGCCCATGCTTTGACGGCGTCGCCCGTGTCCAGCTTATTGAATGTGCAGAGTACATACTCACCGGAATTATTCACGCGCAGAGCGTTTACCGTCGCCGATTTGGTGCCGGCCGTTACCGCTGCCGTGCCAACCGTCGCGCCCTTGTTCTCGATTGTAACGTTACCCTTTGTATCGATAACGGTTCCATCCTTGAAATCAAAGTCCACATACGCATCCGGGAGCTTAGAATCCTCCGGATTGTTGCTGGCTGTTTTGAATTCCTTGGTGAGCGTGTTGCTTGCAGCTCCCCATGAGTCGTATGCCGTGAGCGTAACCACATAGGTGCCGCCTTTCGGAAGCGAGGAAAGCTCCTTTTCCCATGTCGTCTGCATATCCGCCGTATTCGCATGACGGTAAAAATCGGAAAGAATGTTATAAGTCGAAAGAACATTTCCGCTCTTCTCCGAAACGACGAGCTGATAGTGATGCACAAATTCATCGTCCGTACCGGCGGCAAAGCTCACCGACACAGCCTGAGCAGAACCGGAGGTCGCTCCGAGCGTGACGTCGAGCGTGGAAAGCACCGGCGCCTTGTTGTTCTCTTCACTGCCGCGGTCCTTGGAATATTTTTCAAGATGAGAGCCGTCGGTTTCGGGACGGGCTACCGTCCAATATTCGCCGATGACCTCTTCATGATAGAAGTCCATGCGCGTGATCCGCATATTGCCGTCTCCGTCGATCTGAACGAGAAGGCCCTGCGAGAATTCATCCTTGTCGAGCATCGTGGTATTGCCCGCCATATCCTCGTACTGTCCGGCTTCGATCGCCATATATCTGACCGAGCCGCAGCCCAGAGAGGTAAAGCCGGTCTGCATGATGCTGCGCGGATCGTTCAACGGGAAATGCAGATGTCCGCTGAACGTCACAGCCTGCGGATATTTGTTCAGAATCTCCGTCAGATCCTTGGTATACCAATAGGTACCGAGATCGCTGCCGTACACGGTGTCGTATATCATCGGATGCGTGAGGACGAACACGAACTGATCCGGATTTTCCGCCGTCACTTTCGCGAGCGTCTCGTCGAACCATTGCAGTGCAGAATCGGTAAAGGTGACCGGATCCTGAGACGTCGGCAGCATCGTAATCACATGGAAGCCGTTGATCACGCAGTGACGGTTGCCCGCACTCGCAAGCGCTTCTGCGTCAATATCCGTCAGGAAATAATTGTCGCCGAGCAGCTTGTCGATGTTTTTCGCTTCCGCCGCGGAATTCGCCGTCCACCAGCCCTTGACGTCATGGTTTCCGGGCGTGTAGATCATCGGGACCTCAGTCGGAGAGAACACGCTCTCATAAATGGTTTTGAAATAATTTGTCTGTTCGTATTTTCCGCTGTAACCGGTGTCGATGATGTCACCTACTGCGAATACGGCATCAAGGCCGTCCGCATCGTCGAGGAGAGCCTGTGCTTTCAGCTGCTTCAAGGCACTCTCAAATTTTTTCGCAACCGCGTCCGTTGTGCTGTTCATGATGTGAATATCGCTGATCGCGGCAAACGAAAATACAACATTGTCGGAATCAAACTCCTTTTGATTCGACTCGAAATATGTATCTAACAGTTTTTTAAACTCCTTTTGCATGTTTTCCCTTGCTTCGTCGACAATCTGCTGAATTTTCTCATTCTGTCCGCTGATTGTGGCGTCGACAAAAGCCTCCACCTGCTCGGCGGTCATATAAGAAGACAGCGCCTGTCTGACAATTTTTGAAATCTCCGCTGCCGACGGAGCACTGTCGAGCCCACGGACAGCGTTATTCACGATGTTCCTCACCTGTGCCTCGGTCAGCTGTCCCGCCAGAGCCTCTTCCATAATCGCTTTGACCTGCGCCTCGGTCAGTCCCGCGCCGCCCGCATACTTCCCAGCAAATTCGTCAAGCGCACGGTTCAGTGCTTCCGTCCATGAAGCCTCCTGCTTGGCAAGCTGAGAAGCAAGCTCGTTCTCAAAATCCTCCCAGCTGAGTCCGCCGCCCGTGCCGTTCAGCTTCGCCGAAATTTCATCAAGCTTTGCTTGAAGTGCTGCCTGATTCGCTTCCCGTTCCCGCTTAGCCGCTTTCATCTCATTGCTAAGGACAACGAAGCCCGTGATCATTGAGCCGGCCAAAATTGCAATAACAACGATGAAGATAACCAGTTCCGTTACCGTGAAGCCTCTTTTTCTTTGCCTCATTGTTCATTCTCCTTTTCGTCTCACGGAAGCGCAGAATCTGTAAATGCCCGCGCCTCCGCAAGAAATTTACATAAAATTGTGAAACAAATTTAACCTATAACGCTGTGTTTTTTCTCCTGATTCTTCAATTTAAGCTATCGATCGCATCCTCATATGCGGTTCTTACCTGACCGCCCGTGAGCGCCGACGCATAAATCTTCGCGTCAACCATCGTCATGTCGGGGCAAGTGAAATCTCCGCCCATACCTGTTTTCTTGATGTCGTTTCCGAGACAGAACTTATTGAAAGCCTCCGACATTCCGGTGCAATACTCGCCCGAAATGGATTTTGTATCGTTCAGAACGCCGTTTATATAGATTTTCTCCTGCTTGTTCTTATAATCATACACCGCAACGACATGCACGAGCTCCGTCTCCGAGGAAGCGTCCTTGGCATATGCTCCCGCGTTATACTTGTTCCCCGCGATACCGGTGATGAAGTACGGCTTTCCCGTAGCATCCTCGGCAATGCCCCAGCCGCCGGACTCCGTGCCGCAGACAACACCCTGTATGCTGCCCTTCTGTCCCATCACATAGAAGGCCTCCACGGAAAAGCCGTTTTCCGCCCAGCTCTTCATAGCCGCTTCCGTTTTCAGCTTATCAAAGGTACAGAGCACATATTCTCCGGAAGCCGCAACGCGCAGAGCGGTGACGCTCGCCGTCTTCGCGCCCACCGTCACCGTAGTCGTGCCGACCGTCGCGCCCATGTTCTGGATTTTGATATTTCCCTTGGTGTCCACGATCGTCCCGCCCGAGAAATCGATGTCCGCATAAGCTTCGGGGAGCTCCTCTTTTTCCGGAGGAGCCGCGCTTCCCGTCTTAAATTCCTTGATGAGCTGCGCGCTCTTAGCTCCCCATGAGTCATAGGCGACAAGCGCGACCACATAGGAGGTGTCCGTATCCAGTATGCCGAGCTCCTTCTCCCAAGTTTTCTTCATATCCGCCGTATTCGCATGACGGTAGAAATCGGAAAGAATCCGATAGCTCTTTAAAATCGAGCTGTCCGTCGAATCGCCCTTCCAAATCGCAAGCTCATAGTGATGCACAAATTCATCGTCCGCGCCGGATGCAAAGCTCACGGATACTGCCTGTGAGGAGCCGGAAATCTCGCCGAGCGTCACGTCAAGCGTCGACAGCGTCGGCGCCGCGTTGTTCTCATCGTCGCCGCGGTCCCATGCGTATTTCGTCAGATGAGAGCCATCCGAGACAGGATAGGAAACCGTCCAGTCCTCGCCGATAATTTCATCGTTGTAAAAGTCCATGCGTGTGATGCGCATATTGCCGTTTTTATCGATCTGCACGAGAAGTCCCTGCGAGAATTCCTCTTTATCCAGCATCGTCGTCACGCCCGCCATGTCCTCATAGCCGCCGGCTTCGATCGCCATATATCTGACCGAACCGCAGCCCAGAGAGGTAAAGGATGTCTGCATGATGCTGCGCGGATCGTTCAGCGGGAAATGCAGATGTCCGCCGAAGGTCACGACCTGATTGTATTTTGAAAGAATCTCCGTGAGATCCTTCGTATACCACATGTTTGTGATGCCCGGATAGAGATCGGGACCGAGATCGCTGCCGTACACGGTATTATAGATCATCGGATGCGTGAGGACAATCACAAACTGATTCGGATTTTCTTTTGTGATTTCGGCAAGCGTTTCATCCAGCCACTCTTTTGTGGCGGTCGTATAAGTCACAGGATTAGAGCTGACCGGCAGAAGCGTGAGCACATGGAAGCCGTTCACAACACAGTGACGGTTGCCCTCGTCGGCAAGCGCATCCATATCGATATCGGTAAGGAAATAATCCTCGCCGAGGATGTCGTTGAGATACTCGGCCGAGAAAACAGAGCTTCCGGTCCATGCAACGTCGTGATTGCCGGGCACGAAGATCATCGGCGTTTCCGTCGGAGAAAACGCCTTCTCATAGACAGCCTTGTAATTCTCCATCTGACTGTATTTGCCGCCGTAACCGCCCGAATCGATCAAGTCTCCCACGGCAAACACCGCATCAAGACCGTCCTCGTCGTCGATCAGCGCCTGCTTTTTGAGCTGGGCAAATGCGTTTTCCAGCTTTTTGGCGGCCGTATCCGTCGCGCTGTTCGCGATATGCATGTCGCTGATTGCGGCAAAGGAGAACACAATGTTGTCGGAATCAAACGTCTTTGGAAGATCCGGATCCGTATAGCTCGGAGAAGTCGTCCCCGGGTCCTCGGAGCCCGCCGTCGTTTCCGACGGCTTCTCCGAAGACGTTGTCGTATCATTATCCTTGGTGGTACCGCACGCGGCAATACCCGTCAGCATGCCGGCCGCGAGAAGGAACGCAAGGAATTTTTTCATAATGGATTACCTCGTTTTTTCTTAAAAATATAGCCATAATAGGATATCCGGAAGCTCCAAATTCGATCAACAAACGGATAAACTAAGACTTGTTTTATGATTTGCAATGAGAAGCAAAATTATCAGTCCAAAAGAGCAAGCGCATTCTCATACGCGGCTTTCACCTGTTCGGCGCTCAGCGCCGAGGAATAGATTTTCGCATCCACCATCGTCATATCGGGAGTCGGAAAATCGATCGGCGTCGTCTCGGTGACTTTTGCCGTCTCTCTGTAATCCGAGCCGAGACAGAATTTGTTGAACGCTTCCGCGCCGGCCGGCGCAAATTCTCCGCTGATCGTCTCGCCCGCCGAATTGACGCAGACGCCGTTTACATAAAGATACTGCTTTTTCGCCGCATAATCGTAAACCGCAACGACATGCACAAGCTCCGTCTCCGAGGAGGACGAGGACGCCGTCGTATTCGCACTGATATAAGCATTTCCCGATGTCGCGGTGATAAAGTACGGTTTGCCGACATTTTCGGCAAGCCCCCAGCCGCCGCGCATCTTTGTCGAGTTCACCTGCTCCGTTCCGCAGACGATTCCCTGAACGCCCTTCTTCTCACCCATCACATAGAAGGCTTCCACGGCAAAACCGCCTTCCGCCCATTCCTTGACGGCGTCCTCCGTTCCCATCTCGCCGAACGTACAAAGCACATAGCTGCCGGATTCGTCGATGCGCAGGGCATTTAGGTTTGCCGACTTACCGCCGGCCGTCACCGTCGCCTCAACGACCGTCGCGCCCCGGTTTTCAATCGTGGCGTGACCCTTTGCATCGGTAATCGTTCCGTTCCGGAAATCAAAGTCGACATAAGCCTCAGGCAGCTCGACAATCACGGGAATCTCCGGTTCTTTTGTCGATTCCTCGGGGTCTGTCGCCTCCGGTGTCGATTCCTCGGGTTCCGTTACCTCCGGCGTCGACTCTTCGGGCGTTGTTACCTCCGGCGTCGATTCCGCCGGTGTCGATTCCGTCGGCGTTGACTGAGCAGGCTCATTTCCGCATGAAGCAACCGCAAAAACAAACATGGCAGCCAAAATCAATGCAATCAGTTTTTTCATAACATTTCCTCTCAGATTTCACGGCACAACTGCCGCTTTTTATTTAATTATATATGTAGATAATTTTTTTGTCAAACCCTTTCAACCATGAACTGGCAGAGAAATTTTTTTAACTTTTTTGTGAATAACAACTATATTTGATATCGATAAAATGCATTTTCATATTATGATATATAACAATATACATTTTTAGCAAAGAAGAATATACGAAAAATAAATGGGGAATTGATTCCAATTCCCCAAAAAATCGATATCCGGCAGCGGACCTTCCAATATAAAAATGCATATACCGAGCGAACTGCCGAATTATGAAAACTGAGAACGGTACAGCGTGCTGTAAAAACCGCCCGCCTGCATCAGCTGCTCATGATTTCCGCTCTCGGTGATGCGGCCGTTTTGCAGAACCAAAATCAAATCGGCGTTCTGAATCGTGGAAAGCCGGTGCGCGATGACAAAGCAGGTGCGTCCCCGCATCAGCTCGGACATCGCCTCCTGAATTTTGATTTCCGTTCTCGAATCCACATTGGAGGTCGCTTCGTCCAAAATCAGCATCGTCGATTCCGAAAGCATCGCGCGGGCGATCGTAATCAGCTGCTTCTGCCCCTTGGAAATGTTGATTCCGTCATCCGACAGAACTGTATCGTAGCCGTCCGGCAGATGCTCGATATAGGAATCGATCCTCGCGGCCCGCGCCGCCGCACGCACCTCCTCCATGCTCGCGTTCTCTTTCCCGTATACGATATTTTCAAGAATCGTCCCGTGAAAAAGCCACGTATCCTGCAATACCATGGTATAAGCGCGCCGCAGGGAGTCGCGTTTGATCTCCCCAATTTCGCACCCGTCGACATAAATGCTGCCGGAATTTGCATCATAGAAGCGCATGAGCAGGTTGATAATCGTCGTCTTGCCCGCTCCTGTGGGACCGACAATGGCAATGGTGCGCCCCGGCTCCGCGAGCACGGAAATGTCGTCCAGAATCCTCTTTTCCGGCGTATAGCCGAAAGTGACATGCTCGAGCGCGACCCGTCCCGAGACCTCGGAAAGCGTCACCGCCCCTTCGGAATCCGCGCGCTCCGGCTCTTCGTCGATGATGCGGAACACACGGTCCGCCGCCGCAAAGGCGGACTGAAATTCATTCAGAATATTGGCAAATTCGTTGATCGGTCCGGCAAACTTTCTCGAATACTGAACGAACTGCGCCACCCCTCCGAGCGTGATAAAAAAGAGGGTTCCCACCGCCGCCGTGCCGTTCTGTGAATACATATAAAGGATACCGCCGAAAATCATGACCAAGGAAATGGACAAATTGTTGATGAAATTGACCGACGGACCGAGGAGCGCCCCGCAGTATTCCGCGTCGTAATAGGCATCCATCGCATCGGCATTGCGGCGGTCAAAGCGTGCGCCGATCTCCTCTTCTCTGTTGTATGCGCGGATGGTCCCGCAGCCGGAGAGCATCTCCTCCGCATAGCCGTTGAGCTCGCCGAGCTTTCTCGAACGCTTATGGAACAGCGGACGCACACGCTTCGAGCGGTAACGGGTAAACAAAATCGAAACCGGCACCGTGACGGCAAAAACCGCAATCAGCGGCTTTGAAATCTGCCACATGAAAACAAGGGAGCCAATTACCGTGTAAATGCTTGTCATGACCTGCACAAGGTCCTGCGACAAGGAGCTGTTCACCGTATCGATATCATAGGAAATCCTGCTGATGATGTCTCCGGTGGCATGCGTGTCAAAATATCCGACGGGGAGCGTCGTCAGCTTCTCAAAGAGCTGCCGCCGCATGGTATATACGATTTTTTGGCTCAAATGGATCATCAGCACCGCGAGCAGATAGGAAAGCACGGCGGAGGCGACATAGCACAGGAGCATTTTCACGACATTCTCCCACACCGCCTGAAAATCCACGCCTCCCTCGGCGGAGATGGCGTCGATGGCATCTCCGGAATACTTCGGTCCGAGAAGCGAGAGCTGATTGGAAACAAGCGTCAGCGCGACGGCAAGCAGAAACAGCGGCCAATGCTTCATGATATAGCCGCCGAGACGGAGCATCACGCCCTTCGCCGTCCTGCGGTCGAGCTTTTTCTCGGAGCCCATCTTGTTCGGATTCGATTCCGCACGCGGATCCTTTGCAAAATTCCCCTTATTCAACAAAAGCACCTCCCATCTGCGATTCGCCGATCTCTTTATATTCCGCACAGGTTTCCATGAGGAAATCATGGTCGCCGATTCCGATAATCCTGCCTTCTTCAAGAACGATGATGACGTCGCAGTCCTTGATGGAGCTGACCCGCTGTGCAACGGTGACAACCGTCGTCTCTTTCATATCCTCTCTCAGCGCCCGGCGAAGATTGGCATCCGTTTTATAGTCCAGCGCGGAGGAGCTGTCGTCAAGCACAAGGATTTCCGGCCCTGCCGCAAGCGCGCGGGCAATCAGAATCCGCTGCTTTTGCCCGCCCGAAACATTGGTTCCCTTTTGAGAGAGCATGTGCTCATAACCCTCCGGAAAAGCGGAAATAAAATCGTCCGCCTGCGCCGTTACCGCCGCCCGCACGACCTGTTCATGCGAAAGCTCTCTGCCGAACTTGATATTTTCCTCAATCGTATCGGCATAGAGAAAATCGTTCTGCATCGCCGTGCCGAACATCGGATAAAGCTGCGCGCGCGGAATCGTTCGGATATCCCGTCCGCCGATGCGGATGCTGCCCGCCCCGGGATCGTAAAAGCGCAGAAGCAGCTTTACAAGCGTCGATTTTCCGCTTCCGGTGGCGCCGATAATACCGAGAGAGCCGCCGCGCGGCACCGAAAAGCTGACGTCCGCAAGGTCGTCATGAGCGCCCTTATAGGAAAAGCTCACATGCTCGAACACAATATATCCGTCGTCGTTCTTACAAGGATATTCGTCCTCGCTTTTGACCGTCAAATCCTCCGGCATGTCGAGCACCTCTCCGATTCGCTTCGCGGAAGCGGCGCTTTTGGTATACATGACGAAAATCCTCGTTACCGACATCATCGCCATGGAAATCAGCGTGAAATACTGCATAAACGCGATAACGGTCTCCGGATCGGATTTGTGACCGGCGACGCGGGAGGCGCTGAGCGCCACGACGGCGACAATGCCGATGTTCATAAACAGCGTCATGACCGGATTCACCGCGCTCATCGTGATTCCGGCGCGCTTTTCATCGTCCACGAGCGCTTTGTTGACCGTGTCGTAGCGGCGGTGCTCGTACTCGGTTTTGGAAAGCGCCTTGATTACGCGAATGCCCTGCGTGTCCTCACGCACGACGCGGACCATTTTATCCACGGATTTCTGCACCTTGGTATAAAGCGGAACGCCTTTTTTGGAAATAAAATATACCGTAATGAATATAAACGGCAAAACGGCAATCATGGCCATGGCAAGATAGCTGTCCATGAAAAGCGTGATGACAATCCCACCGATAAGCAGGATCGGTGCGCGCACGCCCATGCGCTGCATCATGCCGACAAAGCTATGTACGTTGTAGGTGTCCGTCGTGATGCGCGATTCCAGCGACGGAATCGTAAAGGCGTCCGTCTGCGCCGCCGACAGGTGCAGCGTTCTCTCAAAAAGATCATGCCGGACATGCTCCGAAAAATTCCGCGCCACACGCGCCGCCATCCGGTTCGCACCGATGTTGCAGACACAGGCGAAAGCCGCGCAGAAGATCATGGCGCCGCCCCAAAATACGATGGCGCGTATTTCCTGCAAGCCGACGACATTTTTCAAAATATGACTTAATATATAAGGAAGAGCAAGCTCGACCAGCGTTCCGGCCGATTTGATGAAAAGTCCCAGCGACATCCTGCCGTAATAGGGCTTCAAATATTTCAACATCGTTTTCATTCTTTCGTTTCTTCCCTGTCGTCCGAATATTTTTTAGCGCGCAGCGCAAGCCGCTCCAAAAGTGTACGGAATTGCGCAAGCTCCGCTTCCGTCAGTCCCGCCGTCAGATAGTCGTTCCATTCCTCCACAATGCGCTTTACATCGGGAAAAACCTGCCGCATTTTATCCGTCGGATATACCAGCGTGACCCGTTTGTCCGATTCGCTGTGAATACGGCTGACATACCCATGCTCCTCCAAATAAGTAAGGTGGCGGGTGACGCCGCTTTTGTTGATGCAGATGTGTCTTGCAAGCTCCTCCTGAGAAATTCCGGGATTCCGGCAAATGGCAAGCACATAGCTGTGATGGCAGGCTCCAAGCTCCGCGCCCCGAAGTCTGTCCGTGCGGTAAAGTCCCTCGCAGCGGCTGATCAGATTGATCTGACGCATGATCGTCGGCATAGACGGCTCCTTTCCTTATGTCCGCTCCTCGGTCAAAATTGACGCGGCGAACAAAATATTCTAATGGTTGCGCACGCAACCGTTGCACGCGCAACCATTAGAATAATACAGTTCCCCTTATTTGTCAAGGGGCATATCGAAAAATATCGGATCGGGATAAGCGCAATCGTGTGATCGATACCAAGCCCGGGTGTTACGACACCCAAAACAAAAACGAGATACCAAGGCGGTACCTCGTTTTTTTGGTGATCCATCGGAGAGTCGAACTCCGGACACCATGATTAAAAGTCATGTGCTCTACCTTCTGAGCTAATGGATCATTTTCAAAGCTTATCTAATATATCATATTTCAGAGTGTTTGTCAATATATTTTTAACAAATTTTATAAAAATATCCTGTGGATTAGTCTTTCCCACCCCTATATTTTTATGCAAAAATTTTAACAAACGCTTAAATTTCGATTCTATCTTGAAAACTTTCGGTTCAGGGTATATACTAATCATAAGATCAATTTTTAGTGCCAAAGAGGAGACATTTATGAAATTTCTTCACTCCTGCGGAGATCTCGATTTATATGAAATCCTGTCCGTCTCGGATTTAAAACGGTTTATTGCCTTTCCCGACCGTCTTTATATAGGGAATCCAAATTATGTTCCGTCTCTTATGATGGACGAAATGGAAAACCTCAGAAAAGATAAAAATCCCGCGTTTGCCTATTGCAGCGCACGCTATTTTATGGCATTCCACGGCAAAGAGCCTGTCGGCAGAATCGCCGCAATCCATAACCGGCGCTTCAACGAAATCTGGCACAAAAACTGCGTCCGTTTTTCCCGATATGACGTCATCGACGATATCGAGGTATCGCGGGCGCTCCTTGCAGAAGTGGAAGCTTATGCACAAACACTCGGCATGACCGAAGTTCAAGGTCCGATGGGCTTCTGTGACCTCGATCATCAGGGACTGCTCGTCGACGGCTTCGACAAAAAGGGACTTTTTATCACCACCTATAATCATCCGTATTATATGGAGCATTTGGAAGCACTCGGCTATGCAAAGCTCACGGATTGGGTGGAAATGATTATGGAAAAGCCCGAAACGCTCGATCCGAGAATCAAAAAGATCGCGGAGTATTCCCTTGAAAAGCTGAACCTGCATGAGGTGCATTTAAAAAAGACAAAAGAAATCCTGCCATACGCAAAAGACCTTTTTGAGCTGCTTTATGAAGCCTATAAAAATATTTACGGCGTCATCCCGCTGGACGACAAGCAGGTGGAGCTTTATATCGGACAGTTTATCACGCTTGTCAAGCCGGAATTTCTCACGCTGATTGTCGATGAAAACAACATCCCTGTGTCCTTCGGCGTCGTCATTCCCTCTCTTGCGGATACGGTGCGCGACTGCAAAGGGCGACTCTTCCCTTTCGGCTGGATCCATTTGCTGCGCTATCTCACCGCAAAAAAGCATGAGACGCTGGAATTTCTGCTGATTGCCACACATCCGAAATACTGGAACAGCGCACTGAATGCCGAAATCATCGTACATACCTTTGAGGGCGCCGAAAAATTCGGCATCAAGTATGCGGAAACAGGTCCCATGCTCGAAACCAATCTGCGCATCCAATCCATGTGGAGCAGATTCCATGCGGAAATCCATAAAAGACGCCGCTGCTATGTGAAACCGCTCTGTGAAAATCTACCGGAGGAATCCAATATATGAAAAAATCGGCCCTGTTTTTCATCGTGACGCTGCTTCTATTCGCCTTTCTTGCCGGCTGCGATTTTCCCGGCCGTTTTTTCCAATCAATCGAAGACGTCAACGGACCGGACGATTTCACGCTCTGCTCCGTCACCGAAGAGGATATCTGCCAAAGTCAATCCTATTTTGCCATTGCGTCCGTCACATCGACGATTGGCGGAAAAACAAAAATCAGCATCGGTGAGCTGTCCGGTGTGATGCAGCCCGACGCTCCCCTCGCCGGCGTCAATGCAAACGGCGAAACGCTCGTTTGGCATGCGGTCTCCTCCGTGACCGCCGGCAATCTGCGCATCTGCATCGTCCGCGACAATGCAGAAATCGTAGGAGACCTTCCCATAAACGATGAGGGAGAGGTTCGCATCGAAAATGCCCCAAAAGGCAGATACACGCTTCGGATTGCAGGAGAGAGCGCCGCATTTTCTTTGGAAATCACGCTGGAAAAAAGCTGAGCTGAGGACAAAGCGGCCGCACGGCGGACATGCCGCAGCCGAATTTCCAAAACCGCCATACCTCTATGAAAAAAGATACGGATCCGTCCGGTGCAAATCCTTTAAGGCTTGCACCGGATTTATTCTTTTTCACCATAGCATAGCGGACGCCGAATTTTCATATATATCCTTATATATCAAGAAAAATTCGGAGGAAAGCCATGATTCCGATGTATAAAGGGAGCGGAAAACGCGCCCGTATCCTGACCTGCGTGCTCGCTGCTCTGCTCGCGCTCGCATTCTGCATCTTCTCTCTCACCGGAAAAAATGCGCTTTATGCCTCCGCCGACGGCACTTCTTATATCAAATGGGTGGATTTCGGCGTCACGGCCGCCGCGATGACGGACGCCATGAAGCTCGATGTGGCCTCTTACGGCACGGATTCCCATGTAAGCTGGATCGACCTGCTCGCCTATCTCGGCGCCAAATACGGCGGGAATTTCAAAAGCTATAAAAAATCCGACCTCTTATATGCGGAGGAAGCCTTAAAGCAGAATCCCGCCTGCTTCGAGGACATGAAGTATTTTTCTTATTATAAGGAAGCCTACGGAGCGGTGCTGGACGGTTATCTCGGCACCTATGCGGTATACGACAACACAAACGGCCGATACGAATATACGGAAAAATACGGGCTCAAAGCATTTTCTCCGATCGCGCGCGGCTATTCTTACAGCGATTACGACGATTTCGGCGCATCGCGCAGCTACGGATACCGCAGACGGCATCTTGGGCACGATATGATGGGCTCCGTCGGCACACCAATCATCGCCGTGGAATCCGGCTATGTCGAGGCCGTCGGCTGGAACCAATACGGCGGATGGCGCATCGGCATCCGCAGCTTCGACGGGACGCGCTACTACTATTACGCGCATCTGCGGAAAAATCATCCCTATAACGACATGTACGAGGGCAAAATCGTCACGGCGGGAGAGGTAATCGGTTATCTCGGCATGACCGGTTACAGCGCCAAGGAAAACGTCAACAACATCAACACGCCGCATCTGCATTTCGGGATTCAGCTCATCTTCAATCCCGTGCAGAAAGACGGAACCAACCAAATCTGGATCGACTGCTATGAAATCACAAAATTCCTCCTGCAAAACAGAAGCGCCGTCTATAAAAACGGCGAGGAATATATCGCGGTCAATCCCATCACGGATTTTTCCCTGCCGGACTGAATTTATTTTCAATAAAAAAGAGCGTGGACCGCGGTCCACGCTCTTTTGGTTTTCGCTGCATCCTAAAAGCCCCGATGCACGCCGACGCACACAGGCGGAGCAGCCTCTTTTATTTGTCCAAATTTTTCGGCGTATAGAGATTCGTATAGCTTTCCTTTTCATTGCTCTTTTTGGTTGTCACGGAATGATAAACGCATCTGACGGCGGCGATAACCAAATACAAAATGAAGAAAGCCAAAATCCCGAACATCGCCGTCTTGCCGCGCTCCACAAGGTCAGAGGCCACGACAAAGGAAAGCGCAAACGATACCGTTGCAAGAATGCCGTGAACGACAAGCTTCACATAATAGGAGCCGAGAAACGCCAGCCGGAATACATAATCCGCCGCGCCGACAAGCGCCGCAAACAAAAGCGACGTCCACACAAGCGGGGTGTTAAAGGTATCCGACGGAAGTCCGAGCGCTTTTGAAAACAGAACGAACGTCAGCACGGTAAACATAAAATAAGCGCCTACGTGTCCGATATAGGAACGCAGAAAAGAGAGCCATTTTTTCATTTTATCCTCCTGATAGGATTTCCCCAAAAAGAAACCTATATATTAAAATCCTCGGATTTGAAATTTCCGTAAAATCTACCCTGCTCCGCGGTAAATTTCAGCACACAATAATCCGGGTCCGAAACGCCGCCGGGATAATACGCCGTATCCCCGTCACGCCAAAGCCTCCGGCGGATGGCATCGTCCGTGAGCACCTCCATCGTTCCCGTGAGCATCACGCCCCGATAAAACCGCCGGTCGCAGAAATAGACACAGGCTTTCGGATTTTCACGGTACTGCGCCGCATGACGGGAGGACAGATTTGTCGTGAAATATAAAATTCCGATCCCTTCCCGCTCACGCGGCGAAAACATCGCCCGCACGTGCGGAAAACCGTCCGCCGCCGCGGAGCCGACATAGCAGACGCTCTGCTTATCAATTAAATTTCCCACCGTCTGTTCCGGATTTCTCATTTCCGCAGCTCCCGTTCTCCGATATTTCGTATTTTATCTTTATTATAACACAACCAAGCGGAAAAGCAACAAAAAACGGATTTTTTCTCCAAAAATCCGTTTTGATACAGAAAGCCTCATCCCGTAACGGCGCTCATGCGCACTCTCAGCACAGCAGCACCTCCCGGTTCGTGCCGTAAAAGACATCCTCATGCCCGCCGAGCCTCCGGCAGAAAGCCTCAAAGGCCTCCCAAAAGCTCCATGCGTCAAATTCATATGAATGTCCCCAAATATAGAAAAGCTGCGGTGTGTCCGTCTCGGAAGCGAGGAATTCCTCGCCGAGCGCAAGCATTTTATCCATATCCAAATGATATACCGTCGGCGCGAATGCGATAAGGTCGTGCCGAATCCCGAAGCCGCCGTTTGCATCGACGGTTCTGGCATAGCGAATACCGGTATGCTCCCGCACAAGACGCTCCACTCTCGCATCGTGATTGACGCCGCCTCCGGGATACGCCATGCCGACAACCTCATATCCGACAAGCGCCGAAAGCGCCTGCCTGTCCTCTTCCACCTGCCGCACTACCTCTTCATCCGGCAACGTACACAGCGCCGGATGCGTCAGCGTATGCGCCGCGACCTCATGCCCGTCATAGACCGCACGCACATCCTCCATGCGGATTTTATCGTGTCTTACCTGCACGCCGCCGCGAATAAGCGTGTTTTTCCCGCCCAAAAGTCCCGAATTGAGATTGAACGTCGCCCGCAGACCGTATCGGTTAAAAATCTCAATCAGCCGTATATCCTGCATAACGCCGTCGTCATAGCTGAACGTGACCGCCTTTTTCTTTCCGTTCCACATCGCCATAGTCCCACCTCGCAACAAGATTCGGTATCAGTATATCACAGCAGACATCGGCCGTCAAGAAATGCGCTGCGGAAAAAATTCAGAAAAGCTATTGCGTTTGGTTTTTAAAAATGATAATATATTGATATATTTTGAAATCATATGCGGCAGCGCAGACAGCGGACCTCCGCTGTCTCCGCGTTTTTCATAAACGCCGGCCGTCATAAATCAGCTTTGCCATTTCTCATGCGCCCGCGGCAATTCCGAAAGCATGCCCCGGCAGCATCAACCCGAAAGGCGGAAAATTCGCATGAAGCATCCTTTCATACCGGATATCATGTTCGACAGCATACACGATATCACACCGGATTATCTCCTGTCAAAGGGCATCCGCGCCGTTGTACTCGACATCGACAATACGCTTGTAACCTACGGGATGCCGGAGCCTACGGCGGAGGTCACAAATTGGATCGAAGCGCTGCAAGCCAAGGGCATTTCCGTCGCGCTCGCCTCAAACAACGGACGGGAGCGGGTCGAGCGCTTCAACAAAAAGCTCGGCGTATTTACGACCTACAAAAGCGGGAAGCCGTCTCCCCGCGCCGTGTTTGCCTCCTGCGGACATTTCGGCGTCAGGCCGGAGGAGACAGCGGTAATCGGCGATCAGATCTTTACCGACGTCTGCTGCGCGAAGCGTGCCGGCGCGCTTGCGATCCTCGTCACGCCGCTTCCATACGATGAAAATCTCTTTTTCAAATTCAAACGCCTGATGGAAAAGCCCTTTATCCGCGCTTACCGCCGGAAACAGGAAAGAAAGCACGGATGACGGTCCCCGTCTCTCACAAAATCAGGAAAAGGAGGGCACACCATGATTTTTGAAAGCCTGTATATATCCAGCTTCGGCAAGCTGTCCGACCAAAAATTCAATTTTTCGGAGGGCGTCAACATCGTCGAGGGAGCCAACGAATCCGGAAAATCCACAATATGCGGATTCATCCGATTCATGTTTTACGGACTTCCCGCAAAGCCAGACGAGAAAATCCGTCCCATCAGCTGGCGGGATTCCCGTGCGGCGGGCTCGCTCACGTTTTCCGAGGACGGAAAGCGGTATCGCATCGAGCGCGAGGTCGTCTGTGTCACCTCCTCCGACGGCAAGCCCTCCTACCGTGAAAAATGCGCCGTATACGATGCGGACACCAATCTCGTCTGTTTCAAAGGGCAATCGCCCGGCGAGGTGTTTTTCGGCGTATCCGGCTCCGTTTTCGATAGTACCGTCTATATCCGCCAAACGGAGAACACCCGCGTTGGCGGTCACGAGCTCGGCGAGGAGGCGGAAAACATTTTATTCTCCGCCAATGAGAGCATCAACACAAAGAAAGCGATTGCGAAGCTCGATTCCGCAAGAGTGTTCCTGCTGCATAAAAACAGACGGGGCGGAAAAATCGCGGAGCTGGAAAGCGCCCGCGACGAAACGGCGGAAAAGCTGGAAACCGCTATGAAAGCGAGCGGCGACATCATTTACCTCGAAGGAACCCGCCGCCAGCTTTCCGAAAAAAAAGAGGAAGCGGAGCACCGTCTTGAAGCCGTCAAGGCGGAGCTCGAAAAATACGAACGCTACACCATGAAAAAAGCCTATCTGAGACGCAAGGCGGAGAAGGCCCGCCTTGTGGAAACGGAGGAAACAATCGCCGCGAAAAAATCGCCGCCGGAGCATGGCGGACGGGATATATCCTCCGACGGATATATTGCCTCGCTTGAAAAAATGCAGGGCAGCCTTGAGCTTGCCGCCTCCCGCTATGCCGACGCGGAAGCGGCGCTTTCCGACGCTACCCAAAAAATAACGGATATGAGCGAAAAGCTCGCGATTTTCGAACGCTTCGGCGCGAAAGGCGGCAAAACCCGCGAGGAGCTCATCTCGAAAACCCGTTCCATGCGCCGTGCCCGTTCGGCTTCCGTCAAGCTTTTTACGGGCGCGTTTATTCTCGCCGCGCTCTTCGCCGTCCTCTGTGCCGTTCTCTTTTTCGGCGTGCCGGACATGCCTGCCGTCCTCAAATATATCACGGCGGCGCTCATTCCCGTCTTTGCCGTTATAGGCATCGTTTTTCTGGTCCGGTCGGCGTCGCTCAAAACGGATATCCGCACCATCTGCGCCAAATTCGGCTGCGCGGATTACGACGAATTTGAGGAGCTGGTCCGCGCCGCATCCGAGGATGAGGCCTACATGGTCTTTATCACCGGCGCACGCGATGAGGCCAATGACAAATTTAACGCGGCTTCCGCGAAGCTGGAACAGATCAGTGCGGAAATTTTGGAGGTTCTCGGAAAGGACGGCTTTGAAATCTCGGGCAATACCGCGACTTCCCTTTCGGAGGCCATCGCGTCATGCCGCAGCATCCGCACGGAGCTTGCGGGGCTGGAATCGGCATACGAGGAGCAAAAAAGCAGAATTGCCGAAATCGAGGAATCCCTCGCGGCCTATCCCAAGGAATATCTGAAATCCGCATGCCTCGACGAATATGACGAGGAGGAAATGGAAAGCTTCAATCTCACCGCGAAAAGGCGCGACAGCGAATTTTTATCGGCTGCGATCGCCTCCCAAACCGACAAGCTTCATCAGATCGATGTGGAGCTGTCGGCGCTGACGGCGACGGCGATACGGCCGACCGAGCTTGCCGAGCAGAAAGCCGCGCTCGACGAGGAAATCCGAGAGCTGACCGCCAAATGGGACGCCTATATGCTCGCCATCGAATCGCTGGAAAAGGCCAGCGGAAAACTGCGGGAGGGCATTTCTCCGAAAATTGCGAAAAGCGCCGCAAAGCTCATGGGCGCGCTGACGGACGGCAAATATTCGGAAATCGGCGTGGATATGGACTTCGGACTGTCCTTTTCCGACGGTGCTCTGATGCGGGACGCCGCATATCTCAGCGCGGGGACAGGAGACGTCGCCTACATCTGTCTCAGAATCGCACTCATCGAGCTTTTGTATAAAAAAGCCGTGCCGCCGTTTCTGTTCGACGAAAGCTTTGTCCGCATGGACGACGCGCGTCTTTCCAAGATGCTCTCTTTGATTTACAAATATTCGCAGCGCAGTTATCAAAGCATTCTCTTTACCTGCCATGAGCGGGAAAAAACGATTATGGAAACCGTCGGTTCCTGTAATATTTTGTCTATTTGACGCAAAAACCGCCTCGCTTTTCAAAAATTTTGTATTTCATTCACAAAAAGCTCTTTATTTCCGCTTCCGCATATGCTATACTATAAGCGTAAGGAAGCGGAAGCTTTTTTACAAGTACGAAGCGAAAGGTGATAATCTATGAAAACAACGATTCTTTTAAGACAAGTGACCATCGGAGACGACGTCCGTGCGCTGATTGAGAAAAAGATCGGCAAGCTGGATAAGTTTTTCCTCGAAAATGCCGAAGCGTTCGTAACGCTCAGCAAAAAGAGAGAGAAAGAGATTTTAGAGCTCACCATTTCCGCAGACGGCGTCTTATTCCGAAGCGAGGTTGACGGACCGACCTTCTGCCATGCAATCGACACCGCGGTCAACATCATCGAGCGTCAGATCCGGAAAAATAAAACAAGACTTGAAAAAAGACTTCGCGAAGGCGCGTTTCTCGACGGCGGCGCCGTGACAACGGATGAAAATGTGGAGGAGGAAACCGATTTTAAAATCAGAAAGAAATCGTTCAGCTTAAAACCGATGGATGTCGAAGAAGCGATTATGCAGATGAATCTTCTCGAACATGAATTTTTCGTGTTCGAGGATCAGAATACCGAGCAAATCTGTGTCGTATATAAGCGCAAGGACGGCGCCTACGGACTGATTGAAACATCGAGATAAAAAGAATACGGAAAAGGGGGATGACGACGTCATCCCCCCTTTTTGTCTTTTCCTTGACTTTTATTCCCTGCAATGATAAAATGAGAGAAAACGAAAACAAACAGAGGCAAACATGAAAAAAACATCCGAAAACTCGTCGTCGCAGCCATGATGCTGGCCATTGCACTTCTTTTGCCGTATTTGACCGGCCAAATCCCCGAAATCGGTTCTATGCTCTGTCCGATGCATCTGCCTGTCCTGCTCTGCGGCTTTTTATGCGGACCATGGTGGGGGCTCGCGGTCGGCGCTGTGGCAGCACCGCTGCGATTTGCTCTTCTCGGAATGCCGAAAGCGCCGATGTGCTTCTTTATGGCCGTGGAAATGGCGGTCTACGGCTTCCTTGCGGGATTTTTATATAAGCTCTTTCCGAAAAAAATTCCGTTTCTTTACGCTTCTCTCCTGCTTGCGATGATAGGCGGCAGACTCGCATATGGAGCCGTTCAGTGGATCACCGTCGGCATCGGCGGCGGCACCTATACGCTGAACGCTTTCCTCGCATCCGCCGTAATCGGCTCATGGCCGGGAATCCTCCTGCAAATCATACTCATTCCCGTCCTTGTCATCGCGCTGAAACGCGCCAAAGTCCTTTCGGAAGCCTGACTAATACAAACGAATAAAATATTTTATACAAAAAGATAAAAAACAATGCTGAAAAAAAACGATATCGTGACACTCACCATCACCGACCTGACACCGGAGGGCGCTGGCGTCGGAAAATATGAGGGGTACGTGGTTTTCGTACCCAAAACCGCCGTCGGAGACATGATTTCCGCGAGGATACTGAAAACACTTTCCTCCCACGGATACGGAAAATGCGAAGAGGTCCTGACGGCCTCGCCCGACAGATGCGAGCCTGACTGCGCCGTGTTTTCCAAATGCGGCGGATGCCTGTTTCGTCATATCCGGTACGATGCGGAGCTGAAAATCAAAAAAAGATGGGTGGAGGAGAATTTTAAGAGAATCGGCAAGCTTGCCATCTCCTGCGATGCGATTCTGCCTTCTCCCGCCCAAGACGGCTATCGAAACAAAGCACAGATTCCGTGCGGAAAAAATGAGAACGGATTGCCGGTGTTCGGCTTCTATGCGCCGCACAGCCATAGAATCATTCCCTGTGATTCCTGCGGACTTCAGCCCCCGTTCTATCATGCGATTCTGCGGCGGGTGAGCGCATGGATGGAACGCTTCCGGATTGCGCCTTACGAAGAAGAATCCCACACGGGAACCGTCCGCCATATTTTCATCCGGGACGGCAGAGCCAGCGGCGAGATCATGGTTTGTATCGTCGCAAACGCAGATGCGCTGCCGCATACGGAGGAGCTGATTCGCGCCCTGCTCTCCGAAAATGAGAACATCACAAGCATCGTCCTGAATGTCAATAAAAAGCCGGGAAATGAGATTCTCGGCAGGAGGTGCGTGACACTCTACGGCAAAGCGGCCATTACGGATACGCTGTGCGGCCTTGTCTTTGACATTTCCCCGCTTTCGTTTTATCAGGTCAATCACGACGGCGCGGAGGTGCTCTACGGTACCGCACAGGAATTTGCCGCGCTTACGGGCAAGGAAGTCCTGCTCGACCTCTACTGCGGCGTCGGCACGATCGGACTCTCTATGGCAAAAAATGCCGCGCGTCTTATCGGCGTCGAGGTCGTTCCCGCGGCCGTGGAAAACGCGCGCCGAAATGCCGAACGCAACGGCATCCGAAACGCGGAATTTATCTGTGCCGATGCGGGAGAAGCAGCAGAACAGTTAGCATCCGCCGGCATTCATCCCGACGTTGTCGTCGTCGATCCGCCGAGAGGCGGCTGCGACGGAAAGGTTCTCGATGCTATGCTTCAAATGGCGCCGGAGCGCATCGTCATGGTATCCTGCAACAGCGCAACCGCCGCGCGCGACTGCGCGTATCTCGCGGAGCACGGATATGCCGTATCCAAGCTGCGCGCCGTCGATATGTTCCCAAGAACGGGACATGTCGAGTGCGTGGTACTGATGACAAAAAACAAGGATTCAAAGCAAGGGGAAGATTAACCAATGATGGAATGTGACATGATATCCTCCGTTTTTTCCTTATTCAGCGACAGCAAGCCGGTGGATTATTCAATAAAAAACACAAGCCACGGTGATACGGATTTCAGAGAAACCGTGATATGCGACTGCTCCTCGGGGAATAAGTTGGTATTGAAGATCATTGACAATGAATTTACCTCTCCCGATCGAATCTCAATATGGAAACGCTGTGCCGATGAATACAAAAAACTCGGCTATTATTGCCCCAAGATTCTCTCCTCAAAAAACGGCACTTATCCAAGAATCCAATATAAAGGCCATACCTGCGTTGCCTATGCTGAGGAATATTCGGCTTTTTCCGGTGCGGATTCTTTTGACCCCGCTATCATTTCAGAAAACGGTTACTATAAATACATTGACGATGCGATTGAAATGATTGCCCGAGTAGCTTCCATGCATTTTAATTTTGCACCTTTTCCGTCCGCATGGTGTGCATTTGAAAAATTCTGCCCCAGCGACAAGGATGATGAAGTCACAGAAAATGCAACAAACTGGCTGGAACTCGCAAAAAAGCTTCCCGATTCTTTTTCGGAGCAAGTCGAACGAATATGGAAGCTCTGGAATAAAAACAAAGAAGAATTGAAAAAAATATATCCCTTGCTGCCAACATCCGTTTTTCAGGCAGACTTAAATAAATCAAACATTCTTCTTGACCGGGACGGCAGATTTAAAGGTGTATTTGATTTTAATCTTTGCGGAAAAGAAGTCGTTATCAATTATCTGTTCCGAGAAGCACCTTATGTCATGACCATAGAAGCCTTTTCCGAATCCTCAGACGATATTGAACGGAACCGAATTTTTCGGGCGATTCGCACTGTGAAAAAGTCATACAGATTTCAGGAAATTGAGATTCATGCAGCGCCGCTTCTTTACAGATATCAAAAACCTTTATGGTTTACTCGCATTGAAGAACTGAGAAAAGCGGGAAATGATACAGCCAAAATCGAAAAATGTTTATCCATTTCGGAAAAGATGCTGACCGATGAAATCGATTGGGCTTCCGAAATGAAATAAACAAAAGACATCTGTCTGTTCTTCGCGGACGGCGAGCTGCGCATCACCGTCGATATCGTAAACGGCTTTCTTCACGGTACGCGGGATATGGGATGCTATGCCTTCACCAAAGAGGAAATCACCGTCGGCCATGCCGAATTTGAATCCCAAAAAGCAACCATCATAAAGGGAGCAACCGTCGGCTTTCTCCTTGGAAAGCGCGCAAAAAGATGGATAGAAACAGAAGAGACGCTTTTTGCTCACCCATAATTTTTACTTTATTTTAATCAAAATATAGAAAGGACAACTTATGAAAAATATTGCAGTTATCACAGGCGCCTCCAGCGGCATCGGGAAGAAATTCACCGAAACGCTGGCCGAACACGGAACTTTCGACGAGGTTTGGGTCATCGCACGCCGCGAGGGGCGGCTCGAGGAGCTGAAAAGCAAGCTTCCCTTTCCGGTAAAACCGGTCGCGCTGGACCTGTCGGACGCAGAAAGCCACAAAAAATACGCGGCGCTTCTCGAAGAAGAAAAGCCGCAGATTTCACTTCTCATCAATTGCAGCGGCTTCGGCAAATTCTGCGCCACGCTTGACACGCCGCTCGAAGAAAATCTGAACATGGTGGATCTCAACTGCAAAGCGGTGATGGCAATGTGTCAAAATTCCATTCCGTATATGCAAAAGGGTGCGAAAATCATCAACATCGCCTCCGTGGCGGCCTTTCAGCCGATTCCGTATATCAACGTATACGGCGCGACCAAGGCGTTCGTTCTGAGTTACAGCCGCGCGCTGAACCGTGAGCTCCGTTCGCGCGGAATTTCCGTCACGGCAGTATGCCCGTTCTGGACCAAAACGGAATTTTTCAACCGCGCCATCGAACGCGAGGAAAACGCCGTCGTCAAAAAATATGTCGCGATGTATGTCCCCGAGCAGATTGTGAAACGGGCATGGCGCGACGCCGAACGCGGACGCGATGTGAGCAAATACGGTTTCGTCGCGAGATTCCAGATGCTTCTCGCAAAAATCCTGCCGCATAGCTTTGTGATGAGCTACTGGATGCACCAGCAAAAGCTGAAATGACGGACAGTATCTACTCCCACTGCACGCTCTGTCCAAGACGATGCGGCATAGACCGCAGAGGCGCCGTCGGCTTCTGCGGTGAATCGGATAAGCTGCGCGCCTCCCGCGCCGCTCTGCACTTTTGGGAAGAGCCTTGTCTTTCCGGCACCGCAGGCTCCGGCGCGGTGTTCTTCTCCGGCTGCGGACTGAAATGCATATACTGCCAAAACGGCAGCATCGCGCACCGGAACCGCGGCAAGACAATCGATGTCTGTCGCCTGTGCGAAATCTTCCTCGAGCTGGAACGTCAGGGCGCCGCGAACATCAATCTTGTCACGGGTGCGCAGTTCGTTCCGCATATTGTGGAAGCGCTCACGATGTCCCGCGCCCGGGGACTTCGCATTCCCGCCGTATACAATTCCGGCGGATACGAAACCATAGAAACGCTGCGCATGCTGGAAAGACACATCGACATCTACCTTCCGGATTTCAAATATCATGACCCCGAGCTTGCCGAGCGTTTTTCCCATGCCGCGGACTATCCCGAAACGGCGGAAGCGGCTATCGATGAAATGCTCCGTCAAGTCGGCGATGCGGTCTTCGACGAAAACGGCATGATGACCCGCGGCGTGATTGTCCGGCATCTCGTCCTTCCCGGCCATACGGATGACTCCGTCAAAGTCCTCCGTCGCCTCTACCGCCGATACGGCGACCGCATCTATATCAGCATCATGAACCAGTATACGCCATGCGGAAGCTTTCCCACATTCCCTGAGCTTTCCAGAAAGCTGACGACCTATGAATATAATAAAGTCGTGGATTTTGCCCGAAGCCTCGGAATCCGGAACGGCTTTATCCAAAGCGGCGGAACCGCGGCGGAAAGCTTCATTCCCGACTTCGACTTTACCGGAATATAAAACATCTGTATAACAGTTATACAGATGTTTCTTTTCATTTTCCGGTACCGAGCCAGACGCTTGGTACCTCACCGACAATCACAGTCTCCGCTATGCAGACATTAGTGGAAACGCAGACCTCGATCGTTTTATCCTTTACAAGTCCTGTGGCACCCGCATCAATGACGAGATTTACCGTATGCTTCGATTGATTGATGCCGGCGGAGGTAAGCTCGCTCTCCACATTCGCAGTCACCCCTGCGAACGGCTGTACTTTCACATTCAAATAGGTTTCCGGTAAGAACGAAGATAAGAATCCCTCTCCGAAAAGATTGGCATAGGAAATCGGCACGCCGTATTTTTCAAGCTCCGAAAGGCCTGTCACGATCTCCGCCACAATATCCGCGCGCATTCGGTTGATTAGGACGGAATTTGCGGAAACGGCGGTGATTTTTCCCTCCGACGAATAACTGACGGCGGCAAACGTTCCGGACGCATATGCCGCATCCGACGCGATACGCGCAACGGCATCGTTAATGATTTCGGTGATTTTGTTTTCCACCTGCCGTTTCACAACCGAATCCATGATTTTATCGATCTGAGCGTTGAGATATGCCACGACAAGAACCGTAAAAATCAGAATAACGGCCAAAAACAGGCACAGTCTCCGGCCTGCACGGAATTTTCGCCTTTTCACAGCAACCATGTAAAATCACCTCGATTTAGAATATGCTTTTGACGATATTTTGTGAAAAACATGATTTTTCATAAAAAAGAACCGGAATGTTTCCGGTTCTTTTTTTATACGAAAATGATTAGAATTTTCACAGATTTGCCTTTCACAGCTCATAACCCGCCGCCGCAAGCATCTCACGCGCGGAATCGACGGAATCCGCGCCATGCCGGTTTTTGACCGGTGCAAATTCGGCCTCGCGCCGCACCTCATACGGCAGGCAGGAGCCCATAAACTCGACGAGATCCGTCGCCAGCATCTCGTACTTATAGCCGTTTTCCCGTTCGGGAATAACCATCTCTCCATTGAAATACGGTATTTTTTTGCGCACCTTGTGTACGGGAAGCGGATGGCTGAGCGTCCCCTCCATCCGGTCGGTACGGAACAGATAATTGAGAATCACCCCGTATTCGATGCCGTCCGTATTCACATGCTCTTCCCGGATCAGACGGTCAAGCTCATAATATTCGATCACCGCCGGATGACCTGCATTCCGGCAAATAAGACCGATCCTCTCGTCCGGCGTCGCTTTTTTGATTACTTTTGCCCCGCAGTCCGCGCCCGAACACAGCGTAGCGCCGACAAAAAGCGGATCCACCGTCCTTTGAAGCACGTTGTCAATCGATACCACGTTGAACCATTCGACACCGGCAGTCTTCACAAAATCCAAAAGTCCTGCCGACACAAGGGAGGAAAACCAGCCGCCGTTTCCGTCCGGCGACATGGCGAGAGAGTCTCTGCCGCCCAGCAGAATCTTTCCGTCAAAATCCGTGGAGGGCACCATATTCTGAACATAAAAATACACAAATTCTCCGTTGTATCCGAAATAATCGTGCGCTGCGAGAAATTCTCGGATTTCCGAATCGTTGATTTCACTCGTCATAATAAAAACAGGAAACCATGCGTCGGCACGCTTTGCCACACCCAGCATATAGGAAAAATGAAGCTCAAAAATGGAAAGCGAACGGGTAAGCCCGATGTCATACATACCCTTGGAATGGTCAAAGCCAAGCCGCGTTCCCTGTCCCCCGCAGAGGAGCACAGCGGCAATCCTTCCCTCGCCGATTGCGGAAAGGCCGACGGCTTCAAGCTCCCTACGGCGCTGCTCTGCCATGCGGCTTGTAAAAATATCGATGGGCGAAATATCGCAGCTCCGAATCTGCCCAGAATGCTCCGCCCTCTCGAAAAAGGAAAAATCGATTTTGGAAAGCTCAGAGAGAAGCGCTTCCTTTTCTCTGTCGGAAAGGGTGTCGTAATAGCGAAGAAGCTGTGTCTGATCTTTCTTTTCAAGCATCTGCTTGACATTCAACTCATCTATCATAAATCCCCCTGTCGGACTATAAATATACAAATGAATAAAATATTTTATCCATTTGTATATTTATTTTTTCCGATCGAGCAAATAGTCGGCAAAAGCAGTCAGTGTCTCATTTTTTTCATATGCGGCAATGGCAGCCTTCGCTTTTTCGGTGACGCGAACGGCATATGCGTGCGCCTCTTCGACGCTCATAAAGCTGAGAAAGGTGGTTTTCCCCATCGCATCGTCGGCATGCGTCTTTTTGCCGAGCGTGGTCTCGTCGCCCGTCATATCGAGAATGTCGTCTATGATTTGGAACGCAAGCCCGATCCCGTCGGCATAAGCCGAAGCGGCACGTGCACGCGGATCGGCTTCGGAGCAGATTCCCGCTGCCGCGCAGCCGAGCAGCGCCGAAGCGCGGATGAGCGCCCCTGTTTTTTTGGCATGCATCTTCAAAAGCGTATCAAAATCCGCCCTCTTTTTTTCGGCGGCAAGATCGATCTGCTGGCCGCCCATCATCCCTTCCGCGCCAGCGGCGCGCAGGAGCATCGCCGTCGCCGAAAGCGCCGCCTGCGGCGGAACCTCCGAATTGCGCGCAGCAATTTCATATCCGCGCGTAATCAGCGCGTCGCCCGCGAGAAGCGCAATATCCTCGCCGAAAACGATATGATTTGTCGGTTTGCCGCGGCGCAGCGCGTCGTTATCCATGCAGGGCATATCGTCATGAATGAGAGAGGAGGCATGCACGCATTCGATCGCACAAGCAAACGGCAGCGCCGCCTTTTCCCCGCCGCCGAACATGCGGCAGAACTCCAAAACAAGAAACGGACGGATTCGCTTCCCGCCGGAAAGCGCGCTGTAACGCATCGATTCATATAAAACACCGACGGCGTCGTCCGTCGTTTCCAAATATGAGGGCAGCGCGTCATTGACAAGCGCCGCATCCCGCAGCAAAAGCTTTTCGATCTCCATTTTCATCCCTCGGTGTTTCCTGCAAAATCCGTCTCCGTAACGGTGCCGTCGTCTCCCTTTTGAAGGATTTTCACCTTCTGCTCCGCCTCATCCAGTGCCTTGGTGCAGAACTTAACAAGTCCCACTCCTTCTTCAAAAAGCGTGAGGGATTCATCCAGCATCGCGTTTCCGTTTTCCATCGAACGCACAATCTCCTCCAAACGGGAAAGCGCCGCCTCAAACGTCATTTTCTGATTTTCACCTGCCATATCCAGCCTCCGTTATTTTATACAAACGTATCATATATTTTATACAGCAATATAATTTTTCTTATTTTCTGTCCCCTGCAAGGATTTCGTCCACTGTGGCCTGTATCCGTCCGTCCGAAAGCATCAAAGACAGCCGTTCTCCGGCGGCGGTCTGTGAGACGCTTTTGACGACGGTGCCCTCTCCGGTGAACACCGCCCCATATCCGCGGGAAAGCACCGAGAGCGGATTGAGCGCGTCAAGCTTCGCGGTATCTCTGGCAAAATCCGCCCGTTTGCGTGAAAGGACCGCCGTCATCCTGTCAAAAAGTGCGCGTTCCTCCATCGCAAGCGCCATCCGCTTATCGTCGATCATATTCATCGGGCTCATCAGGACGCGCGCGGATGCAAGCCGCATGAGACGCTCCCGATACAAGCCGGTTTTGCCCTCCATAAGAAGCCCGAGTCTCGCCGTGACATTCGACAGCTTGCGGGATAGCTCCCCTGTCTCCGGGACGGCAAGCTCCGCCGCCGCCGAAGGCGTCGGCGCGCGTCTGTCCGCCGCGAAATCGCAGAGCGTAAAGTCTGTTTCATGTCCCACGGCGGAAATGACGGGGATTTTCGACGCCGCGACACGGCGTGCGAGCGTTTCGTCGTTGAATGCCCACAAATCTTCAAGAGAGCCGCCGCCGCGTCCTATGATGATGACATCGACATTTCCCGCGCTGTTGAAATAATCGATACCGCGCACAAGATCCGGCGCAGCCCCCTCTCCCTGCACAAGCGCGGGATAAAGCACGGCCTTCGCAAGCGGAAACCGTCTGCCCAAGATGTTGATGATATCGCGGATCGCAGCGCCCGTCGGCGAGGTGATGATGCCGATACGCGTCGGAATCTTCGGCAGCGGCTTCTTTTTTGCCGCGTCGAAAAGCCCTTCCTTTTCCAGCTTCGCCTTCAACTGCTCATACGCGACATAGAGTGCGCCGACCCCATCCGGCTCCATGGTCTCCGCATAAACCTGATACTGGCCGTCACGCGGGAAGACGCCCACGCGGCCGCCCACGACGACGCGCATTCCGTTTTCCGGAACGAATTTCAGCTTCGACGCGCTGCCGCGGAACATGACGGCGCGCACTGCGCCGCCCTCGTCTTTCAGAGAAAAATAAAAATGCCCCGTTTTATAATGGTTCGTGAAATTCGATATCTCGCCCTTGATGAAAACACGCATCAGAAGCTCGTCGTTTTCCAAAACCATTTTGATGTATTCATTGAGTTCCGAAACGGTTATGATTCGTTTTTCCATTCCTGCCTCATTTCTCTTTTCAGTCGTTCCAGCCCGAGATATGCGGTGCCGACCGCGTTGTCGCTCGACAGCGCAGGCTCGGCAAACCAAGTGTCGGAAAGCGCCGACGATACCGCCTGCCGGATATAGGCGTTCCGCATGACCCCGCCGGCATAAAGAATCGGTAGGGACGGATACCGCGCTCTTGCCGCCTGCGACATGCCAAGGACCGTCCGCATGACAAAGGCAAGCGCAAATTTTGCGATATCGCACGCCGGCGTTCCGTTTTCAACCATCCTTGCCGCGATATTTTCGGCGCCGGAAAGATTGCAGTCGGCGCCGCGGACGCACACCTGTACCGTCGGTTCCTGCGCCGACTCTCCCGCAAGACGCTCCAATTCCCCGCCGCACGGAAACGAAAGTCCCAGCATCACGCCGATGCGGTCGATGAGCTGTCCCGCCGAGATATCGAGCGTCCTGCCGATAATCTCCGCGGCAAAGCCGACCGTATCGTCCGGCGTCACATGCAGAAGCTCCGTCGTTCCGCCCGACAGATGAAACGCAAGAAATTCCCCCTTGCCGATCGACGCCGAACCGCAGGTCTTGACCGCCGCCATCAAATGCCCTGCCTGATGGGAAAAGCGGTATAAGGGGACGTTCAGCACCGAGGCCGCCGTCTGCGCCGCTGCCTGTCCCGCAAGGAAGCACGGCATATAGGAGCCCGCAACGTCTCTCGGATAGGCGCTGTAAGCCACTGCGTCAAGCTTTTCCGTCGGAGCGAGCGCCCGTATGATCTCCGGCAGATTTACCGTATGCAAAAAAAGCGCGCTGCTCTGCCGAAGCCCGCGTTCCCCCTTGTCCACCGACAAAATCCGCCGCTCCTGACGGAAGCCGTTCTCATCCACGAGCGCCGCCGATGTCGTATAATTGCTCGTATCGATACCAAGCACTCTCATGCGTTGTTCCTGTCCGATTTCACGGCGATGGAATTGAGTATACCGTTGATAAATGCAGGCGCATCGTCGCCGTCATACGCTTTCGCAAGCTCCACCGCCTCATTGATGGCGACCGGCGTCGGCACCTCCGTATAAAGCAGCTCATAGGTGCAGAGCCGCATGATGGCAAGCGACATACGCGCGATGCGGTCGAGCTTCCAGCCCTTCGCGTTCTCCGAGATTTTCACATCGATATCCCCGATATGCGCCAGTGCGCCGCAAAAAAGAGAGCGCGCAAACGCATCCGACGGAATCTCCGCCTCTTCACATATGAGGGAGAAAAAGGATTCCGGCTCCGCCTCCGTATTAAAATCATAGCTGTAAAGCACTTTGAGCGCGCATTCCCTTGCGGCGCGTCTTGAAATAGCTGCCATAAAACTTCCTTCCGGCAAAACAAATTTGCGCATCCCGCGCCTCTAACCGATGGATACTGTGTCAATTATACCGCGCCCCACGGAAAAAGTCAATACAAACCGGCCGATGTCCGCAGAGCACATCCGATAAAAAAGACGCCGAGAAAAATCCGGCGCCCCTCTTTGATACACAAATTTTACTGCTGATTGTTTTCAATATATCTTGCGACATCTCCCACGGTTTTGAATGTGGCAATCACGTCGTCGGGAACGATAACACCATAATCCTGCTCGATCGTCATCAGCATCTCCACAACGTCGAGCGAATCGGCGCCCAAATCATCCACGATTCTCGTATCCTCCGTAATGCTGTTGATGTCAACTCTCAGCTGCTTTGAAAGAATGTCCTTTATCGCTTCAAGCATTTCTATTTTCCTCCTAATATCATGCTAGTAACGTCATTATATACGAAGCAAATCCAATTTTCAAGTACCTTTGGAAAATATTTTATCTTTTTGATTTTTGCCGCCGTACAAAAGCGATTATTCCTCCTGCCCCTTTTGATCGATCGCTTCCCGTATCAGCGCGAGCATGGCCTCGTCCGGCTGAAATACGATCTCGGCGATATCCCCGTTAAATTCAAAAATATAGGAATAGGTCTTTTTCGGGCGGATCACCTGACAATAATTGTAGCGGATTTTGACACGGCCATAGGATTCCGCAAATGCCGTGCGCTGTTCCTTGGTTTTCGGCGTTTCCAAGATGGCAAGCGCCGTGCTCATCGAGACATTGCAGGCATACATCCGTCTGCGTCCCGTCCGTTTCATCACAATGAAATTTCCCTCGTCGATTACATAGGTATATTCGGTAAACACATAGCGGAAAAGAAGCTCAAAGCTGAAAATATAAAACAAAAGCGCAATGATTTCGTAAACGGCCTGATACCGGACGCGGAGAAAAACCGTGCCGACCAGCGCACAAGCGACAAGCACACAGGCAAAAGAAATGAGCTTCGCGGTTTTATTTTTTTTCGGTGTATATCTCATAAAGCCTCCCTATTTCAGAATACAGATAAATGATTCCGGTATTTTTCCGCCTGACCTCCGAAAAGTGACGGGAAAAGTGGCAAAAGAAAAAATCACGGCATAGAATATACAATGAAAAGCGACAGGCAAAAGTGTCGGTAAGGATGCCGGAGGGTACTCCTCCCCACACAAAATCGAATACGCCGTCTCAAGAGACGGCTCCTTTGGAGGTTATGATGGAAATCAATCAAAAAATGCTCGATTCCCTGCTCTCTTTAAGCGACGAGGATTTGCAAAACAAGCTGCGTCTTATCGCATCCTCAATCGGCTTCGACGAGAGAATCGCCGCGGCACAGACCGCGGACGTCACCAAAGTGCGCACCATGCTGAAAAGCGCCGGTACGGACGACATCAACCGGCTCATCAATGCGATGGGACGGGAGCGCGCGGATATCATCATCAAAACGCTGGGCGGAGGCGGTAACGGATGAACGGCGATTTCAGCTCCAAGCTCGACAAAATTCTGTCCAATCCCGCCATGATGGCACAGATCAAATCGCTCGCCGACACCATGACGGAGGACGGGGAAGCCAAAACACCGCCTCCGACGGAGCCGACACAGGCGGCGCCTGAGCCGGAGCCGGCCGCTGCCCCTGAGTCTCCCCCGCAGACGGATACGCCGGCGGCGATGCCCGCGCTGTTTTCGCCTGCCCCGGGAATGGAGAAAAACATCAAGAACACACGGGCGCTCCTTTTGGCATTGAAGCCTTATCTCGACGACAAAAGAAGAGACAAAATCGACAAAATGCTGAATATGCTCCGCCTTGCCGAAATGGCAGGCTATTTCAAGAATCTGATATGAGGAGGTGAGGAAAATTTACAGCCGAAGCTACGGTTCCATCGAAACCGACGCGAGGACGAGACCGAAAATCACCGTTCCTCCGGATTATAACGGAAGTATGTATGCGGAAAACAAAAGATACGAGCCGGAGATTCCGGAGCGCGAAAAACAAGAGACTCCCGCCGAAAAAGCGAAAGAGGAGCCGGCAGCACCCGTCTTTGCAAAGCCGGCCGCTCCGCATGAAAAAACGCAGGGAGGGATTCTCGGCGGACTGCTTGAAAAAATATCCGCGGAGGATCTCATCATGTTCGGACTGATTCTTGCGATGCTGCTCGGCGATTCCGACGACAACACCGCGCTCCTTGCGGTGATCATGGCGATCATCCTCACTTAATCGATGCTGAACATATAATCTCTGAATGAAAAATCCAAATCCGTAGACAATACGTCGGTCGTCCAAATCAGACGTCCGCCGCGGTATCTGGAAAAGGACTCGATAAGTCCCGTGGACATGGAAAATCTGACGTTGTCAACCATGGCAAGCGACGTATATTCATACGCCGCCGTGCAGGCGCCGTCCTTCTCCCGATACTCAAAAATCTCATGCTCCTCTTCCAAAAGTAAGCGAAAATCCGGCAGCGGCGCCAGCTTCTCAAAGGTATATCCGTCGGATACGGCATAATAAGCGATGGAGGGAGCGAGAAAATCAATCACCTGTATTCTCGTACCGTCGCAGGTTATGATCTTTTCGGTTTCGTTTCCGCTGTTGTAGCGATTGATCTTATAGCGATCGCCGTAACGCCAGATTTCATAGGTTCCGGAAACCGGAACATCGTCTCCCGCCGTCTCATCGGAGGAAACCTGTATTTTGATATAATAGCTGTCCACAAAAGGGGTTTCGGCCAGTATCCGGTCAAAGTTTGCTCCGGTAAGGGCAGCGTTCGCCGTAGGCGATGCCGCGGTATGGACGGGAAGTGAAAAATCCGTTCCGGCAGGCGCGCCTCCCTGCACTTCCCCGGGAGGTCCAAATGCAAAATCGGCGACGCCCGTCTTATATAGGACGAACAGACAAAGCGCACAGACAAGAGTAAAGGCAAGAAGAACGGACAGCACGGAAATAAGCGTCAGAACATTTTTATATGCGCTTTTTTTCCCCATATCTGTCCTCCTTTTCATATCACACGATTTTATTCACCTTTGAAACGGCGGCCGTTTCCTCCGGCGGCTTCTTTTTTCCGCGAAAAATCCCTTTCCAATGCTTCATAATTTCCAGGAACACGAGGTCAAGGAGCACAAGGACCGCCGAGAAAATCTTATATTTCATAAAGAGAATGGAAGCCACACAAAACACGGCAGACGCACAGTAAATCGCAATAACCGACTGCTTCGGCGTAAAGCCGTTGTCGATCAGCTTGTGGTGCAGATGGGACCTATCCGCCGTAAAAGGGCTTTGTCCCTTGGCGATCCGTCTGAAAAACGCGACCACCGTATCCAAAATCGGCAATGCAAAGATAAGGGCAGGCACGACGATGGAAAAGAGCGCCTGTGCCTTGAAAAGTCCGAAAACGGAAATGCAGGCCATGATATATCCGATGAACATGGAACCGGCATCTCCCATAAAGATCGTCGCCCTGTTTGCATTGTACGGCAGAAAACCGAGCACGGCGCCGCAGAGCGCGGCGGAGGCGATGATGCACACCGTATTCCCCATAACGACGGAGGTGATCAGCAGAGCAAAGGATTCCAGTGCGGAAACACCGCTTGCAAGCCCGTCAAGACCATCGATAAGGTTGACCGCGTTGATGATAAGCACCATCCAAAGCACCGTCACCGGAATCGAAAATACACCGAAAACGATGGTTTTGTCAAACAACGTCGTATATTCGATCGCGCCGCCGAAATAGGCGGTGAACGCGGAAATCACGATTTGGAAGAAGAGCTTCAAAAGCGAGGGCATGTCATACATATCGTCGATAACGCCGACAAAGCAGATGCTCATGCCGCCGATGACCATCACCGCAACGGACTGCGGGATGGCTCTCAGCATGAGAAGCGAAAACAGAACCGCAGAGGTCACAAAGCCGAGCAGGATGGCAAGTCCTCCGAAATACGGTACGGGCTTTTTATGAAGCTTGCGGGCGCCGTCCGGCCTGTCGTAGCAGCCGCAGACAGCGGCGAGCTTCCCCGCAAGGGGCGTCATGGCAAGCGCGACAAAAAAGGCCGTTATGATTGCAAAAAGACAGAATAAAATATCCGTCTTGAAAATGGAATCCAGCATAAATTTTTAATTATCCTCAGTTATACGGCCAAAAAGCCGATTTTGCGGTACACCTTGGAAAGCGTTCTGCGCGCGATATACGACGCCTTCTCGGCGTTTTCGCGCAGCAGACCCTCGAGATACGCGCGGTCGGACATCAGCCTCTTATATTCCGTTTGGATCGGCGCAAGTCCGTCGGCGCAGGCCTCGCCCACGGCGAGCTTGAAATCGCCGTAGCCGCGGCCGTCGAATTCCCGTTCGATTTCCTCAAAGCTCTTGCCGGTAAAGCAGGAATAAATCGTCATCAGGTTGTTGATGCCGTCCTTGCCCTCGGCATAGCGGACAGCGGTATCGCTGTCGGTCACCGCTCTTTTGAATTTCCGAATAATATCGTCCCTCGGGTCGAGCATCAGCACGCAGCCGTTCGGGTTGTCGTCGGATTTGCTCATCTTTTTCAAGGGATCGGCAAGCGAGCAGATTTTTGTGCCCGTCTCGGGGATGTAACCCTCGGGAATCACAAAGGTATCCCCATAGATTTGATTGAAGCGCTCCGCAATATCGCGCGTGATCTCGATATGCTGCTTCTGGTCGAGGCCGACCGGCACAAGATCCGCCTGATACAGCAGAATGTCGGCTGCCATCAGCGCCGGATAGGTGAAAAGTCCCGCATTGATATTTTGTGCATTTTTTGCACTTTTATCCTTAAACTGCGTCATTCTGGAAAGCTCTCCGAACATGGTGTAGCAATCCAGCACCCACCCGAGCTGCGCGTGCGCGGGAACATGGCTTTGCACGAAAAGCAGACTTTTTTCGGGATCGATGCCGCAGGCCATATAGATGGCGACGGTTTCAAGTGTCCTGCGGCGCAGGTCCGCCGGCACCTGACGCACGGTGATCGCGTGCATATCCATGACACAATAAAGAAAATTATATTCCTCACACAGCTCGTTTTGAAGCGTTACCCAGTTGCGCAGAGCGCCGAGATAATTTCCGATCGTAAGATTGCCGCTGGGCTGCGCGCCGGAGAGAGCTGTTTTCTTATCCGTTTGAAATTCCATTTATTTTTACCTCGAAATTTTTGACTTGTAAGCCGGAAGCTATTTGCAACTATCAATATAATACCACATTCTCAATTTTTTTCAAGTGGAACAGGAAAAAAACAAGGGACAAAATCCAAAAACAGGCAAATATGCGGTGTTTTCATATTTACGGGAAGGAGCCGGGCGGGAGATATGAAAAATACCATAAATTTGCGTATGGCTTTTTTCGGGCTTCCTGCTTATAATGTAATAGATGAACCGCAGCGGAATACGGCATCTATGCCCATATTCCGTCTTGGGTGATTCCTCACGGCATACTGTCCCTGCCTGACAGGACCAAAGGGCAGCTCTGCCGCAAAATACGTTTCGGATGGTGATAAGTTTTGGAACTCAGTCTGATGGGACAGGATAAATTAAAGGTGACCTTGACGCCGTTTGATATGATCAAATACGACCTCACATGCGACAAGATCGATTACGACAACACGGAAACGCGGAAAGCCGTTTGGAGCATACTTGATTATGCCAAGCACGAAACCGGCTTCGATGCGGCGGCGGGACGGATTTACATTCAAGTATATCCGGAAAAAAACGGCGGCTGCGAAATTTACATAACAAAACTGCAAAAAAACGAGCTCCCGTCCGCCGGAGACATGAATCCTACAAATGAAAAAACGGCTGCCGTCGTCCCCAAAGAGGTTCGCGCCGTCTATCAGTTCGAGGATGCGGAAAATCTCATGCGGGTATGCAAATTCCTTGCCAGACGCGGATATTCGGCCAAAAGCGGCGCGTTTGTCGAAAGCATTCAAAAAAACAAGTGCCGCTACTACCTTTTGATCGTGGAAACGGTTCCGGCGGTACAAGGAAAAAAAGCGAAATATCTGCGTGAAAATCTTTTTATCGGGGAATTCGGAACCCGCATGGAAAGCGACAATTCCATTCCGTATCTGAAAGAGCATTGTAAATGCATCTGCGAGGAGGACGCCGTCCATACGCTGGCCACGGTCGCGAAATGACGAGAATCCCTTCAAAAATATTGAGGAAAAATAAAAAATATAATTGCAACATAACGCCGTTTGTGGTACAATAGCCTCGCAAGCGTTCCTGCTTGTGTCGGATGTCATAAAATTCCCATTCCATTCGTAAGGTGGGCTTTTATGACAGGAGGTTAATGGCCGCAAACGGCATTTTTTCACATCTTCTCACAAAAAAGCACCATCTCATATTTCCTTCGCACAAAAGCGGAGAGGGAGGTCACATGGAAATCAAAACTCTTGATGAAATCAAAGCGTCCTGCGAGGACTGTCAAAAATGTGAGCTTTACAAAACAAGAACAAACGTCGTTTTCGGTACCGGAAATCCGAAAGCGAGCCTCATGTTCATCGGAGAAGCGCCCGGCCAGCACGAGGATGAAACCGGAATCCCGTTCGTCGGAGCCGCCGGAAAGCTGCTCGACAAATATCTCGACGCCGTCGGCATCGACCGCGGCGACGTATACATAGCGAATATCTTAAAATGCCGTCCGCCGAAAAACCGCGATCCCCTTCCGGAGGAGGAGGACTGCTGCATCGATTATCTGCGCGCGCAGGTGGCCGCCATCGCGCCGAAGGTCATCGTCTGTCTCGGACGGATCTCCGCCATGCGCATCATCAAACCGGATTTCAAAATCACGGCGGAGCACGGCAAATGGTTCGAGAAAAAGGGCTATTCGGTCTGTGCGGTCTATCATCCCGCGGCGCTGCTGCGCGATCCGCGCAAAAAGGACGACATGCTCGGCGATATGATGGCAATTAAGGAAAGGCTGGATGCCCTTGCATGAATTTTGCATCCCTGATCTCTACCTCCCTTTCCCTGTTTTTACTGATCGCCATAGGCTTTTTTCTGCGAAAAATCGGCATCGTAGACGAAACCTTTACCAAAAAGCTTTCCGGCTTCGTCGCAAAGGCCGCCCAGCCGTTTCTCATCGCCTATTCCATCATCAAGCTTGACTACTCCGCGGAAAATCTGAAAAACGGCTTCATCGTGCTCGGCTTTGGCGTTCTTGCGCATCTCTTCATGGCGCTTGTCGCCTTGCTTGCATTTTTCCGCATCGGAGATGCGGATGAGAAAAAAATCCACCAATATGCCTGCACCTTTTCAAACTGCGCGTTTGTCGGCTATCCGATTTTAAACGCGCTGTTCGGCGAACTCGGACTTTTCTACGGCGCGTTTTACGTCATCGTTTACAATCTCGGCGTATGGAGCTACGGCGTCGCCCTGATGGCGCGCGGCAAGGGCGTGAAAATCAGTCTGCGCAAAATGCTTTTAAACCTCGGCACCATTCCCTGCGCCATCGGACTGGGAATCTATATCGCGCGGATTCCGCTGCCGGATTTTCTGCTCTCGCTCATGGATAATATGGCAGGGCTTTGCACGCCGCTTTCCCTCATCGTGACGGGTTCTCTTGTGGCAGCCATGCCCCTGCGCCGTCTTTTCACAAATCCGAAGCTGTATTATTTCTGTGCCGTGAAGCTCTTGGTTCTGCCGCTTGCCGCGGCGTTAATCCTGCGTTTTTTAGGAATATCGGAGCTTATTGCAGACGTCAATCTCGCGGTCTTTCTCACGGTGATGATCGCGCTGCCGCCCGCAGCATTCACTTCCCTCTTTGCCGATATGTACGACGTGAAGCCCTCCTACGCGGCGCAGCTCGTCAGTCTCGGCACGATGCTTTCCCCGTTTACCATTCTGCTCGTGATGAAAATTACGGAGCTTATTTTATAAAATAATTGTGCTTTTCTCACTGAGGAGAAAAGCACCAAAAGACTCACCGAGACTATCCGTCTCGGACTCTCATTCATCTGCTGGGAAGCACATACCCACGGCTCCCAACAGTTGTTTGCTCTCGCTTCGCTCGGCAAGCCAACATTCGCCGTGCGGGAAGCAACTGCGGTTGGAAGCCTACGCCCGCAGGCGCAAGGCGCGCGCCGTGTGAGCGCCATCCGGCAAGATATTGACGAAAATGGCGGCGATTGACGGATCACGCGAGCCTCGCGAGCGTGGACGCCGTCTTTTATAGCCGCCACCGAACCGCTGCCAGTCGCACAAACGGTCAAGCCGCAGGCTTGCGGCTTCTTTTCGTTCTTTTCTTGTACGCACAAGAAAAGAACACGTTTCTCCTTTCCAAAGGAGAATAAAGATGTCGTTTTCTCACCGACGAGAAAACGACGAAAAGAGCAAAGTATAAGTTTGAAATGATCTATACCCATTTAAAGTGTAGCAATAAGTTCAAGTTACGGTGCTATGCAATGCTCCCGCATTGCAGGGCAACATTGAGGCTACCGCCTCAAACTCCCATGCTTCTGCCGGAAAGCATATACACACGGCTCTCAACAGTTGTTTGCTCTCGCTTCGCTCGGCAAGCCAACATTCGCCGTGCGGAGAGTATGTACGGCTGAGAAGCTCGCACCCGCAGGTGCAAAGCTGTCGGAGCATACTCACTGCCCGTTCGGCGTGTTCCGCCGTGGATTGCACGAGTTTACGAGTGCAAACACGTGTCGGGAGCCGACGGGATGTGTCCTCGGCTCGCACCAACGGTCAAGCGGTACGCTTGCGGCTTCTTTTCGTTCTTTTCTTGTACGCACAAGAAAAGAACACGTTCCTCCTTTCCAAAGGAGAAAGATACCAAAAATCATCATAATAAAAGGAGAATCAATTTATGGAACAACTTCGCGGAAATGCCGTCGTCGGGCAGTCCGGCGGTCCCACCGCCGCTATCAACGCCACCCTTGCGGGCGTCATTCGCGGCACCATGGAATGCGAGGCCGTCGGCAAGCTCTACGGCGCGAAAAACGGCATCGAAGGCGTGCTCGCCAAGACCTTCATCGGCCTTTCCGATATGACGGAGGACGAGCTTTGCCTCTTGGAAAATACGCCGGCCGCCGCGCTCGGCTCCTGCCGAAAGAAGCTCCCGCCGGATTTCGAAGGGGAAAACCGCAAAATCTATGACGATATCCTCGCGGTATTCCGCGAATACGACATCCGTTATTTCTTCTACATCGGCGGCAATGACTCGATGGACACCGTGGCGAAGCTCTCCCGCTACACCAAAGAGGCCGGATATGAAATGCGCGTTATCGGCGTGCCGAAAACCATCGACAACGACCTTGCGGGCACCGACCACACGCCCGGCTTCGGCTCCGCTGCAAAATACATCGCCGCGACGATGCAGGAAATCCTGCGCGATACCGCCGTTTACACGGTAAAGGCCGTCACCATCGTGGAAATCATGGGACGCGACGCGGGCTGGCTCACGGCAGCGGCGGCTCTTCCCTCTCTCTATACCAACGTTTCCCCCGATCTCGTCTATCTGCCGGAGGTGCCGTTCGACTACGACCGCTTTTTTGAGGACGTTGAAAAAGCCTTCGAGCGTCACCCGAATGTCGTTGTCGCCGTCTCGGAGGGCGTGCGCACGGCGGACGGAAGATATGTCGGCGAGGGCACACAAAGCGGCGCCGCCGACGCTTTCGGTCACAAATATCTTTCCGGCACGGGCAAGGCGCTCGAGCTTGCCGTCAAGGAGAAATTCGGCTGCAAGGTGCGTTCGATCGAGCTGAATCTTCCGCAGCGCTGCGCCTCCCATTTCGCGTCGAAAACCGACCTCGACGAATCCGTGACGATCGGCCGCGCCGCCGTTTGGTATGCGGCCTCCGGCGAAACCGGAAAAATGATGGTATTCGTCCGCGGCAAGGGAGACGTTTATGAAATCGGCGTCGACAGCTCCGACATCACGGGCATCGCCAACGTTATACGAAAGGTTCCGCGGGAATATATCAACGAACGCGGCAACGGCGTAACGCCCGCGTGTCTTTCCTATATCGCGCCGCTCATTCTCGGAGAACCGACGCTCGTCTATGAAGGCGGGCTCCCGAGGCATTTCTCATTTTAAATAACGATTCAGAAGCAAAAACGCCGTCCCCTCGGACGGCATGGAGGATATCATGACGGCAGTCTTTTTTTCCGAACGGTACTTTAACATCGACAACGTTTACAGCGAAGAAAGCAAGCGGCGGCTTGCGGAACAGCTCACATTTATCGCACCGATCAAAAGCGAAAAGGAACTGGAAGCGCGCAAAGAGGAAACCGCAAAGGTCGATTATATCTTTTCCACATGGGGTATGCCCGCCCTCTCAAAAGAGGAGATTCAGCGTTATTTCCCAAATCTGAAACACGTCTTTTATGCCGCGGGAAGCGTGCAGAGCTTCGCGCGTCCGTTCCTCGAACTCGGCATCGCCGTCCATTCGGCTTGGCGCGCCAACGGAATTCCGGTCGCGGAAGTCACCGTCTCCGAAATCATCCTCGCCGGCAAGGGCTTTTTCCGCCGTCGTGTCCGTGCGCGCGCGGACTGGCACAACGACGATCCGGATTATCATTTTCCGGGCAATTACGGCACGAAAATCGGGATTCTCGGCGCCGGCATGATCGGCTCGAAGGTCATCGAGCTTCTCGCGCCGTATCATTTGGAGCTTCTTGTATTCGATCCGTTCCTTTCCGAGGAAAGAGCTGCGCAGCTGCACGTGAAAAAAGCCTCCTTGGAGGAAATTTTCGAGAGCTGCCATGTCATCACCAATCATATCGCCAACAAGCCGGAAACCGTCGGCATGATAAACCGCGCACTCCTTTCCCGCATGGGCGAATACGCCGTGTTCATCAACACGGGGCGCGGCGCTCAGGTGGATATGCAGGCGCTCATCGACGAGATGCGCGCCCATCCCGGACGCACGGCGCTGCTCGACGTGACCGACCCCGAGGAGCCGCCCCGCGAGGACAGCGAGCTTTACCGCCTCGACAATGTATTTCTGACACCGCACATCGCCGGCAGCATCGGCTATGAAACGCACCGGCTCGCGGACTTCATGGTCGAGGAATACGAACAAATTGCCGCGGGAAAGCCCGCGCGCCACGCCGTGACGCTTGCCATGCTCGAAACCATGGCATAAATCAAAAGATTGGACGGTAATCAATCATGTATGCATATGAGAAAAAAGACCCCTATACCTTTTCCTTTACCTCGGCAGACGAGCTTCGCCTGTATATCCAAAACAACGGATTGAACATTCCCTTTTCCACCGACCTTTCCCCGCTCGCGGCGAAAAAAGAGCTGCGCACACGCGGGGGGCATATCACGCTTCAAAATTCCCTCACCGTACATCCGATGGAGGGCTTTGACGGAGAACCGGACGGCTCACCGTCCGCGCTTTCCCGCAGACGGTATCTGCGCTTTGCCCGCTCGGGCGCGGCGCTCATCTGGTCGGAGGCGATCGCCGTCCTGCCGGAAGCCCGCACCTCCGATTACCAGATCATGATTACGGAGAAAAACGCGGACGCCTACAAAGTCCTTATTTCGGATATGAAAAAAATCTCGGATGCGCCGGTCATCGCACAGCTGACGCATTCCGGCCGATTCTCCAAAAACAGCGTAACGCCTCATCCGCTTTTCGCAACGAGAAGCCTGCCGTTTGAAGCCGTCCGACCGGGCGACCGCGAGGTACCGGTCGTCACCGACGAATACCTCGATACCCTGCCCGATGCGTTTGCGCGCGCCGCAAAGCTCGCGGAAAACGCGGGCTTCGACGGCATCGACATCAAGGCCTGCCACCAGTATCTGCTCTCGGAGCTTCTCTCCGCCCACACGCGCGAGGGAAAATACGGCGGCTCCTTTGAAAATCGCACACGGCTCATGCTCGACATCACGGACGCGGTACGCGCCGTGCTCCGCCCCGAGACGATTCTCGCCTCGCGTCTTTCCGTCTCCGATATGATCGATTATCCTTACGGCTTCGGTGTCTCTGAGACCGTCCCCGCGTCCCCCGACTTTACCGAGGCAAAAAAGCTCATCGGTCTTTTGATGGAAAAGGGGCTATCGCTTGTCGATATGACGATGGGTTCTCCCTATTTCAATCCGCATATCAACCGTCCGTACAGCAAGGGCGGCTATGTCCCGCCAGAGCATCCGCTTCGCGGCGTAGAGCGTCTCATCGGCGCCTCGCGCGAGATTCAGACCGCATTTCCGGAGCTTTGCCTCATCGGCACCGGATACAGCTATCTCAGACAGTTCGCGCCGTATGTCGCAGCAGGCGCGCTTCGGGACGGGGATGCGACGCTCATCGGCTTCGGCCGCATGGCGTTCGCTTACGAGGGCTTCGCACATGACATGCTCGCGGGCACGGTCGATCCCCATAAGGTCTGCATCGCGTGCAGCAAATGCACGGAAATCATGCGGGCGGGCAGCACGACGGGATGTCCCATCCGCGATCAGGAGATTTATCTTCCGATTTATCGCGAAGCCTGCATGAAAAAATAAACAGGAGGCGTCTCCTATGACAGGACAATATGCCATTCTCTCGGAGTTCTACGACCGGCTGATGGAGGATACCGATTACGGCGCATGGGTGTCGTTTTATCCCCGATGCTTTGAAAAATACGGCACGGCGCCGGGAAAAATTCTCGACCTTGCCTGCGGCACCGGAAACGTCACGCTTCCGCTCGCAAAACGCGGATACGAGCTGACCGGCATCGATCAAAGCGCGGAAATGCTCGCTCTCGCAAGAAAAAAAGCGGACGACAGCGGGCTTCGTGTCTGTCTTTCCGAGCAGAATATCGCCTGCTTCGACGCCGGCGGAGGCTTCGAGGCCGCGGTCTGCTCCTTCGACGGCGTCAATTATCTGACGAAAAGCGCGGATGTGCTCTCCTGCTTCGCCCGGGTGCATGAAGCCCTCACGGACGGCGGCCTTTTTATTTTCGATATCAGCACGCCGTACAAATACCGGAATATCCTCGCCGACCGCACATACGACTATGAATATGACGACCTTTTCGTCTCATGGCAGAATTACTACTGCGAGAAAAGCCGGCTCTGCGATTTCTATCTCACCTTTTTTGTAAAAGAAGGGACGATGTGGCGCCGATTCGACGAAAGCCAGCGCCAGCGGTGCTATTCGCTCCGGACAATGGAAAAAATGCTGCGGGACACCGGATTTTCCCTTTTGGAAACGGTATCGGACACCGATTTTTCACCGATGTCGGACACCTCGGAGCGGTGCTTTTTCATCTGCCGGAAATCCGAAGAAAACCCCTCATAAGGAGGTACCATGGAAAAAAACAACGTACTTCGCGCGATGACCCATGACGGGGCGGCGCGGATTCTCATCATCAATTCGACGGAAATCGTCGATACCGCGGTCCGGTATCACGGCACCGTGCCGACCGCGACGGCGGCGCTTGGCCGTGTCATGACCGCCGCTTCCCTGATGGGCACCATGCTCAAAGAACCGGAGGGGAGACTCACCGTAAAATTCAAGGGGGACGGTTCCGCCGGAACTCTTCTCGCCGTTTCCGATTATATGGGAAACGTCAAGGGATATATCGCGAATCCGGCGGCGGAGCTGCCGAAGAAGCCGAACGGCAAGCTCGACGTCGGCGGCATCGTCGGTCACGGCGAGCTATGCGTCATCCGCGACGAGGGGACGGGCGAGCCGCAGACCGGCATCTCGGAAATCACAAGCGGCGAGATTGCCGAAGATATCTGCTCCTATTTCGCCCAGAGCGAACAGATTCCGACGGTGTGCTCTCTCGGCGTGCTCGTCGATATCGACCTATCCTGCCGTGCGGCGGGCGGCGTCCTGATTCAGCTTCTGCCCTATGCGGCGGAAGAGACCGTCGCCGCCATCGAAAAGAATCTGCCGAGAATGTCGAATATTTCCGCTCTTTTCGATAAGGGAATGACAAATGAAGAGATTGCGGCGTTTGTGCTTGACGGAATCAAATATGACATTTTCGACACGTTCTCCGCGGAGTACCGGTGCGACTGCCGCCGCGAAAGGATTTTGGAGGCGCTGTCAAGCTTCTCCGAAAAAGAGCTGGACGACACCTTTTTGGACGATGAGCAAATCGAGGTCTGCTGCCGGTTCTGCGATAAAAAATATTATTATACCCGGGACGATATCAAAAAAGCGCGCCGGTAACGGCCGGCAAACAAAAAGAGGAAGCCTTCCCTCTCGGACGGTTCCTCTTTTTTCTATTGAAATGACAAGAGAAATGTGCTATAATTATCATAAATTATGTTTTTTTCACACAAAAACACGCCGGAACTTCCCCATTCCGATAAGAAAAGGACAAAACAGAACAAAATTTTTTCGGCAGGTGAGAAAAAACGCATTCCGGCGCGACAAAATGATGTAAGCGGAAACGCTTGCGAAAAAAGGAGGACCGCATGGATAACGGAGCCGACAGCTATCGGCGCTTCTTGAACGGAGACGAGAGCGGCTTTGACGAAATACTCGAGCTTTATCATGACAATCTGATTTATTTTATCAATCGGTATGTCAAAAATTTCACCGCCGCCGAGGACCTCGCCGCCGATACGTTTATGGAGCTTCTCATACATAAGAAAAGGTATTCTTTCAAAAGCTCTTTCAAGACCTACCTTTTCTCCATTGCAAGACACAAGGCCGTTGATTATATACGCCGCGAAAAACGGTTCTCTCCTGTTCCGGCAGACGAGCTTCCGGAGGACTGCACCGACATCGACGAAGTGGAAAAGACCGTCATCTCGGACGAAACCCAAAAGAAAATCAAAGAAATTTCGCTGACGCTCTCCGAAGACTATGCAACCTACATCCATCTTTCCGTTTTCGAGGGGATGGACAACGATGATATTGCAAAAATCATGAAAAAAAGCAAAAAACAAATCGCAAATTTATCTTAACAGAGCCAAAAACGCGATGCGCGAGGCTCTGAGAAAGGAGGGCTTTCCATCATGAAAAACAAAGACGAATTTCGGCGCACGGTAATGGAAAAGGCCGAGCGCTATGAATCCGAAAAAAAAGTGCGGAGGAAAAAGATCAGAGAATCCGTCCTGCTTTGTTCGATCTGTATCGCGGTATCTCTTACCATATATCTCAGCGCCGCACTGAACAATTCACTGAAAAGCGGAGATGCCTTGCCTGAAAATGTCGAAACAACAGCCAGCGACCATGCGGCGATGGAAACGTCTCCGTCCGACAACACCGAAGAGCCTATGTTTACGGATGCGAATCCGTCGGAGAATGCCACCGTTTATCATACGACGCTTACCGAGAAAAGTCCGACGGTGGAAACCACACAGGCACAGACAACGGACAGCGCCGGCGAACAGAACGCTTTCATTTTGGATTTTTCTTTCGCGGGCAGCAGCAGCGAACTGTCAGAGGCTTTTTCCTATGAATCGCAGGCGCTTAATTCCGTATCGGAGCTGGAAGCATATCTTACCGATCTCCACAATCGATATGAAATACCGCAAGTCACCATCAGCTGTATCCAGTCCGCCTACTCGGAGGAATATTTTGAAAATCACAGCCTCATCGCCCTCAAAATACAGGATTCCGTCTACCGTGTCCTTGGCAGTGCGAATCACTCGGAATACGGAAGGCTGTCGCTCATCCTGCAATCGACGGGCAAGTCCGATCCTCTGCCCGGAGCCCAAGCGTACTATTATTTCATCTCCGCAAAAAAGGAAACTTACAGCATAATTGAAATCAACACGACACCTTAACAGCTCAATTTTATTCCCGCTTGCGGTATAAAGAAAGGAGTACTTTATGACAAAAACCGCATTCACAAAGCTGATGGCCGCAATTCTCGCCGGCGCGATGATGACGCTGGGACTTCTCTCCTGCGGCATGACCGTGCGCGCCACCGACCTCATGGAGGGCATCGAAGCCTCCGAGGCTTCCGGAAAAGCAGCCGACGACACCTTTATTTCCGCTTTGGCGGATTTCTCCGTCAAGCTGTATCAGCAGTCCTCCGTCGACTGCTCGAAAGGAGACAATTTCCTTATATCGCCGATTTCGGCCGCCGCGGCGCTCGGCATGGCGGAAAACGGAGCCGGCGGCAGTACAAAGGCGCAGTTCGAGGCGCTGTTCGGCCTTACGCTTGACGAAATGAACGCCTATATGCTGGACTACCTCGAAAATCTGTATTCTTCAGAGGAAAACATGAAGCTTTCCATCGCCAATTCCATCTGGTTTGACGAGGGAAGAATAACGGTAAGCCGCGATTTTCTCGCCGCCAACAAGGCTTATTACAGAGCGCAGATGTATCAGGCGGATTTTTCCGACCCGAAAACCGTTTCCGATATCAACACCTGGGTTAAAAAGAACACGGACGGCATGATTGAAAAGCTTTTGGAGCAAATCTCACCCGAGACGGTCATGTATATCATCAACGCCGTCTGCTTCGATGCGCAATGGGCTGTCAAATATGAAAAATCGGATATTCTCGACGGTACGTTTTATAACGCCGACGGCAGCGCCGAAACCGTACAGTTCCTCCGCTCCGAGGAAAGCAGGTATATCTCGTCCGCCGACGGCACGCGCGGCATGATCAAAAATTACAAGGGCGGGAAATTCGCCTTTGCGGCGCTGCTTCCTGACGAGGACACGGATATCGCGGACTTTGTCGCGGGACTTGACGGGCAAGCATTCCTTTCCCTGATTCAAAGCGCAGAACCGGTCCCGGTGAATGTGGTGCTCCCGAAATTCACCTACGACTGCGACATGTCGCTCGTAGATTCCCTGCAAGCGCTCGGCCTTACGGATGCATTCGGCGCGGCCGATTTTTCCGGCATTTCAAAAACACAGCAGCTCGCCATCAGTGACGTCATCCACAAAACGCATATCGAGCTTGACGAAAACGGCACCAAAGCCGCCGCCGTGACTGCAATCATAATGGACGAAGCCGCATCCGCACCGGCAGAGCTTTCCGTCACATTCGACCGTCCGTTTGTCTACGCCATCATCGACACCGCGACAGGACTTCCGCTTTTCCTCGGAACGGTCACCAGTCTCGGAGAATAACAGAAGAACCCGCTTCAAGCGGCAGTCGACAGAAAGGAATCTGGTATGAAAAAGCTTATCGCCCTGTGTCTCTCTTTTCTTATGCTTTTCGCACTTCTGACGGGATGCGGCCCCAAGCCGGACGATTGTGATGCCGACCTTACCACTGAAAATCCCTTTGATCTTATCACAGAGAAGCCGGTCATCTATTTGTATCCCGAGGAGGAAACAGAGGTAAAAATCACCCTTTCCTTCAAGGGGAAACTGACCTGCACATATCCCGAATACGGCAGCGGCTGGCATGTCGTCGCCCACCCCGACGGAACGCTGACGGAGATTTCCTCCGGCAAGGAATATTCCTACCTCTTTTGGGAGGGGATTTCAGATGCCGAATACGACATGAGCCGCGGTTTTGTGGTAAAGGGTGAGGACACCGCGGAATTTCTTCAAGAGATTTTAACAAAGCTCGGACTTACCCCACGGGAGTATAATGAATTTATCGTCTTTTGGCTGCCGAAAATGCAGCAGAATCCGTATAATCTCATCACCTTCCAAGAGAAGTGCTACACGGATTCCGCCGTACTGGACATCACGCCAAAGCCGGACAGTGTACTCCGCGTCTTTATGGCGTATCGGGCGCTAAATGAGCCTATTGAAATAGAGGCCCCCGTCATTCTGCCTTTCCACCGCGACGGCTTTACCGTCGTGGAATGGGGCGGCACGGAAGTCCGGTAATCATCAAATCAAATTGCAGCAAATAAGCGACAAAAAAATCCCTCCGATATCGGAGGGATTTTTTCTTTTGGTCTCACACATTCCGCGCCGCCGCAAATGCCATCGTTTCCTCTATCGTCGGAATCGAGGCGGACGCACCGGCTCGCGATACGGAAATCGAGGCGGCGCAGTTCGCAAGCGCCACCGCCCGCCCGATAGGCTCGCCGTCGAGATAAAACCGGACAAGCGCCGCCGTAAAGGTATCGCCTGCCGCCGTCGTATCCACAACCTTGACGGAATATGACGGCAGCGTCACGCCGCTTTTGCCGTCATACAGATACGCTCCCGCGGAGCCGAGCTTCAACACCACGTATTTTGTATTCACCGTTTCATAAAGCCGCTTTGCGGCGGCAAGCCGGGAAGCTTCATCGACAGGCTCGATTCCGGTAAAAATCCTTGTCTCCGTCTCGTTCGGAGAAAAAATCTCGACCGCCCCCAGCGCGGAAAGCGGAAAATCGGCACGCGCCGGTCCCGCATCGACGATGAACGGAATCCCTCTCTCGCAGGCGAGCTTTGACGCATAAACGACTGCGTCCTGCGATATTTCCAGCTGCACGTATACGGCATCCGGCCGGCAGTCAAATGCCGCGCGGATATCCTCCTCCGAAATCACGGCATTCGCGCCGGGATAAACGATAATCCGGTTGCTGCCGTCCTCCTCCACGATAATGGAGGCAAGGCCTGTCGGAACCTCGCGCGAAATCGCAATATGGGAGGTATCGATGCCCTCCTTCTCATATAACGCGCGCAGAACCTTTCCGTTTTCATCGTCTCCGAGGCAGGTGCAGAACACGCACGCCGTTCCAAGCCTCGCAAATGCGACGGCACTGTTCGCACCCTTTCCGCCGGGAACATAGGCATAGGACAGGTCCTCCGTCACCGTTTCCCCTCTCGCCGGTATCCGATGCATCCGCTGAACAAAATCCATATTGGCCGAGCTTACGACAAGAATTCGTTTCATAACTGTCGATTTTCCTCCGTTTTTTCTTTTATTTTCTTCTCTGTAACGGTTCCATACCGTTTCAAACCACTGTTCACTTTCCGGAAACGGCCGCACCGGCTCGAAAAACGACGTCACCGTCCCATCCTCCGAAAGCTGTGTATTCTGCACGAAATCCGCGTGCCGCACGTCGAGCTCCGGCGCCATCGAGAGCGCCGAGGAAGCATCGCCGTCCGTGACAAGATAGGAGCCGCGGCTCTTCCCGCCGTCCGCGATATAGTCCCGTATCGCGCCGAGATATACGAGCTGCGTAATCAGAATATCACGGTTGATGTATGCCTCATAAAGAAAATGTGCGTCTTGGATCCGGTAATCCTGTGGGAAGGATGTAAGCTCCGCCCGACATTCCGCCATCGCATGCTCGATTTTCCTGGGATTTCGGAGAAAGGCCGCGCAGGCCGACATCCGTCTGCCGTAGGCTCTCCTGCGGGAGAGCATCTCGTCCCGCGTCATATCCCCCCGCATCGCCAAAAGCCCGGCATATTCTTTGCTTACGGCATTGGATAACGCTTTCGTCACCTGCGGGATTTCCACATCCCGCCGCGCGATTTCCATCGCCGCAAGAAGCCCGCCCGTTTGGGTGGAATTGAGGGCGGAGCCGCCCGGCCGATATACGCCGAACGTGCCCGCACACTCGCCGACCGCATAAAAATTCCGGAGGGTGGTGCTCTCACGGCTGCGCTTTACGGCAAGACCGCCGTTGCAGTGCTGCGCCGAAACCGCGATTTCAAGCTTTTCGCGGTACAAATCGATTCCATGCGCCGCATACAGCTCGACTGCGGGACGATTCATCTTTTCAAGACGCCGAATCGGCGTGTCCAGCAAAGCATCCGATTTTGCGAGATAGTCCGCCGCCTTTTCCGGCAGGCATAAGCTGTCGAAATGTCCGTCTCGGCAGATACAGGAGGGATTTCGCGTATAATCGAGGAAAACCCGCCTGCCCGCCAGTCTCTCTTTCGAGACGGCAAGGTCAATCCGCGAGGAGCCGCCGCGAATGGTCTTCGCGGGATCGAACGGCCATTCATATCCCTTGGAAAAAACCGCCGAAATCATCTCCTCATCGGAATCGAAAGCACCGTCGAGAAATTCCCTCTCATCACCGCCGACAGCATCCGTCGAAATGTACCGCGGGAGCACCTGCTGATAGGTTCCGGAAAGGTTCCATCGGAAATCCACCGAAGCGAGCCCATACTGGGATTCGGTCAGATTCGCGCCGGCGGCTCCCGCCTCAAAGGCGGCGCCGAGCGAGGAGGTCTGGCTTTCCGGATACACCGTGTCCGCGTAAATCGCGGAGGGACCTCCGACGGCATAGACGATGCTGCCCGCCGTCATCGCGCAAAGTCCGACGGGATTTTCATCCGAAACCAGAGAGGGACAAAGCGCGAGAAGCCCCCGCGCGCAGCCGTTTTCCGTCAGGAGCTTTATCACACGGTATCCGTCAAGCATCGGAATTTTCTTTGCCATGACCGAACGCTCCAACGCCTCGGTCATGTATTTGGAGGTGAGCGGTCCCGCAGAGGTCGCGCGCGTCGTCGCGTCGTGATCCGTCCGGTAGCCGACATATTCCCCATATTCATTCATCGGGAACGGCACGCCGAGGTTTACCAGCCTAAAAAAGGAGCGCGCCGAAAGCGCGGCGTCCGAAAGCGCGATATCGCCGTGCATGGAGCCGCCCCGCATAAGGGAGCGCGCCATATCATAGACGGAATCGGGGATCCCGCCCGCCATATTGAGTTTATAATAGGTCTGCTTGTCGGAGCCCGTGTTGCGCGAGGTGCCCATAAGGCGTCCCTCGGTCACAATCAGAACGTCTCGGATTCCGAGATCGCAGAGCGAGTCCGCCGCACCGTAGCCCGCGGCGCCGCTGCCGACCACAATCACCTGCGCCTGACAGAAAGGAATCCGATATCCGCCGCAGTCAAGTTCCGTTTGCCGCATCGTGCCCTCCTCAAAGCGTCCGGATATGGAAGCCGCCGTCCACGTTGATCACCTCTCCCGTGGAATACGGCAGCGCGCCGGACGCGACGGCAGCCACAGCCCTTGCGATGTCCTCCGGCGTTCCCATGCGCGAGATCGGAAGCAGCCCTCCCGCAATCAGCGCCTCGTACTTCTCCGTCACCGCGGCGGTCATATCCGTGCGGATGATGCCGGGACGAATCTCATACACGTTGATGCCGCATTCCGCAAGTCTTGCGGCAAACAGCTCCGTCGCCATTGAAAGACCCGCCTTTGAGATGCAGTATTCCCCGCGGTTGATGCTCGCCGTATAGGCGGACATCGATGTGACATTGATAATCATCTCTCCGCATTTTGCGGCGAGCATCCGATTTGCCGCATACTGCGTGAGAAAGAACGTGCCTTTGAGGTTGATGTCGAGCAGCCTTTGCATGCTCTCCTCGGTCATCTCAAGGATATCGCGGCGCTCCGTGGGCGCGACGCCCGCGTTGTTGACAAGAATATCGAGCCCTCCGAACCGGTCGAACGCCGTATCGACAAGGCGGCGTCTGTCCTCCTCCGAGGAGATGTCCGCGCTGACATAAACCGATTCCGGCGAGAGCTTTTGTAGCTCACCGACGTATTCCGCCGCCTTTTCCGCATCTCCGCGCGCGGCGGCGACGACGGCAAAGCCGTCCGCGGCAAGCTTTAAGGATATCGCGCGCCCGATGCCCCGGGAGGCGCCTGTGACAATCACTGTTTTTTTCATGATCCTTCTCCGAATCCTATCATATTTGAAAAGGCGGCATACCGCCCTCTCTTTTATCGTTTATTTTTTGGATAGCCTGTTCAGCACATTCACATATCCGTCGTTTCCGTCGCGAAAGCAGCCGTTGACACGCGTGATCGTCGCCGTGCTAAGCCCTGTTTTCTCCACGATATCGGCGTATTTTTCCCCCTCGGAAATCAGCTTCGCCGCAAGAAGCCGCTTTGACATCTCGCGAAGCTCCGTCTTTGTGCAGAGATCCCCGAAAAAATCATAACATTCGTCGACCGTTTTCAAGGTCAGAATGCCCTCAAACAGAAAATCGAGCTTTTCGTCGCCTGTTCTCTTTGCCATGAACCGTCCTCCGATTTCGCATTTTAATATGGTATCATAATAACACGAAAAGACGAGAAAAGCAAGAGTATTTTAAAGAAAAGGCGTTATACCGTCCTCAAAATATACCTCCGTGCGGCAGACGGAAACATCGTCGCGCTCCGCGGGAATGCCGAGCTTCTCCGTCAGAAAATCGACGATATATTTCGGATTCACAAAGGTCTGCTCCCCGCAGGAAAGCCTGACGGAAAGCACGACCGCGTCCGGCTCCGTGCATACGGAAAGAAGCTTTGTATACGGCGCGATATCCACGGTGCGCGTTCCGATTTTCGTCGTTTTTTCGATGAAGATTTCGCCGGAGAGCGACTTTCTCACCGCAGCCTCTGTCTCCGCGTCGCCCGTTCTGAAAATGCGGATTTCATAATCCGCCCAGCCGATCTCCGAAAATTTCGTTTTCGGCTCATATGCCGCAAGCGCACGAAGTCCCGCGGGAAACGAAGCGTTCAGCCGCTCACAGATGAACTCCCCCGCAAGCGCCTGCGTCACCTTGAAGTCCATAAATTCGCAAAGGCTCGCCGTTCCGACCGAAAGCGGCAGCGAGAACACGGTCTTCGGATGCGGGTTGAAGCCCTGCGTATACCAAATCGGCAGCTTCGAGCGGATAAACGCGGATTTCACCGTGCGGTTGAGATCGAGATGCGAGATAAATTTGAGACTCCCCGTCTTGGAGAATTTCACCCTTATTTTCTGAGGCTCGGACAGCATGAGCGTTCACCTCCCAGTTTGTCGGCGCCGCAGCCGTTGCAGGCCTCGCGGCAGTTTTTTGTCGGAATCGCCTCGTGTGCGCGGTGCCGTTCGCGCAGCAGGAATTTTTTGTCAACCCCGATGTCGATGTTGTCCCACGGCAGAATCTCATCCTCGCCGAACTCACGGTTCGCGTAAAAGGCGGGATCGATGCCCACGGCGGCGAATACCGCAAGCCATTTTTCGTAATCGAAATGCTCGTCCCAGCTGTCAAACCGCATCCCCATGCGGTGCGCTTCGGCAAGCGCTGCATTCAGCTTCCGGTCGCCCCTTGCAAACACCGCCTCGATGCGGCTGACGCGGGCGTCATGATAGTTGTATTTGATTTTCCGGTCCGTGATTTTTCCCGTAAGATACCGTTGCTTTTCCGCGAGCGTCTCCATATCGCACTGCGGCTCCCACTGGAACGGCGTGAACGGCTTCGGAATGAAGCAGGCGGCGGATATGGTCACGCCGGGCGCTTTTTTCGGACGGCCGGGCGTATGGTAGTATTCGTCAATAACGCTTTCGGCAAGCTCGGCGATGCCGTCGAGGTCCTCATTCGTTTCCGTCGGAAGTCCCTGCATAAAATACAGCTTGACCTGTGATTTGCCGCCCTCGAACGCCACGCGGCAGGCGCGCAGCAGGTCTTCCTTTCTCACATTTTTGTTGATGACGTCGCGCAGCCGCTGGGTTCCCGCCTCCGGTGCGAAGGTGAGCGAGCCGGTACGCACGGTGGATATTTTGTCCATCAGCTCCTTGGTGAAGCTGTCCACGCGCAGGGACGGCAGGGACAGAGAAATCTTGCGCTCGTCCGTCCACGCGAGCAGCTCGTCCGTGAGCGTTTCGATGCAAGAATAGTCGCTGATGCTGAGCGACGACAGCGTCAGCTCATCGTAGCCGGTCGCATCGGCAAGCGTCATCGCCGCTTCGCACAGCACCTCGGGCGATTTTTCCCGCACCGGACGCCATACCATGCCCGCCTGACAGAAGCGGCACCCGCGGATGCAGCCGCGATAGACCTCCAGCGTGATTTTATCCTGCACCGTCTGAATGAACGGCATGACCAGCGTTTTCGGATACGGAGCCTTGTCCATATCTTTCACGATCCTTTTTTTGACGGTCATCGGAATGTCGTCATATTTCGGCGAAACGGAAGCGATCGTGCCGTTATCGTGATAGGAAACCTCATAAAGAGAGGGGACATAAATGCCCTCGATCTTTGCCGCCTCATGCAGAAACGCCGCCTTCCGAAAGCCCCGCTTTTTGTGTTCCTTGTAAAGGGAAACCAGCTCGCAGATGACCTCCTCGCCCTCGCCAATCATGAATAAATCGAAATAATCGGCAATCGGCTCCGCGTTATAGGTGCAGGGACCGCCGCCCACAACGACCGGCGCATCGTCTCCCCGTTCCGCAGCCAAAAGCGGGATTCCGGCAAGCTCCAGCATGTTTAATACATTTGTATAGCAAAGCTCATATTGGAGAGAAAAGCCGACGATATCGAATTCCGAAACCGGGTCGCCGCTTTCATGCGCCCAAAGCGGAATGTGCTCCTCTCGCATGCAGGCCTCCATATCCACCCACGGTGCATATACGCGCTCGCACCATGTGTCCGCTCTCGCATTCAGAACGTCGTATAAAATCCTCACGCCGAGATTGGACATGCCGATCTCATAGGTGTCGGGAAAGCAGAACGCGAACCGGACATCCACCGTATTTTTGTCCTTGACAATCTGTCCCCATTCTCCGCCCGTGTACCGCGCGGGCTTTTCCACCTTTTTTAAGATTCTTTCCGGTATTTTCAAGGAAATTCCTCCATTTATATTGATGTATAAAATATTTTATTCATTTGTATTATTTGCTGCTTATCCGGCAGACGGGGCGCATTTTGCAGTATTCGCACGGACTTTTCCCGTTTGTGACAAGCGGCCTTGCGCAGGCGGCGCCGCGCCGAAGCTCGCCGGCATATCGGAGTACCGTCTGCGTGACCTCCCGCTTCAATTCCATGAACGCATCAAGGCCGATGAGAGAGGATTTCTCTTTCGCAAGGTCGCCCGCCTTCACGGGAATGAATACACCCGCAAGCGCGGGCTCCATCGCGCGCAGAATCTCCTCGTTTTTGAGAAAAAGACCGCTCGTGCGGATTTTCACGTCCTCCTCTCCGACATCGCCGCCGATCGTCAAATCGACCTGCGGCGGCTTCACGCCGGAATACAGAACACCGGCGGGCAGGATCTCGCGTCCGTAACGCCGCGCGCCGTTCTCCCACAGGGAAAACAGATACAGAAGCATCTGCATGTCGAGTCCGAGCCTCACATTTCGGATATCGAACGTCTTCTCCCCCGTTTTATAATCGACAACACGCAGGTAGAGCCTGCCCTCTCCGTCCTCATAGGCGTCCACCCGGTCGATCTTGCCGCGAAGCTCGACCGAAATGCCGTCCCCCGCAAGCTTCATCGGCAGCACGGACTCCCCGCCTTGACCGACGGTCAGCTCAAAGTCACAGGGACGGAACGCGGACGCCTCAAATTCCGCTTTCAGCCGTCCGGCGAACAGCTCCGCGCTCCGGCACAGATAACCGAACAGATGACGGAACCTTTCAGGCAGCGCGGACGGTTCCTTATGAAAGACCGACATAATATAAGCTTCGGCGATTTTCCGGATTTCCTCCGAAAGCCCGCCCCCGTCGTTTACGGCAATCCATTCCACCGTTTTTTCGAGAATCCCGTGCATAAAGCTCCCGATATCGACGGCACCGAAGCTCGCCGGCAGGTTATCCCGCAGCTTCAATTCATATTCGCAGAAATAGGAAAAATTGCATTTGATGTATTTTTCGAGCCTTGTATAGCTCGTCGAAAGCCTGCCGCCGAAAAGCGCCTCCGCGCTCTCGGGAGAAAGCCGGCAGCTCGCAGCGGAAAGCGGCGTTTTCGCATATTTCAGCTTTTCCGCATAGACGGGGTCCGCCTCATAGTATTCACGCAGCGCGCGGCCGAGATTTCCGGGAAAGGAGAGCGCATGCTCAAAGGACGCAGACCTGCTTTCAATCAGGTCGCTTTTCTTGGACAGCTCAAAATCGACAGCCGCAAGCGCCGGAAACAACGCACAAATCCGCTTCACACCGCCGGATTCCCGCTGTTCCGAGCCGGAAAGCCCGTAGTGGGAATAACTGATATAGAGGCGCTCCGACGGCAGGGCGGCGGCGCGGTAAAAATAGAAAAGCTCCTCCGAAACCCGCCGTTCTGTCCGGTCGGTGAACTCCACACCCCGCTCCCTTAGCTGCGCCTTTTCGTATTCGGAGAACAGTCCGTCCTCCCCCACGCGCTGCGGAAATATGCCCTCGTTTGCGTTCAGCAGATAGACATATTTCGGTCTGCCCGGCACCGTTTCAGACGCCGACGAAACCGTAACCTCGTCCACCGAGGTCGGAATCTTTCCGATATCCGTCTCCGAAAGAATGACGGAAAGCATTTGGGAAAACTCCGCGGTCTGCGCCTCCGTTTCCCCCGAGGTCACGACAAGCTGGTCGAGCGCCCCGCAGAATACGTTCCAAAGCTGGACGGTCTCGGACGCCGCAGCCGTATCGCCGCGCTCCGTTTCCGCCTCCGCCCGCGCCGCCAGCGCCTCCGGAACGCCAAGTCCCGAAAGGAAATCGAAAAGCAGCGCCGCGCGCTCCCGCACCGTATGAAAGGTGCGCTGTGCTGCCGCGAACGCTTTGAGCGGCGAAATCACCCGCCCGCGGATATCCGCAAGCATGGCAAGCTCCTCCTCATCCGATGCGGAAAGCGATGTGCCGTATCCGTGCGGATTCATATTCCACGGATCGTCGCCCGTAAACATTCTGCCGCGGATGTTCCATTTCTGTATGTAATTTTCAAATAGGCTCACCTCGTCCGGCGTGACGCCGGCAAGCCCCGTTTTGACATAGGCGACGACGTCCTCGCCGCGAAAGCCCCTTTCCAGTATCGCGAAAGCGGAGAAAATCAGCTTGACAAGCGGCTTTTCGGAAATCTCCTTTCGCGACGAAAGAAAGCACGGAATCCCGTATTTCCGGAAAACGGCGTCCACGACGCCCTCCGCCTGCGCGGTATCGCGGACGATGACGGAAATCTCCCGATATCTTGCGCCGCCGCGGATAAGCCGGCAGATATCGAGCGCCGCCGCCTCCGACTCCGCAAACGCATTCGCCGCGCGAACAAGCCGGATATGCGCCGGCTCATCCTGCCACACGGCACGCGCACGCCCCGTACCCGCAATATTTTCGGAAAGAAAAGCAAGCTCCGCGCTGCGGTACCGCTTGGCGCTTCTGAGAAAAATCTCGCGGACAGGCGTACCCGCACGCTGTGCCGTGCGGCGCAGGCGGCGGTCCGTGTCGGAAAGGATTCCGGACGAGGCGCCGTCCGCGTCGTCGGGAAGATAGGAAAGCGTTATGTATACATCGTCTGCGCCGGCCATCATCGGTTCAAGAATGTCGTACTGCTGCGCCGAAAACGAGGTAAAGGAATCGATAAAAACGGTGCTGCCGGCAAAAAAGCCGCTCCCTTTCAACAGCGCCGCAGCTTTGGAAAGAATCCCGTCGGGGTCCTCCCATTTTGCGGCGATCTCGGCGTCGAAAGCCGCGAAGATCACGGCGAGATCGGAGGTTTTCGTCCGGATCGGCGAATGCTCGTCAAAAAAGCCGGAGGCGCGGTCGAGCTCCGCCGGCGATATCTTGTCCTGATAGAGCGTGGAGCGTGCCGCCGTCAGCTTTTCGATCATGCCGAAGCCGGACGCCTCGCCATATTCTTTGAGTGCGGGCGAGAGCGCACGCAGGACGTTCCGCATGACGAGCTTTTTCGCACCGGAGCCGATATAATCCGCGCACAGGCCGCCGTATTTGCGGAAAACATAGTTGCAAAGGCGCCCGAAAGTGATCACATCGACATTTCCCGCGCCGGACAGCTCCGCCGCCCGGCTCTCCGCCGCCACCGCTTCCTTATCCGGCACGAGCAGATACACATGTCCGCGCGCCGCCGCCTCTTCCATTCGGGAAAAAATCCAATCGCTTTTGCCCGAACCGCTTCTGCCATAGACAAAGCCGACCACAAACCTCACCTCCTTTCAGGTAATTTTGATTACGCGCGCCGGTTCCGCAAGGCCGAACCGCTTCGCCAATGAAAAATAATAGCTGGTATGAACAAGATACACATTCCGCCCCACGGCACGCGCGCCGGAAAATCCGCAATAGACAAACGAGCGGGAAACGACAATCACGACGCCGTCCTTTGAAAAATCCTCCGCCATCGCCGCAAAATAGCCGCTTCCCCGCTTCTTTTTCGGCGCGAACAGCACATACAGCCGCCGTCCGGCAAAAATCTTTTCAAAGGCGCGGTTCCATTTCCGGTGCAAAAAGAAGCCTGCGAATGCCGCCACCGCGGAAAAAACAGCCGCCGCCGGCAGCAATACCGCAAGGATACCCAGCGTCAGAATCACCTGAGCGCCGATGCCGAGAAACGCAGCGACGCCCGTGATAATCCGCCACAGCTTGGACGCAAAAAAGAGATTGCGCACGGCAAAAGAGGTCTTATCGTAAACCCGGAAAGTACGGCTCGATTTCAGCGACAGCATGAGATATCCGAAATAGGTTCTCGAACGGGACACCGAGAGATTGCGCACGGCCTCCCGCATGACCGCATCCTCGTTTCCGTGCGCCGCGGTGCGGTCGCCGAGCTGCTCCGCCCGGTGACGCAGATATTCGTTCTCACGCCGAAGCTTCCGGTTTTCCGCCCGAAGCCGCCGGAGCTTTTCAGCCGTTTCCTTTTCCGTCAAAATTTCACGCCCTTTCCCCGTTTAATTTGGTTTGGAAAGGCGAAAATTATACGGGACTACTTTTCCAGCAGCTTCAAATTGCGCAGAAGCGGCTCCCTGCCGCGCCATGAAAACGCGCGGCGTCGAAATTCCGTCTCATCCATCCGGGAAAGCCGATCTTCCGTGAGAACGGGAATCCGGTCCTCGTGAAAAAACGCGATCGGCGTCTGCGCGCCGGCGGCCATTGCCGCCTTTGTCAGCGGACACGCGAGCTGGCAGATGTCGCAGCCCCACGCATAGCCGTATCTTTTCAGATACGCTTCCTCTTCCGCGGAAAGCGCGCCCTTTTTCTGCGTCACTGCGGAAAGACACTCCATTCCCTCCGATACCATCGGGCAGGCGCGCCGGCACGCGCCGCAGTGCGGACAGTACGATGGCTCCGGTGTTCCGCCGGAAAAGCCCAGCGTCTCCGGCTCCGCCGTGGAAAGAATCTCCGCGACAAACACAAAGGAGCCGTATTTCTCACTGATTAGCATAAAATTATCGCCGAGCACGCCGAGTCCCGCCATAGACGCGGCGATATTCTCCTGAATCGGAGACTTATCCGCAAAGCCGAGAAAACGCTCGCCGAAGCGTTCCTCCAAGGCAGGAATCAGACGGGCAAAAAGCCCCTCGCAATATTCGTGATAATCCCGAGAACGCGCGTAAAAGGAAACGTTCCCCGCCCCATCGTCCACAAAATAAGGAATGAGAAGCATCACCGCCGTTTTGATATCCGCCGCCGGCACGCCGCGCCGTTCGATGATATCCGGTCTGCGGCAGCTGCAGACGGAAAACGGAATCGCGCCGAAATATTCTATTTTTTCTTTTTCAAACAGTTTCTTCATATTTCATGTTCCTTGCCTTTTTCCGGCACTTGGCAAATCAAAAAGCAGAAAACGCTCGCATTCCGCCTTTCATGCCATTTTTCCGTGCTTCCGAATTTGTTTTCAGCCTGTCTGCCAATATGGGGCAACCGCACTTTGCACAATCCAATAAACAGGCTGCCGAAGCGGTCGGCAGCTCATCTGCATGATCGACCGCCCACCAAGAAAACACCTCGCTCATATGTTCCTTCTCCCCGGTCAAAAACGAATAGTCACGGATTTTTCCATTTCCCTTTGCAGCGTTTTTCGCTTTCCGCCGGTAGAAAAAACGATAGGAAAAAGTGCCGTCAAGACATACGCTCTTTCCTTATACGGAATATCCAGAGATAGTTTATGAGCGTTTCCAAAATAAGCGCTCACTTTCTTTCCGCCGGATCAGAAGCATGCAAGCCGCATCTTCCCGTCTGTTTCCAAATCTTCGGCCACATCGTGCCGTTGCTGTAAAGTGCAAAAAAGGCACGGAATTCTTTCCTTACAAAATCACCGCCTGTGATGAGAATTTCCTGCTCCACACCGCCGAGTTTCATCCGGTATCCGGTTTCCCGATACCCGTTTTTCCGATAAAATGCTTTGCGCCGTTCTCTGAGCGTGAGATCAGACGCGCCGTCACCACAAGGCTCGATGGAAACGATGATCTTTTTATCGGGATATCTGCTCTTTATTTCCCGCAGAACGGCACTGCCGTACCCTTTCCGCCGAAGGCTCCCGCACACCGCAAAAAACATAATAAACACGATTTTCCGGCTGCTCGCCAGATAAACAAATCCGCATAGGGCATCCCCATCGTAAAAACCCCAAAACTGCGTATGCCAAAGCTTCGACATCGCTACCATCATCGGAAAAGGCATCCGCTCCTTTTTCGGAAATGCGTCAAAATAAATGCGTTTTACATCCGTACTGTCAAGCCTTACTTTTCTCATTTCAAGCTGCATATATCGCCGCTCCTTCTGTCTATTTCCCTCTAAAAGAGCCGAAAAATTCCCCTTGATTCCAAAAAATAGTTGTGTTATAATCATATTAATTAGAGAAATCTGCGGGTTATCCGCATAAACACGGCTCAAAAGGCCGCATATAAATTATATCAGAAAATTCCGATAAATCAACCGTACAAAAAAACTTATGCGGATTTTTTTACAGAATGCCTATGATCCGAGCGATTACAGGCTCTTTTCCTTTCAATACCCAATTTCAACGCCGTACAAGCGGCACAGAGGAGACTTAAATGACGAAAAAAACAAACGTATACGACGACAAAAGTATCACGATGCTCAAAGGCGCCGCGAGAGTCCGCAGCCGTCCCGCGGTCATCTTCGGTTCCGACGGGCTGGAGGGCTGCGAGCATTCGGTATTTGAGATTCTTTCCAATGCCGTGGACGAAGCGCGCGAGGGATATGGCAAACAAATCAATATCACCGCCTATCATGACGGCTCCATCCGCATCGAGGATTTCGGGCGCGGCGTCCCGCTCGATTACAACGAGAACGAGGGCAAATACAACTGGGAGCTGGTCTACTGTGAGCTTTACGCCGGCAGCAAATACAACAACAACGGAGATGAGGCGCACTATCAGTATTCGCTGGGGCTCAACGGACTCGGCGCCGCCGCCACGCAGTACAGCTCCGAATATATGAAGGTGCAGTCGTACCGCGGCACGGAAATGCTCGAAATGAATTTCAAAAAGGGCGAGCCGGACGGAGAGCTTATCCGCGCGCCGCTCGTTTCCAAAAAAGAACAGCGCACGGGAACGGTCGTCACATGGAAGCCCGACCTCGAGGTATTCACCTCCACCGCCGTTCCGCGCGACTATTATGAAAGCATGCTCGACCGTCAGGCGGTCGTCAACGCGGGACTTTGCTTCCACTTCCGCTGGCAGAACGAGGACGGCACCTTCGACGAAAGGGAATTCTGCTACGAGCACGGCATCGAGGACCAAATCAGCCGCACGGTCGGGGACACCGCGCTGACGCCTCCCGTGCTGTGGAAAATGGAAGCCAAGGGACGCGACCGCGCGGACAAGCCCGAATACAGCTTCAAGGCGGAAATCGCATTCTGCTTTTCCAACACGGTAAATCTCATTGAATATTATCACAATTCCAGCTTTCTCGAGCACGGCGGCTCGCCGGACAAGGCGACGCGCACGGCGTTCGTCTACGCCATCGATAAGTATCTGAAAGCGGGCGGCAAATACAATAAAAACGAAAGCAAAATCACGTTCGGAGACGTTGAGGACTGCCTTGTCCTCATCATCAACAGCTTCTCGACGCAGACCTCGTATGAAAATCAGACCAAAAAGGCGATCTCCAACGAGTTTATCGCGGAGGCGCTGACGGATTTTCTCAAAAAGCAGCTCGAATTCTATTTTATCGAAAATCCCGCCGACGCGGAAAAAATCGCCTCTCAGGTGCTTGTCAACAAGCGAAGCCGCGAGAATGCGGAAAGCACGCGCCTGAATCTGAAAAAGAAGCTCGCCTCGCAGAACGATCTTGCCAACCGCGTGGAGAAATTCGTCGCCTGCCGCTCGAAGGACCCGGAGCGCCGCGAGGTCTATATCGTGGAGGGCGACTCCGCGATGACCTCCTGCAAGCTCGGACGGGACGCCGAGTTTCAGGCGATTATTCCGGTGCGCGGCAAAACGCTCAACTGCCTGAAAGCGGGCTACGACCGCATCTTCAAAAGCGATATCATCGTCGACCTTTTAAAGGTCATCGGCTGCGGCGTCGAGGTCAAAGCCAAGGGCAATACGCAGGGCGCCTTTGACCTTTCCCAGCTGAAATGGAGCAAAATCATCATCTGCACCGATGCCGACGAGGACGGCTTCCAGATCCGCACGCTGCTGCTCACGCTGTTTTACCGGCTCCTGCCCACGCTCATCAAGGAAGGCAAGGTGTTCATCGCGGAGTCTCCGCTTTACGAAATCACCTGCAAGGATAACATTTATTTCGCTTACGACGAGAACGAGAAAGCACAGATCGTATCGAGGCTCGGGAACGCCAAATATACCTTGCAGCGCTCCAAGGGTCTCGGTGAAAACGAGCCGGACATGATGTGGCAGACGACGATGAATCCGGAAACGAGACGGCTCATCAAGGTCATGGAGGCCGACCGCGAAAAGACCGAATACATTTTTGAAACCCTGCTCGGCGACGACCTCGACGAGCGCAAGCGCTTTATCGCGGCTTACGGCAAGGAATACATCGCCGAAGCGGACATTTAACGAAAGGAAGGAACGGTCAGCATGGCAAAATCCAAAAAGAAAATAGAGAAAAAAGAGATCGTCCCCGCCGAGGTCACGCTCCAGCCGATCACCGATACGATCGAAAAAAACTACATGCCGTACGTTATGAGCGTCATCGTCTCCCGCGCGATTCCGGAAATCGACGGCTTCAAGCCGTCCCACCGCAAGCTGCTCTACACCATGTATAAAATGGGACTGCTTACCGGCCATCGCACCAAAAGCGCGAACGTCGTCGGACAGACGATGCGACTGAATCCGCACGGCGACATGGCAATCTACGAGACGATGGTAAGGCTCACGCGCGGCAACGAAGCGCTGCTTCACCCGCTCGTCGATTCCAAGGGAAGCTTCGGAAAGGTATACAGCCGCGACATGGCGTTTGCCGCATCGCGTTATACCGAGGTCAAGCTCGACACCATCTGCAACGAGATCTTCCGCGGCATCGATAAGGATGCCGTCGATTTCGTCGACAACTACGACAACACGATGAAGGAACCGGTCTTACTTCCCACGGCGTTCCCGAATATTCTTGTTTCGCCGAACATGGGCATCGCCGTCGGCATGGCAAGCCAAATCTGCTCCTTCAATCTCGGGGAGATCTGCGACGGCACCATCGCCATTCTCAAAAATCCCGACACGACGACGGAGGAGCTGCTCGACATTGTCAAGGCGCCCGATTTTTCGGGCGGCGCGCTCCTGCTCTATAACCGCGACCGGATGCGGGAAATCTACGAAACGGGACGGGGCAACGTGCCGCTTCGCGCCCGCTACGTCTATGACAAGGACGCGGGCTGCATCGATATCGTGGAGATTCCCTACTCCACCTCCATCGAGGTCATCATCAAAAAGCTCACCGATATGATCAAAGCCGGCTCGCTCAAAGAAGTCACGGACGTGCGTGACGAAATCGACCTGCACGGCTTCAAGCTGACGCTCGACCTGCGCCGCGGCGTCGACCCCGACAAGCTCATGATGAAGCTTTACAAAAAGACGCCATTGCAGGATTCGTTCGCCTGCAACTTCAATGTGCTCATCGACGGAGAGCCGCGGCAGCTCGGCCTGCGCGGCATTCTCGACGAATGGATCCGGTTCCGCATGGGCTGCGTGAAGCGCGAGCTTTCCTTCGACCTTGCCAAGAAGTGCGACAAGCTCCATCTGCTGCTCGGTCTCGGGGAGATCCTGCTCGACCTCGACAAAGCGATCAAAATCGTCCGCGAAACGGAAAAGGACGAGATGGTCGTCCCGAACCTGATGGAGGGCTTCGGTCTTGACGAGATTCAGGCGGAATACATCGCGGAAATCAAGCTGCGGCATCTCAACCGCGAATACATTCTCGAGCGCATCAAGGAAATCGAGCAGCTGCAAAAGGACATCGCGGAGCTTAAAAGCATCATCGAATCCGAACGCAAGCTCAAAAACCGCATCATAAAGCAGCTCGAAGAAATCAAGGAAAAATATGCGATCCCGCGCAAAACCAAGCTCATCTTCGAGGACGCCGTCGAGGAATACGACGAAAAAGACTTCGTGGAAAATTATAACGTCAAGCTGGTTCTGACAAAAGAGGGCTACTTCAAAAAAATCACGCTTCAATCCCTGAGGGGCAGCGACGAGCAGGCCTTAAAGCCCGGAGACGAGGTCATTCAGACGGAGGATTCCGACAACATATCAGAGCTTCTCTTTATCAGCGACCGGCAAAAAATCTACAAATCCAAGGTCAGCGAATTTGAGACAAAAAAAGCGTCGCAGCTCGGCGACTATGTCCCCGTCAAGCTCGGCTTCGACGAGGGCGAGCGCGTCGTGGCGATGAGGGCGCTCACCGCTTATGAAAAAGAGCACCATTTCGTCTATATATTTGAAAACGGAAAGGGCGTGCGCGTTCCCGTTTCCTCCTATGAGACAAAGGCCGCGCGGAAAAAGCTGATCAACGCCTATTCCGATGCTTCCCCGCTCGTCGGCGCCTTTTATGAGGATGCGCCGTTCGAGCTGCTGCTTGTAAGCGATGCGGGCAAGGCCATCTATATCAGTACGAAGCTGATTCCGGAAAAAGCGACGCGCACGGCATCGGGCGTCACGCTGTTTTCTCTGAAAAAGGGGCAGAAAATCATAGACGCCACAAGAACGCCCGAGACAAAATACAAAAACTACGAGAAATGCAAAAAAATCAAGATTCCCGCAGCCGGCTCCTCGATTGAAGCGAAATAACACCGTCCGGAGGTAATCGTCATGAACGTTCTTATCGCGTCGTCGGACGCTGTTTTTGCCCGGATGCTCGAGCTTGAATTTCTCGAACGCGGCATCTCCTGCGTCACGGCCGGAACGCAGGACGAGGCGGACGCCGTTCCGGCCGCGAAGCTCGCCGTTATCGATGCAAAGCTGCTTTTATCCGGAGCATTCCGGCCGCCGTCTCAGTGCGAGCTTGTCGTCTGCGGATATCCCGAGGAGCTGGGGCAGCTTTCGACGCAGGAGCTGACCCGGTATTACGCGGTCGTGAGGCCGTTCTCCGTCGAAGACTTCTTCGGCTCCCTGCTCGTCCCCGCCGGCGATGCTCCGCATCATGAGCTGCGGGCACAGAAGCGAAAAAATCCCGCACAATATATTGCGCTCGACGAAACACAGCGCGCCGCATATTATAAAGGAGAAAAAATCGAGCTGACAGGGCGGGAGTTCGAGCTGCTTCGCCTTCTGCTCGACAACCGCGGGAAACCCGTATCCAGAAAAGACGCGCTCTCCCGTGTCTTCGGCGAAGCCGGCGAGGATACCAATGTCGTGGACGTCTATATCAATTATCTGCGTTCCAAAATCGACAACCGCTTCCGGATCCGGCTCATCTCCACCGTGCGAGGCTGCGGATATATGATTTCCGACTGAAAAATGCCCAAATTCCTTTGAAATCCAATGAAAAATCCGCATTTTTTCCATATTTGTGTATAAGCTGAAAAATTTTGGCGACAATAGAAACAGTTCACAAAGCCGAAAGGCGGAAAGGAATTGTTTTTATGAATCAGAATCAAAAGAAAATGCGGCTGAACCGCGGCTTATCCATCGCATTGGCGCTGCTTGTCGTTGCAGCCATCTGCGTCACCATCATCGCCGTGGTTTCCAGCAGACGCGCAAAGCCCGGTCCGTCGGACACAACCGGTTCCGGCAAGCCGGAACAGACCACAAACGGCTCACAGCCCGAGGAAACGACAAAAAATCCGGACGACGATAAGCCCATCGTTGCCGACAAGGTATCGTTCATCTCTCCTCTGACAAACGGCAACATATCAAAGGAATGGTCTGCCGATATTCCGGTATTCTCGGATACGATGGAGGATTACCGCGTCCATCTCGGCGTCGACCTCGAAGCGGATGCCGGAACGCCCGTCTATGCGGCGGCGGACGGCACGGTCGAATCGGTGGAATTCGATCCCATGATGGGACAAACCATCGTCATCTCCCATGCGAACGGCTATAAATCCGTTTATCGGAATTTGCAGACCAAAATAGCCGACGGCATTGCCGCGGGCACCGTTGTCAAGGCGGGCGATGAAATCGGCGCCGTGGGAGATACCGCGCTTGTGGAAATTTCCCAGGCTCCGCATCTCCATTTTGAAATCTACAAGGACGACAGCTGCGAAAATCCGCTTACCCACATCACGGTAACGCCGATCGACGACGAAACCTATTACGAAGACTGATAAAGCAAAAAGCCTCCTGTCATATGACAGGAGGCTTTTGCTGCGGTCTGAAAAAGAAACCGGCAAAAATTCTCTGTCCCGCGGACACCGGAGTTATTTTTCCATCGCTTTGCGCATAAAATAAAGTAAATCCATACGATACGGCAAAAAGAAATTCAAAAAAGCTTTCGATTCCCAAAAAGCATATAGTTCGACCATTTTCCCTCCATATATTTATGAAAAATCACACATTCTTAACAAAAAAAGCATAAGAAGGGATAATTTTTTTGAAATTCAAGCGCTTTTTTGAGCACTATTTTTTTATAGGTATTGACAAATTTCAAGTTTGGTGATAAAATAACAGTAATCACGGTGCGAGGTATTTTTCAGACGATATCTTGTACGGTAAGAAAATTTTCTAAATTAAAAAAAGGAGAATCTATTTTATGAAGAGACTTTTATCACTCTTGTTGGTAGTCGTTATGCTCTTCGCTGTACTTGCTATGGTCGGCTGTGAGAAGGATAAGCCAGATGACACTACCGCAGCTCCGAAGCCTTCGGACACAACAGCCTCGACTCCGGAAGAAACAACAGAGCCCGAGCCTCCGGAAACCACGGAGACTGAGCCCCCGCAAACGACTCCTGACACCTCGAAAGAAGCCGAACCTCCGCAAACGACTCCTGACACCTCGAAAGAAATCGAGCCTCCGGTCACCGTACCTTCCGAGTCGACAGAAGGAACCACGCTTCCCATCTTTGCTCGTTTTGATTTCGGTACCAAGACCAAGGCTGAGGCAGAAAGCAAAACCTCTCACGAATATCTGACAGGCGCTCTTACATACAACGCCGACTGCATCGCTATCGAATACACGGAAGACACCATTGTTATTTACGCGACAAAGAGCTATACCAGCGGTATGGACGGATCGTCTTTCGAGCTTTGCTTCGATGATATCATCACTTATGATTTTGACGAAGAGCTGAAACACGGTTGGGGTTCTTGGGTGCAGTATCCTTTCAGCACCGCTAATGTCGGAAAGAGCTGGCAGGGTCGTTATCAGTATATGAAAGTTCGTATTCTGAACAACACCACCAACAACATGATCAGCTTCAGATGGCACCGCACGGCCGACGGTTATGCAAGCACGATGGTCTGCTCCAACATGTATCTGCAGGGCGGCGCTCCTACAACCACCAGTGCAAACCTGACGACCACGCCTACCACCGAGTGGAAATCCTATACGTATGACATCATGTTCCTGAACGGTCTCGCTTCTGCGAAAACCGGCGGTGCTAAGACTTATATCGACTTCGTCAATGAAGTGAAAAACGCCGGCGGCGTTCCCGGCAACAACCTGATCTGGACAACGAGCGATAAGCTTTCCGCTTTGAGATTCAGTTTCCTCGGTGCTTACAGCGGCAACAATGCAAGCGCGTGCGACAGCCGTTCTAACATCAAAGAAGGCAACAAGGTTGAGGTCGACTATGTTCTCTTTGGCGCTTCGATCGATCAGCTCGCAGGCTACACCAGCTACCTCGAGGATTCTTCCAACGCAGCAAACTAATTTAAAAAACGGATTCAAAAGAGTGCTTCTTATCGAAGCACTCTTTTTTTGCAAACATTTACAAAACGCACCGGCGCATAACGAAAAGCACAACTGCAAAAACTTAGATTACGGCAAAGCAAGAAATGCCTTATTTTCTGCGGCTCCGAAAAGATATCAAAATGTACTTTCGGACAAGGAAAATTCCAAAAGACAAAGCGTCATTCTTCTCGAAGATTTAAGCTTTGCTTCAATATAAAAGGCCGTAATGGCGGCAGAACGGAACAATAACATGAAAAAAATACTAATTACTATGCTGTGTTTGCTTGTTTTCTGTTTCATGCTGACCGGATGCACCGGAGGTACAACCGAAACGACAAGCACAACAGATGACAAAAACGGCACAACACCGCAGATTCCGGATACAAGCGACACATCGCCAATCGATTCATCCGACGACATCCCAGGAATTGACGATTCTTCCTCGGATATCATGACCGAAAATCCGGACGGAACGACCGGCGCGGAGCCGGTAACACCGAGCGACAGCTCTTTTGCGACCACACTTCCCCTCTTTGCAAGACTTGACTTTGGAACCAAAACCATTGCAGAAGATCAAAAAATGACAACGCACGAATATATCGTTAGCGCCATGACATACAACGATGAGTTTCTCACTGTGGAATTTACGGAGGATTCCCTCAAGCTGACAGCAAAAAAAGACGGCACCTTCAAGGCTGCCGGCGATACCGCGGGCGTCACGGACTCTCAATATTTCCTCAGAGGCACCGACACGTGCTACCGCAGCATGAATGACTTCGCCATCAGCTTCGACGATCTTATCTCCTATGACTTTGAGGATGAACTGCGTTCAGGCTATGGAACATGGGCGGGACTTCCCTTCACCTTTGACAACGTCGGCCAAGAAGATGCTTGGCGCGGATATCATCAGTATATGAAGATCCGGATTTTAAATCCGACGGAAAACGACAAAATCGCCGTTCAATTCAACAACGCACAGGCGTATGCTTCCACGCAGTTTATGGTCATGTCAATCGGCAAGCAGAAAGACACCTATCAGACCTATATTTATGATCTCTGTTATGCGGCAACCTATGCGTCCGGTAAGGGCGTTCTTCTGCCCGGACAAAGCCCCGGGAACAACTGGACATGGAAACAAAATACAAAAGTTTCCGGACTTAAATTTCATCTTCTCGGCGCCACCTGCTCCTATGCGAACGCTTATCTGAACAACGCCTTTGATGAAGGCGAAACCGCAGCTGACTACGATGTATACGCCGAATATTTCAATCGCCTTGACAGCCGCGCCCTGATCAAAGCCGGAAACAGCGTAGAAATCGACTATATCGTATTCGGATCGACACCCGGACAACTGAAAGGATATCACAGCTATATCGAATCCTCGTCTATGGCAGAAAGCTGACGTGAAAATAACACGGAAAAATCTGATTTCAGAACGGTGAAAAATCATAACTCTTTCCTATTCCACCTGATATCGGTTTTCCGTGTTATTTTTATCCGCCGAGATTTTCACGTTTAGTCAAAAATTCCCTCGTTTTTTATGAATAATAACGAAAATCCAAAAGATAATGTCGATAACTATTGACAAAAACAGCATATAATGATATTATGTAGTATAGGAGCATTCGCATTATATTTTGCACTTTCATTGGCGAATGGCTAAAAATTTTCAAACAAAAGGAGATCATTTTATGAAGAGAATTTTGGCAATTGTTTTATCTCTTGCAATGATTCTCGTTGTGTTTCTGATGGCCGGCTGCGGCGAAAACGACACGCCGGAAACCACCAAAGGCAGTGAGCCAGCAGACACAACAGCAAGTGACAAACCCGGTACATCGGGAGGCACTTCGAGTGGAGAGGAGACCACCGGCGGCAGCCAGTCCGAAGATACCTCCTCTGGAGACGACGGTTCCTCTTCTACGGTCGAAATTGATGGCTATAATAAGCTTCCCGGCTATGAAGATGTCGATTTCAGAGGAACGACCTTTGTCATTGTAGGTGACACGGCAACGGACGATTTCAGCAAATCTCCCAGCGAGGAGATCTACTCCGAAGGCACCGATACCATCAGTGTTGCAGTCCGTCTGAGAAACAGCACAATGGAAAAGCTTTATAACTGTAAGATCGAATTGATTGCTTCCGACAATCCCGGCTCGCTTGCAACCGCCGATACCAGCGGCAATCAGCACACCATTGACATGTATACGACAAAATATCAGACCTCAGGCGTTGGAACAAGCGGAAACAACTACAATCTCTATTCGTTCGACCTCAATTTTGAGAACGAATGGTGGGACCAGAACTACGTAAATACGTACAGCATCAATAACAGCAGCGGCGCTAAGACAATTTTCAGCATCATTGGTGACTTTGCTCTCTATTCCATGTCTGCGACCCACGCTTTGATGTTCAACAAAACAGTATATGAGAATGCCGGTATCGAATCCTCAATCGGCAATATCTACGATCTCGTAAGAGAAAACAAATGGACAATGGATAAATTCGTCGAGATGATTAAAGCGGCTGCTCAAGAAACCAGTGGTAACTCCGAATATCATTATTCGGAAGGCGATATTCTTGGTTGGGTCAGAACCGGTCACGCAACGCACGGTATGCATGTGGCGTCCGCAATGCCGATCATCGCCAACAACAACGGTGTTCTCTCGCTTGAAATGGTGAACAATGCAGGCGCATGGAACGACGTTATCGATCAGGCCATCTCCGTTTGGTCGCTTGAACAGGCAGAGACACTCGGTTATGGAGATGTCCGTACTGCTCTCCAGAGCGGAAATACGCTCTTTGCCTCCGAGGTTATCGATATTTTGGCCCGTATGAAGGATTCCGATGTATCGGTCGGCCTTGTTCCTTACCCGATGTATAGCGAGACACAAGGCTCCTATGCTCACTATGTTGACAACCACATGTATGCTTACTCTGTACCGGTATCCGTTCCGGACATCGATACGCTCAGCGACTTCATGGAGCTTTACGCTTATCATTCCAGATACCTTGTACGTTCTGCTTGGATTGAAGCATACAGCTATGAATTCTGCAGCGATGCGGATTCCGGCGAGATGCTCGGCATCATCCTTGACAGCCGCACCTATGATCCTGCTTATCTGATGTTTGCTTCTTATGAGGGTGACATCAGCAACATGATTTCCACCGGTAAGAACAACCTTACAAGATGGGCAGACAGAACGGCCGAGGCGGTCAACAGCTCGATTAACAACTATGTTACAACTATGTCCAATGCAAATCAATAATTCTTTCTATTCTTAAAAGACAAGGAACGGCAATATAAATGTTGCCGTTCCTTTTTTTCTCCTCCACCACCATGGAATGAAGTGAACGAAAGCGGCCTGCGTTGAATCCTCTATATGAAATTATTGACAAAATCGTAAAATCTTATATAATATAATTATAATCAATTTTAAAATAACCGAGGAAAATGATAATGCTAAAAAAGAGTTTATCGATTTTATGTGCTTTGTCTATCATAACCGTTCTGTGTCTGGCAGTCGGATGTGTCAAAAATAATCCGCCGGCGATAACCGAAAGCATCTCTTCATCCGATACTACGGCACAGAGTGAGGACAACGAAAGCACAGCACAGAGTGAATACTACGAAAGCACAAGCGAAAACCACGAAACCACGATTTCATCTGTGCCCGACACGACAAGGGATCATGAAGCCGAAGAAACCACCGCGGGCAAAGAGGAAAGCTCCTCGGTCGATCCCTATAACCCAATCGAGCCTCCCATAGGAAAGCCGGATTTTGGCGGCAGAACCTTTGTCATTGCAGCAGACCCTTCAGCCGGTTCCTTCGGCAGAGCACCAAGCGCAGAAATTGATTCAGAGGGTACCGATATTGTTAGTCTTGCAGTTCGCCAGCGAAACAAGACGATAGAAGCTCTTTACAACTGCAAAATAGAGCTGCAGGCTTTTTATAATGCCGGTTCAGCGGTGACAATAGAAATGGCGAGTGGAGAGCACACGATTGATCTCTTCACAACGTCATACAACACAGGAAATCGCACACTCATCGGGGCAAGCTACAATCTATATGCACTGGAACTTAATCTTGATAATTCTTATTGGGATCAAAGCTATATTTCTACATACAGCATGAAAAACAACAACGGCGCAACCGTGTTGTACAGCATCCTCGGCGATTTCGCGCTGAACGCCATGTCGCATACCCATGTGATGATGTTCAACAAAACGGTCTATGAGAAAGCCGGAATCACCGACGACCTTTATGAGCTGGTACGGACAAAAAAATGGACAATGGATAAGTTTGCGGAAATGTGCAAAATCGCAGAAAACAGCAGCACAGACGGAAATATACGCGGATGGGTCAGAACGGGTTATGCGGCACACGGTCTGCATTGTGCCTCCGCGCTTTCGATTATTGAAAACAAAGACGGCGTCTTTTATTTTGCGGCAAACGAGTATTCCGATGAATGGAATGCTCTGATCGACAGAGCCATTGAAATTTGGAATCTCGACGAATCTGAAACCATCCTCTATTCTGATATTCTGCCTACTTTGCAAAATGGCAGTACATTGTTTGCATCCGATACTATCGACACGATCTCGCAAATCAAAAACAGCGATATTTCTCTCATACCCTATCCCCTTTACAGCGAAACACAGAAAAATTATGCTCATTATGTTGATAAAAAAACGGCAACATACTCCGTTCCTGTATACGTTTCAGATATTGAAGCGGTCGGGGAATTTTTTGAGCTGTTCGCCTATCATTCCAGCGAGACCGTGCGCGATGCATGGATAGACACCTATGCCTATGAAATCTGCGCAGACGTCGATTCGGGGGAGATGCTCGAGCTTATCCTCAATACCCGCACCTATGATCCCGCCTATCACTGTTTTACCGACTCGTCATACGGTTCGCCGTATGAAACTGGAATATCCGGAATGATCCTTACAGGAAAAAACGACATCACGAAATGGACAAAAAGATACGGTGCCCCTATTTCCGAGGCGCTTGACGATTATATAGCAGCCATTTCCTATCTGCATGAATAATCGCCGCCAAGCCTCTCCTATTGAACTGAGCATATCACAAAGCAAAAAAACGATCGCTCATAAGCGATCGTTTTTTTGTTTTGAAAATTCAAAGATAAAACCCACCCGGCCGTGTACGTCAAAATTAATGCCCTGCATAAAGCAAGGTAGGTGCCCGCTCCAATACTTTGTGCTCCCAGCGTCCGTGGCCGGTCGTGACATCAGCAGGACCGGTCGGGAGGTCTGCATACCCATATCGGGTAAAGGCTCCAAGAAATGGTTGTAGGTTTAATTTATGACATATCACGAGAGGGGCAGGATTTTTCATTCAAAGAGGAAATGACGGAATTCCGTCACGCTTTCCGATGCGTCACGCAAGCGGGAAGCTATCCATAATATATGCAGATAACCGAAGATTATTCCTCGTCGTCATAATCGATTTCAGAAAATACCTCGTCGTCAAATACATCGGCGACACGTTCATATTCATCGTCATCATCGATGGTCGAGAGGATATCGTCGCCGTTTTCATCCTCTTCCAGCTTTAAGATCACACAGTCTCCGTTTTCGTTATCTTCCACAGGCATAAGCGCATAATAGGTGTTTCCGTCGATTTCAAGCGTAGCGATCACTTCAAATTCCGTCTCATTGCCGTCTTCATCGGTCAGTGTGATAATATCTGCGCTAAACATCTCATCTGCCATACTAAAAATAATCCTTTCCGTCATCAAACAAGAAGCAAATCTTTCTCCAATCGGGAGTCCGGTCTCTTCTCTTCTGCTTATATTGTATACCGCAGCATAAATAATGTCAAGAAATTTTTTGTGAACAACAAGTGCAAAATCTTGGATTTTCCCGATGCAAAGCATACTTAACGGAATAAAGCGCACAAAAAAGGCAGGCAATCCTCAAAATCCAAAATTTACAAAGTTTTGGAATCATTTTGCGGGATCGATATATTTCCAATAGCCCTTAAAATAGGAAACGCCCGACCAAATCGTCATAACGGTCATAACCGCCATCGTCACATAGGAAACGACATGCCCGCCAAGAAAGTCGTAAGACAGCTTATCCGCAAAAATCGGCTCAATCAGCGCCGTCAGAATGAACAGAATCTGTGTGCAGGTTTTGACCTTTCCGAGAGAATTTGCCGCAATCACGATACCGTCCGTATTGGTGACAACCATGCGCATGGAGGTCACAGCAAGCTCACGGAAAATCACGATGACGGTCGCCACCAGCAGCAGCACGCCGTATACGCTCATACCCTCGTCACGGCCGGTCACATAGCAAAGACAGATCAAAGCGACAAACACCATCAGCTTATCTGCGAGCGGATCGAGAAATTTTCCGAAATTCGTCACAAGACCGTCGCGCCTTGCGATATGCCCGTCCACAAAATCCGTAAAGGAGGCAAGGCCGAAAAAGGCGGCGGCAATCAGCCTTGACCAAACGCCAAGACCGAAATCAAACGTGATAAATACCATGAGGAACGGCACCATGACCATTCTTGCGACCGTAAGCTTATTGGGAAGATTCAGTTTCATGTTAGCCTCCGAAGTTTTATCCGCTTATCGCGGACAGCGATAAAATATCAAAAATCAAACGACCGCCTTGCCGATGAGGTCATAGTCTACGGCCTCCTCGATGTCCACCTCGACAAACGTCCCGGGCGCAATGCGCTTTTTGCCGAGGGCATTGCGGAAATAAACCTTGGTGTCGATATCCGGTGCGTCATAGGCGCTCCTGCCGTAATAAATCTCCGCGACGGCATCGTAAGCCTCGCAAAGCACGGTCATTCTCTTCCCGACAAAAGCCTGATTTTTTCGCTCCGCGATATGCAGCTGCTCGCGCATGATGATATCATATCTGTCCTGCTTTGTCTGTTCATCGATCTGATCCTCAAAATCATAAGCCGGCGTATCCTCCTCACGGGAATACGTAAAGGCGCCCAAGCGGTCAAATTCTGTCTGTGCAACATACTCGCAAAGCTCGTTAAATTCCTCTTCCGTCTCTCCGGGGAATCCGACGATAACCGTCGTGCGAAGACAAATATCCGGGATTTCCCGGCGCAGCTTTTCCACCACAGCCTTAATCATAGCGGAATCCCCGTGACGGTTCATCGCGGAAAGCACACGATCATTGATATGCTGAATCGGCAGGTCTATGTATTTGACAACCCTGTCGTTGTTTTTGATCTCGGAAATCAGCTCATCCGTAATTTTATCGGGATAGCAGTATAAAATCCGTATCCACGGAATGGCTGTTGCTTCGCAAATCGCGCGAATCAGTTCGGGAAGACGATATTCTCCATAGAGGTCAAGCCCATAGCGCGTCGTATCCTGCGCGATGAGATTGAGCTCCTTCACGCCGATCGATTCCAGCTCCTTCGCTTCCTTCACAAGATCCTCTATCGGACGGCTGCGAAAGCCGCCGCGAATGAGCGGAATCGCGCAGTAGGTGCACCGGTTGTCGCAGCCCTCCGCCACTTTCAGATAGGCGGTATATTCCGGCGTCGTCACAATGCGCTCCCCGCCGAGTGCCGCGGTGTTTTTATCCCCGAAAAAGCTGTATTTCTCCCCTTTCAGGACAGCCTCCACCGCCTCTGTGATGTGATCCAAGCTTCCGACGCCGATGACCGCGTCCACCTCCGGAATCTCGTCAAAAATCTGCGTCCGGTAACGCTCCGCAAGGCATCCCGTCACAATGATGGCACGCAGCGAACGGTGCTCTTTGAGCCATGCGACATCGAGGATATTTTCAATCGCTTCATTTTTCGCGCTCTCAATAAACGCACAGGTATTGACGATGATCACATCCGCCTCGATATCCTCCGGCGTGATTTCATAGCCCGCCGATACCAGCTTTGCCAGCATCACCTCGGTATCCACCAAATTCTTGGAGCAGCCGAGCGAAACGAATCCGATTTTGATTTTCTTGTCTTTTTTCATAAACCAATAAACCTTTTATTTTATACTGTCGTATATATCATTTTATACATCAGAATATTATCTGATTATGCCTTTGTATAAGTGGTTCCGTCCTTGGTATCCACAAGTGCGATTCCCTTTTCCAAAAGCTCCGCGCGAATGGCGTCCGCAAGCGCATAATTCTTTGCTTTTTTAGCCTCGGCGCGCTCCGCAATCCTTGCGAGAATCCATGCATCATCGCCATTCGCAGACGCAGCTTCGTCCGCCACGGCTTCCTTGATCAAGCCAAGCGAGAGCACACGGTCAAAATCCTCCGCCACAGCGCGTTTTGTCGCGTCATTGATGGCGGAATCCTTGAGCATGTCATAAAGCACGGTGAGTCCCTGCGCGGTGTTGAGATCCTGTCCCACTGCGTCGATAAACTTCGCCCGATAGGAATCCAGCGCTGCCGCATCGACCTCGCCTGCCGCGGAAAGTCCCGCAATCCGCTTTGTCAGCTTCGCATAGGCTGCCGCCGCATTGTCGAGATTGGAAAAGCTGAATGTCAATGGTTTGCGGTAATGGCTTTGCAGGCAGAAGAGCCGATACGCAAGCGGATCATAGCCGCGGGCCTCCAATAGCGACACCGTCAAAAATTCTCCCTTGGATTTGCTCATCTTGCCGGTTTCGTCGTTGAGATGCTGGACATGGAACCAATAATTACACCACTTATGCCCGACATATGCCTCACTCTGCGCGATCTCGTTCGTATGATGCGGGAAGATATTGTCCACACCGCCGCAGTGGATGTCGAGCCGCTCGCCGAGATATTTGATGCTGATGCCGGAGCATTCAATGTGCCAGCCCGGATAACCGAGCCCCCACGGACTCTCCCATTTCAGCTCCTGGTCGTCGAACTTCGATTTGGTGAACCAAAGCACAAAATCGCTCTTGTTGCGCTTGTTCGTGTCCTCCGAAACGTCGTCGCGCACGCCGACCATCAGCTCCTCCGTGTTATGGCCGGAGAGCGCATAGTAATCCTTCGCCTTTGAGGTGTCGAAATAGACGTTCCCCTCGGCGATATAGGCAAATCCGTGCTCCAACAGATAGGAGATGATTTGGATGAACTCATCGATGCAGCCGGTGGCCGGCTGCACGATGTCGGGTGTTTTGATATTCAGCTTTGCACAGTCGTCAAAGAACGCTTTCCGGTAAAATTCTGCGATTTCGAGAACGGTTTTATGCTCCCGTTTCGCGCCTTTCAGCATTTTGTCCTCTCCGGTGTCCCCGTCGCTTGTGAGATGGCCGACGTCGGTCACATTCATCACGCGCGTGACATCATAACCGACGTAACGCAGAAATTTTTCCAGCACATCCTCCATGATATAGGTTCTGAGGTTGCCGATATGGGCAAAATGATACACGGTGGGACCGCAGGTATACATCTTCACCTTGCCGGGTTCGTTCGGGACAAATTCCTCTATCGTTTTTGACAGCGTGTTATAAAGCTTCATATTATAAAAAGTCTACCCTTTCTTTTATGCTTTGGGACCCGCGTTTATGATATTCGCAGGCATATCCGTATATTTCTTGAAATTCTCACGGAATTTTTCCGCAAGTGTGTGCGCCGCCTTTTCATATGCCGCTTTGTCCGTCCACACATTCCGCGGATCGAGAATCTCCGTCGGGACCTCCGGACAGGACTTCGGAATATAGACGTTGAAAATGGGATCGAGCACATATTCCACATCGTCAAGCGCGCCGGAAAGCGCCGCCGACACCATCGCCCGCGTATAGCGGAGCTTCATGCGCGGCACCGTTCCCGCGGCGCCTCCGCACCAGCCGGTATTCACAAGGAACACGCGCGCGTTGTTTTTATCGATTCGCTCGCCGAGCATCGTCGCATACACGCTCGGTGAGAGCGGCAGAAACGGCGCGCCGAAGCAGGTCGAAAACGTCGTCTGCGGCTCCGTGACGCCGCGCTCCGTGCCCGCGAGCTTGCTTGTATAGCCCGAAACGAAATGGAACATCGCCATATCGCGGTCAAGCCTTGCAATCGGAGGCAGAACGCCGAAAGCGTCTGCGGTGAGGAAAATCACCGTTTTCGGCTGTACGCCGACGCCGGAGGGCTCCGCGTTCGGAATGTATTCCACGGGATAGCCCGCGCGGGTATTCTCCGTCAGGGAACCGTCGTCATAATCCGGAACGCCGTTTTTATCGACGATGACGTTTTCGAGCAGCGTGCCGAATTTCACCGCGCCGTAAATCTCCGGCTCATGCTCGGCGGAAAGGTGGATGCACTTCGCATAGCAGCCGCCCTCGATGTTGAACACGCCTTTGTCCGACCAGCCGTGCTCGTCGTCCCCGATGAGCTTTCTCGCAGGATCCGCGGAAAGCGTCGTCTTGCCCGTGCCGGATAGCCCGAAGAATACGGCGCTGTCTCCGTCCTTTCCGATATTTGCGGAGCAGTGCATCGAAAGCACGCCGCGTTTCGGCAGGACATAGTTCATCACGGAAAATACGCTCTTTTTAATCTCGCCCGAATAGCCGCTGCCGGCAATCAGCACGAGCTTCTGCTCGTAATCGATGATGATGGCCGCCTCGCTGTGTACGCCGTCCACCTCCGGGATGCACTTGAAGCCGGGCGCCGCCAAAATGGTAAAGTCCGGCACAAAGTCATCCAGCTCCGTCTCCGTCGGGCGAATCAGAAGCTGATGGATGAACAGATTTTGGCTCGCCATTTCGTTGACGATGCGGAAGCGCTGCGTATAGGTCTTGTCGGCACCCGCGAAGCCGTCGAACACAAAAATTTCCTTGTTTTGCAGGTATGCGAGCATTTTTGCACGGATTGCATCGAATTTCTCTCGTGCAATCGGCACGTTGACCTTGCCCCACGCGATATCGTCATGTACGGCGGGGGTGTCGACAATGAATTTATCGTCCGGGCTTCTGCCCGTATATTTTCCCGTTTTCACGACAAGCGCCCCTGTGTCGGAGAGCGTCCCCTCTCCTCTTGCCAGCGTCTTTTCCACCAATGCGGGAACAGAAAGGTTGCGGAGCACCGTTCCGTTTCCGGCAATTCCAAGCTCAATCGGTTTTATCTCTTTCATAAAAGCCTCCATTACACCGAAACCGGGAACCGCCCGGTCGGCTGTTTCATCAAAATTTTTGATATCACATGCAGAAAGCCAAAATGATTACATGTTTCTCTGCATATTATCTTATCACGAAGAAAGGGAAAATGGAATAGCTTTGCACAAAAATTTGTAGTTTTTTCACATTTGCACACCACCACGCAAAGGAAAAGCGGAGAACTTTGATTCTCCGCTTTTCCTCATTCAGTTTTCCTGCGACAGATACTGCTTCATTCTTTCGACCGCACTCTCAATCAGAGACGCAATCGTCTTTCCGCTGAGCAGAAATCTCGCCGCGGACGGCAGCTTGTCATAAAGCGCCTCCGCAACTGCGGAAAATTTGATCTCGCCCGTACCGCCGCCCCACTTCTCTTCCGCTTCCGTCACAAGGTGAAGCAAAATCGTTTTCGCCTGTCTGACACAGCCGAAGCGGTAAAGAAGCGCGATTCCGACGGCGAGAGCCGCAAGAAAAACCACCGATAAAATGATGTCCGTCAAACAATCCCTCCCGGATATCAGAATAAAACGGTCACAAGTCCGCCGATGACAGCGGAAGCAAGCGCCGCGGCAATCGCACCGATGAGCATCCGGACACCGCGCCCCGGAAGGCTTTCGATTTCGCCGATCCGCTTTTCATGCGCTGCCAACTGCCTGTTTGTGAATTCCAGCTGGGTGACAAGCCTCGCGATATTCTCATTCTGAACACGCACCTCGTCCGCCAGCCGCTCCAAACGGTCGATCCTCTGTTCGTCAAACTTTATACGCTCCTCCGCCTTGCAAAGACGCTCGTTTTCAGACAAGATGACCACCGTCCATATGATAAAATTGCCTCAACCGGTTCACTCCTTTTTGATTTGTCCCGGCTTCGGACGCGCACAGGGAACGTCGGCGCGTCCGCCCGCAGACAAAAGGCGCATGCGCCTCATGTCCGCATTTGAAACGTCATAATAAAGTGAAAGGAGCCTTCTCGCTTAACTCACTCTTTTAAAATGTTTCACGCAAGCGTTTTTCGCTTGCGTGATCATTATATCATATTCAAGAGGGAAAGTAAATATATGTTCGGAACATTTGAACTGTTTTTCACAAAGCTTCACTCGTTTTCATCGTCATGCTCCGATTTGCCCGACAGATCGGACGGCTTTAAGTGCGCGAGAGGATTCTTGGAAACCGCCTCTTCCAGCTTTTTATCGCTGATATGCGTATAAATCTGCGTGGTGCTGAGCTGTGAGTGACCGAGAATTTCCTTTAAGGCCAGCACGTCGACGCCGCCCTCCTGATACATGAGTGTCGCCGCGGTATGGCGAAGCTTATGCGTCGAAAAATGCTTGTATTCGAGCCCCGCCGCGTCGAGATATTTGTAAACGAGCCATTGAACCGTCTTGCCGCTGATGCGCTTGCCGAGCCGGGAGACAAACAGCGCATTCTTATCCTTGATGGTATCCAAATTTTTCGCGCGGCAATTCAGATAAGCGGTAAGCGCTTCGCGGCAGGCATCGTTGAGATAGACGATGCGCTCCTTGTTTCCCTTTCCCACGACGCGCATCGAACGAAACTCGCGGTCGATATCGGAAAGATTGATGCCGACAAGCTCGGAAAGACGCATCCCGCAATTCAAAAACAGCGTGATGATGCAAAAATCGCGTTCCTTTGTGCGGGATTCCGTATCATTCAGCACGCTTGACAGGAGCGAAACGCTCTCGCTTTCCGACAGATACTTGGGAAGCGAAGCCTTCCTCTTCGGCGTTTCGATGTCGATCGCCGGATTTTTCTCCATGATCTTTTCCGTCGCGACCATGTATTTGAAAAAGGTTTTGAGCGCGGAGAGCTTGCGTGCGCGCGAGGCCGTCGAATTTCCGCGCTCATTCGCCGTATAAACAAGAAATTCCAAAATATCGAGCGTTGTGACGCTTTTCACAAAATCATTGTCCACTCCTGAGATGGAAACATCATAAAACCCATCATCGGACGGAGAAAGTCCCGCGCGCGTCGCAATAAGATAGGAAAAAAAGGTATGTAAATCGATCCGGTATTCCTCAACCGTTTTCGGAGATCTCCCCTGAACGACAAGCTTATACCGCAAGAACCGTTCGATGACCGGCGAGGTATCCTCTTTTACTTTCGTTTTGTCCGACATTTTTTCACACTCCTTTCTTTTATTATACATCATTTGATGCAAAGATACAAAGGATAATTTTAAAAATCACGAAAACCGGTTTCAAAATGTGAATTTTTTATCATCTTTCCGAAAATTTTTCAAAACCGCCTTGAAGAAAATCCGATATCCCGTTATAATAATGAAAAGAGATTTTTGTCAGAATAGGTTCACCCTTTTTAAAATGCAGCATGATGCACGGTGCCGGTTGCTCTCATACCGGCCGGAACGGAGAATATAATGAAATTCAGAGAATTTTGGAAAACTTACAGCCGCGAGATTGCAAAGCTTCTGACGACGCATTTTGCTCTCGCCATTTTCAGCATCCTTTCCACCTCCGCCTTTTTGCTCATACAAACAGAAAGTACAAAAAATCTGCTCTGCGTGCTGATTTGTATACTCGTCTTTGTCTTTTACTATTACCTTGTCCGCACGCAGATGTGGAATTTAGGTGCCCGCGACAGGCTCACCGCCAACGGCGGACGCATGAAGCTAAATCGGCTCACAGGACTTTATCTCGGTCTTTTGGCTTCGGTTCCGAGCCTTATCGTCAACCTCATATATCTTATCAGCTATACCTATCGGGATTACGCCGCCTTTCAGACGCTCCATTCCGTATTCGCCTGCATCGAATTGATTTGGGATGCACAGGCCATGGGACTGCGTCTTGCGACCGGTTCGCCGTATGCTTATCTCACGGCCTCCATTCTGCCTGCGCTGTTCGCCGGACTCGCGTATTTCCTCGGCACCAACGAATGGAGCCTGTTCGGCCATAAAAAGACCGAAAACTAATCAAGACGAAAAAGGAATTTTTCAAGAGAGAAACATAACCCGCCCGCCGTTTTCATATATCTAAGAATAAATACGGAAACGGCGGTGAGTTTTTTGTCACATCATACAACGAAAAAATCGGCATTCTTTTTTCTGAAATTCTCTGTATTCTCCCTCTTTTTTATCGCGGTAGCCCTGCTCGTCGGAAACAGGATCGGCGTGGACGACCGCAAAGCGCAGACGACAGGCGCAAACGAGGAAGAAAAAACTTTCACCATCGTCATCGACGCAGGCCACGGCGGACGTGACGGCGGCGCTTCGGCGGACGACGACGGCACGCTGGAAAAGGATCTCAATCTCGCGGTGGCGATGAAGCTTGCCGCACTCATGAAAACGGCGGACGTCAACGTCGTCGTGACAAGGGACGCGGATATCGAGCTTGCCGATCCCTCCTCCAAGCACAAAAAGCTGGATGATTTGAACGCGCGCGTCGCGATTGCAAGCGAGAATGAAAACTCCGTCCTCGTCAGCATCCATATGAACAAATTTCCGGTATCCAAATACAGCGGGCTTCAAGTATATTACTCCGGCAACAACGAAGGCAGCAAGGCGCTTGCGGATATGATTCAAAACGGCGCCGCCGCCAATCTCGACGAGAAAAATTCCCGAAAGACAAAGCCGGCCGGAGATTCCATCTATCTGCTCTCCCATCTTCAAATTCCCGCCGTGCTTGTCGAATGCGGCTTTCTTTCCAATTATGAGGAAAAAGAGCTTCTCAAGACCGACGAATACCAAATGAAGCTCGCGATGAGCATCTATACTTCGGTTATCGAATACATCAGCGAAGACAACAAGTGACGAAAGGCAAAAACACGGATGAAAAAAGCAAAAACCGTCTATGTATGCAGCGAATGCGATTATCAAAGTGCAAAATGGCTGGGGCGTTGTCCCGGCTGCGGAAGCTGGAACACCTTCACAGAGGAAACCTACGAAAGCGAAAGCCCTGCCTCCGCGCCGTCCGGCGCCTCCCGCAGGCAGACGATGCTGGTACGCAGCGCCGGCGACACCGAACCGCAGCCGCTCACCTCGGATAATCTGCCGGAATATCTGCGGCGTTCGACCGGAATCGGCGAATTTGACAGAGTTCTCGGCGGCGGACTTGTGGAGGGCTCGGTCGTGCTGCTTTCCGGCGAGCCCGGAATCGGCAAATCCACACTGCTTCTGCAAATCTGCGCGAGCCTTGCCGAGGACAGGACGGTGCTCTATGTTTCAGGAGAGGAATCGGCCGCGCAGATTTCCCTGCGCGCCAAAAGGCTCGGCATCAAGGGCGGGGGCATCTATCTTCTGACGGAAACGAACGCGGAAAAAATCCTTTCCCATGCGAAAAAACTCGCGCCGGATATCATCATCGTGGATTCTATTCAAACGATGTATCACAGCGAAAGCAACACCATCCCGGGCAGTGTGACGCAGATACGGGAGTGCGCTGGCGTATTCATCAACAAAGCAAAAACGGATGGCACGTCTGTGATTCTCGTCGGACATGTCAACAAGGAGGGCAGCATCGCGGGTCCGAAGGTGCTCGAACACATGGTTGACACCGTGCTGTATTTCGAGGGAGAAAGCCGCCAGAACTGCCGCGTGATCCGCGCAATCAAAAACCGCTTCGGCTCCACCAATGAGCTCGGCGTATTTGAAATGACCGATGCGGGGCTGCGCGAGGTGGAAAGCCCCTCGGAGCTGCTGCTGGCCGACCGTCCCGAGGGCGTATCCGGCAACTGTGCCGTTTGCGTAATCGAGGGGACGCGGCCGCTCGTCGCGGAAATTCAGGCGCTCGCGACCTCGACGGTATTTCCCTCTCCGAGGCGCATGTCCACCGGTATCGACTACAACCGGGTGTCGCTCATCCTCGCCGTCCTCGAAAAACGGCTGGGACTGCGCTTCTCCTCCTCCGACGTATATATCAACGTCATCGGCGGCATTAAAATCGAAGAAACCGCCTCCGATGCCGGCATGGCGCTCGCCATGATATCGAGCATTCGGGATATCCCCGTGCCGGACGACGTGATGTGCATCGGAGAGCTTGGGCTCTCCGGAGAAATACGCGCCGTATCCCGCGTGGAACAGCGTGTGCGCGAGGGAGAACGGCTGGGCTTCACCAAAATCGCCGTCCCCAGCCGGAATTTAAGCAAAACAGAGCTGAAAACAAAGCCCGGAACGGTCCTTGTTCCCGTAAAAACGGTATTCGACCTCCTGCCCTTGCTAAAACAGAAATAAAAACGCAGGATTCCCCATTCTCGTGAGGAATCCTGCGTTTTTTTATATGGATTTATCAAGGCTCCACATGGAAAGAATCGACGTCAGACAACACAGGCCGTAAGCATCTCGCGCCAATAAGGAACATTTCCTCCGTCGTTCGACAGCACCGGCTCGGAAAGCTCCTCAATCTTATCGATATCCCCGTCGCAAAAGGCGAGAAGTCTTTCCCGACAGCTTTTGATGCGCTGCATAAGTCCCCCGAGCCTTGCGTCCTGTATTTCAAAGCCGTAGGTTTTATTGACCGTATACCACTGTGTGCGAAACGCCTGATAAAAAGCGTCCAGACGCGACAAAAGAGCCGTATACTCATTCTCGGCAAGACGCCGCAGACCCTCCTTATCGCCCGCCGCATAAAGCGAGCGCGTCCTGTCAGCAAGGTCAAATTTGATTGCCAAGGCATCACAAAGACCAGCCATCGTTTCAAACAGATATCGGAACTCACAGCCCTCCCGCGCCCGACGATGCAGACGCTCAGCGTATTCACGGTAAACGCCTCCGTCCGCTCCCTCGGCGTTGAGGCTCAGAATGGCAAGAAAGCAATCATCGTAAAGGCGGTTTTTGCTGTAATTCGCAGAGCCGACCATCTTGTCCGCGCCAAAAACGTGGTTGGGAAGGTCCAGTTCCAGAAAAGCGTCGTATTCTTCCCCGACGATCGCGCGGAATTTTTCCTTCATTTCCGTCTCCGACAGCCCCTCGGCCGTGGCTGCGGCGTGCATCAGCGCCGGAAGCGCCGAAAAATACGGGCATTCGCCGCCGTCGTCGCCCCACATCGTGAAAAACGCATGACGGATTCCGTGACGGACGCATGCCGGCACTGCAAGCTCGTTTCGGCGAATGCTGAGCCGGGAATGCGGAGCGAAGCCGCCCCACACCCATGCGCCGCCCGCAAACCAAACCTTGTCGGAAAGCTTCTTCGAGGACAGAATCATGTGATCATAAAATTCAGCCGTATCCGCGTAATAATCCCAATATACCATCGTGACATCCGCCGGAACCTTTTCGATAATCTCCTGTGGGAAATCAAGCTCACGGTTGATAAAATAACCGCCGTGGGCAAGACGGAAAAACATATCCTCCCACATCATCGGCTCATAGCCGTATTTACGGGCGATTTCGCAAACCTTATTCAAATGCCGGAGCAAAAGCGCATATCGGTCGCAGAAGCCGTGTTCGTCCAAATATTTGCCGAGTCCCACGCGGTGCGCCTCATCCATCCCGATGTGGATTCGACGGGAACGGATGCAAGTCGAAAGGGACGCAAACATATGGTCGATCAACTCATAGGTTCTGTCGTTATCCAAAAGAAGAATATCGTCGCAATCCTGAATCTGCCGGTATTCGCGCCAGCGGAACGCCGCATTCAGATGCGCCAGCGTCTGAATGCACGGGACAAGCTCGATTCCGACGGAAGCCGCATAATCATCGAGCTCGCGCAGCTCCGAGGCCGAATAACGACCGCGCTTATAGCCGAAATACGGCTCCTTTTCCACCTCATACGTATCCTCGGTATAGAGCATCGCCAAATTGTATCCCATTTGTGAGATGATATCAAAAAAACGTTTCAGTCCCGCCACATTCGGCACCGCGTTGCGGGAACAGTCGATCATAACGCCAAACAAATCAAAGTTTTTCATGCTTCAACCTCTTCCTAAAATTTTCATTCACAAGTATAACAGAGTCCCACAAAAATGTCAACGAAAAAAGCCATTCCTGTCAAATATGATGTTTTAACAGACAAAAACCGGAGCGGTATCCCGCTCCGGTTTTCACAAGCTTGCGCAATCTCAAATATTATTTCTTTTTCTTCCTGACTACAACAAGAACCACCGCAACAACGACGATCACGACAACCACAGCGATAATAGCGACAATCGCGCCGGTGGAAAGACCGGACGGCGTCTCTTCGTTCGGTGCCGTTGTGTCCGCCGTATCTGCCGTCGTCTCCTCGGGCGTGGTAACGGGGGGGTCCGTTTCCTCCGGAATGTCGTCTTCATACTTCGCGTAAATCGTGACGGCATCCGTGGAATCGACCGTCTTGGAGAAATCAAACGGCGTCGTGCAGGCTTCGTCCGCATACCAAACGACCTTCTTGCCCTCCTGTGCCGTCACAACCGGCTCACGGAAGGTTTCGCCGACCGCAGCATATCCCGCCGGATTGACCTTGTCGTTGACAAGCGTTGCGCCCTTGACAATCAGCTGCGCCGCTTTATCGGCCTCTACCCACTTCGCGTAAAGAACCAGCTCTCCCGCCTCGCTGGGATTGGAAACCTCATAATATTGAGTAAGCTCCGGGTCTGTATACCAGCCGGCAAACACATAACCTGTTTTGTTCATCGGGAATTTCACGACAATCGGTTCGCCGACAGCAACCTTCTGCTCAAAGGCTTTGTCGTTTTCCGTCAGTGCGCGGAAGAAGGAGACAAGGCAAACCGTGGGATCGACAGGATTCTTTGTGGTAGCATCACTGTCATAATAGAAATCGCCTTCCTCAAAATGATAAACCACCCGCGTATAATAAAAAGTTTTGGAGGTCAAGCTGTCAAATATGCCGGCATATTTGCCGTCCGCATCTACCTGAACGTCGATCGAGCTCAAGATGTTGGAATAATCATATTTATCGGAAATTTGCAGGGTAACACCCGTCAGTGTCTGTCCCTTGGTATCCGTGATCTGCCCTCTCATCGTCAGGCTGTCGGATGTCACGACAGTGCCTCTCGCATCGGTCGGGAAATCCGCCGTCTTGGTACCGGTAACCTTGATTTTCATTTCGTGTCCGGCATCCGTCAGAATTTCGATTTTCAGCTGGAAGAAGTCATTCCAAACCTCACCGAGCGTGGTATGCCAGGTTCCGCTCCACGGGAACGCATAGTCCTCGCAGTTAAAGACCTGCCCTTTCACACCGAATACACCGGAATTTGCCGGGAAAACAGGGTCGGCGCCTTCTCTTCTCGGTGCAAGTGCGGCAACGCCGATATCGGCGCCGTCGTTGCCTCCGCTGCCAAACGGCGTAGCGTAGGTCTCGTCAACATGCCAAATGATGATACCCCTTGTTCCGTCATAGTTCGTTTCGCTGTCAAAATGAGCCGAGCTGTTGTCGAAATAACGGTTCTCAATCAGATAATACTCATTGGGATTCGGCGTTTCGATTTTCAGTATGTTGTATTTTCCCTCCGTGCTCTGACGGGAATAAAGCGTATACTCTCCGTCGACAATCGTTGTGCTGGGATAGAAGCCCAAAGCAGTCAAATGAAACGGATCAAGATAGGAGGGACTTTCTCCCGTGGCTTCTCCCGTATTTTTACCGGAAGAACCGTTGCCGGCCATGACGGAAACCTTGCCGGCCGGAGAGTTGGCGCCGCCCCAGCTCTTGCTGGTATAGAGGTCAACCGTGCCGAGATAGTGAGAAAGCTCATGACAGAAGGTGCCGACCGTCAGCGGTGTCGTGTCGCTCATCATCTCACCGACCTTGATATAGCCGCCCGACATGGAGATTCCACCCGCCGTCAACGTAGCTCCCAAATAAAAAGCGTGGTTGTTGGGCGTTTTGGTCGAACGTGTCGCCTCATAGCCCGCGCAGACAAAAGCAATCGCGAGCTCGTCTTTTTCCACCGAGCCGCTGCCGTCGACGTCAAAGGATTTGAAATCCACAAATTCAGCGGCGGCGGCAATGGCCGCGCCGACCTCGCCGCGGTTCGTTCCGCCCGGGTGATTTGTATTGACGGTCACCTCGACGATGCCGTCGTTCGCCACGTTTTTATGGCTTTCATTCACATAGTTTTCTTTGGCCGGCGTAAAACGGAAATTCCCGTCGGAAGCGGTCTCAAAGAAAGACTTCATGCTTTTCTCTCCGTCTCCGAAAAGCATCTCATACCAATAGGTGTCGTCTGTTGTTTTGATCAGCGTAGGGTCTGCACCCTCCGGTCTGTAGTTGATTTTGATTACCAAAAGCGGAATATCACTCCAGCCGGTATATTCATAGCCCTCGTCCGCCTGCGAAGGGTTCGTTGCAATCAGATTGACCGCAGACGCACCGATTGGAAGCATAAGGACCATGAATATCGCCGCAAGGGCTGCGGCCAAAATTCTTACAGTTCTGTTTTTCATCACTTACTCCTTTTCGTTTTTATGGTTTTGCTTTTTCTTAAAAAGAATATATATCACTGCGATGGCCGCAATCACGACCGCCGCCGCAATAACAAGAATCAGTCCCGTATGTCCGCCTTTATCAGGCGTCACTGCGGGGGTGGTCGCCGGACCATCCGATGTTGTTTCCGTCGGAGCAGTCGTTTCCGCAGGTACGGTGGTTTCCGCAGTATCCGGCGGGTCTGCCGTCGTTTCCGGAGGCTCGGATTCGTCTTTGACCCATTTCGCATAAATATCGACACCGTCTGTGTTTTCCGCTGCCGTACCGAAATCGTATAAGGTCGTCAGGGCTTCATCTATATACCAGCCGGCGAAAGTATATCCCGCCCTATCCACAATATCCGGCACGACGAACGTATCTCCGACCTCCGTCGCGAACGTCATTCCGTAGCGCGAGGTGGCGTTATGAATCGTGAGCACGGCGGCAAGCTCTTCGTCGATCCATTTGGCAAACAGCGTGATATCGGCAAGCTCGGTCTGCGTCGAATTCAAATCAAAACGCTCGGTATAATTCTCATCCAGATACCAGCCGCCGAAAAGATATCCGCTTTTTTTCATGGATCTTGTGACCGCATCCGGAATCGTATCGCCCGGTTTCAGATTGACATCATAGGAGCGTTCCGCGGCTGTTTTGCCCATATAAAGATGCGCAACATAATAATCCCTCGGAACCGGAACGGCCGCCGTATATCCGATTGTGGATTTTTCGCTTCTGCCGCTGTCTCCCTCCGTAAATGCCGTACAGAAATATTTGGTGTTTTCCGAAAGGTCTTCAAAGGTATAGGAAAAATATCCGTATTCATCCGGCTTCAAAGATACAATTTTGGCGTTCGGATCCGACAGATAATCCTCTTTTGTGGAAAGGATCAAGCCGCAGGAGGTCACGCTTCCGCCGTTCAAATCCCTGATCTTCGCTTTGAACGTAAGCTCGGAGGTAGTCTTGGACACCGAGGTCAGATTCAGCGTGGGCGGCAGTGCCGCGGCGCCGGTCACCTTGATCTGCATTTCATCTCCGCGTTCGGAAATAATCTCAATTTTCAAGCCGTATTCCGCAGCCTCCTCCTCCGTGAGACTCGTATAGGCGGTTCCGCTGATCGGGAACTTATACTTACCGCTGTCAAAGGTATAATACCGCTCATTGGCTCTCTCGTTGTAGAAAAATCCATACGGAACGGAAAGACTGTTTACCCCCAAGAGAGCAATCCCCGGGTCGTGGCCGCTTCCTTCGTTATTGATGCGGCCTTTTGTGATCGAATATTCATCAATGTGCCAAATGACGATTCCCCTCGCACCGCTGTCGATGGCATCAAACATGCTGTTTTCGATATCGCCGTTCCGGTTTTCGATCAGATAATATTCACCGGGGTCCGGTGTATTTACCTTGATGATATTGTAGGTGCCCGCACTGCTTTGTCTCGAATACAGCGTATATGTACCGTCAAGCGCCGTCTGCGCCGTTACAAAACCGAGCTCGATCGCATGATACGGATCAAGATAAGAAGGGCTTGTGCCGCTTCTTTCTCCGGTATAGCTGTTATGGCTGCCGCTCGACATCAGTGACAAATTGGAGGCGTAGTTCCATTTGACGCCGTTGCCGTTGTGGTCGGTATCATAGAGGTCCGCCGCGCCGAGAAAATGGCCCAGCTCATGTGCGATGGTTCCCATCGTGATGCCCTCGGTACTGCTTCCGTACTCCCCGACCCTGACAAAACCGCCGTTCTGGACCATCACGCCGTCAAGCTCGCAGCCGGAGCCGGAGGTGTAATGCGCATGCACGGCAAACAGATCCCGATTGCTTCCGTTATAAGCAGAGGAATATTCATAGCCGCCGCAGACATATACGACGGCAAGCTCCGCAGAGCTGACGACCCCGTCGCCGTTTTTATCAAAGCTTGCGAAATCCACATATTCGTCCGCGGCTTTCAGCGCGGCAATTCGGGAGCTGTAATCCTCCGTGGAAACATTTCCCGTCGCGCTCTGCGGATGCTTATAGGGAATCGTGACCGTCACAACGCCGTCGTTTTCCCTGCCTCCCGCAGAAAGACTCGCATAGGTTTCCTCCGCAGGATAAAAGTAAAAGCTTCCGTTCGATATCACTTTATAATAATTTTTAAGCGATTTGCCGGTGTCGGAGAAGCAGATTTCGTTCCAATAGGAATCCGCCGTATGCGTCCACTGCTCTCCGGTCTTTTTCAAAACGTCGGAGCCGAGATTCAGATCAAATCCGTCCTTCCCGTCTCCGTCAGCATCGTAATTTATTTTGATAATCAAAAGAGGAATCGGTTTATAGCCGGAATCCTCGTCGGCAAGCTTGTCAAGCACCCACGAATCCTCCGCCTGCACCAAGACCGGCATAAGCGTCAGCACAAGCATCACCGCAAGCAGAAGTGCCGCAGCTCTTTTTATTCTCATCAAAATCCCCTCCCCCATATTTCAGCTATAAATTCCGGTTGTCCGGCAACTCGCCGGCCGCGCCAATACATTTAAATATACACAAGCATGGCAACACAACCGAGCACCAAAAGCAAGGCAAGAAAGCCGCAAAGAGCTCTCACCAATATTTTTTTCGCATGCTGTGACACAATCGTCTCCCCTTTAATAATAGATTCATTTTAAAAAATCATCTACCAAATAAATTAAAAATATGTTATAATTCTTTTATAATGGCAAAAGCATCCGTATCGGTGAAAACCTCCCGCAGCGAATGTCTAAGTAAATTTAAAATTTACATAAAGCATTCGAAAATTTTATATCTGATACAAAATATATTATAGCGCGATTCGTAAAAAAAGTCAATCTCCTTTGATATCCGGCAAATAAATTTGTCTATTTTGTCGAATTTGCCCGTCTGCGATTGTTCAGTATATCCAATCAAAAAAACAACCTTTTTCAAATAAAATCCAAAAGAAAGGAATTTTACATGTCAAAAATCATATGGAAAGCCGGCGCACTCACCGCGCCCGTACCGCCGGCCATGGTATCCTGCGCCGGAAAGGACGGCAAGCCCAATATCATTACCGTCGCGTGGACAGGCATTTTATGCACACATCCTCCCAAGACATATATATCCGTCCGTCCGGAAAGGTATTCCTATCCCCTGATAAAGGAAAGCGGCGAATTTGTCGTGAACCTGACAAGCCGTGAGCTCGTCCGCGCCGCAGACTTCTGCGGTATGCGCACAGGACGCAAGGTAGATAAATATGCGGCGTGCGGTCTGACGCCGGAATACAGTGAAAGCTTCATGTGCCCTGCCATCACGGAAGCGCCTCTCTCGATTTATTGCAGGGTGGATCATGTCGTCCCGCTCGGCTCTCACGACATGTTCATCGCGGACATCGTGCAGATCAGCGTAGATGAGACCTTGATCGACCGTTCGGGAAAGCTCCGGCTTGACAAAGCCGGACTTTGCGCTTACGCGCACGGGGAATATTTTGAGCTTGGGCAAAAGCTCGGCAGCTTCGGCTTTTCGGTTGCCAAAAAGAAAAAACACATGCCCGAAAAGAAAAAATAAACAAGGGCGTTTCCTTTTTCAAGGGAACGCCCGTTTTCACATTTTTCAGAAAAGAGAACTTTCGTCAAGTTGTCAACTCCGCAGACCGACGGGAAATCACTCGGCTGCTTCCCCGTTCACGGCACCGGCGTCTGTTCCTCGGACGCCGCCGACTGCTCGGATGCAGCCGACACCACAGGCACTTCTGCGGTTGCCTCTGACATCACAGGTACTTCCACAGTTCCCTCAGGCGCTGTGAGCGTCGGTTCCGACACCGGTGCGGCCGAGGCTTTTGAAGCTTTCGACGGCTTCCCGCCTCCTTTAAGCGCTTCTTTTTTGATTGCGCCGGAGCGAATCAGCGCAAACTTCGCGCATGCCGGACCGATCAGCTCATACAAAACGGAGGAAGCGAGAATAATTGTCATGAGAAGATTGCCGATCTCGTCCGGCAGAATCCGCTTGGCAAGATACGCGAGTCCGATGGCGACGCCGGCCTGCGGAATCAGCGCCACGCCGAGATAATTCCGGATCGGCTTTTCCGATTTCACGGCAAGACAGCCGAGATATGCGCCGAGATATTTGCCGACAATGCGCACAAGGAAATAGACGATGCCGACGATGCCGAAGGCGGAAAGCGCACCGACATCGAGGTTCATACCGGATAAGACAAAGAAAATCGACATAATGGGCGGCGTGAAGTTGTTGATCTGACGATACAGCTCGTCGTCCCGCGTCATGTTCATGTAAACCGCCCCGAAAATCATGCAGGAAAGCAGCGGCGATATATCGAAAATCGAGCAAAGTCCGGAAAGTCCCAAAAGCATCGCAATCGCGAGAATCAGCCGGTTGTCCATGCTGCGCTTCGGACTGCTGAGAAGTCTTGTCAGAATCAGTGCAAACACGGCTCCCAGTATCATTGCGCCGATGTTATAGGCAATCGGGAGAAGCACGCTCGCCGCGGATACGCTGCCGGTTTCCACGGCATTCACAATGGCCGCCACAATGCTGAATACGAGCAGACACACCACGTCGTCCAGCGCCACCACCTGCAAAAGCACGCTGACGAATTTGCCGCGCGCATGATACTGGTTGATGGTCATGAGCGTGCTCGCGGGAGCGGTTGCCGTTGCAATCGCACCGAGCAGCAAGGACAGCATGAGGTCAAGCCCGAAGCAGAAATACATGACCACCGTGACCAGCACGCCCGCAAGAAGCGCTTCCAAAAGCGTGATTACGATGACCGAAGCCCCGGTTTCTTTCAGCGTTTCCTTTTTGAAAAAGCGTCCGATCCCGAATGCAATGAAAGCAAGCGCGATATCGCTGACAAAGCTCATATTGTCCACGATGTTCTGCGGCACCAAATTCAAAAGATGCGGGCCGATGAGGATTCCGGCGATGATGTAGCCGCTGACGTTCGGAAGCTTTAAAAGCTTCGTCAGCCTTGTGACAAGAAAGCCGGAAAGAAGAATAATCGACAAGGTAATCAGAATCGCCGTTCCGGGCGAAAACCGATCCAGAAAATTTGTTAACATGATAAGCCCCGTTCTGCCGTGAACATGACGGCAATAAAATATATGATAAGCCGGCAAGAACGGCATAAATCCTTATATAAAAAACGACCAGCAGCGAAGATATGGCTCCGCCGCTGTTGAAGATAAGCCGAAAACCGAGTTCAGTACAGGCATTCCGGCCTTTTTCGTTTTTATCTTGCTTTTGTTCTGTTATCATGATATACTGTTTTTATCATAAATGCAAATTATAATTCTTTTTGCATCCATAAATTTTAGGAATGGTGAATAGAAAATGTTGGATATCAAGCTGGAAACCCTGTTAACCGTATATGAAAAAAAGAACTTCACAAGGGCTGCCGAGGAGCTGTCCCTCACACAGCCTGCCGTCAGCCATCACATCGCCCTGCTTGAGCAGGACCTCGGAATCAAAATCTTCCACCGCAGCAAAGGGGAGCTGAAACTGACGGCCGAAGGGGAAATTGCAATCAAATACGCCAAGCGCATCAAGGCGCTGTATGAGAAAATGCAGCAGGCGATCTCCGATGAGGAAAAGCACATGACCAAAATCCGGGTGGGAATCACACATACCGCGGAAAGCAGCGTCATCGCCGAGGTGCTCGCCAAATACGGAAACGCAAACACCGGCATAAGCATAACAATTATAACTGATACAATAAACAATCTTTATGATATGCTCTCCAATTATGAGCTGGACCTCGCAATCGTCGAGGGCAATATCAACGACCCCAGAATCAGCGCCCAGCTTCTCGACACGGATTATATCGTCTGCGTGGTGTCGAACAACAATCCGCTCGCGAAAAAGAATACCGTGACGCTTGCCGACATCAAAAAAGAAAAAATGATTCTGCGGCTCCCGAATTCGGGCACCCGCAATCTGTTTATGTCTCATCTCGAAAGCCTCGGCATGTCCATCGACGACTTCAACGTGGTGCTCGAAGTCGATAACATCGCCACCATCAAGGACCTCATCCGCAAGGACATGGGAATCTCCATTCTCGCGCACAGCGCCTGTCTCGACGAGCTGAAAAAAGGAAAAATCACCGCCCTGCCGATCGAAAATCTCAGCATGATACGCGGAATCAATATTCTGTACCACAAGGATTTCGGACATAACGACATCCTGCAAGCCATTACAAAAATCTATAATGAAACGGCGAAAATCTACAAATGATGGAACGCCGGCGCTTTGGCTTCTGCGCCTACAATACCCTTTTCCGCCGCCGAACACTCGCTTTTCACACACTTTATCGTCCCCGTCTGTTAAAACAAAGAAAACCACCGAATCGGTGGTTTTATTCTAAAATAAAAGCAAGTCTTTTTCCCTTGCTTATAGTTTATAATTTTGATATCATGAATCTACAATAAACATAATTTTACGGAGAATTTTGCCAATGTCAAATGTCAATTTCTATATTTGCCGACGCTTTTTCACCAAAGATTTTCCAAATTACCGGGGAAATAATAACATTGAAGAAATTATTTCTGTGGACTGCGCGCTTTTCCCTTACAACGAAAGGAAGACTTTTGATGAAAAAACCGCTCTTGCGGAAAACGAACAGATTCTTGCCGTTTTCATCCTTGAAAAGGGGAAAAAACGCCCGGCACTTGACGGTTTCGCGTTCTGCGGTTATGACCTTGCAGAGGCTCAAACGGAAATCAGCGCTCTTACAAATTGTCCCCACTTTTCAGATGCCATATCGGCAAGCGGAAGGCTGAATCCATATGGGCTTTTTGATAAAAGAAAAGACGCGGAGCGACTGCAAAAGCTCTTGCCCGAATATTACCCAAATGAAGAACACGCAAATTGCGAAATTTATGGAATATGGAGAAGATTGAAAGACAGCGCTTGCACAAATTAAGCGTCCGGCCTCTATAATAAAAAAACATCGCCCGCTATCCTTTGCTTACGAAGATAACGGGCGATTGTCCTCTCCACAAAAAGCGGCGCCCCAATCGGGTACCCTTTCGGTGGTTTTTATGGTGGGAACAGCAGGGATCGAACCTGTGACCTCACGGATGTGAACCGTGCGCTCTGACCAGCTGAGCTATGCTCCCCTATCTGCGATAAAAATTTTATATGCCGACCGGCGGTTCGTCGTCTAAGCAACGCCGAATCGTCTGCGCTTTTTTATTATAGCATGTATTTTTTGGCACGTCAACACTTTTCACAAAATTCGTTGAAAATAGGCGCTCTCATGAAGCCCAACTACTTGAATCCGTCAATTTCGTCAAAGTATCCAATTTACAATTTAAGCCTTGTAATTAGGCTGAAAATGACTATAATAAATAAGTATAAAATCGACGAAAGTAGATAATATTTATCAAAATTAGACAAAATGAAACGAGAATATTTGGAACAAAATGTATATGAAGCCCTTTTAGGGCGGCTGCGGTTCCTCTTTGAGGAATTTGACAACATCTATGTCTCCTTCTCGGGCGGAAAGGACAGCGGACTCTTGCTGAACCTGACGATCGATTTCCGGAACCGGTATTATCCGGAGAAAACGCTCGGCGTATTCCATCAGGACTTTGAAGCGCAATACACGGTCACAACGGAATATGTGGAGCGCACGTTCGAGCGGATCAAGGATCAGGTAGAGCCGTATTGGGTTTGTCTGCCCATGGCGACAAGAACCGCCCTCAGCAATTATGAAATGTATTGGTACCCGTGGGATGACACCAAAAAAGAGGATTGGGTGCGTCCGATGCCGCAAAAGGAATACGTCGTGAATTTGGAGCACAACGTCATGACTACCTATACCTATCGGATGCCGCAGGAGGACCTCGCGAAGCAATTCGGCAGATGGTACCGTATCGCGCATGGCGAGAAAAAAACCGTATGTCTGCTCGGCATGAGAGCCGACGAATCTCTTCAACGGTACAGCGGCTTTCTGAATAAAAAGTACGGCTACAAAAATAGATGCTGGATCAGCAATCAATTTAAAGACGTCTGGTGCGCCTCCCCGCTGTATGACTGGTCCGTCAACGACGTATGGCACGCAAATTATCTGTTTGATTACGACTATAACCGCCTTTACGATCTCTATTATAAAGCCGGACTCAAGGTTTCCCAGATGCGGGTAGCATCCCCGTTCAACGATTATTCCAAGGACGCGCTTAATCTATATCGGGTGATCGATCCCGAAATATGGGTGAGGCTGGTGGGACGGGTACAGGGTGCCAATTTTGCCTCCATTTACGGTCACACCAAAGCGATGGGATACCGCGGCATCACGCTGCCCGAGGGTCACACATGGAAATCCTATACGCTGTTTCTTTTGGATACGCTGCCGCCGAAGCTGAAAAACAATTACATCAGAAAATTCAACACCTCCATCCAGTTTTGGCACAACACAGGAGGAGGCTTGGATGAATCGGTCATCCGGGAGCTGGAGGAGCACGGTTATCACATCAAACGAAACGGCGTTTCCAACTATACGTTGAACAAGAAATCCCGCATCGTTTTCGTAGGAGCGATTCCGGACCATACGGATGACATCAAAGCCTCTAAGGATATTCCCAGCTGGAAGAGAATGTGCTTCTGCATTTTAAAAAACGACCACACCTGTCGGTATATGGGATTCGGGCTCTCCCGGCAGCAGCAAAAGCGTTTGGATGCCATCCGGCGCAAATATGAAAGCATTGAGGAATTTGATTATGGAATATAAAAGTCCCGTTTACAATGTAATAGCCGTCCCCATTGAAAAGGTAAAACCCAATAACTACAATCCGAACAAAGTCGCTCCCACGGAGATGAAGCTGCTATATGAAAGCATCAAAGAGGATGGGTATACCATGCCGATAGTCTGTTATTATTCAAAGGCGAAAGATTATTATCTGATCGTAGACGGGTTTCATCGTTATCAAATCATGCTGGATTATCCGGATATTTACGAGCGGGAGCATGGGCTGCTTCCGGTTTCCGTCATCAACAAGCCGCTTGATAAGCGAATGGCCAGCACCATCCGCCATAACCGTGCCCGCGGCAGCCACGATGTGGATCTGATGAGCAATATTGTAAAGGAGCTCCATGAGCTTGGCCGCTCCGACGAATGGATATCAAAGCACCTCGGTATGGACAAGGACGAGATTCTAAGGCTCAAACAGATCACGGGAATCGCCGCGCTGTTCCGCGACGTGAAGTTCGGGCAGGCTTGGCAGCCGTCGGATGAGGAAGATACATAAAAATCGAGTGAATTTCACAATACAAACACCGCGGCAAAGCCGCGGTGTTTTCTTTCAGAGGGCATTCCAGTTCTATTCTTCCGGATACCACCTTTTGTCATAACATATTTCCGGTATCTGATCGGTCCAGCCGATACAATAACCGGTGTACGCACCGATATCCAAGCGCGAGAGCCGATAGCTGTCCAATAACATAATATCGTTTATATAATATTTTTCAGCAAGCACCAGCCGATCATAAGGCTTATAATAATCCTCGGCGCCGAACAAATGCAAAATTTCATGAGCGACCGTAGCGGACCCACTCCAAAGCCAGCTTCCCGATTGATACCCCAAGGGATCGGTGAAAACGACGGCATGCTCCATATGATCGACAATTTGCTCGGAAAGCTGAGTTCGTGCGTAAGATGTCCCGTCTTTATCGATCAGCATAAGCGGGATAATCTTGTCGGTCCCGTATTCCTCCATAAGCGCCGCGAGCAGCTCCAAGCCCGAAGCAAAGCCCAAAATCGCAGCGACCTGCTCAGGCAAATCCTTGGTCGAGCCCGAAACAGTAAGATCCTTGATCACCGTTCCCTTATAAGTCATGTCCAGTCCCTCGGAAAGCGCCGTGGAATACCGTTTCACTTCAAATGACAAATCCACGCCCCAACTCTCGGACTGCTCCTGCAAAAAAGCCAGCGCGGGAAAAATCCGCTTCTCCGTAAACCCGGCGACCTCTTCTTCATCCCATGCACTTTCATCGTCATCCATAAAAAACAGAATGACTGTCTGTTTCCCTTCAAAAGAATGACATGTGCCAAGTCCATAACGCGACCGATACGCTTCTATCCGATTGTCGTTTTCCAAAACCGTGCTTTTCCCGTCTTTCAAAGGCGCGGTGCAGTCCTGCACCTCAAAAGCATCCTCCGGATATCGGGATTTTTCCAAACGAATGTTAGAATTTGCGCAGCCATTCAAGAAAATAAGCAGAACTAAAAAAACAGTCAAGCATTGTTTTGTCATTTCATCCACCTGCTTCTCCCCGATTTCATTCCCAACATAAAATCGCAAGCGTTACCGTAAATTCTTCCGCATGATGATACAGTCCTCCTGCCGGCCAATCCGTATAAATCCCCGCTTTTCATACATGGTCAATGGTCCGTGAAAATCGTGGTCCTGCCCGTGGCTGTATGGATAGGCTTCCACATATTCATAGCCTTCGTAAGCGGCGTCCTCACAGACCTTTTCAAGCAGTCTTGTCGCAATGCCTTTGTTCCGCATCTCCTTGGCAATGCAAAAACAAACGACGGATTTTACTTTTTCCGTATCCTCCGCATCATCAAAAAGGCTGCTCAGAACCGTATGATAATTGCGTTTATCATTGGCGTTGCACCAGCCGACCGCTTTTCCGGCGTGATAAGCCAAATATCCCTGCATGCCCCCGTTTTGAATCAATCTAATCGCGCGGGCGCGGTTATCCGCTTTGCCGGTCTTTCTGTAAACCTGTTCAAGCGTCTCGCCCCAATCATTTCGCCTGTCAAGTCTTTCGTTCCAATGGTAGCACATGCAATAACAACCCGGCCATTCATCCTCATCGGAAAAAGCGGTATTATCAAAATATTCAAGCCAATCGCTCAATAACGCCGGAGTAAGCTTTTTCACTTCAATTTCCATAATATCCTCCCACAAAACGATATCTTTCACAGATTGGGTTTTGAACAAAAAACAGCAGGTCAAAAAATCAATCTGCTGTTTCACAATATTCTTGTCGAGCCAACACGAGGTATAACGCGCAAGTCCAAGCTGCATTCAGAGCAGCCTCCTATTTCGGCGCAGTGAATAATGATAAATAAACTCCCGCCATCGTGTGATAAGGCTTAAAGCTGCATTGACAACACCGATAATTGGGTGCCGGCACTGCCGGCTGGTGCGGGCGACAGGACTTGAACCTGCACGGTTGCCCACTGGTTCCTAAGACCAGCGCGTCTGCCATTCCGCCACGCCCGCATACATCGTTTTTGGTTGATTTTTCTATCAATACGAAACCATTTTTGAATATTATATCACATTTGGAACGCGCTGTCAATGAAATAAGGATGAGAAAAACAAAATTTCCGTATAAAAAGCGGCGTCCCTGTTCTCCCATGCAGGGAGTGAGAAACGCCGCCATATAGCCGCTGTATGAAATTGTCATGTTTCGGTTCTTCTGCCGATGTGCCGCATCAGCTTCATATGTCGGTGTCCAGACCGTATCACAGAAAAGCGCACATCAAGGCTTTCTCCGTAAAAGTAGTAAATGAGTAGCAAGCTGAGCTCTCATATCCCATGAAATGCCCGTATTTCTGGACTTTTTAGAGATTACTTTGAATTTCAGAAGAGATCAACGCTGCCAATGTACGCTTTTCACAAACAGCTTTATTGCCATAGCAAATGAAAACAAGATTGTTAATATGGATTTAGAAAACTTTTTCTATATAAAACAATGATTCTGTTTTGCATCCAGCGTTTTTTTATCGATTCAATGCTTTTATCAAATTTTCCATCCAAACCCGGTCCTTCTCCTGCACCTCCAAAATCCTTTCTTTCAAAGATTTTTGAGATGAAACAGAAGAACGTATTTGATCTTTCAAATATTTGTTTCTCGTAATCAAGGAAAATTTGACCACATCATCATACGCTGTTTTAAGCTTATAATAGTCAGAGTCCGTCATATATTGATTTTTCCACAGAAAATCGAGCCGTTTGCTCATGAGAAGCTTATGTTCATATAGCAAATCAAGCGGACGCTTCAGCCTTGCAGACCTCTTTTCTGCCATATCTGCAAGCTTATCATAAAAGGAATGCCCGAAAAAATACAGCTCCTTCATTTCGGCATAGCTGAAATAGTAATACGCATTCCCGCCCTTATTGCTGTAAAATTCCTCATCCATCCGCGTTCTGTATTTACAAAACAAGTTGACTGAGCTAAGATAATCCGTCAGTTTTTCCAAAAGCATATCCACTTCAAATTTGTACTCAATCTCTTTGAGCTTCATGCCGTATATCAGATTGACAAAATGCCGGTTCATTTGCGCCGTTTGGAGTGCTTTTTCCATCTCATCATAGGAACAGATTTCTCTCTTATATTTGCCGTTTTCAAAAAAATCCGAAAAATAAAATGTCTGGCTCGTATCGTCGTACCCGTATATCATAAAGTTATGTGCCCAATATTCCGTATTATGATACGCAGATATATGCTCCGTATTTCCCATGCAATATATATAAAAGCCCTCATCAATCAATGCTTTTACATAATCTATGATCCGACTGCAAATGCGCAAAACGATTTCACGGCGAATCTGTACGACCTGTATCCATGGACAGCCATAGAAAAACGCATTTCGGTCATAAAAATTGTCAAAGATTTCATCCTTATGGATATAAATATTGACAAAATGATTCATGATCCAGCTTTCTGTATTCGGATTGGTACCCAGTATAGAAAAGAGATTCGCGGCAGGCGGGTCATGTGTAATAACCGGATTTTCTACAGGAAGTATATGTTTCATTGTTTATTAGGCTCCTTAGGTTCAAATATATTATTTATTGTTTCCTCTACATCCATAATATTTACGATACCGTTCCATGTCAGTGATATGTCTTTTTCCGATGCAATATATTGTTTTTCCAAAAAAATTTTTATAATCTCATCCATAGGATGTTCAATTAATTTGCCATATTTGCGTATAAAATTATTTTTATTTAAGTCAGTCTTCCTAAAATCATATATAATGTTCCAAATTAAGCGTCCGGTGTGATCAAGGTTGTATTGGTTAGATATAAAATTTCCCTTTATATATTCAGGAATATTGGAATTAACATATACTGCATCTCCAATATAGGAATAAGCGCTTGCTCCAAAACCAATCCATTTCCCTCCATCAAGTTGATTTCTGCCGTATTTATGAGAAAAGCCCTTTTTTTGATAGTAAAATATCGCGTAACGGTGATAGCCAAGACTTGAAAATCTGTTTTCACAGTATTGACTTAACTGGGCCGTTTTTATTTTAAACTTTTCTCCATTATTATGCAAGTAGAGATTTTCTAAACAAGAAGTTAAATAAAGCGGATACTGAGAAATATGATCCGGCTCCATGGATTCAATGTATTTTATATCCTCCGTTATTATCTTATAATTTGACGTCGGCCAGCCAGAGATATAGTCAATTCCTATTGTACCTACTCTTTCTTTGGCAAAATCGATTTTCCGCAGTATTTCTATACCACTGCACTGACGTTTCATGGAAGATAGGATCTCATCGTTCAAGCTTTGGATACCAAAGTTTATTGTACAGTTTCTCAGACCTGATAAATAGTCAATCATTGAATTAGATATAAATTTAGGATGTGCTTCAAGCAGAATCTCTGCATTCTCGATATCGGCATAATCTCGAATAATATTTAAAATCCCCTCTATTTCTTCCTCCTTTATTAAAGAAGGGGTTCCCCCACCAAAATGAATATTGTCTACCCTATGGCGACCTATCATTTTAAAACAACCAGCAATTTCTTTTTTCAAAGATTTTATATATATCTCTACCAACGAAGGGTCATATCGAACAGTTTGAATAGGACAAAACAAACAGGAATTCATACAAAATGGGAAGTGAATATATAACGATAGTTTAGAAGAAATATCATACAAAGGATGCTTGTTAATATAAGATGCTTTTTTTATATTTAATATAGACGGAAGTATGTTTAACGGAACTTTATTTTTCATATTCGTCACCACATATTAATGCGAGAAGAAAGCAACCACATCTTCATATAAAGAGGCAATATCCGCAGCGCTCCCTAATTGATAGCTCGGAATATTAAATTCCTGCGAAAACATAGTTTTGAAAAATTCAATTTCCGTTTCAGATAATAATTCCTTTTGATGATACATTCCAGTCCAATCACTTTTATAATTCATTGGATAAATACATAACCCGATGACCTTCCCAGCCACACTGGATTCTAAAAAAAATATAGTTCTCCGTATATAATCTATATCGTCATATGGATTTATACAGAGTATCATACAATCCGGCTGGGTCCCCATCAAAAAGTTAAACTGCTTCAACGGGAACATACTTTTATTGCATATATCATATGGTAACACGGAGGCTTGAGACCCTGTAACGATAACTTCACAATTTTTTATACATAAAGAATGGATACATTCATTTAAATATGCAACAGCATCATGACCGTCAATATATACCCCACTATTAAAACCCATCGGATATGTATAATCCATGCCGAACAATTGAGCACTTGGCTCCGTTCCTATTTGCCCAACAACGTATCCGCTTTCCAAAAATTTTTTTCGCAATTCTAATTGCAAAGTAAATTTTCCCTGATTAGAACTTGTCCCATAAATCCCTATGACAGGCTTTGAAATTCTATATAGTTTTCCTAAGCGTTCCGCAGGAACATCGGAGTGGTCAACCGTAGGACAATATAGCTTCTCATAATGACAGTTCTTTTTTAAGTCGTCAAATGAAAAGATATTTTTCCCCAACAATATTGCCTTTTCGACAATCTTTTCCCTCGCCTTAGAAAGCAGGTGTGCGTTTTGAGCTGGAATATTTCCCAGTATTACCGTATCAAAGGAGTCCCACTCCATCTTATCTACGTTTTTGATTGGAAAAGATTTTACATCTGCTTTCATAATATGATCAGTAGTCGAACCGACACGGGAGGACTCGCGAATATCATACACACCACTAATTTCAAACGGCAGCAGATCATAAAACCGAACCACACTGTGCATTTCCTTGTTGAATGGAAAAATGGACGCTCTTTTTATTTCAAAAGGCCGTGTTTTTTTCGTGTGCTGTTGATCGTTAAAAGCAATCTGCAATGATATTTCTCTAAATCGACTCATGATTTCAGAAAAAGTCGCGGCGCCCTCCGACATAAACCATGCCGCCTGCACAGTAACATGTGCACAGGCAAAACTGTTTCCATGAAAGAAAATGTAGTCTGGAGCATTCCAAGCCAGTCTCTGTAAGTTTCCATTCGCTCCAATATTAATAACATCATCCGAAAAAACGATAAAATCGCTGACTTTTCTGCATAAATCTACCGAAGTCACGCCAATCACATTGGAAAAAGCAGCTGGATAGGAAATTGCACCCATGTTGTCAAAAGCACTGATAATAACGACGCCTTTTTTACTCAGCTCGTCGCAAGTCTGCCGCAATTGTGTCAAATCATCGCATAAACTCAAACCCAAACTGAGATTGATAATATCAGCATCATACTCTTCCTTGATCGTATTCAAGCAGGACAGAAGTGTTTCCTCACAGATTTCTCCATCCTTATTTGTAATTTGAAAATTGATAATATCAGCAAAGCTTTCTGTTTTTTTGACAATGTTATAAATCGCCGTACCATGTCCGCAATCACCCTCACCCTCCCTGAGTCCGCTGTATCGAACAACCACGGGATGATGATCCTGCACAGCAGGGTGATCCAGTCTCACCCCGCTGTCAACAATAACAATTCTTATTTTCCGCATCCGTCAGCCCTCCGCAACACCCTCCGGATTTTCCATATAGTATTGTGCTTGCATGTTATATAGCTCCGCATAATAGCCGCCGCTGCGCATAAGCTCGGAATGGCTCCCTATTTCTTCTATCTCTCCATCCTTTAACACAATAATGCGGTCGCAGAAATGTGTACTGGCAAGCCGGTGCGTAATATAGAACGTCGTTTTTTCTTCCGTAATGTCCCTAAATTTCATATAAATTTCGTTTTCCATTCTCGGGTCCAAAGCCGCAGTCGGCTCATCCAGCACATATATCGGCGCGTCCTTATAAAGCGCCCTCGCGATAGCAAGACGCTGAGATTCTCCGCCGGACAGGATCACGCCGTCGTTATCATAAAGCTTATCAATATAGGTATTTACGCCCTTATCTAAAGCAGAAATTTTTTTCCTTATTCCAGAACGGTCTATTGCACTTTCCATCTGCAAAGTATTCACATCATTCAATGCCGTAATATTATCCTGAATGGTAAAGGAAAACAGCTTATAGTCTTGAAAAACAGTTGAAAACAAATTTCGATATTCACGCTCGTCATATTCACGGATGTCGACGCCGTTGAGCAGTATTTTCCCTTCAGTAGGTTCAACCATGCGCATCAGAAGCAAGGTCAACGTCGTTTTTCCTGCCCCGTTTTCTCCGACAATCGCAATCTTTTCATTCGATCCAATGACGAAGCTTACATTGCGCAAAGCATAATTTTCCTGATGCGGATAGCGGTAGCTTACGTTGTCAAAGGCGAAAGAATAGGACTTGCTTTCAGGAAGTTCATTCAGTTCATTCCCTGCTTTGTCTCTCATCGTCTTTAAGGCCATAAAATCAAAATAATCCTGTAAGTAACGTCCGTTGGCAGACATGTTTTCAAAAGCTCCGACAATGGTTCCCACGGAAGAATTAAAATTATAAATTGCATTCAAAAACATTGAAAAATTTGCAATGCTCAGATTATTGCGGACCAGCACACGAAAACCCAGATATGTATACGCCACTCCGTCCAGCAAAAGATTCATCACGTTGGCAATGATGTATCCGGCAAGAGACAAATGAATCGTTTTATCGAGCCCCTTGCATATATCACTTTGTGTGGCAGAGTACCGGCTAAGAAGTTCCTTTTCCATTTTATAGGTCTTGATTTCTTTGATAAAAGAAAAAGAAGAGCCTATATTAAAAAAGTATGCCACCCGTCGTTGAAGCGGATTCAAATCCACGTCGATCGAACGGCGAAATTTATTTCTGTATCTCGCGACGGCCGTATTTACCATAACAATCGCAAGCGTAATAATCAGTATCCAAAAGTCAATTTGCGATAAAACGGCGATCAGTCCGACCAAAATGATTACTTTCGATATGAAATTATGAAAGTTATTGACGATTTGAGAAAACTGGTTGTTCACAATGATTCTTTGCGCGAGTTCTTTTTTTTCTTGGATGTCCTTATCCAAAAGCATTTCATAGTCGATGGATAACGTTTTTTCAAAAAGATTTTGATATAATCGAAAGGAAATTACGTTGGCGTGCAGATCCCGCTTGTAATTCAAATAACTGTGCAGGCAGCTCACAGCACAATAAGCTGCAATAAATCCTAAGACAACGGGCAGAAACACCCGAAACTCTGCTCCTTCCTCCAGCATTTGAATCGATTGCTGAACCAAATACATGCTAATAAAGGGGAGACTTGAATAGGCAATAATATCCAAAAGCATATAAAAAAGATACATTTTATCATTCTGCCACATCAGAACAATCATTTTTCCGGTATAACCGATGTTGGCAAATAGTTTTTTTCTGAATTTCATCTTATGCCTCCTTAGTATTTTATTGGCTGCACAGTCATTCCATAAAGGGAATGATAAGCTATGCTACGTCTTACCAAATATTTATGAAAAATGATATTTAGTTATACGCCAATTATTACAAACAAATGAAACTGTTTGTACAGCAATCGCAGTTTTCATTATTGGGTCTAGGTGTATTAAAAAGGTTGATTTTTTTCAAAGAGTCTACTTTTTTGTTGGGTTTTACCAGTATTTTCTTCATGATACCTCCTCCTTTCCGCTCATTATGGGAACTCGCTTTTATTATGTAGCATAGCTTATCATTCATCCTTTTCAACGGTAGAAGCATCGTCTTCTTCCTCACAGAATTGGGCTACCATATTGACAAATCCGTTGAGCGAAGCCAAATTGTCATATATCAAAATTTCATCTGGAAGCTCAACGCCTAAGCGTTCTTCCAGCTCCACAATAAAGTAAACATACTGAATGGAATCGACCAAGTATTCTCTTAAATCGATGTCCTCCCCGGTATCATCGGGCTCAATATAAATCCCATTCTCATCAAAGATTTCAAAAATCTGTTTCTTTATATTCCCTATTGTCACTGTACTTCTCCTTTCAATGAAACAATCCGTGTATCCGTCATATGCTCTGGACTTAGATGGGAAAACAGGCTGTCATCAAAGCATTCCAAAAACACTTTAAAATTGCCCCCGCTCATCGGCGGACAATATGCTCTGCCGTATTGAATCAAAGCATACGGGCATTTCATTGGGTAACAACCCGCACGGTTATAGCAATTAGAACATTCAACGTCCATTTCAGAAAACGGCATAATCCACTTCATATAATTTTCATTTAAATCCATGACTCCGTTTTTATGTAATTTGCCCACCTGATTTTCAGGCAAATCAAAATGTACCGTACATTTGTAAACCATACCGTCAGAGCCGATTACAAGACTATTCTTTTTCGCAGCGTAACATGTATTTAATTCGCCTTGAAGCTCACTGAAATGGCTGGCGCGGCCAAGCGTGATTCCGTGTTCCTTCATCTTATGAAGTACAGATGCATATACCGAATCCGCCAATTCTTCAGAAAAGTCCTTGACTCTCTCTCCGCCCCAATCTCCCGCTTGCTGCACATAAAAACTAAATCTTGGATCATTGCCGAAAGTTTGCTTATAAAAATCCAAGTATTCGTCTATATTTTCTATAATCGCTTTTGTAAAATTTGTCCGAATGTTAAATACGGTTCCAAATGCCTTCTTGTTTTTTATCTGAACCAAATTATTTACAATTCTGTCAAACGTGCCTCCGCCATTTGCAAGAACGCGCTGACTGTCATGCTGTGTCCTAAAGCCGTCCAGAGTGATTTGATAGTTCAAAATTTTCAGTTTGTATAACTTATCAAAAACATCAGGAGTAAGATTATACCCATTGGTAGTCATGCCAGATACGTATGTCCGCTTACCTGCTTTACAGATTTTGATAAAATTTTCAGAGAGATACTCCACAACATCAAGCGCTAATAAAGGTTCTCCTCCGAACCATACGACAGACAAGCCGACATAATTCAAGATATTTTTCTGTACATATTTTATAATAGAATTTTGTATTTCTTTGGTCATTTTACCTTTTTCAAATGTTTCATAGCAATATTTGCAGCGAAAATTACACTGCTCAGTCGGCATAATGATAAGGTTCAAATATTTATCATCTAAAACAGTTTCCGCCATTTTTATTTTCACAGCATAATCTTCATCCTTATTCTCAGGTACTAAATATCCATGATGAATTAAAGCGACTTTGACGTATTCCGGAATAACATCAACTGGCAAGGTCCCATTTAAAACGGAAAGCACATCATCTTTTAATAAACGGTCTACAATCAACAGACTGTTCATTCCGTTCATGGAATTATACAACCTTAAAGTCCCGTCCAAACAAGGAGAAATGTAATTAAAAGAAGATACTTTATATTTCATATTGAAATTTTTACCCCCAAAAGCTTGTTTTGTTATCAGATTTGTATGCAGAAATAAAATAAATTTGACCGTCGAATACTTCCTTTGATACTATATTTACAAAACCCAATGCCGTTAAAGTCTCTATTATCTGATATAAATACTTATAATGATAACTTATTGTGATCTCCGCAACATCGATATAATGATGAAGGCTAAGGCGTTTTTTGTAGTGATAATCGCTTTTTTGAAGTTGTTTTTGATGAAAAATTTCATGATTAACTTCCACTATATACACATTATGATTATCATCCCTAAACCGCGTTGCATCCGTGTATCTCTCATCTTTTATATCGAACGGTTTATACATGTCAAACAGCAGGACCCCATCATTTTCCAATGCATTATAGCAACTCTTTAACGGAGGCAGCCATTAATCCTCCGGTATTACAGTCAAAAGGCTATCTGGAATCATAATGGCCCCGTATTTTTTTGAGGGTCGGAACGTAGTTACATCTGATAAAATAAAATGTATTCTGCTTCGAATATTTTCCGCAAAATGTATTAGTTTATTTTTCGCAGCAAACTGCATATCCCATGAATAATCAACAGTGTCAACATAAAGACCTGCTTCTAAAAGGGAAAGTGCCAATACGCCAGTTGCAGTTCCAAGCTCCAAAACGGTTCTGGACGGAATATTTTCCAGCATTGATAAATAATGCTTCGTCATCTTACTTTTATCCCTGCCAAAATATGGACAGAAATCATATATATACGACATAAAGCCATCATAAATATTATTCATTATAATCTCCTACAAAGATGTTACGTGTACAAAAAGACAACAGCGTGATGAAAGTCTGATAATTATACAAAAAGAAATGCATTTTGGATATTATAATAAAAAAAAAGCGAAAAAAAAAGAAAAATATGTCGAAAATCTTAAAAAATCCATATTTTTTTATTCTTTTCAATACATTTTTTACTATATTATGACGAGCAACTCCCGTAAGATCAGCTTTTTCCGATCCTTTTCTCCCCAACCTTTTATTTCAGCAAAGCCGCATTTTTTCAATCAAAATGGTACGGGCGGCAGGACTTGAATCTGCACGGCTGCCCACTGGTTCCTAAGACCAGCGCGTCTGCCATTTCGTCACGCCAGTATATATTGTTTTTTGTCAATTCAAAGATTAAAAACAAACTATTTTTGATTATTATAATACATTTTAAATATATTGTCAATAAAATTAGGAGAAGAAAAATAAATTTCCGTATAAAAAGCGGAAAGGCGCTCCGCAACGCGCCTTTCCGCCATTTCTTTAGGAGTGCGTGATCATCACGCTATATGATAAAAAGCTTTCGCTTTCTATCGCCGGTTTAGGTAGTAGGAGTGCTCTCCTCGGATGGAAAAGTCATAGCAGCTACAACTTTGGACGTGTCAAGCTCGCCGTCCTCTCCGGCAAATCCTTCCGGAATCCCCTCTACTACGGAATATCCGTCTGTTGTCACATAAAGGTAGACATCGTCGGTTCCCAATTTGACAACAATCGCTTTCTCTTTTGTCACCTCAGCAATTTTGTAAAAAGAAACATTTTCGGTCGATTTTACATCTGCATTTTCCTCTGCATAAAAAACAACTGAACCATCTGTTCCAACCGAAACATAATCCACAGATTTTTCTTCGGTCAGGCAGTTGATATATGCCGCATCGATTCTCGATTTCGCTTCCTGAAATGCTTTGGAAGCATTTGCCTTTTCCACCACATTCGAGAATGTGGCAATCATCACGCCCGCAAGAATTGCAATCACCGCAATGACGATGACAAGCTCGACAAGCGTAAAGCCTTTTTTCTTATTGGTTTGTTTCATGCGTTTACCTCTTTCATTTAATTTAAGCTTGCGGAAGAAATCAGATTGCCATTTGCATCATAAGCCGAAACAGTAACAAAGCTTGGAGCCTTAACAGCACCTTTTAATGTTATCCGTTCGCCGCTGATACAATAATACTGAACCCCATCTATTGTAACCGCTTTATTGTCGGCAACCGTTTCATTGGAATCACTATCATCAACAAAAGACAAATACTTTAACGCTGTAACATAGCTTTCGGTACCAACAGAATCAATACGTTCGGTCGCATAGAAAATATCTGTACCAGCATCGTTTCCATCTGCATCTAACAAACCTGTATACACGCCAACAGAAACCACATAATATGCCACGTTTACATCATTCGATTTTGTAAATGTAAAGGTTTTATCTGTATTTTTCACTATGTTCATTGTATCATTCGGACCTTGATAGAAGCCTCCGGACAGTGAAACGGACAATGTAGCGCTATCTAAGGTCACGCCATCTAAAATAACCGTGTTGTTAAGATGAGCACCTGTCGCCACATAATGATTCCATTTATATTCCGCTCCTATATATGTCGAGCGAATCGTGCCGACATTCGTACAGTTCTTAACATCGATCTTTACAGTTCCCTGATTAGCACTGTTATTCCCCAAAAACATAGCAGCCTTGCCGCACACGAGCGATCCTGCATTTATACAATTATCAAAAGTCAAATTCAAAGTTCCATTAGGGAAAGCATAACCCACAAACACGGCGTTATATCCTCCGGAACCAGCCGTACCTGTTATATTGGCTTCACTCCGGCAGTTTTTAAAAGATATGTTTCCGTTCGCATATGTAACAAAGGCGCCTGTATTCCGGTCAACTGCCATATTTCCAGATACCATAACATTTTCAAAAGAAGTCATGGATTGTGCGTAATTTACCACAGAATTTGATACAAAAAACTTTATATCAGTAATTTCAGAATTGCTTGTATACGGAATAAGATTACCAATATCGCCGCTTTCATCCTTGATAGAATATCCGTTGCCATTCAATGAAGCAAAAACCAACGGTGCCATTCCGGAGTTTATAGGATCTCCCCATGCATCATTTTCGCTTATCGATTTGGTTATCGTTATATCATTGACCAAAGAATAATATATCTTTTCAGATGCAGTTCCCCTTAAAATAGAAGCCAGCTGCTCCGCCGTTGCAATCAGGTATGGGCTTTCTTTGGTGCCGAGACCTCCGGCAAACAGATTCACAGTGTCGGAGCTTACCGCCGTATCCACCTTTACGGTCGCCGCAGCCGAAACCGTCGTGTTCTCCGCCGTCAGAATGCCCGCCGCTGTTGCCGCAACAGAGCCGACCTTCGCCGACACGGTTACTTCAATCTGAACCGCTGCGGAATCAGCGGTATCCGCAATAATAGCAGAGACAGAAGAACCGGCCTCCGCGACGACACGGCCTGATTTCAGGACGATATTGCCGATTATCTTTCCATACAGATGATAGGAAGCCTTTGCGACGGCATTGACATTGACCATCACAGCCGTGCCGTAATGATTGACCGTGGCGTTCGGCGCGTTGACTGTCAGCGTGCCGCCGTTGGTATATACGTCTACCGTTTTGGCATCCTCCGTCGCCACCGTGACATTTACATCCTGATTCTCACCGACGGCAAGTCCGGTCGAGGTCGTAAGCTCGCCGCTCCATGCGCCCTGCAAATAGTTGCTGTAAACAGTGGAAAGTGCATCCCCGCTCTTAACAAACAGCCATTGATTCACAGAAGATGTGCCCTCTACAAATTTGTCCTCGGTCTCATCCCAAACAACGTTCTGCATATCAAGCGTGTTCAGGTCAATGCCGATTTCCTTTGCGGCGGCCACCGCCTCCACAACGGTCTTGGCACCGGTGATTCCCACTCTCGTATTCAATCTTGTAACGGTATCACTCATCGCCGACGTAATCTTACCGCTCAGGTCGTCGATTTTAATTTCAAGATTCTTGACGTTCGTGACAAGCGTAGAAAGCTTGGTATCCAAATTGGTCAAGTCTCCCTTTACCAGCTCTTTCATCAGCTGGCTGACCTGCGGAGCTGTCAGCTGATTTGCCATGGCGGCATTGACAATTTTCTGAATCTGCGATGCGGAAGCGCCGCCGTCGATTTCAGCCGTATACTTTCTGACAATCGTTTCCACCTGCGCCTGTGTGAGCTGTCCGCTCATCGCGCGCTCGATGATTGCCTGCACCTGTTCCTCGGTCAGAGCCGTGTCGCTTCCGGCATACTGCTCGATCGCGGTCTTAATAGCAGCCTCAACCTCCGCCTGTCCGATTTGGCCTTCTTCTATCTTGGCAATCTGCTGGGCGAGCTCATTCTCGAAATCCTCCCAGCCGAGCCAGTTCTGATTTTCCAGCTTCTTCTCGATATCCTCGAGCTTCTGTTGAATCTCCGCCTGCTTCTCATCCTGCAATTTCGCGGAGTCGTTCGCCTTATTCACAACATTCGCAAACACGGCGATCATGACGCCGGCGAGAATCGCGATGACGGCGATGACGATGACGAGCTCTACCAGCGTAAAGCCCCTCTTCTTTTGTTTCATGGGTTTTCCTCCTATGTATATATATTTTGTCTTTTTTCACGGAGGCGCCCCATTCCTTGACAACAAAAAACGAGGTACCCCGTGAGGGGGTACCCCGTGAGGGGGCGTTTCCCGCGCACTTCTCGTGCGCGTAAAACGCCCCGAATTGCCGGAAGCAATTCTTTGCTGTTTCCCATTATATCACATTCTTCTTCTTTTTGTCAATCGCTCCGCCTTGCTATTTTTGCCTTTTTCGCGCCCTTTTTTGATTTCAAGCCCGCCGGGCAATCCAAAAAAATCATTTCTTTTCATGCGCGAGTCGGGCGGCGGTGACGGTGTTTCGGAGCAGCATCGTAATGGTCATCGGCCCGACACCGCCCGGCACCGGCGTAATATATCCGGCAACCTCGGACACCGCGGCATAGTCCACGTCTCCGGTGAGCTTGCCGTCCGGTCTGCGATTCATACCGACGTCGATTACCACAGCGCCGGGCTTCACCATATCCGCTGTGATAAAATCCGCTTTGCCGATCGCCACGACGAGGATATCCGCCCCGCGGCAAATCTCGGCGAGATTCCGCGTTCGGGAATGGCAGACCGTCACCGTCGCATTGGCATGGAGCAGCAGCATCGCCTGCGGCTTGCCAACGATATTGCTTCTCCCGACGACGACCGCGTTTTTCCCCTCGATCTCGATTCCGGAGCGCCGCAGAAGCTCCATGACGCCCGCGGGCGTACACGGCAGGAACCGAAAATCGCCGATCATGATTTTGCCGACGTTGACCTCGCTGAACGCATCCACGTCCTTATCCGGAGAAATCGCCGCAATCACGGCGCTTTCGTTGATATGACGCGGCAGAGGAAGCTGAACCAAAATCCCGTTGATTTCCGGGCGGGCATTGAGCTCGGCGATTTTCGCAAGCAGCTCCGTCTCGGATGTGCTCTCCGGCATCTCAATGATTTCGGAATAAATACCGACCTCGGCGCACGCCCGTCCCTTGTTGCGCACATACACCTTTGAGGCGGGATCCTCCCCTACGATAATGACCGCCAGCCCGGGAACGACCCCCTGCTGTGCCAAAGCTTTTACCTCCTCCGAGATTTCCGCCCTCATCTCGGAGGATATTTTCTTTCCGTCAATGATCTGTGCCATCTTCACTCTTCTCCTCTGTGTCCGGTTCGTCCTCTGTCAGGCCGTCCGTTTCCGATTTTTCTTCCGATTCCGGCGCTTCGGGCAGTTCCGTCGGCACATTGCCGCCGCTTTCCGAATCACCGGAGCATTCCGCCGTTTCGTTTTCTTCGGTATCCGCATCCGTTTCCGGCGCTTCCTCCGCATTTTCCTGCGAAGCCTGCCCGCTCGCATCCGAGACCATTGTCTCTTCCGCAGATTCCGCGTTCTGCACGGCGTTCTTTGAATATCCGAGCAGTGCCGGAATGGTCACAATCTCGCCCATCTCGATGGCACCCAATGCGGACAGCTTCTTATATTTATCCCGCAGAATGAAAACAAACGGAACGACCGCAATGACAAGAATGAAGGAAAGCAGAGAGGACACCCGAACGCTTCCAAGCATCAGCGAATCCGTGCGCAGAAGCTCGATAAAGGCGCGCCCGAGGCCGTACCATGTGAAATACCACATGGTGACCTCCCCGTGATATTTCCGTTTTTTATAGAACGCATTGATAAGGATAAAGCCCACAAGGTTCCAAAGCGACTCATACAAAAATGTCGGATGCACATAGATCATCTGATAATTCGTTTCATAATTGCAAAGCCCCATGCGCCAAGGAAGCGTCGTTTCCGAGCCGAACGCCTCTCCGTTACAGAAATTTCCCCATCTTCCGATGATCTGACCAAGCATAACGCCGGGGACAATCATATCGGTAAGCTTGAAAAATCCGATTTTTTTGCGTCTTGACATCAGACAGACCGCCAGTGCGCCGCCGATGATGCCGCCGTAAATCGCAAGTCCGCCATTCCAAATGGCGACGATGTTATAGAGGGTGCCGCCCAAATTCTCCCAAAAGGTACCGCCAGTTTCTAAAAATCCGCCGAAAAAGATCACGAAATACAGTCTTGCGCCGATCACTGCGGTGATAACGGTCACAAGCGTGATGTCGAGAATATCGTCAAAGGAAATCCACACCTTTCTCGCGCGGTACGCAAAATAGCCGAAGCCCGCAAAAATACCGATGCAGATGATAATGCCGTACCACATGACCGTAACGGGAAAATTGCCGATGTTAAACGACAGTGCCACGCCGTTGATCGTAAACTCCCCGATGCCAAGTCCCGGGAACGAAATCGTTGATATACGTCCCATGCTTTCTCCTTTCAATCATAGCCCGCCAAAGTCCCGAAGCCCGCCTCCGTATGCGTCACGTCGGAGAGAACCCCGACCGGGATTGCCGGACGGCAAAAATGCCGCCCGCCGGCTTCTGTCCATTTTATTTTTGAATGGGATTTACCACGCTCATCGCGTAATATTCCTCATGGAAAAGCGTTTCAAACAGCGCTTCCACCTCTTCAAAGGTCACAGCTTTCAGCGCCTCGCCGTAGTCGAACGGGTCGCAGTCGTCGTGAATCATATAGGTGAAGGACTGCGCGAGCTTTGTGGAATCAAACATCTTAATATAGGAAGCATAAGACGCTCTTTTGATTCTGTCGAAATCCTCGCGGGAAAGCCCCTCCCTCCGGTTCTTTTCGATATAGGAAACAAATTTCCCATATACCACCTCGGGATCGTCCGTTTCCCCCTCCAAAAGGATCTTCGAGCTGTCACGGCCGTGATCGTAGCCGGCGTCAAAGCCGTTTACAAGCCCGCTTTCATATACGTCGATGGCAAACGGCGAAGTCGAGCCGAACAGCATGTCGGTGAGAATCCCCATCTCCGTCTTTTTCTTCATTCTCACCCGGCTGTCGGAGGAAATATCGATATCCTTAACGCCGATGAGGAACATCGGCTTTGCCACCTCAAATTCCGCCGAGGTGCGCTTTTTGAAAACCTCCGGCTTCTCGGAATAATAGTTGCGCACGATCGTTTTCTGCTCGCGCTCCGGCAGGATACGGTCTACGGCGTCCAGCACCATATCCATATCCGCGCGGCCGGACACGCACAGCGTCATATTGGAGAAATTATAAAACGTATAATAGCAGTCATAGAGAAGCTCCGGCGTGATTTCGGCGATGGATTCCACCGTGCCGGCCACATTGATGCGCGTCTGATTCTTCTCATACATCGCTTCCAACAAATTATAATAGATGGCGGAGCCGGGATTGTCCTCATACATCCGGATTTCCTGCCCGATGATGCCGCGTTCCTTTTCCACGTTCTCCGGCGTAAAATAGGGCTTCGACACATAATCGAGAAGAATTTCGAGATTTTCTCTCAGGTGCTCCGTGCAGGAGAACAGATACGAGGTCATCGTGCCGGAGGTAAAGGCGTTGGCATTCGCGCCGTATTTCGCGAATCGGGAGAAGGTATCCACGCCGTCCTCGTTTTCAAACATTTTATGCTCGAGATAATGCGCGATGCCGTCCGGCACCTTATGAAATTCCGCTTCGCCCTCGAGCTTGAAGCAGTTGTCGATGGCGCCGTATTTCGTCGAAAACATGGCGAAGCTTGTGGCAAAATCCTTGGGCATCACATAAATTTCAAGCCCGCTTTTATGCTTCGTATAATAATATTTTTCGCCGAAATCCGTCGTTCTTTCCGTTATTCTTTTGTCATTCATTTGGCGGATGCCTCCTTTCCGCAGAGGAAATAATAGGTGTCGAGCTTGATATCCTGCGCCATGCGGACAATTTCATCCTTCGTCACGGCACGGAACCGCTCGATTTTCTCCTCCGGCGTCAGGATTTCCTCATTCATCACACAGGCAAAATACCAGTTCATGAGAGAATTTGTGCTGTCGCCCACGCGGCCTGCGGAATCGATCAGCGCAAGCTTCGCATCCGCGATTTCTCCCTCCGTAATCTCTCCGTTTTTCATATGGTCGAGCTGGGCGAGGATTTCATCCACCGCCTTTTTCTCATTGGCAAACTCGATGCCGGAATTGACCGTCATATAGCCCTTTTGGCCGTTCTCCGAGGAGGAACAGTAATAGCAAAGGCTCAGCTTCTCGCGCACATTGAGGAACAGCTTGCTTGTCACGCCGGCACCGTATACCGTATTGAGCACCTGCATGACGTGATAATCCCCGTCCGAGACGGAATGTCCCGTGAAAAATCCGAGAGACAGCTTTCCCTGTGTGATATTCTGATGCTCATAGACCGTTTTTACTTTCTCGCGCGGCTTTGCCAGCACCGTCGTTTCCAGCGGGTACGGCTCCGTTCGCGAGACCTTGGCAAACATGGCGGCAAAGCGTTCCGAAAGTGCCTCAAAATCGAAATTGCCTACGGCAAAGATTTCGACGCGCGCGCGGGCAAGGACCTCCCGGTACTGCGCCATAAGACAGCCCGGGCAGACTGCCGATACCGCCTCCGCGGTACCGAGCTCCGAAAGCCCGAACGCGTCGCCCTCGAACATCTCCTCGACAAGACGCATCGTCGCATAGCGGCGCTTGTCGTTGACCTGTGCGCGGATGTCGTCGATGAGCATCCGTTTTTCGCTTTCGACATATTCCCCGCGGAATGCGCCGTTCTCCGTCACGGGATGGAACAGAATATCCTCCAAAAGCGCCATCGCCCGTCCCGTGATGTCCATGCCGTCGATCGCATACTGATTCTCCAAAAGATTCATGCGAAGCTCGAGAATTTGGAGATCGCCTCTTTTATACACGCTGTCGGAGATACCGGTGTCGTAGATCGATTCCTCCTCGCGGCGAATTTTCCCGATATCCGGATAATGCTCGCTGCCTCTGAGCAGCACCGGAAACAAAAGCGCGTTCTTCGCCGCCGTATCCGCCGACAGCGGCACGACAAAGCGGATTGAAATCAAATTTGCTTTGAACTTTGTTTCATGAACTGTGTTAAAATAAATACCGTTTGCAAGCTCTTTTCGTTCAAAAGACATTTGCCTGTATCCTTTCACATAAATTATAAAGATTTCCACATATTATATTATACCAATAATTATGAAATTTTCAACGCTTTTCATGATATTTCTTCCGTTTGGCCCGCCCAAAAGTGAATTTACAAAGTTTATTCGTTTATAATCCAAATTTCCATTTACAAAATCACGAATTTATGATATGATAAGAATATAAAGCCTGAAAGGGGGATTTATCATGGAGTATATGCCGTTTGTTTGGCTCGGCGTGATCATTTTGGCGGTGATTCTCGAAGCTTCTACGTGTGCGCTCGTTTCCATTTGGTTCATACCGGCAGCCGTCGTCTCTTTGATTTTGTCGTTTTTCCCGGTTCCCTTATGGATTCAAATCACGGTTTTTGTGGTATGCTCGGCGCTGCTGCTCATATTCACGAAGGTCATCTTCAAAAAGACGCTCGGATTGAAGCGGACCGCAACCAATGCGGACGCCGTAATCGGTGAGGAAGCGATTGTCATGGAGCCTATCGACAATATCGAGGGGATAGGTCAGGTCAAGGTGAGGGGACAGATTTGGACAGCCCGCTCCTATGACAAGGACATAAAATATGAAAAGGGCGAAATCTTAAACGTCGTCGCCATCGAGGGCGTCAAGCTGATCTGCAAAAAATAAAATTACATATCAAGGAAAAAGAGAGGTGCTTTATTATGGAATGGATTATCATCGGTATCGTCGTCGCAGTTGTTTTGGTTATCCTCATTGCAAACATCAATATCGTCCCGCAGGCACGCGCTTATGTTGTGGAACGGCTTGGAACTTATCACTCGACATGGAATACCGGCTTCCACTGGAAAGTCCCGTTCGTCGAGAGAATCGCCAAGAAAATCTCCCTCATGGAGCAGGTGGCGGACTTCCAACCGCAGGCCGTTATCACAAAGGATAACGTCAGAATGCAGATCGACACGGTCGTTTTCTTCCAAATCACCGACTGCAAGCTCTTCACCTATGGCGTGGAATCGCCGCTCGCCGCGATTGAAAATCTCACGGCGACCACACTGCGTAACATCATCGGCGAGCTTGAGCTTGACAGCACACTGACCTCGCGCGATATCATCAATACGAAAATGCGCGTGATTCTCGACGAGGCGACCGACCCGTGGGGAATCAAGGTCAACCGCGTCGAGCTGAAAAACATCATTCCGCCCCGCGAAATTCAGGACGCGATGGAAAAGCAGATGAAGGCGGAACGCGAGCGCCGCGAGCTGATTCTCCGCGCCGAGGGTGAAAAGAACTCCACAATCCTCGTCGCCGAGGGTAAAAAGCAGGCGATGATTCTCGACGCCGAGGCGCAGAAGCAAAGACAAATCCTTCTTGCGGAAGCGGAAAAGGAATCGAGAATCCGGGAAGCCGAGGGTGAAGCCGAAGCCATTCTGAAAGTGCAGGAAGCCACCGCAGAGGGTATCAAGAAGATCAACGAAGCTGCTCCGTCCGACAAAGTTATCGCCATCAAGAGTCTCGAAGCCTTTGAAAAGGCCGCCGACGGAAAAGCGACCAAGATCATCATTCCGAGTGAAATTCAGTCTCTTGCCGGACTTGCCGCGAGCGTCAAAGCGCTGGTGACAGACGAAAAGGGCAGCGAAGCTCCCTCAAAATAATCATTGACAAAAGGGACTTTGTCAAGCCGCATAAATCTATTTGAAAACCATCCGCTTGTCGGATGGTTTTCAATTTACCGAAAACTGTCCGCAAGGGATGGCTTTCTTCCTGCGAGCTATGCATGCCGAGCGCAAGCACAGCAGACAGACGAAAACCGCCGCTCCGCCCTTTTTACCGGCATTGGCTTTACAAAAGCTTTTCGCACGGATCTGGAAAGCATAAAAAACAAGCGCAAAGCCGTCTTTTTGATGCCGCAATCGAGCTATCGCCTTTCCTATCTTTTGAACAAATTGTAAACACCGAAAAAAAATGCTTGACAAAGCGGCTTTTTTCTTATATGCTTTTAATTAGTTTTCTAACTAATAATAATGGGAGGCCACTATGGTACATAATCAGGAAATCAGAGACGGAAAATGTCTCGGGGAACCCAAGCCCAGTATGCTCATCAACGAAATCTCCAAGCTGTTCCGCGACAGGATGCGGGAAAAATCCGAAGAGCTCGGATTTAAAAACGGATATCGGCAGGTGCTGATGTTCCTTGCGCGCGGCGACGGCGTGACACAGCTTTCCATTGCAAAGGGAACGCATCTCAAAGCGCCAACCGTCAGCGTCGCGCTCAAAAGCATGGAAGCGGAGGGACTCGTGAAGCGTGAAACCGATGCCGTCGATATGCGTCAGACCCGCGTATATCTGCTCGACAAGGGGCGCGAGCTCGATCTCAAGCACCACGAAAACATCATGGAATTTGAAAGGATCATGCTTTCCGGCATCGACAAAACCGAGGAGGAAACCCTTCTGCGCTGCCTCAAAAAGATTCGGGACAACATTTTGGAATCCAACGAGACCTCGGAAAGGACCTCCGACGGCATATGAAAAAGCTTTTCATATACCTGAGGCCTTATTGGTATATCGCAATTTTCTCTCCGCTGTTCATGATCGCGGAGGTCCTCGTCGATCTCTCTCTGCCCACAATCATGTCCGATATCGTCAACAACAGCATTTATGCAGAATCCGTATCGGAAGGCATGAGCATCGTCGCAAGCTACGGCGTCAAAATGATGGTTCTCGTCATTCTCGGCGGCGTCACGGGCGTCGGCGCGGCAGGCTTTGCCTCCGCGGCATCTCAGAGCTTCGGCAACGACCTGCGTCAGGATGCTTTCGCTCATGTGATGGCGCTCTCACCGGAGCAAACGGATAAATTCACCGTCGGCTCCCTTGTCACAAGAATGACGAACGACGTCACGATGGTGCAGAACTTCATAGCGCAGGGACTGCGCTCCTTTTTCCGGGCGCCGATCATGTTTGTCGGCGGCATCATCATGGCGATCTCTCTGAATATCAAATTCGGCATCGTCATCGCGGTTTCGCTTCCGATCCAGCTTCTGATTGTCTATTTGGTCATGCGCAAGATCAAGCCGATATTCGAGCAGGTACAGGACAGACTTGACGACGTCAACTCCGTCGTTCAAGAAAACGTCTCCGGCGCGCGTGTCGTCAAGGCCTACGTGCGCGAGGAGCATGAAACCAAGCGCTTCGACAAAGCAAACGGCAATCTTTTTGCTGTCACACTGCGCGTACAGTATATCATGGCGCTGCTCTCCCCGCTCATGATGGTGGTCATGAACATCGCCGTTATCGCGGTTATTCTGATCGGCGGAATCGAAGTCGGACACGGCGCCATCGAAGTCGGTGAGGTCATGGCTGTCATTCAGTATATCATGCAGATTCTGAACTCCGTCATGATGATATCCACAATGTTTCAGTTCATATCAAGAGCACAAGCCTCTGCAAAGCGTATCAACGAGGTGCTCGACTGCGTTCCCACGATCACGGACGGCGCCTATGAGGGAACCGGCGAGGAGGAAAAGCCCGGTCATCTCGTATTCCGCGGCGTATCCTTCCGCTATCCCGATACGGCCGGCGAGCCGGTGCTCCATGACATCGATCTCGATATAAAATCCGGAGAAAATCTCGCCATTCTCGGCGCGACAGGCTCCGGCAAGACGACGCTTGTCAGCCTGATTCCGCGTTTCTACAATCCGACGGAGGGAGAAATCCTTCTCGACGGTGTAAACATAAAGGATTACTCGCTGGATACTCTGCGCTCGAAAATTTCGTTCGTCCTTCAAAAAAGCGAGCTTTTCTCCGGCACCGTCGCGGAAAATCTGCGTTGGGGAGATGAATCTGCCTCCGACGAGGAGCTTCGGAAAGCGGCCAAAGTCGCACAGGCGGACGAATTTATCACGGGCTTTGCCGCAGGATATGACACGATAATCGCCGAAAAGGGCGCGTCCCTTTCCGGAGGACAAAAACAGCGGCTTGCCATCGCGCGCGCCCTCTTAAAGAAGCCGGAAGTCATCATCTTCGACGACAGCATGTCCGCGCTCGACCTTGCCACCAGTGCCAAGCTGCAAAAAGCGCTTCGCGAAAAAGAAGGCACGCTTACCGTCATCACGATTGCCCAGCGTGTCGCCTCCGTTATGAGCGCCGACCGGATTCTCGTTCTCGACGGCGGAACGGTCGCCGCCTCGGGAAACCACGAGGAGCTCATGGAATCAAGTGAGATTTACCGCGACATTTATTATTCTCAGCTGAAACGGGGTGAGGAAATTGAATAACGAAGCGAAAAAGGAAAGAAACGCCGATATCGGCATGATGATGCCCGGCGGGCGCCGTCCCGGAGGCCCCAGAGGCCCTATGGTGGCGGAAAAGCCGAAAAACTTCAAAAAGACCGTTTCCAAGCTCCTCGGCTACATCGGGAAAAACAAAATTCTGCTCATTATCATGGTCATCTGTGTCATTGCATCCGCCGCGGTCACGCTTATCGCGCCGACCATGCAGACGGAAGCGCTCAACTATCTGACGCCCGAATCGATGGGCGGAAAGATGACGACGTCAAGCGGAAAGCCCGTCATCGACTTCGATTCGATGATTAGAATCCTCGTCATACTCGCCGTACTGTTTGTGGCGTCGTCGCTGTTCTCCTACATACAGAGCCGGCTTTCCGCCAAGCTTTCTCAGACGACGGTAAAAACCATGCGGGGAGACCTCTTCCGGCGCATCGAGAAGCTGTCCATCGGATATACCGACAATCATCCGCACGGCGATATCATGAGCCGCATGACCAATGATATCGAAAACATCTCCAATACGATTTCTCAGTCGGTGACCTCTCTTATTTCCAGCGTCATCACCATCATCGGTGCATTCTGCATCATGCTTTATTACAGCTGGGAAATGACGCTCATCAGCATCGTCACGATTCCCCTCACGCTGCTCGCCACGACATTTTTGACCAAGCGTGTCAGACGGTATTTCGCGGCACAGCAAAAGCTGCTCGGCGAGCTCAACGCCGAAGTGGAGGAAAGCGTCATGGGATATCGGACGATCATCGCGTTTTCCAGAGAGGAAAAAATTAAAAAAGAATTCCGCGAAACCAGCTCCGCTCTGAAAAAGACGGGCATCAAGGCTGAAATCTTCGGCGGTGTCATGGGACCGCTTATGAACATCATCAATAACATCGGATTCCTTCTCATCGTCACCGCAGGCGTGGCCTTTGCCATCAACGGACGGTTCAGCGTTACCACGGTATTCCTTTTCATTCAGTTCTCCAAACAGTTCACAAGACCGCTCAACGAAATCGCAAACCAGTATACCTCAATCCTCAATGCGGTGACCGGTGCGGAGCGCGTGTTTGAAATTATGGAGGAACCGTCGGAAATCGACGAAGGGAAAATTATTCTTGACAGCGATGAAATCACGGGCAGACTGTCGTTCCGGCATATCAATTTTTCTTATGTGCCGGGAGAGCCGGTGTTAAAGGATTTCTGTCTTGAAGTCGACAAGGGGCAAAAGATCGCCATCGTCGGCAAGACCGGATCCGGCAAGACGACCATCATCAATCTTCTCACCCGATTCTATGAAACGGATTCCGGCGAGATTCTTCTCGACGGCACCGACATCCGGGATATCACAAAGGATTCTCTGCGAAAGAACATCGCGATCGTTTTGCAGGATACCGTGCTTTTCTCCGATTCGATCGGCGCGAATATCCGTTACGGCAGACTGGATGCCACCGACGAGGAAATAAGAGAAGCAGCGGCCACCGCGAATGCCGACAGCTTCATTGAGAGAATGCCGGAAGGATATGATACCCAGCTTGCGGAGGCCGGCGGCAACATCAGCAACGGACAAAGGCAGCTGCTTTCGATTGCACGTGCCGTGCTTGCCGATCCGAAAATCCTGATACTCGATGAGGCGACTTCCAGCGTCGATACCCGCACGGAAATGCACATTCAGGAAGCAATGCTGCATCTGATGCACGGAAGAACAACGCTCATCATCGCGCACCGCCTTTCCACCATCCGCGATGCGGATAAAATCATCGTTCTTGACGGCGGACGGATATGCGAAGCCGGAAACCACGACGAGCTTCTCAGCCAGAAGGGCGTGTATTATAATCTTTATATGTCGCAGTTTGCGGGAATCGAAACATAAAAAAGAAACTCATAAGGGAGCATTCCCTTATGAGTTTCTCTTTTTCTCCTTTCCAAAGGAGAAGATACGTGCTTTTCTCACTGAGGAGAAAAGCACCAAAAGACTCACCGAGACGCTGTCTCGGACTCTCATTTATCTACTGGAAAGTATATACACACGGCTCCCAACAGTTGTTTGCTCTCGCTTCGCTCGGCAAGCCAACATTCGCCGTGCGGGACGCAACTGCGAGTGGGAAGTCCGCGCCCGCAGGCGCAAGGCGCGCGCCGCGTGAGCGCTCTCCGGCATGATATTTGCAAAAGGGGCGGCGATTGACGGATCACGCGAGCACTGCGAGCGTGGATGCCGTCTTTTATAGCCGCCACCGAACCGCTGCCGGTCGCACAAATGATCAAACGGAACGTTCGCGGTTTCTTTTCGTTCTTTTCTTGTCCGACGGGGAAAAGGACACGTTCCCTCCTTTGCAAAGGAGAAGATACGTGCTTTTCTCACTGAGGAGAAAAGCACCAAAAGACTCATTGAGGCTATCGCCTCAAACTCCCCTCCATCTGCTGGGAAGCACATACACACGGCTCGAAAGGTGTTGCAGTGCTCGCGGGGCTCGCACAGGCCACCACTCCCCGTGCGGGAATTGCGTGCGGCTGGAAACCCGCGCCCGCAGGCGCAAGGCGCGCGCCGCGTGAGCGCTTTCCGGCATGATACCCGCAAAAACGGCGGCGATTGACGGATCACGCGAGCCTTGTGAGCGTGGATGCCGTCTTTTATAGCCGCCACCGAACCGCTGCCGGTCGCACAAACGGTCAAGCGGTACGCTTGCGGCTTCTTTTCGTTCTTTTCTTGTCCGACGGGGAAAAGGACACGTTCCGCCTTTGCCAAAGGAGAAAGAAATGTGCTTTTCTCACTGAGGAGAAAAGCACCAAAAGACTCATTGAGGCTTCCGCCTCAAACTCCCATCCATCTACTGGAAAGTGCATGCACACGGCTCGAAAGGTGTTGCAGTGCTCGCGGGGCTCGCACAGGCCACCACTCCCCGTGCGAGAAGCAAGTGCGGCTGGGAAATCCGCGCCCGCAGGCGCAAAGCTGCCGGAGCGCGCTCGCTGTCCGTTCGGCGTGTTCCGCCGTGGATTGCGTACCCCTGCGGTACGCAAACACGTGCCGGGAGCCGACGAGACGTGCTCTTGGCTCGCACGAACGGTCAAGCCGGAGGCTTGCGGCTTCTTTTCGTTCTTTTCTTGTCCGCACAAGAAAAGGACACGTTTCTCCTTTTTCAAAAGAGATACTTTACAGCATCTCTTTTATCCTCTCCGCGGTTTCCTCCGGCGAAAGCGCCGTCGTATCGACTTTCACCGTATCCAGCTCCTCATACAGAGAAAGACGCGGTATACTCCGTTCTATCACATCCTCCGTGCGAAGCCCGGCGGCAACGTCGCCCGCAAGTCTTTCCCGAAGTGCTGTCTCCGAGCACACAAGAGAAAAGGCGGATACCGAAACGCCGTCGAGCGGCAGTCTCGCGAGAATCCCGTCGATGATCGCCTGCTCATGCATCACCCAACAGAAAATCACATTTTCAATGGCGTCACATCGCAGAAAATTAGAAAGCAAATGTGTGATGTTGTCCATCACCATAGCCTTTGTCGTGTCAGTCACGACAAAGGGCGCCATCTTCCAGCACCAGTCACCGTCAAGGAACACGTTGTCAGGCAGAATCCGCGTAAGCGCAAGGCTCGCTGCCGTTTTGCCGACACCCATTGTTCCGCCCACCAAAATAAGACGCTTCATTCTTCCCTCCTGCACCGGCGCCGCTCATCTTTCCGTTTTATCATGCCCGCCTTTTTTCTCTTTTTTCATATATTCGCGAAGCTTCTCAACAAATCCGCTCTCCCGCAGGGACGGCACCTTTAACCCGGGAAATGCCTTTAAGAAACGAAGCTCTCTATTTTTGAGACTCATGCTGAAATCATGATACTTGACAAGAACACTTCGCCCGGCCCTTGCAAAAGCGCTGTTCTCATGCGCCGCCGCTTTTTCGGTAAGCGCGTCCATGTGAATGTCGATATGGCGTTCAAGCTCATCATGGATATGCCGCATCGTCTTGCTGAGGCCAAAGCAGCTGCAAAGCGAAACGACCGCGTCCGCCGCATATATGACAGCAAGGATTCCGGCAATCAAATTCGTCCAAAACGGAGAAAGCATTCCCGTCAATTTCATCAAAAGCGGATGCACGAAGTATAGTACCAGCGTCGCGCCGGCGCCAAACACGAAAAAGCCGCCAAGGCAGATGCGGCCGTTCAGATTGAACGGTCTGTCGCTGTAATCCCACCATCTCGCATGGAACAGCTTTTCCATCAGCCATGAGATAAAATATTCAATCGTGCAGGCGATAAAGCCGGACATCACAAAAATTACAAGCACACCGCCAATCCCCGGAATCTGATATCGGATATCGTCAAGAAGCAGGAAGCATATGACGGCGCCGATTCCATAGATCGGACAATACGGCCCGATGTGAAAGCCGCGGTTGATTACTCTATGATACTTGATAAGGGAGCAAACCACCGTCTCATAAGCCCAGCCGACGATGCTATACAGCATGAACCATAAAAATATCTCACTGATCTGCGTCATTTCCACACCTATTTATGCTTCATTTTTCCAAAGACAGGCCGGATAGACGCCCGCCGCCTTTTCCGAACGCATAAACGCGCGGAAAATCTCGCTGTCCGCACGGTTGGTAACGCCCTGCCATACGGCATCGGAGGCGAGGATTTTCACATCGGCGCGGCCGGTATCGATCAGCTCCTGCACCTCGGAGGGCAGGAAAAATTCACATTTCGTAAGATCCGCACGGTTCTCCTCCAAAAAGCGGAGAAACATCTCCTCCAAATGCTCGGTGAAGGACGGGGTAAAGCCGAAGCAGTTCATCGAAACCGTCGTATCCTCCGGGAGCGTGCACACACTTCCGTCGTCAAATGTATTGATAATGGTGCCGTCCGGCTGCCGTTCGATTTTTTTATGCTCCTCAATGCGACGAAGATAGCCCTCCTTATCCGCAAGACACACGCCGCGGGATACGCTGCCGTTTTCGCTCAGCGTATTTTTCACCTGATAGCCGACCATGCAGTAATGTGCCCGCTCGCCGTCGTGTGCCTCACGCAGAAAGGAAGCAAGCTTCATAAAGGCGTCGCGTCCGTAGCAGTCGTCCGCGTTCACAACGCCGAAGTTGTCGTCGATTCTGCCCGCCGACATGATGGCATGTCCCGTTCCGAAGGGCTTGGTTCTGCCCTCCGGCACCGTAAAGCCTGCGGGCAGCTCCTGCTTCTGATAAGCATACCGGATGTCGATTCCGTTTTTGCGGAGTCTGCGCCCGATTTTTTCCTCGAACAGCTCCTCATGCTCCTCTTTGATGATGATGATAAATTTATCGAATCCGGCGAGCACGGCGTCATAAATTGTAAAGTCCATGATATATTCGCCCTCGTCCGTGAGCGGCGTCAGCTGCTTCATTCCCCCAAAGCGGCTTCCCATTCCCGCCGCCATAATCACAAGCGTCATATAATCTGCTCCTTTTGTTATCATAAAAATTCCGCCGCTCCGCGACGAGCGGCGCCAAACCGAATCGCAGCAAAAGCCGGCGCCTTGCTGCCGATATGAAAGATTATAGCATAAGAAACTTTCTTTTGCAACATCGGAATAGATTTTTTCAAAGCGAATATATTGGAGATAGAATTCTTTTTTCGGGGGGCATTATGAAAAAACTGATTGCAGCCGTCCTGTTGTCCGCACTTTGTCTGCTGCTTTTCTCCTGTGGCGGGACGCCGAGCATGTCGGAGCTTTTATCCTATCAGAAAAACGGCGCTTCCTTTGAAGTCAAGATAAGCGACGGCGATGAATTTTCTGCGAAAATCACACTCGGAGAAAAGGACACGGTAGAGCTTTGCGGTGGTGACGAAGCAAAGGGAATCCGTTTTGTGATAGGGGAAAACGAAGCGCTGATGGAATATAACGGAACATCGATGCCGCTTTCCTCTGCGGAAAAACTGAAAGCGGCAAAATGGATCTCCCTTTTCCGTCTTTCCAGCGGCTCGCTTTGGAAAATCAAAAGCGAAACCGTCGGCGGAATCGCCGTATACATATGCACCTGCGACGGCATGACGCTCTACATCGATGCAGCGACAAAAATACCGCTGAAAATCACGGACGGAGAAACTGTCATCGACATCCTTTCCTGCCAATAAAGCGTATTTTCAAATATGTCATCTGCCATAAAAAACGACCGGACAACAGAAGCCCATGCTTCTCGTCGTCCGGTCATTTTTGCCAATCCCGCCGGTCGGTTCTGCCTAAAATATAATCCACCGACGTATCGTAAAAATTCGCAAGTCTTATCAAAATTTCCGTGGGGATATCAAGCTCTCCCCTCTCGTAATTGCTGTAAACACGCTGACTGCAATTCAGTATTTCCGCGATTTCACGCTGCGTCAAATCGGCATCCTCGCGCAGATCACGTATTCTCCTATACATTCCCTATCCCCGATCCGTTCTCTTTGTCTACATTGAATCTTATCATAGCGGATAATCCGCTATTGACTTTTAGCGGATTATCCGCTAAAATAGAAAAAGCAGTTCAAAATCACAGCACCAAAGGAGACGTCATGCAAGACAGAAATACGCTCGTTCTTCTAAAAAAAGTGACCCGTGCCCAGCGCGACATCCGGCGGACAGACCGACTTCTCACTTGTCTTTATAAAATGGCGGACAACAATCGGGTTTTGGCAAAACAAGTCCCGAATGCGGAAAGATACCGGAATATCCACACAAAAGAGCCGCTTTGGTTTATCGCATTTGGAACGGTCATAAGTGCCTTTTTGCCTGCCCTGCTCGTCGTTTGGTCATATTATTATATGCGTTTTGAATCGGTAGAATACGCACAAATCCCGGGAATGATCGGAATAGCGATTGTCATCGCGTTCGTTTGCGGGTTTATCAGACTGTTTGCCGCACTGTTCCGCAGTCTCGATGAAAAGGCAGGCTCTTTCAAAAAATTCATTTCCGCCGCGGAATACACCAAAAGCCTTGCGCAAAATGCAGTCTGTCGGGCTCTCGATACGATGGAAATACCGGAGCACTGCAAGGAGCCTGATATTCTGTCCGCGATTTATCAATATTTAATCCGCCACAAAAATTCCCCTCTCGAAGATGCGCTTATCATGTACGAGCCTCAACTCCCGTCGGAAGAAAAGGCCATAAGACCCGCGCCGGCCGTCATTTACTTTCACCTGCACAGAGCGAGAAAGAATGCAAACAAGCTGATCCGGCTCTCCTCCTGTTGACCGACGGCATTTCATTTCTACATACCGAAAAAATTCATAAAGAAAACGGATGCTTTTCCGTGACGGAAAAGCATCCGTTTTTTGATTTTTCATTTAAGCCGGCTGAGAAAGCGCATTCTCCGTCTTTTTCAGCCTATACTCCGGAGCGGCATGCTCGGCGACGACCTTTTCGTCGACGACGACCGCCTCGATATCCGGCATGGACGGCGCGTCGTACATAATCGGAAGCATGACCTCCTCCATAATGGCACGCAGACCGCGCGCACCCGTTCCCCGCTCAATCGCAAGATCCGCGATTTTCGCCACGGCATCATCGGTGAACTCGATGTCAATTCCATCAATGCCAAACAATTTTTTATATTGCTTGATAACCGCGTTCTTCGGCTCTTTCAGAATCCGCGCAAGCGCCTCACGGTCGAGATTCTCCAAAGAAACGATGACCGGCAGACGGCCTACAAGCTCCGGAATCAGACCGTATTTCACGATGTCATGCGCCGTAACCTTTTTTAAGATGCCGCCGTCCTTTTCCTTCTCCGCCTTCTTTTTAATCTCGCCGCCGAAGCCGATTGTCGAATTTCCCATTCTCTGCTCGATAATCTGTTCAAGTCCGTCGAATGCACCGCCGCAGATAAAGAGAATATTCTCCGTGTTGATTTGAATAAAATCCTGACCGGGATGCTTGCGCCCGCCCTGAGGCGGAACGTTGGAGACCGTTCCCTCCAAGATTTTAAGCAGCGCCTGCTGAACGCCTTCTCCGGACACGTCGCGCGTGATCGAGCGGTTCTCGCTGCGCCGCGAGATCTTATCGATCTCGTCGATATAGATGATTCCCTTTTCCGCAAGCTCGATATCGTAATCCGCCGCCTGAATCAGCCGCAGCAGAATATTCTCGACGTCCTCGCCGACATAACCGGCCTCCGTAAGCGTCGTAGCGTCGGCAATCGCAAACGGCACCTTCAACGTCTTTGCCAGCGTCTGCGCAAGAAACGTCTTGCCGACGCCCGTCGGCCCCAGCAGGAGCACGTTGCTCTTCTGAATCTCAACGCCGTCGTCCTCCGCCTTTTTGTCGGAGCCCTTTGCCTTTTTCTTTGACGCGATTCGCTTGTAATGATTGTATACGGCGACCGACAGCGCGATTTTTGCCGAATCCTGTCCGATCACGTATTCGTCGAGCACCGCCTTGATATCCTTCGGACGGGGCAGCTCGGAAAGCTCCGGCACCGCCGCGTTTTTCATCGAGCTTTCATAATCGTCGATGAGCTGGCTGCACGCGAATACACAGTTATCGCATATATAGACGCCGCTCTGCGACGGAATCAGATAATTCACCTGATTTTCCGTCCGGCCGCAGAATGAACAGCGGTGTACGGTGCCGCTTCCCTTGTTGTTTTCTGCCATAAATGTTCCCCTTATACTCTCTTATCGATCACCTTGTCGATGAGTCCGTATTCTCTCGCCTCTTCCGCAGACAGGAAATTGTCGCGGTCGGTGTCTTTTGCAATCTGCTCGACGGACTTTCCGGTTTCCTTTGCCAATATCTCATTGAGCGTCTGGCGGATGCGGATGATTCTGTCCGCATGAATCTTGATGTCCGTCGCCTGACCCTGCATGCCGCCCAGCGGCTGATGAATCATGATTTCGCTGTTGGGAAGCGCCAAACGCTTGCCCGGTGTTCCCGACGCAAGCAGAAATGCGCCCATGCTCGCCGCCATACCGATGCAGATGGTCGAAACATCGCACTTGATATAGTTCATCGTATCGTAAATCGCCATACCGGCCGTAATCGAGCCGCCCGGACTGTTGATATAAAGGCTGATATCCTTATCCGGATCCTGCGATTCAAGGAAAAGCAGCTGCGCCACGACAAGAGACGCCGTGGTGTCGTTCACCTCGTCGGCAAGAAACACGATTCTGTCGTTGAGAAGTCTCGAATAAATGTCGTATGAGCGCTCGCCGCGGCTCGTCTGCTCCACAACCATTGGTACCAATGCCATAATAACCTCCTGTGCCGTCCCTCGGGACGTTCTTTCTCTGAATTTGAAAACCGCACCTGACAGTTCTTTTGCAAAGAAAATAATCAAATTCGCAGGCGATAGCGTCTGCGAATCGGATTGTCATATTATTCCGCTTTTGTCTCGGTCTCGGGAGACGTCTCCTCCGGGCTTGCCTCGGACACCGTCTCAGGCTCCGCCTCGACCGTCTTTTTCTTTCTCGGCGCTCTCTTTTTGGGAGCAGCCGCAGCCGCACCGGAAATAACGGCGTTGTCATGCACGAAAAGCGCCGCCTTGCCGACCACGACATCCGCCGCAATCGCTTTTTCGTCGATGCTTTCTTTTACGCGGTCAAGCTCGAGACCATACGCATCGGCAATCTTCTGATATTCGGTGCCGATATCCTCCTCCGTTGCCGTAAGGTTCTCCGCCTTTGCGATATATTCGAGCGCAAGCCGTGTCTTGACCTGTTTTTCCGCCTGCGGACGGAACTGACCTTTCAGTGTCTCCACCGTCTGTCCCGTATATTTCATGAAAGTATCGAGGTCCATGCCCTGATAACGGAGACGGCTTTCATAATCGCGCACGCAGTTCTCCGCCTCGTTCTCAAACATCACCTCGGGAATCTCTCCCTCGATGTTCTCGCAGAGCGCGTCCATGAGCTGCTCGTCGACCTTCGCGTCCTCCGCCTTATTCGCACTCTCTTCGAGTTTTGCCTTGACATCGGCTTTGTATTCATCCACCGTGTCAAATTCGGATACGTCCTTGACAAATTCGTCGTCGAGCGCGGGCAGCTCGGAGACTTTGATTTCATGAATCAGGCACTTGAAGGTCGCCGCCTTGCCGGCAAGCTCCTTCGCATGATAATCCTCGGGGAACGTAACCTCGACGTCGAAATTCTCCCCGATGCTCTTTCCGATCATCTGATCCTCAAAGCCGGGAATGAACTGACCGGAACCGAGCTTCAGATTGTATTTCTCCGCCTTGCCGCCCTCAAACTGCTTGCCGTCCACATAGCCGTCGAAGTCGAAAATGACCTCGTCGTCCTTCGCCGCGGGGCGGTCGGTAATCTCGATGACGCGGGCGTTGCGCGAACGGACGCGGTCGATCTCCGCCGTCACCGCTTCCTCCGTGATTTCAACCGCTTCCTTTGTCGCCGCAAGACCTTTGTATTCCTTGACCGTGATTTCCGGCTTTACAAACACCTTCGCCGTAATGACGACGCCGTTTCCGTCCAAGGATTTGATGTCGATTTCCGGCTGGCTCACGACATCAAGGTCTGCTTCCTTTACAGCCTCCGGATATGCCGAGGGCAGGAGCGCGTTGATCGCATCCTCATAGAACACGCCCGCTCCGTACATTCTTTCGATCATTTTGCGCGGCGCTTTGCCCTTGCGGAAGCCCGGAATGTTGAACTTCGCGACGCTTTTCCGGTATGCCTTTTCACATTCCGTCTCGAAAGCTTCATGATCGATGAAAATTTCGAGCTCTTTCTGATTGGTGCCGATATCGGCGGTATTTAACAGCTTCATTTTTCCTCCGTAGTGTTTTCAAACACAACTTTTTATTTTACATACATGATTTACTATACCATTTCACACAAAAAATGTCAATCATTTTGTGCAATTTTATAGGATAGTATCCGACGATTTTTTCGATTTCGGTTCAATTTTCATCGGTTCAAACATCAGAAAATCGGCGGAAACGAGATAAAAATCGATGTCGGAATAATTTATGACCGCCGCGGCCTCATAATTTCCGTGGATATGCCCGAAAAAGCAGCGCTCAATTCCCTTTTTATAAAGCTCCAAGACGATCTCATCGCAGAGATAACCCTTAAATACCGGCGGAAAATGCAGAAATGCCAGCGTTTCCTTGGTTTCTCCGCGCAGCGCCGCGGCATCGCGGAGCGCCATACCGCAGGAAAGGCTCAGACCGAGCCGCTGGACCTCTCTCGCGACGATTTTTGCGGCGTCCGCGCCCTTGATCGGCGGCGTTTTGTCATCCGTATACCAGCCGCGCGAGCCGCAGATGATAAAATCGTCGGTTTCATATGCGTTGTTATGCAGAAAGCGAATCGTCCGATAACCGTTTTGTTCGACAAAGGCATCCAGCTTCGACATCGTCTGCCACCAATAGTCATGATTGCCTTTGAGAATGATTTTCTGCCCCGGAAGCGCTTCGATAAAATCAAAATCCGCTTTCGCCTGCTCCGTCGTCATCGCCCATGAAATATCCCCCGCGAGAACGACGGTGTCCCCGTTCGACACCCGACGCAGCCAGCCGTTATAAAATTTTTCCACATATCCGTTCCAGCGCGAGCCGAAAACATCCATCGGTTTTCCGGAGGAAAGCGAAAGATGCGGGTCTCCGATGACATAAAGCGACATAATTTTAAAAAATTCCTTCCCATTCGGTCATTTTTTCAGTTTTTTCTTTTTCATTCTAAAATCGGAGAAAACTTGATGATAAGCTCTTTAAAAATATCCGTATAAACGCGGGCGCTCGGAAGCAAAATAACCCTTGACAGCTTTGTTTTTGATTCCAATCGAGTGATTCCGTCCGAAGCGGCGGAAAATTTTTGGACATTTGTTATTTTCAATCGAAAGGATGTATCCGTTTTATTTCGGAACGGATAGCGGTTACAATCATGAGTGGAAACGATTCTGCTGAAAAAACATGTAAGACCTGCAAATGCAATAAGGGCGTTTCGTGCGACGTCACCAACTGTGTTTATCATGACGGCAACAACTACTGCACAGCCGAGAGGATAAACGTCGGCCCCAGCTACGCGACCTCCTGCACGGACACCGTCTGCGCAACCTTTAAGCAGAAAACGATTTGATTCTGCGGCGGAAAAGCTCTCGCTTTTCCGCTTTTTTATTTTAAACCGAGAATATCCGTGCATCCTCACGACAAATTATAAAAAAGATGAAACCAAAGCCGCCTTGAATCCTACTTTGTTTTTATAAAACCTTATTGAATCGGAGGATAATCATGAAAAAACTGATCGCGATGCTTCTCATTTTATCTACTCTCGTCATACTCTTTGCCTCGTGCGGCAAAGAAGAGCAAAAAGGAAAAGCGCTGTCCGAAATGCCGCTTGAAGATATCCTTGCCGCCATTTACGATAAAGGCGGATACGGCAAAATGCTGACCTCTCTCATCGAGGCGCCGGTCCCCAAAGAGGATGAATTTACAAATTATCTTGTCACGACCGAAATCACGGATAAAAACTGCGCGTATTTTCTCGGGAAATCCGATATCGAATTTGAACGCGCCATCGCGTCCGAAGCAAACCTCAATCCGACCACCTATTCTCTCTGTCTCGTCAAAGCAAAAGAGGGACAGGACGTCGAGGCTCTTGCCGACACCATCAAAAAGAATGCCGATCCCATGAAATGGGTCTGCACCGGCGTTTCTCCCGACCATGTGTACGTAGACCACATCGGGGATATCGTCATCCTCATCATGAGCGGCACGGACGGCGAAGCGCTGCTCGAAGCCTTTCATTCCCTTGCCAAGGATTCGGCGGAAACATGAAATAAGGCTGCGGACGGATTTTCCGTCCGCTTTTCTTTTACAGATTGGCGCACACAAAACGTTCGGCATTGTCATAGAAAACGGAGGCGATTGTATTTTCCGACACACCCAAGGAGGCAAGCATCTCCGCGATTTTATATAAATGTGTGATATCACGGATTCCCGCCGGAGTTTTGTCAATCCCGTCGAAATCACATCCGAAGCACAAATGATCGCCGACACCAAGCTCTAAATAATGGAGAATGTGACGGCAGACGCTCATGATTCCCGCTTCGCCGGGCGCGTCGAGATGCTGAGGCGCCATGCTGACGCCGATGATACCGCCGCACGCGGCGATTTTCTTCGCCGTCTCATCCGTGAGATTGCGCGGATGAGCAAAAACGGCGCGGCTGTTGGAATGGGTGGCGATAACGGGAACGCCCGCCTCGCTCGCCATCGCAAGACACTCCGCCGTGGCCGCGTCGGACGCATGCGAAACATCCACGGTCATGCCCAGCGAAAAGCAGCCCCTTACGACCTCACGGCCGAACGACGTCAGCGGCAGGTCGGTATCGAAGGCGCCGCCGATGATGTCCGCTTCGCGCCAAACGAGCGTGAGAAACCGAACGCCGAACCGGTACAGCTCCGAGAGCCGTTCTATTTTGCCGCAAAGCAGGCTCGCCCCCTCCACCGCAAGGAAAAGCGGCCGTTTGTTCTCCGACAACGCCCTGAGGTAATCCGATGAGCAGGTGCAGAGCGCCGCCCGCTCGGATGGAATTTTGGAAAGGAAATCCCCGTGAATGGCAAGAAACTGCTCCCACGCCGCCTCACCGTCGAGGGAATGCTGTGTCCAAATCGCCATGACCTGCGCATATTTCCGGTAGCATTCCGCCTTTTTCAAGGATATATGGAGCCCGTTTTCGGAAAGCTCGGTCTGCTTTTTATAAAGCTCGAAGGGCGTGTCGCAATGCAAATCGAATAAATTCATAAAATCCTCCATCGCCGCACAAGAGGCGCCGTCAGCACAAGGCATTTGGGATATGACGGATTCCCCTCTTCGAGAGAACATACCGTCCGTCACGAAGCGTCAGATAGACCTCGATCACATCGATGCGCGGCTTTTTCGTCGGTTTGTTTTTATAAATATATTCCTTGGCACATTCCGTTATGTGCCGCTTTTTTCTGTCGTCCACCGCAGCCCCCGGCCTGCCGTATTTCGACGGAAAGCCCGTATCCACACGGCTTTTGACCTCTACGAACAGAATATGCGTTTCGTTCTCACAGATAATATCCGTTTCGAGATGCCCGCTCCGGTAATTCCGGCAGATGACCGAATATCCGATAGAGCCGAGGTATTCGCAGGCAAGCGCCTCGCCCGCGGCGCCAACCTCATGATTTTTCATGCTTCATCCGTTCCGCAAAGGAGAGAAAGCTCCGCCTATGCTCCGGACAGGGACCGAGCTCCACGACCTTTGCCATATGCTCCTTTGTGGGATAGCCCTTATGACGGGCAAAGCCGTATTCCGGATACAGGCTGTCCAGCAGAAGGCACTGTCTGTCCCGCGTCACCTTGGCAAGAATAGAGGCCGCCGCGACGGAGGGACATTTCGCATCCCCGCCGACGATGGTCCTCGTCGGGATTTCAAAGCCGCGCGCCGTGTTCCCGTCGATCAGCGCAAAATCCGCCGGTACGGGAAGTCCCTTGACGGCGCGGTTCATCGCCAGCATGGTCGCGTTCAGGATGTTAAGCTCATCGATTTCGGCGGGCGTCGCCCACGCAACGGAGGTGACGGCCTCTCTCATAATGACCTCGAAAAGCGCTTCCCTCTTTTTTTCCGAAAGCTTTTTGGAGTCGTTCAGCCCCTCGATGAAAAGGCCGTGCGGCAGAATGACCGCCGCCGCGACGACGTTGCCCGCGAGCGGTCCGCGTCCCGCCTCGTCGATGCCGCATACGGCGGTGTATCCCGCCGCATAGCATTCATTCACATATGTAAAGTCGAGCATTTCCCCTCCGATCAAATTTCTTTTATATGAAAGTTTTCCGCGGCGTATCCCGCCGCATGAACATTTTTCATCCCTTTGTGACAACTTAGAAAAAGCCTCAGCTTGTCTCCGGCGATTCCAGTGTGATGCGTCCGATCTTTCCGGCCCGGAATTCGTCGAGCAGCATATTCGCGGTGCGCAGGAAATCCACCTCGCCGCCGGAAACAAGAAATCCGCGCCGCCTGCCGATATGCTCCACAAGCGCCGCGTCCGTCAGCTCCTGAACCGCGGTCTCCTCAAATTTATAGCGTGCGGCAAACATTGCGGGGTAAGCAGTGCGAAGCCTGCCGCAAAGCACGCAGGCAAGCATCTCCACATCCATAATCTCATCGCGGATAGCTCCCGTCAGCGCCAAATTTTCCCCGACCGTCCGGTCGTCGAACTTCGGCCACAAAACGCCCGGCATATCGAGCAGGTCGAAGCCGAGTGCGGTCGTGACCCATTGCTTATTCAAGGTCACGCCCGGACGGTCCTCCACCTTGGCCTTGCTTGCCGCGGACAACCGATTGATGAGCGAGCTTTTTCCGACGTTCGGAATGCCGACAATCATCGCGCGCAGGCGTCTGCCCTCCATGCCGCGTTCGCGGTATTTTTGCAGCTTGTCCGCGCAAAGACGGCGCACGGCCGGAGCGATTTCGGAAATGCCCTCGCCCGTGCGGCAGTCGTAAAAAATACACGCCGCCCCCGACTCCCGAAAGCTTTTTTTCCATGCTTCCGTCACAGAGGGGTCTGCAAGCGACGACTTGGAAAGCAGCGTCAGCCGCGGACGTCCCGCCGTCAGTCCTGCAATCTCCGGATTTTCGGAGCTTCTCGGAATCCTCGCGTCAAGCAGCTCGAACACGAGGTCCACATCTTTCAGATTCTCCGCAATCAAGCGCCGCGTTTTCGCCATATGACCCGGGAACCACTGTATTCTCTCAGACGGCATATCATTCCTCCCGTTTTGTCCGATTCCTGTTTTAATTCAAAGTGCCGATCGTCTGAAACGGGAACACACGGAACACCACACGTCCCACAATCTCACTTTCCTTGACGAAGCCGACCATTTTGGAGCGGCTGTCCGTCGATCCGTTGCGGTTGTCTCCCATGACGAAATAATAGCCCTCCGGCACCGTCACGGTATAGCCGCTGATGTCCTCCCTGTCCATGCTTCCGTAGACACGTTTCACATACGGCTCATAGAGCGTCATGCCGTTTACGGATACCGTCCAGTTTTCAAAATCGAAGGTGATTGTCTCCCCGCCCGTCGCGATAACACGCTTGACCAAAAGCTCGTCGGAATAATAGCCGTCCTGCTTTTGGACAACAACGATATCATACCGCTTCGGCGTATAAAAGAGATTGGTAACGATCAGTCGGTCGCCGTGCGCAAGCGTATCCGTCATCGAGGTGCCGTTTACCGTCGCCATGCGTCCCACGAACGTAAAAATCAAAACGACGATAACCGCTGCGACACAGACGACCTCGAACCAATCGTAAATATTTTCGAGCAGTGTCGGCTTTTTTTTCGCAGGAACCGGCGCCTCCGGCTCCGCAACCTTGTTTTCATCCATAGTTTATATCACCCTTTCTAACTCTCTGTTCAGCTTTCCCGAAATCACGGCGCCGCTTATCATCAGAATCACACCGAACAGCAGGCGGAAAAGCCATGAAAGGCCGCATACCGTATATTCCTCGGACAGCGGCACCACCGCCATACAGGCGATGCTGACCACCGCGTATATCGATTCCAGCACCGTATTGCATAGAATCGCTTTTTTAAGCCCGCGCAGTGTCTCCTCTTTTTTCCGTTCCGCCATCTCATGCAGCCCCGAGGAGGACATCTCCGCCGCACGCTGTGCAAGGCTCAGATAAACGCGCCGCTTTTCCGGAATGAGCAAGAGATACATGACAAAGGCCAGCACAAAAAAGCCCATATAAGCGGCGTAAAGCGGCAGGAAGCCCTCTCCCTGAAACGGGAACGCCAAAACCGCATATTTTTCCGAATATCGAATCAGCAGTCCGTAGGATACCGCCGAAAAAATCAAAAACAGAGAGGCCTTTATAGCCGATACGCGCCGACGCGGCGCATATTCTCCGGCCGCATAAAACGCGGCGGTCATGACAGCGCCCCACAAAAACTCCGGCATAAAGAAAAACGAATCCAGCGCATGATTGTCAATCAGCACGCCGTCAAGCGGCATACATAAGAAGAACACGAATGCGACAATCGAAAGCGAGCAGAACGCAGACGTCTTTCGTTTGGTCCAAAGCAGCTCGTCCGTCAGAATCTCCGCCGCATATTTTTCTTCCAGCGCCGAAACAAAACGGGTGTCCTTTTGAAAATTCGTAAAGTACCGGAGCATTCTCACAAGCCATATGACGCCGAATACAAGCGAGACCACGCCGAGCAGAGCCGCCAAAACCGACCGCATACCCGTATAATCGCGCGCAGCGCCGGGCTCTATGCCGAACAGCGCCGTGATTTCCGGCAGACAGGCACAGACGGCGCGCACCACGACAAAAATCACGCTGATAACACGCGCCTCATCCGATTCGTAAAGATAGACCGTTTTATCGTTTGTCCGGGAGGAGAAGCCGGCGTCGGAAACACACAGCCTTGCCGTCCCGTCCGCAAATGAGACCGTTTCCTCAAACGAGGGAGGCATGCTTTCCGTTCCCCGTCTTTCATAAAGCTCGAAATAGGCGGTGCCGTCCGCAAACTCCGTCTTGTCGAAGGTTCCGCCGAACAGCGGCTTGGCTTCCTCCGTGCGGCGGGTTTTGTGCTTCGTATGCCGCATTTCGAGATAGGAAATCCCGCCGAACAGTTCGACAAACGCGGGGATTCCATAAATCAGCTCCAAAACGCCGAAAGAAAAGGCGAGCAGCAGATACCATGTCGAATCCATGACCGGCGTCAAAAACATCACAAGGAACTTGACACCGGCAATCCACGCCGCGGCCTTAAACTTCCGCTTTGCCAAGCGCAGCCTTCCGTCCAAATCGGAAAGCTTGTCAAGCCCTTTCAGGATGAGGAGATATCCGATCACATCCGGCAGCACATCGATCAGATTCACCGTCGGATTGAACAGAAAAATGCATCCCGCAATCAAATATCCGATATTCATATCCCTGCCGATTCCCCCTCTCCTCTCGCGGCTCCCGCTCAGCGTTTTTTCTTATGATTCGGTTTATCGTTATTATTCGCTTTTTTCCGCTCAAAATAATCAATCGGCGTCTTATATTTATGCTTCCTCGTATCGGGCATATCCTCATCCCCTTCAAGGCATATCCACATATAACAGGAGAAAATGAGCGAGGCGTTGATGAGCACATATACGGCGCCGGCAAGGATTTCAAATGCCGTCGCATTGTACGCGGCAGGGTCCGCGCCGAACATCGCAAGGATACCGGAAAGCGCATGCCCGACGAAGAACAGAATCACCGTATAAATCATGCATCTCACCGATTTTTTCCTCAGGCGCTCAATTCCCGTTTCCTCCGTAATCTGATAAAGCGAGCGCAGAAAACAAAGCGTGAAAATGACAAGGAAAAAGGAATATACATAGGAAATGACCGTCGAAACGGGTGCAGGAAGCGAAAAGACGTTCAGCGCCGCCAAAGCGTCAATCAGAATCACGACGGCCGAAACGGGAATCCCGACAAAAGAAAGCGTTTTTGTCGTGCGGAAGCAGTCACAGTGCTCCGATGCGACGGTAAAGCCGCGCGCCATGAGCAAAAAGCCGATCACATCCGGAGTAATGTCGAGCGGAATGCCGAGAAATTCAAGATTCGTCTTCAAAAGCAGCATATAGCCGAGAAACATCCACCCAAAACCCATTTCCGAAGCTCCCTCCGCCGGCGCCGCCGGCTGTCCTTTGTTTTTTCTTACGATTCTTCGTGCGCACTGCCGCCCGGTTTTCCGCAGCACTGCTTATATTTCTTACCGCTGCCGCAGGGGCACGGATCGTTGCGTCCGACCCGCTCCGAAGCCCGTCTCACCACGGGACGCGGCTTTGCCTTTTCACCGCCGACCGCGGCAAGCTCCGCGGATTTCTGTTTGGCAACCTCTTTGCGGCGCAGCTCCTCCGCAGGCTTGGCAAACAGGACCATGCGCACGGTGTCCGTGCGGATTTTATCGATCATATCGTCAAACATCTCGCCGGAGGAAATCCGATATTCCGTCAGAGGATTGCGCTGCGCGAAAGAGTTCAGTCCCACGCCGTCGCGCAGATCGTCCATCGCGTCGAGATGCACCATCCAGTTCGTATCGACGGCACGCAGCAGCGCGACGCGTTCGAGCTCGCGCATCCGCTCCCCGAACACCGCCTCCTGCCTTTCATAAAGCGAATGAACGCGGTCGAGAAGCGTATTTTCAAGCTCCTCTTTCGTGACGCCGTCATGGAAATCGTCCGGCGTCGTGATCCAAAGCAGCAGCTCCCTTGCCGCCATGACGTCGAAGCCGCCCTCACCCATGCAGGCATCGAGCTTTTCCGTAATCGATTTTTCCAGCATGGACTGGATTTTCCCGCTGATATCCTCGCCGTCGAGCACCTCACGGCGCTGCTTATAAATGACGTTTCTCTGCTGATTCATCACGTCGTCATATTCAAGCACGGTCTTGCGGCGGTTAAAGTTTTCACTCTCCAAACGCTTTTGAGCGTTTTCAATGGAGCCCGAAAGAATCTTCGCGTCGATCGGCTGGTCCTCGTCAAGCCCCAAGCGGTCAATGATTCCGAGGATGCGCTCGCTTCCGAACAGGCGCATGAGGTCGTCCTCCAAGGAAAGGTAGAATCGGCTCTCACCGGGATCGCCCTGACGGCCCGAACGGCCGCGAAGCTGATTGTCGATGCGGCGGCTCTCGTGGCGCTCCGTACCGAGAATAAAGAGTCCGCCCGCGGCGCGGACACGAGCCGCCTCCGGCGCGATCTGCTCCTTATACTTTTCAAGCCGCTCGCGGAACAGCGCGCGCGCTTCGGCGCAGCGCTCGTCGATCTCGTCCGACATTCCCGTCGCCGCAGCGATTTCCTCCTCGCTGTACCCGTTCTTTTTCAGATCGATTTTGGCAAGGAACTCCGCGTTTCCGCCGAGCATGATATCCGTACCGCGTCCCGCCATGTTCGTCGAAATGGTGACGGCGCCGAATTTGCCCGCCTGCGCCACGATTTCCGCTTCGCGCTCGTGCTGCTTGGCGTTGAGCACGTTGTGCGGGATGCCCTGTTTTTTCAGTAAAGAGGAAAGATATTCGGATTTATCGACGGAAACCGTGCCGACCAGCACCGGCTGCCCTTTTTGATGGCATTCCTCGATCTGTGCGATGATAGCGCGGTATTTTCCCGACTGATTTTTATAAACGACGTCGTGCCGGTCAAGCCGGATCATCGGCTTGTTGGTAGGCACCTCGATGACGTCCAGCCCGTAAATCTCGCGGAACTCGTCCTCCTCCGTCAGCGCGGTTCCCGTCATACCGGAAAGCTTGGTGTAAAGCCTGAAAAAGTTTTGGAACGTGATGGTCGCGAGCGTTTGATTTTCATTCTGAATCTTGACGTTCTCCTTCGCCTCGATCGCCTGATGCAGACCGTCCGAGAAGCGGCGGCCGGGCATAATACGTCCTGTGAAAGCATCGACGATGAGCACCTTGCCGTCGGTGGTGACGACATAATCCACGTCCCGCTTCATGACGCCGTGCGCATGGAGCGCCTGCATGATGTGGTGATTGATCGTGACGTTCTCCGGATCGGAAAGGTTCTCCAATCCGAAAAATTCCTCTGCCTTTTCCACACCGTGACGCGTCAGCACCGTGCGCTTCGCCTTTTCATCGACGATATAATCCTCCGCAACGTCCTCATTGTCGGATTTCGTATCCATCTCCTTGACTTTCAGCGCGCGCAGCGTGCGGACAAAGCTCTCCGCCTTCTGGTACAGCTCGTTCGACTGGGCGCCGCGGCCGGATATAATCAGCGGCGTGCGCGCTTCGTCGATGAGAATGGAGTCGACCTCGTCCACGATGGCGAAATGATAGCCGCGCTGCGTCAGCTCCTCCTTGTAGGTCACCATGTTGTCGCGCAGATAATCGAAACCGATTTCGTTATTGGTTCCGTAGGTGATGTCCGCCGCATAGGCTGCCCGCTTTTCCGCGGAGGTCTGGCCGTGGACGATCAGTCCCGTTTTCAGCCCGAGAAAGCCGTATACCCTGCCCATCTCCTCGCTGTCGCGGCGTGCGAGGTAGTCGTTGACCGTGACGATATGAACGCCCTTCCCCGAAAGCGCGTTGAGATATGCCGGCATTGTCGCGACGAGCGTCTTTCCCTCACCGGTTTTCATTTCGGCGATGCGTCCCTGATGGAGAATGATGCCGCCGAGCAGCTGCACACGGAACGGACGCTTGCCGAGTACGCGGTCCGCCGCCTCACGCACGGCGGCAAAGGCGTCCGGCAGGATGTCGTCGAGCGTTTCCCCCGCGTCAAGCCGTCCCCGAAGCGTTTCCGTAACGGCACGCAGCTCCCCGTCGCTCATCGCGCCGTAGGTCTCCGCGAGCGCTTCGATTTTATCCACCGTCGGAATGATTTTTTTGATTTGTCTTTCGCTGTATGTGCCGAAGATTTTATCTGCAAGTGACATGATTCTATTGTTTCCTTTCCGCAAGCTCTGCAAATTTATGATTCCGTTTCATAAAGCGGCGTTTTTTGAATGATAAATCCCCGATATCTTAATAATATATCAGAGTAATTATATCATGAATCCGATAAAATTACTATATAAATTTGTAAACAAATTCCGTTTTACGGCAAAATTCCGAGGAAAATCGGCCTGTTCCCGATTCATATTTTTCATACATCTGTATTATATCTTATTATACAGCCGAATAAATCATTGGATTTCGGCGCGTGCGGCAAGAACTTCCCCGTCGGTTTTCATCCCTTCAAAGTGAGTCTGACGCAGAACCTCATAGACAGCGATCGCCGCGCTGTTGGAGAGATTCAGGCTCCTCTTATCGGAGAGCATCGGAATCCGCACGCTGCGGTCAAAATGCGCCGCGGTAAGCTCCTCCGGCAGCCCTTTCGTCTCCTTGCCGAACACAAGATAAATATCCCGCGATCCGACCTCCATCTCGGTGTAGACACGGCTTGCTTTCGTCGTGAAAAACCAAAGCGCATCGTCCTCATGCTGCCGCATGAAATCCGCAAGCGAATCGTAAAAATAAATTTCAAGCGTATTCCAGTAATCCAGCCCCGCGCGTTTGAGCTTGCGGTCGTCGATTTCAAACCCCAGCGGACGGACAAGATGGAGCACAGCACCCGTCGCGGAGCAGGTCCTTGCGATGTTTCCCGTATTCTGCGGAATTTCCGGCTCGACAAGCACAACATGAATCTTTGCCATAAAATTCTCCCTTATATTCATGCTCATAGTAAACGGCTTTTACCGGAATACCGGCGCCGTATAAAGGCATTATACCGCTTTTTAACAGAAAATGCAACACTCCCCCGGCTCTTGAAAATTTTTCAAGGTGTATTTCCGCTCCATCGGCAAAAACTTTCAAGTAAGGAGTAAAATCCATCTTGAAAGCTTCGGCGGCATTTTATCAAAACGAAGCCGCAGTCGGCAGAATCGTTTTGATGCGGCGGACTGCCGCGGCGGGCCGCCATCTGATTTAGGAGAATCACATACAATGAAATTGCTAAAATCGAAAATCTTATGCTCAATGCTCGCTCTTTTTGTGCTGTTCACCTCTGCCGCCACGGCGGCTTCTTCGCAGAGCTGGTATTGCAAAAGACAGAAAAATCACATCCGCCCGACCATCGAGCCGCAAATGTCGTTTGTAACCGAAAACGGCGGTGTTTTTCTCGGGAAAGACCCCGAGGAAAAGGTCATCTATCTCACCTTTGACGCCGGCTATGAAAACGGGAACGTGGAAAGGATCCTCGACGTTCTGAAAAAGCACAACGCGCCCGGCGCGTTTTTCGTGCTCGACAATCTGATTAAGCGAAACACGGAGCTTGTTATACGCATGACGGAGGAAGGCCATCTCGTCTGCAATCATACGGCGCACCACAAGGACATGACAAAGCTTTCCGACGCCGAATTTGAAGCCGAGCTCTCGGAGCTTGAACAGCTCTACAAGGAAAAAACCGGCCTTGATATGGCGAAATTTTACCGCCCGCCGGAGGGAAAATTCAACGAGCAAAATCTCGCGTGCGCCCAACGGCTCGGCTATACGACCGTATTTTGGAGCCTCGCCTACGCGGATTGGGACAACAACAAGCAGCCCTCTCCCGACTACGCGAAGAAGCTGCTCTGTGACAACATCCACAACGGCGCCGTCGTTCTGCTGCACCCCACATCCAAAACAAACGCCGATATTCTCGACGAGCTGATGACCATATGGGAGTCGGAGGGCTATCGCTTCGGCTCATTGAATGATTTTTCGGAAAACACTTGATGCCATCGGGAAATTTCAATATTATTTGTTTGTATAAATAATATAATACAGCAGAATAATATCGGAAAATTTCTCAGATTCAGAAAGGAATACCATGAAAAAAATCCTTGCCGTTATATTGATTTTGTGTTTGGCCGTACCAAAGGTATCGGCTGCCGCTTGGAGCCTCGAGGACGGCGTTATCATATCCGGCAAGACCGATGCGAAGAAAATCGCCCTCACATTCGACGACGGACCGCACCCTTCCAAGACGGATAAAATTCTCGATCTGCTGAAAGAATATCAGGTTCACGCAACCTTTTTTGTGATCGGCCAAAATGTCGCCGTCTACCCCAAGGTTGTCCTGCGGGAAATCGAGGAAGGGCATGAAGTCGGAAATCACACTTACAGCCATAAAAGTCTTGCCCAATGCAAGAAAGACGTTGTGGAAAAGGAAATCATCTCCACGGAGGAAATCCTGATTGAAAAAACAGGATATATACCGCGCGTATTCCGGCCGCCCGAGGGCGCCTACACCTGCGACATCATCGACGTGGCGGACAGAATGAATTACAATGTCATTCTGTGGACCATTGATACGCGCGACTGGGCAAAAACGTCCACGGAAAAAATCGTGGAAACCGTGGAGAGCAAGGTGAGAAACGGCAGCATTATCCTGTTCCATGATTTCACCGTCGGCGGTGCACATACGCTGGACGCGCTTGAAATCCTCATTCCGAAGCTCCTCGACATGGGATATGAATTTGTCACGGTTTCGGAACTGATTTCATCGTAATAACCAAAACAAAGAGAGCGGCATATCAAAATCCCCGCGGCTTTGCCGCGGGGATTTCCTTCTGTCGATTGCATATCGGCAATTTTATGTTTTCATATTGCTTCCAAGCACAATATTTTTTCGTAAATTTTACGGATCGCCCGCTCAAAGCCTTCCTCCCGGATTCCGACCATAAGGCTGATATCATCCGCACCGCTTTCGGTGACAAGCGGATATTCTCCAAGCTCGCCGAGCGCGTCGAATACGGCCTGCACGGCCTGCCCCCGCATATGCTCGCCCACAATACAGACAAGCGCCAGATTTTCCGTAAGTCCGACGGTTTCCGGCTCTAAGTCTTGGCAGATTTCATTCAGAATATAATCCTTCTTGCCCGCGGTTTCGGCGCTTCTCACGACAATTCCGACGGAATCGACGCTTCGCAGAACCGCCATGACCGTCATTTTACGGCGTTCAAATATCCCGAGCAGAATGCGAAGCGCTGCGGCGTCCTCGCCGAGCCCGTCACGCTCCACACGAATCAGCGTAAAGCCTTTTTTCCCGGCAATCCCGCTGACCGTGCCGCTTTGCTCCTTTTTGGGTACAATCATCGTACCGCAGTCGTCCGGTCTGTCCGTATTGCGGATATTGATCGGAATCCCCGACATGCGAACGGGGAAAACCGAATCCTCATGAAGCACGGCGGCTCCCATATAGGAAAGTCTGCGAAGCTCTTTATAGGAAATCACGGCAACCGTCTTTGCACCACCGACGATCTTAGGGTCCGCAAGCATAAAGCCGGATACGTCGGTAAAATTCTCATACAGATAGGCGCCGGCCGCAGCCGCGGCGACGGCCCCCGTGATGTCCGACCCGCCGCGCGGAAATGTTTTGATCGTATCGTTCGGCATCCTGCCGTAAAAGCCCGGAATCACAACGGCGCTTCGGTCCGCCAAAAGCCCCGGCAGCACCGTTTGCGTCCTGTCGGCGTCAAATGAGCCGTCCTCTCGGAAAAAGATGCCGTCCGCCGCATCCAAAAACGCAAAGCCCAAAAGCTGCGAAAAAATCTTCGCACACAAGTATTCCCCGCGGGAAACAAAATAATCGCGCCCGCCAAGATGCGCGCCGTCACTCATCATCCTCCGATACTCCTCCGAAAGATCAAGAGACAGTCCTAGTTCCGAAATGATCCCGTCAAAACGGCCCCTGATTTTCTCAAATAACCGTCCCTTTTCCTGTAAATCCGTTTCCTCATAGCATCGATACAGCAAATCCGTTATTTTTTCATCGTCCGGCGAACATTTGCCCGGTGCGGAAACCACAACGATGCGTCTGTCCGCGTCTGCAAGGACGATTTCGGCGGCTTTTTTCATCTGGGCCGCGCTGCAAAGCGAGGTTCCGCCGAATTTCACGGCTTTTATCCCCACCGAAAATCACCTCATCTTTCACTGATTTATGGCGGAAAAATTCCCGCCGTTATATCATATGAAAGAAAGTGCAAAAGGGTTTGTACATCCCGTTCATAATTTTTGCGGACAAAGAACCGGCGCGGCATTGCCGCGCCGGTTGTTTAGGTATTGGATTCAGAATAAAAGCTTCCCTGCCGGACACGGCCGCAACCCGAAATCAAAGCACGTTGACCCAAGAATCGGCGATGCCGATAAGCCAGTACCCAAGGGCGGCGGAAACAAGGTTTGCCACCACGGCATAGGCAATCCGGCGCGGCCTTGTCACATCCCGCAGGAGGAACGCATAGGCAGCCGCCTCAATCGCCAAAATGACCAGCTCCACCGGCGCAAGAAGGAAATACGCCGAAAGGAGTCCGGAGCTTATCAGTGTCCGCGTCATAATCACGGTCAAAAGCAGCTGCGTCGCCACATTGACACCTAAAAACGCCGCAATATTCCGCTTTATCGGTATTTTAAACAGAAGCAGGAACAAAAACTCGATGAGAAGTGTCGGAAGCAGGGTCAAAGCAAACTGTTTCAGGTACAAAACAGTTTGCGAGGGCGTCTTTGTCACCGTGATGACATTTCCCGAGGCTTCCGACGAATCCAGCCGCACAGATACGGTTTCCTGAAAGATTGTTTTATGAAAGACCTCCGAGGTATAGACCTGCAAGTCCTCGGTCACAACGACGATCCGATAGGTATCCGGCACACCGTAATAACGGAAGGTATGGACGTTTCCGTTTTTCCCGGCCGTCCCGACAAGCGAACCGAAGAGCGGAACCACCGTTCCGTCCACCAGCGCCGTATGCCAGCCGTCATAGCGCTCACTCAAAGCTTCCAGCACCGCGAGCATATCCTCACGGCAGGAAGCCATCTCCTCCTCCGTCAGATTGGAATACCAGTCGCTCTCTCCGTCTTCAATCAGCAGATCGAGATAATAAATGCCGTCAGGCGGATTTTCAATCACGATCGATGTGCCGGGCTTCGGACCGAAATCCGCAAAAACCGAAAGTGAAAACAATAAGATAAAGCAAACCGCCGCAGCCACAAAGCGTCCTGTCTTACCCGTTCTTCTCATACAAACCTCCTTAAAGCGAGGATTTTATTCTCCCCGCAGCTCCGAAAGCGCTACCGTCCGGCGTTCTTTCCTGCTGAGCTCTGCCGCATAAACGCACAGATGCCCGTCAATCGAGGTATCGATCGAAGTCAGCGATGCGGTGGGTTTTCCCGTGCGCAGATACTGCATGAGGTGCCGCATGATTTCGTTGTCGCCGCCGCCATGCTTGCCGATTTCGCTGTGCTCGACCGTCGAAACCGTCTCGGTATCATACGAATATCTGTCGTTTTCCCGCGTGAAAATTCTCAGCTCAAACTCGTTTTTCTCAAAAACGCCCTCGATTTCCCCGTTCGTTCCTATAATATGTAGATAGCGTTCCGGCTTCGCACAGGCTCCGACCAGATTCAGCGTCGCCATAGAGCCGTTCTCAAAGGCCACGACGACGTTCTGATTGTCCACGATATCGCCGCCGCTGTTGTAGGCGCAAAGTCCGTATGCGGAATGCTTCATATACTCAATCTTTTCCTCGCGCGTGATCGTATCGATCGGCTTGCCGATCTCCGCCCATGTCTGAAACGGCATGGTATCACGGTCAAGATGGATTTTGACGGCGGAATAATTGCAGGTTTTCTCATGCGGACAGTCGAAGCATCTTTCCGTCGCCCCCTCGGGCGCATTGGCCGGGACAAAATTCTCACGGAAGCCGAGGCTTGTCACATATTCGGGACGCGACGCATCCCCAAGCCAGCACATGAGATCCACGTCATGGCAGCATTTCGCGAGCAGAAGTCCGGAGCCGCATTCCTCCTCGCTTCTCCACTTGCCGCGGACAAAGGAATCGATAAAATGAGCCATGCCGACATGCTCGGTCATCTCCATGCTTCTGATTCTTCCGATTTTTCCCTCGCTGATCGCCTTTTTGACAGCGGAATAGAACGGTGTATAGCGAAGCACATGACATACGATTAAGCGGCATCCATTCTCATGCGCCGCACTTTGCAGCGCTAAAAGCTCCTCCTTATTGGGACATACCGGCTTTTCCAGCAAAACATTGTATTTTGCATTCAGCAATGCCATCGCCGTCGGATAGTGAGCCTTGTCCATCGTCGCGTCGATAACGATATCGCAGGGGATGCCGCCAGCGACAAACGCTTCCACGCTATCAAATGTGCGGTCGTCCCCGAGAGAATAGCGTGCACGCGCCGCTTCCCTATGAAGTTTGTTCGTATCCGCAACCGCCACGATCTCCATTTCGTCGGGATTGCGAAGCGCATAATCGGCGTAGATACAGCCTCTGTCTCCACAGCCGACCACCGCGGCCCTGATTTTTTTCATATACGATTCCTCCTTGCGGAATATGTTTATATCGGTCTTGCTTATAATAGCATAAATTATTGGGAATTGCAATAAAAAACAGTTTTTATTCTTTCCGTAAAGGAAAGAACATGTTTCTCCTTTCCAAAGGAGAAAGTATGTGCTTTTCTCACTGAGGAGAAAAGCACCAAAAGACCAAAGTATAAACTTTAAAGAAATCTATACCCATTTGAAGTGCATCAATAAACTTCAATTATGGCGCTATGCAATGCTTTGCATTGCAGGGCAATACCGAGACGCTGTCTCGGACTCTTATCCATCTGCTGGGAAGTGCATACCCACGGCTCGAAAGGTGTTGCAGTGCTCGCGAAGCTCGCACAGGCCACCACTCCCCGTGCGGGAATTGCGTGCGGCTGGGAGGCCCGCGCCCGCAGGCGCAAGGCGCGCGCCGTTGAGCGCCGTCCGGTACGATATTCAAAACAGGGGCGGCGGCCCGCGGATCACGCGAGCTCCGCGAGCGTGGATGCCGTCTTTCATAGCCGCCATCGAACCGCGGCCAGCCGCACAAACGGTCAAGCCGGAGGCTTGCAGTTCTTTTGATGCTTTTCTTTCTGCAAAGAAAAGCATGCGTTCTCTCCTTTCCAAAGGAGAAGATATGTGCTTTTCTCACTGAGGAGAAAAGCACCAAAAGACTCACCGAGACGCTGTCTCGGACTCTTATCCATCTACTGGGGAGCACATACCCACGGCTCCCAACAGACGGAGAGCGCACCTACGTGCGCTCTCCGAGTATGAACTGGGAAGCAATCTATACCCTTTTAGAGCATAGTGCAAAAATCAATCGTATCACAATGCAATGCTCCGCATTGCAGGGCAACGCCGTGCGGAAAGCAACTGCGGCCGGGAAGCCTGCGCCCGCAGGCGCAAGGCGCGCGCCGTGTGAGCGCCTTCCGGCAAGATACCCACGAAAATGGCGGCGGTTGACGGATCACGCAAGCTTTGCGAGCGTGGATGCCGTCTTTCATAGCCGCCATCGAATCGTTGCCGGCCGCACCAATGATCAAGCCGAAGGCTTGCAGTTCTTTTGATGCTTTTCTTTCTGCAAAGAAAAGCATGCGTTCTCTCCTTTCCAAAGGAGAAAAACACAAAATCCCCGTGAGCGGCATCACGGGGATTCTTGCTGCTTTTACGATTCAAGCTGACGTCCGAGAAAACCGGCGGCGGTTTGGATCAGCTTCGTCTCGGTTTCGGTGCCGAGCGTTTCAAATTTTCCGTCCGTACTTCCGACGGAAACTACACAGCCGATCACGTCGCCCTCGGCGAAAATCGGCATCGCGCAGGAAACATAACAAGTTTTCGTATCATCTGTCAAAAATATCTTATCGTCGGATGCGGAAGCAGTATAAAGGTTCCTGCCCTCGATGATGTTTTCCAGCTCCGCGGAATTTTTCTTCTCCAAAAATTCTTTCTTGGAAATTCCCGCACAAGCGATGATGCAGTCTTTATCACAGACAGCAACCGGAATGTTGCAGGTTTTATAAAGCGTCTCGGCATATCCGGCGGCAAAGTCCATAAGCTCCCCGATCGGAGAATATTTCTTGAAAATAACCTCGCCTTCCCTGTCCGTATAAATTTCCAGCGGATCCCCTTCACGGATACGCATCGTGCGGCGTATTTCTTTCGGGATCACGACTCTGCCGAGATCGTCGATTCTTCTAACAATTCCTGTGGCTTTCATTCTATATAATCCTCCGTATAATCAAAATCATCGGTCTGAACCGAGTCAAATATTTGAAATATTTACAATGATATTTTCCGCATTTTCCGGCGATTTATACAGATTGCGGAAAATATTTTCCCGACGATTTTCCGTGGAAATATTTTTCAAGCCAAATAAACAAACAGGAAAGACGCCATCGCCTTTCCTGTTTGTTCATCGATATCGCTCAAAGCTTCCGTTTTTTCTCAAACAGTCCTGTGACCGAACGATCGAGGATTTCGATCCTATCCCGGTCAAGCTCCTCCACAGAAATTCCCAAAAGATGTCCCGCACGCATTTCTTCGGTCCAATCGAAAAGAAATTTCTTTCTATCCGCAGGAGCAAGCAAGAGGAAGTCCTCCTGGCAAATGCGCCGAAAGCACCCGAGCCTGCCAAAAGAATGAAATCTCTCCGCCTTGTCCGACAATTCATCATAGAGCGTTCGATAGTCTTCCTCACATACAGCAGTTCCCTTATCATCATTTTTCAGTTTGAGCAGTACGCCTAAGGAGCTTTGCGACAAAATCAACTGCGCGACCGAAAAAAGCTCTCCCGACGGAGAAATCCCGTATTCCCTGCCGTCATACAGGATGCGGCAGCCCAACGGCCGATTTTCATTCCATACGTACTCGGATTTTATCGTTTCCGGCCAATTTCCGTCACACAAATCAAAAATTTCCGTGGGAATGCCGGATTCAAAGAAGTGGCAGAAGCCGAAAGCATGCCGGACATAGCAAGGAAGTCCATTTGCACTTTCTTGGCAAGGAACCGACGAATTTTCGCCGTCCATATTCCGGCGCTTTACGAGCAAATCGCCGGAAGAGCTGTCACAAGGACAGAGCTTGCCGCCGATGACAGCCGCAAGCAAAGCGTCCTGTGCATAAAAATAATCGTTCACACCGTGGCTGTCATACAGCGCGCAGCTCCGTTTGACTTTCATAAGCACATCGAACGGCAGATAATCGGCGGTACACCCGCAAATGCTTTCAAGCACACGCGGCACGTTGCCTTTACATACGTCAGCACCGCTATCCTCTCCGACATATGTAAAAAAGACGCCGTCCGGCTTCATCTGTCGGAGCTTTACGATTTCTTTCACAATTCGAGCGGCATGGGAAGCGCTCGCTGTCATATAAGCAGAAACCCATTCTGAGCGCCGCTTCCGAATCAGGGCGGCAATCGGCGCTTCATATTCGGAAAGAAACGGATAATATACGGATTGACATTTCAAAATGTGAGCGGCCTCTTCGACATCGGCCGGCCGATATGGAGCAGCATCCTGCGCCCGCGGCAAAAACGTCCCCTTTCTCAGCTCGGAAAAGCAGAGAGAAACCTCCGCATCATCCGCATATGGTTCAAGTTCGGTGAAAATCGTCCGGTAAAGTTCCGTTTTCGTGCATAACGGAGGCCGGTGTATGTAGCTAACATAATTTTTAAGCTCGGAAGCATCTGCTCGAAACATCGGACAATACCGAATCGGCGCATATTTTCGGTAAAGACGTTTGAGAAGTCTCAAATCCGTTTTATGCTTATGATAAAGTGCCAAGCCGTCGTCCGGACATCCTCCGTGCTTTAAGATATGATGCAGCGCAAGATAGACAAGGCGTAAATCCGCCCTCTTTTGGCTGGTCAAAAGCTGTTTTCTCAAATGATAAACCGTCGGACATGATTTCAAATACGTCTTTTTATCGAATGCCTGTCCCATCAGGGAGGGAATCCCGTCAAATTCGTCCTCTGCCGCAGCTCCGCTGCGGACACGAAACAAAAAGTCGGAATCCAAGACAGCCAATCTATCGGAAAACAGTTCCCGGAGGGTTTCGATGCTATCATCCAAGGTTGGAGACTGATAGAAAAGCATCTGTTCCGCAATCCCCGTGTGCGAGATCCCCCACATGCTTTTTCCTTTGAAGCGCGCCAACTTTCCTCTTTTTTCGATAACGGCATATCCGACCGCATCCCGCCCAACCGCAAGTCCGATTTCATAATTCGACATTTTTTTCATTTTCCTGTTGACACCTTTGAATTTTTGTTTTATAATAAGAATAGTCTTACTAACATATCAATATTATTTTCCGAGTTAGATTGGGGAGCTCCCCGTTGGCATCGCCAACCCGTCGACGGACGTTTTACAAACCGCTTTCAAGCGGTTTGTTTTTTCATAAAAAATCTTTACAATAATATATACGTAAAATCGACCCCCAAATCCCCAAAAAATCGAAAAAAAATTCGCCGATTTCTGCTTTTTTTCGCAGAATCGGCGAATTTTGTATGATATATATTCAAATTTACGGATGCGGAAACTCACTTCATGATAGAAATCAACGATTCCAGCCATACCAAATCCGGTGCGGAAATCACATAATATAGGTCGTCCTCCATCATCACCGCCTGAATACCGTTGCTCACCTCCATAAGCCAGCAGTTCTTTCCGCCGATCTGCCGGCAGTCCTCCTCGGAAAAGCTTTCGATCGAATATCTCGCATCCTCCGCGTAAATACTAATGCCGCAGCCGCCGTTTAAAGAGAGCATCACAAGCTTTCTGTCGGGAAATTCGGCATATCTGACAGCCGTAATCGAAAATTGTGTTCCCTGTGTTCGAGGATACAGGATGGAAAACGGCAAAACCTGATTCAATTCTTCCACACTGCCGAAAGATCTCATGTTTTCCGTAAATTCAAGCTCACGGTCCCCATTCTTGATAGGACCTTTTCCCGAGATGCCAAACATATCCTTGATAGCCGGCAGAAATCCGGCTGCGGGATTATTCCGGGAATAGACGGCCATACCGAAAACCAACAGACCGACCAAAAGGACTGCTGTGATCAAGATCCGGAAAAGCAGAGCCATGCTCATTCCGCGGCCGCCCTCATCGGAGGACGCCCCGCCGGAGGCCAGCAATTTTTTCATCCGCCGCTGATGCCGTTTTGAAAACACGATTTTCTTATCCAGCTCCTCGGAGGAAGGGACCAGGTCAAGCTCCTCGGCGTGTTTTTCCTCCAATGCTTTTTTCAAAAGCTCCTCAAAACGCTTCTCGTCATCGTGATTTGTTTTCAAAGTATCGGTCACCTCCTATCATTTTCATAAGAATCATTTTTCCATTTCCTAATCTGTGGCTGACAAGCCGCGCCGACGGGATATTCAAAAGCTTGGCAATCTCCGGATTGCTGTACCCATGAAGATATTTTAACTGAAAAATCGGCGTATAGGCGTCGCCGAGCTTGTCGATCGAAGCAAGAAGTCTTTCATACGCCTCATGGTCCAGCAAAGCTTCGTCAGGCGTTCGGCCATCTTCCGCCAAGCTGCCGCAAAGATTTTCCGAGATGTTCTCGTCCGTCACGGAATTCTTTTGCTTCCTTTCATAATCGATCGCCGTATGCTTCGCCAAAATCACCAGCAGGGACCTCAGCTTTTTCAAATCCGCAAGATCGATGCGATCGGCCATTTCAATCAGTCTCACAAAAAGATCATGCGTCAGGTCCTCCGAAGTCTTTTGATCGTTGATTATCCGGTTGATCACATAAAATATGATCTTTTCATAATGCAGATAAATATATTCGATTTTCTGCCTGTCCGCTTCACAGCAGCAGGCGGCGAGCAGCCCTATCAGCATCCGCACCACCTCGCCTTATACTTTTCCATTATTGACTTTTGGTAAATCATAATTTTAACAGATATTTTTGCAAAATATAGCGTTTTATCCAATACATGACTTTCTTTTATGTATAAATTATATCATGTTATTTCTATTAAGTCAATGGTAGAAGCAAAAAGGAAAAAATATCGGAATATTTGTCCAAACCGTTCCATATATATGTACTGATATATTGGAAAAGGGGAGGCTTGACTTGAAAGGAATCGTTGAGGAAAGAGCGATAAAGCTCGGAGAATATATCGTTGAAAACAAATATACCGTCCGCAAAGCGGCCGCAAAATTCGGAATCAGCAAATCAACCGTACATAAAGACGTCACAGACAGATTAAAAACCATCAATCCGTGGCTGTACCGCGAGGTCGGCCGCGTGCTGGAACAAAACAAACAGGAACGCCATATGCGCGGCGGCGAAGCGACACGCCAAAAATACATGCATATGAAAGGATAATCCATCCCCGCGCAAGCAAAGGCCGGACAGGGTGAAGCACGGACGGATAAGCCGCTTCAAAATGTCGCGGAGTTTTTCCTCACTTCCCATAAAAATTCATAAAGGCGCGGCTAAAAACCGCGCCTTTCTTCTTGAAAAAACAAATTTATTCTCGATTCCGGTTGACAAATATATGGCTTTGGTGTATCATGGCCATATCCCCCATGGGGGGATATGGAGGTATTATGCATACACATGAAAATACGCAGGCTGTCCTGAACCGCATGTCACGCGCGATCGGACACATGACCGCCGTAAAAAGAATGATTGAGGAAGGGCGGGATTGCAGCGAGGTCCTCATTCAGCTCTCCGCCGTCAAATCGGAAATCACAGGCGTCAGCAAAGTGATTTTAAAGGAGCATATCGGCCACTGCATCGTCGATGCCGTCCATGAAAACGACGACGAAACCGTTCGTCAGCTTTTGGAGGCGATCGATAAGCTGGTATGAAAAAAGCCAATACAAAAGGAATCATGCTGGCAGTTCTGGCGGCGGCGCTTTATGCGGTCAGCTCACCGCTGTCAAAAATACTGCTGGATTATATGCCCTCCACGCTTATGGCGGGTTTTCTCTATCTCGGCGCCGGGCTTGGCATGGCCGTCATGATTTTGCTCCGAAAATTATGGATGCCGAAAAAATCCGACGAACGGCTGACAAAAAAAGAGCTGCCCTATACGGTCGCCATGATTTTGCTCGACATCGCCGCTCCCATCTGTCTTTTATACGGTTTAAAATCGACAACGGCCGCGAATGCTTCCCTGCTGAACAATTTCGAGATCGTGGCAACCGCCGTGGTCGCGCTCGCCGTATTCAAGGAAACGATCAGTCCGCGTCTGTGGGCAGGCATCGCGCTCATCACGCTTTCCTGTGCGCTCCTGTCCTTTGAGGACATATCAAGCCTGCGGTTTTCCTTCGGCTCGCTTTTCATTCTTCTTGCCTGCATCTGCTGGGGCTTTGAAAACAACTGCACCCGGAAAATCTCCTCCAAGGACCCCATGCAGATTGTTCTCTTAAAGGGGATTTTTTCCGGACTCGGCTCCGTCGTCATCGGCCTTTGCATCGGAGAACGCGTCACCGTACTGTGGAGCGTTTTTGCGGTTCTCGGCGTGGGACTTGTCGCCTACGGACTCAGCATCTTCACCTATGTGCATGCCCAAAGGATTCTCGGAGCGGCGAGAACAAGCGCGTATTATGCCGTCGCGCCCTTTATCGGCACGATGCTGTCCCTTGCGATTTTCCGTGAAATTCCCGCTTACACGTATTTTATCGCCCTCGCTTTGATGATGCTCGGCGCATGGCTTGCAGCGCAGGATAAGCCGCTGTTCAGAAAAAAGCGGTAGCCATTCAAGGCTTGGCACATCATGGAATCCATCCATAAAAAACAGGATTTGAACCTTTCAAATCCTGTTTTTTGTTTTGCCGAACGGTATTTTACTCTCAGTCGGAAAAAGCCTTTTTCACACCGTCTTATTTGGAAACCGTCTCGGATTTCTCCTCTTGCGCATCGGAGGAGGTTTTCGCCGCGGCTTTTTTTCCACCGCCGCACATGACATTCACAAGAATGCCGAGAATCAGCGCGGTTGCAATGCTGGTGATGGTGATTTTCCCGAAAGTGAGGGCAAGTCCGCCGATACCCACAATAAGAATCGTGGAAACGACAAACAGATTGCGGTTGTCGCCAAGATCGACCTTCTGAATCATTTTAAGGCCGGATACCGCGATAAAGCCGTAAAGCGCAACGCAGACGCCGCCCATGACGCAGGACGGAATCGAGTTGACAAACGCGACAAACGGAGACAGGAAAGCGATGATAATCGCGCCGATCGCGGCGGCAATAATGGTCAGAACGGAAGCGTTGCCGGTAATGGCGACGCACCCGACGGACTCGCCATATGTTGTATTCGGACAGCCGCCGAACAGAGCGCCGGCAATCGAACCTACACCGTCGCCGAGAAGCGTGCGGGAAAGTCCGGGATCTTCAAGCAGGTCCGTTTCGATAATGGAGGAAATGTTTTTATGATCCGCGATATGCTCCGCGAACACGACGAACGCCACCGGAACATAGGCCACCGCAATCGAGGCGATATAGCTGCCGGAAAGCTCGCCGAACGCGCCGAACGCATCGACAAATGTGAAATTCGGCACAGCGAGGAAAGTGGAAAGCGCAACCTTTCCGTCCACAAGAAGCCCTTCAAAAACGCTGAAATCGATGACTTTGAGCGCGTCGTTGCCCGTAGCGTTGCCAATCACGGTGAAGACCGCAGCGACCGCATAACCTGCAAGGATCCCCATGATGAACGGAATCAGCTTCATCATTTTTTTGCCGTAAACCGAACAAAGAATCGTGACGGCCAGCGTGACAAGACCGCAAAGCACGGCAATCAGCTTATCTCCGCCCGCATTTGCCGTTTGAAGGTCATTTATCGCGTTACCGGCAAGGGAAAGTCCGATAATGGAAACCGTAGGTCCGATGACGACGGCAGGCATGAGCTTATTAACCCATTTTACGCCGACAAGCTTCACGATAATGGCAATGACCACATAGACAAGTCCTGCGAATACCGCGCCGAGGATAAGGCCGAGATAGCCGAGCGCCATTGTGGACGCTCCCGCAAATGCGGCCGCCATGGAACCGAGAAATGCAAAGGATGAGCCGAGAAACACGGGGCTTTTCGCTTTGGTAAAGAGCACATATACGAGTGTTCCCACACCCGCACCGAGAAGAGCTGCGGCAGGACTCATTTCACTGCCGGTCGTGTTGTTGGTGATGACCGGAACGACAAGGGTGGCCGCCATAATCGCCAGCAGCTGCTGAATCGCGAATACGATCAGGCGCCCGAGCTTCGGTCTGTCTTTTACGCCATAGACAAGTTTCATACTGATTTTTCCTCCAAATTTTTTATATCAAATGCGTTCGCATTCAACATTTCCGGTTTCATAAAGATCGACGGCAAGCTCTCCGTCGCACGGCGGCACAAGCACGCCGATGACCTCCGTTTTCGATGTCGGAATGTTCTTGCCCACAAAATCCGCACGGATCGGAAGCTCGCGGTGTCCTCTGTCGATGAGCACCGCCAGATACACGCGCGACGGACGGCCGAGCTTCATGATCGCCTCCAAGGCGCATCTCGCCGTTCTCGCCGTATAGATCACATCGTCCACCAAAATCACGACCTTCCCCGTCACGGGAAACGGCACATGCGTCTCGCTTACCGTCGGCTCCTGTGTCTTATCGGTAAGGTCGTCCCGATAAAGCGAGATATCAAGCGTTCCGACCGGCGGCTCGACATTCTCAATTCTCCGGATATTCTCCTGCAACCGATAGGCAAGCGGGACGCCGCGCGTCTTGATTCCGATAAGGCAAAGTCCCTCCGTCCCATGGTTCTTTTCCACGATCTGATGGGAGATGCGCATGAGCGCCCGCTCCACATCGTCCGAATTCATCAGCCGCGTTTTTCGATTCATGTCGCCTCATCCTTTCATAAAACAATGTCCTTCGCCGGACTTGTCCCGCAAAAAAAGGGCTTTCTGCCTTGACAGAAAGCCCGATTTTGACCGTAAAACCATCGCAAAACACCGGAATCAAAATCTTGACGGCAGCTCTGTACCGACTTAAAAATTTTCTCATATCCGTGAAACATGCTCTATTTTTTGTTATTATAGCATGATATTCGATGTTTTGCAACAATTATTTCATAATTTATTCAAATTTTTTGTCAGACCTTGACCGTCCAGCCGTAAGGATCCGGCAGTCTGCCCCACTGAATGCCCGTCAAGGTATCGTAGAGGCTCTGCGTCGTCTTTCCGATTCCGCCGCCGTTTACGACATGCGAAACGCCTTCATAAGAAAGCTGCCCAATCGGAGAAACAACGGCGGCTGTTCCGCAGCCCCATGCCTCCTCGAGCTTTCCGGACTCCGCCGCGTCGATCAGCTCATCGACGGAGAGCAGTCTCTCCTCGACCGGGATCCCCATATCCCCAAGAAGCTGGATGCAGGACTTGCGTGTGACACCCGGCAGAATCGAACCGGTCAGCGCCGGTGTGACGACGGTACCGTCGATTTTGAACATGACGTTCATCGCGCCGACCTCCTCGACGTATTTTCTCTCCACACCGTCGAGCCAAAGCACCTGAGAAAAACCTTTTTTCTCGGCAATCTCTCCGGCGCGGCTGCTTGCGGCATAGTTGCCGCCGCATTTGGCATAGCCTGTGCCGCCGCGCACTGCGCGCACGTCCTTGGTTTCAATCATGATTTTGACGGGGTTAATCCCCTCCGGATAATAGCTGCCGACCGGAGAAGCGATGACGACATACATCGCGTTATGTACGGAATGAACGCCGAGACTCTCGTCGTTTCCGATGAGGAACGGGCGCAGATAAAGCGAGGTGCCCTCCGCCGAGGGAACCCAGTCCCTCTCCATATCGACAAACTGAATAAGAGCGGAAAGCGCAAAATCCGCGTCAAGCTGCGGCAGACAGATTCTCTCCGCCGAGTTGTTCATTCTTGCAAAATTTTCGGAGGGGCGGAACAGCTGCACGCCGCCATCGGGCGTTCTGTACGCTTTGAGCCCTTCAAAAATCTCCGCGCCGTAATGGAAGACCGTAGAGGCCGGGCTGAGAGAAAGATTGCCGAACGGAATGATTCTCGCATCATGCCATCCCTGCCCCTCGGAATACTCCATCACAAACATGTGATCCGTAAAATATTTTCCAAAGCCGAGCTTGCCGGAATCCGGTTTTTCTTTCGGCACCGTCACTTTTTCCACTCTGATGGATTGCATCGTAACCTCCTCCTGCCGTCTATCAGTCTTTCCCATCACCGGCAGCTTTCTGTATTCGTATTAAGATAGTATATTTATATATTATATCGCCGGCTCTCCGTTTTGTCAAGAGAATCAGAGAAAACGATTTAAGAAATCACATCCGGAAGGAAAAGCGACGATACGTTCCGGCAGCCATCCAAAATCCCGTCCTCCACACCGATAACCGTGTAAACGCCGCCATTCTTCACGACCGCCGTCGGAACGAGGAAAAGCCTGTCCGTTTCGGGGACATACACGCTGCTTTTTCTGACATATTCGGGCAAAGCCACAAGCCTTGCCGTCATCGCCTGTTCGTCCAGCTCATATACCGCGCCGCGCGAATCGGTGTCGAGCGCGACCGGCTCCTCATAGGAGACAAAAACGCGAAAAGCATAGGTAAAATCATCGAGCACAAATTCGGCGCGAATATTCCCGCAGGCGTCCCTGTCATATAGAATCGTGTAGCCGGAAAGCTCTTTGATGCTTCCGTTTTCGAGGCGGACGGCGCACAATTCGTGATACGGAAACTCCGAGCCGATATCGAATGCTTCCGGCAGACCGATAAAGCAAGGCTCCGTGCCCACCGCAGCCGTTTCCAAGCCGTTTGCCGCGCCGTATTCGGAAAAAGCGCTGCCCGGCGCGGCATACAAAACAACCGACGGCGCGCCGGAAAACACCTCCTCCCCTATAACGGAGACCTCCGCACAGATGAATGCCGACAGCTCCGTGCAGCCCGCAAACGCGCGGTCGCAGAGAGAATCGAGTCTCCCCACAACAATCTGCCGCAATGCGGAGCAGCCCTCAAAGGCCGAAGCCTCAATCGACCGCAGTCCGGCCGAGCGTTCGACCGAGGAAAGCGAGGCGCATCCGGAAAACGCCCGCTCGCCGATATCGGTGACGGAATCCGGCAATGTGATTCTCACAAGCGATGTGCAATTCAGGAAAGCGCCATCCGAAATCTTTTGCAGTCCCTCCGGCACCGAAACGGAGAAAAGCGACGTGCAGCCGGAGAATACATATCGGCCGAGCGCATCCATTTCCTCCGGCATTTCCACCCATTCCAAAGCGGTACAGCCGGAAAATGCTCCCTCCCCAATCACGCGGACCCCGTCCGGAATCCGCACGCCGGTGAGCGCCACGCAGTCCTCAAAAGCTCCCTGCGCAATCTCCGTCACGGGATATCGGACGCCGCCCGAAACGACATAGGCCGGAACGGCGAAAAATCCCGCAGCCTCCGGCGCCGAAAGCAGAACCGCGCCATCCTCCCGCACGGAATACGTCACGCCGTCCGCACGGAAATCCGCTCCGAGCGTCGGAATATATTCCTCCGTGACCTCGACCTCGAAGCTGTGATAAATCCCGCCAAGCTCGATGCCGACCGTGCTTTTTCCCAAATCCGAAAATTCATATTCCGCCTCATATCGGTCGATGGATACCGTTTTCCCGTCCGACGTTCGCGCTTCAATCAGAATGGAGCTTTTGTCGAAAGCCTCTCCGATATGATAGGTCTTTTCCGGCTTTACAAACCGAATTTCAAAATCTTCAAGTAACACAAGCTCGATTTCAAGATGATATTCCCGTTCATGCGTGCCGTCGGTAAAGCGCAGAACAAAACGGTTCTCCCCCTCGTCAAGCGGAATCGCGCCGTCCTCGACATACTGCTCGCCCGTCGAATCCGAAAACACGGTGACACGGTCATAGCTCGATACGATATCATAGGTCATCACCGCGTATTCGCCGTATACCGTACCGGAAATGACATCTCCCGACAGCGTATATCCCTCAGCCAGCGTGAAGTCCGGTTTATATTCCTCCGTTCTGCCGCAGGAGGCGGCGCAAAGCAGAAAAAGTATAACGGCAACGGCCGGCAGATATTTCATGCTTCTCACGGTTTTCTCATCCTTTCCGAATCTCTGTTTACTTCCTAAAAAAGACTTTCGTCTGCTTTATCTGATAAAATTCGTCCGAAGCTTCGGCTCGTATGTAGGATACGGTACGCCTGCCCGACGTCCCGCTTCGATGCAGCGAAGGAGCCATGTCATGTTCTCCGCCAGCGTGCGAACGGTCTGCAATCCCTCGAGGTCACGCTTTACCTCCTCCGGCGTGTTTCCATGCACCTGATTCCAGTATTGGGAGCTTACCACCGGCATATTCGTCATCATAAAATATTTGTTTAGAATCTCAAACGCCGCAGAAGCGCCGCCGCGGCGGCAGGAAACAACAGAGGCCGCCGGCTTACCCGCCATTTTTCCGCCGCCCGCATAAAACAGACGGTCGAGAAACGACGTAATCTGTCCGGAAACGCCGGCGTAATAGACCGGTGAGCCGACAATCAGGGCATCGATGGAATCGAGCTTTGCGAGCACTTCATTGACCTTGTCATCGACAAAGCAGCGTCCCGTCTTCCGACATGCGCCGCAGGCGATGCAGCCGGCGACCGGCGCTTTGCCGAGATACAGAATTTCCGTCTCAATCCCGTTTTTCGAGAAAACATCCGCCGCTTCGCAAAGCGCCGTGTAGGTGCAGCCGTGTTCGTTCGGACTGCCGTTGATCAGCAATACTTTCATAGAAACCTCCAACCATATTTTTTATTATTATATCGATAGAATGTGAAAAAATCAACGCTTCCCCGCAATGTCCTGTCGGATTTCATCCGGAGATGGCGCAACACTGAAAGGCAAAAATGATTTTTCATTCAAAATAACATTGACAATATCACAAAAAAAGGATATACTAAAATAAGGAAAAAATTAGAATAATAGTCATCAACAATCCAAACACTTTGTAAAGGAGATTGAAAATGGAAATAACAAAAGCAAAAAAACAAAGCCATCGGCATGTACTCATATTTATAATCGCCGTACTTCTGCTCGCTGCCGTCATCGTCTGTCTTTTCCTGTCGGGTTATCTTGGACTATGGGTATACGGCATGAGCTCCATTGCAGACAATAAACGGTATGAATATGTCCACAATGAAGTTGAGGGAGAATACTCCTTTACCGTCGATCTTACCCATTTGGAAAGCAACACCGGGAAAGTCGTTTTTCGTGATGGGAATTGTTATATCGACATTCAGAGCATGGATGAGAATGACGGTCTTTACCGGATTCATTTCCGTTCTCACGGGGTCTATAATATCCATGGCGCAACCTTGATTTCGGGAGCATCTCATCCGTCACGATCGTATAACGTAGATGCATTATTATACTGCTGTTTAAATGATCAAATTTATTCTTGCCACATTGCGGGATTAACCGGTGTCAGTTTCAAAGACGGCGACTCTTTCAGCTATTATATTCCGACAGAAGCAATGCAAGATGGCAGCACCACCGTCACTTTAACATTTTCAGGTTTGGTCAATAACAAATGGCATAAGAAATAAAAGCAATGCGAAAATAAAAATTTTGGGAGGTTAAAAATAATGAAAAAAACAAAATGGATTTCAATTTTGACTGCACTTGCCATGACACTTTCCGTATTCTCTCTTTCCGCCTCTTCTCTGAATCTTGAAATTCAGGAAGAAGAAGCTATGATAACCGACAAAATGGTCTTTGCCGCCGAAATGGGCAAAAAATACGAGGCCGCTTTATCAAAGGGAGAAATTGTTCAGAGTGATATTGCAAGCAGAGATGAATTGATGATGCAGTATATGTTTGCATCGGATGAGGAACGGGAAGAAATCTCAGAACTGCTCGAACAAAGAGGCGTCTACGTATATTCCGTCGGCGAAAATGCAGCGTCTGTTACCAATGAAGAACCTTCTGTTTCTCCGACAAGTATTTGGTATCCGACTAGCGGATCGGGTGATGTTGAAATGCAGGCACCAATTATTTATTATGAAGCTTGGGAGGACAGTTGGACCGTAACCTGCGGCGGACAATGGAAAAACGACAACTGGCGCCCATATCTGCCTGGTACCACAGGCAATTTAGGAGATGTAGACGCGTTTGGCGTCGGTTATACCAACATCAAGTCGTCTTACAACTCCTATGTCATACGCTCATGCGGTTATCTTACCGATCAAAACGGAAACAACATGGTATCAACCAATAACCGTTCCGATGGTGACGGAAGTATAGGCTTCGGATTCCGACTTCAGGACAAAGTATCACATCTGCCTTCTTTGCTTGGCGAATACCTCTATGTAGGTTACAAATGGTACGGAAGTTGTACCTATGACGCTAAGTTTTCTACATACAGCGGTGTTGCAACAGCGTATTATACGCATACTTATTCAACAGCAACAATAAACAGTGTAAAATTTGGTGTTAATGGAAAAATTGGAGGAGTTGAAGTAGATATTTCCAACAAAGAAGTATCTTTCACAGCTTACAGCAACGACACTCCTCTCCGCGCCTACGGACTTGAATAAAATTCTCTCATTGCTTTTATCATAGAAAAAAAGAGGAGCGCCGCTCCTCTTTTTGTTTTACAGAATAATACAGATAAGGCCGCCGCTGCCCTCGTTGATGATTCTTTGGAGCGTCTCCGACAGCTTTGCGCGCGCGTCGTCCGGCATATGGGAAAGCTTCGTGTGAAGTCCCTCGTTGACCAGTTCATAAAGCGATTTACCGAACATATTCGTCTCCCAAATCTTCTGCGGATCGGTCTCGAACTCGCGCAAAAGGAAATTGACCAGCTCCTCGGACTGCTGCTCGGTGCCCACACTCGGGGAAACCTCCGCCTTGATATCCGCCTTAATCATATGAATGCTCGGTGCAGAGGCGCGCAGCTTCACGCCGTAACCGCCCGACTGCTTAACAATCTGCGGCTCTTCAAGCGTGAGGTCATGCAGATCGGGCATGACGATGCCATATCCTGTCTCCTCCACCTCGTCGAGCGCCGCCTTGACCTTGTCGTACTGCTTCTTGACGTCGGCAAGCTCGACCAGCTGCTTCATCAGCGCCTCGTCGCCGTCGATATCGAAGCCGGTCAGCTCCCCAATCAGCTGATAGAAAAGACCGTCCGCAAGCTCCATATGAATCGAGGCGCGGCCGCAGCCAAGATCGATCTTATCGATTCTGACGTTCTTTATGTACTCATTTTCAGCCGCCTTTTCAAAGCATTTCGCGATATCGCCGGTACGGGTGACATTGGCGGCGCACTCGGAAATCGTATCGTATACGGAACGGTGAATCGGATGAGAATTGTCAAGCGCATTCATAAAATCCGGAAGATCCACGGAAATTTCCGTCACCGGAAATTCCAGCAAAACGAGTTCAAGGATATGCTTGATATCGTTTTTGTCGAGTTCAAGGCAGCTTACAAGCGCCACGGGCGCATTGTATCTCTCTTCAAGCGAGAGCGCGAGCGACACGGCCTCCTCGCTGTCCGGACGCGCGGAGTTGAGCACGATGACAAACGGCTTGTTGATTGCATGAAGCTCCGCCGCGATGCGCGCTTCGCTGTCCACATAATTTTCACGGGAAAGCTCACCGAAGCTGCCGTCACAGGTCACAAGAACGCCGATTGTGGAATGGTCTGTTATAACCTTCTGCGTGCCGATTTCCGCCGCCTTGTCAAAGGGCATGCTTTCCTCCGACCACGGCGTCATCACCATGCGCGGCTTGTCGCCCTCGAAGTTTCCAAGTGCTTCGGGCACGATATAGCCTACGCAGTCGATCATCTTCACGGAGAGTGTCGCGCCGCCGTCGAGCGTTACCTCGACCGCATCGTCCGGGATGAATTTCGGCTCCGTCGTCATCACGGTTTTGCCCGCCGCGGACTGCGGCATTTCATCCTTGGCGCGCTGTCTGTCATAATCGTTTTTGATGTTCGGAATCACAAGCGTTTCCATGAATTTCTTAATAAAAGTCGATTTTCCCGTTCTGACGGGACCGACAACGCCGATATAGATATCGCCGCCGGTACGCGCCGCTATATCGCTGTAAATATTGGTATTGGCCATATTCCCCTCCGCATTTGCACAATATTTTGATTGCTATATGCTTATGCGGCTCGTTCGGGTTTTATGACTGAAAACGGACAGGATTTCCCGTTTTTCCGAGCAAATGAAAAAAATACGGTTCTATCCCAACGGCAAAGCGAGAAAAGCGGCATCACCGGCCGCCTTTTTTCTCGCTTATAAAAGCGGAAAGACGCTCCGCAACGCGCCTTTCCGCCATTTCCTTAGGAGTGCGTGACAAACACGCTATATGATAAAAAGTGATTTAGAATCGCTTTTCATCGCAAATTTAAGATATTACAACCTTATCATCCGCGCCTCTGCCGACAGCCGCCGCACCGGAAGACGAAGCATCCGTGCAGCTTGTAATATTACAGCCGGCAACATAGGAATTAGAATAATCGCCGATTACGAAACCGAAAGCTTTGGTCGTTCCGTAGCTGGTTTCGGGAGCGGCAAAGTTGAGCGTGCCCTTGTTGGTGCATCCGGAGATCGTGCCGGCTTCCACAGTCTGATTTTTATCGAAGTTACGATAGTAACCGACGATACCGCCGACGGAAACTCTGTCCTTATGCTCCGCAACGCCGCAGCCTGTTGTAATAACGGTTGCTTCATTGGTGCAGTTCTTGATTGTACCGGAGGACATCGCGCCGACTACGCCGCCGACACGGTGTGCGCCTTTGACCATACCCTTAACCTTAACATTTTCAAGTGTTCCGCCGTCGAGATAGCCGACCGCACCGCCGAGCTGAATACCGTCCGTCACCTCAGAGGTAACCTCATAATTGACTTCAAGCGTGATATTTTTCAGCGTAGCGCCCTTTCCGAGATATGCGATAAATCCGATTGCAAATTTATCCTGATTGCCGGTCGAAGAGCAGTTCAGCATGTTCGCATCCTTGATGGTGGTTGTTGCAGGAAGCGTAACCCCGGAAATGGTAGCGCCGTTTCCGTCAATCGTGCCCTTGAACTCACCGTCGGCGCCGATCGCTTTCCAAATGGTGGAGCTGACATCAATTGTAGCATCCGCCGGAAGTGTGATAGTAACACCGCTGAAATTCTCGCCGTCCGCGACAAGTCCCGCAATGGATTTGAGCTGATCGGCCGCATTTTCCGCCGTAAAAGTATAGGCGGTTTTGCCCTCCTCATACCATGCGTAGTTGCCGAATACGCCGTTGCGGTAATATTTCTGCAAAAGAAGTTCCACTTCCGCCGCAGAAAGCGTCTTGCCAGCTACTTCATCCGCGATTTTCGCAATATCCGCATCCGCAAGCTTGAATTCTCCGAGCGCCTCTGTCACCGCCGATTTGACGTCGGACGTCGTGACAAAAGTGGTATTTCTCAGCGCGCTCTCCACCGCGTTCGTGATCTGCGATGCCGTTACGCCGGACGGAATCTTGATGCTGGAAACCGCACGGTTGACGATATTCTGAACCTCGCTCGAGGTCAGCTGATTGGCCATCGCTCTCTGAATGATCGTCGCAACCTGCTCCTCGGTGAGACCTGTGTTGCCGTTGTTTGCGCTTTCCGCATACTCTTTCAGAGCCGCCTCAACAACCTTTTGAACGTCGTCCTTGGTTGCAGCATTGACTTCCAAGCCGTCGAATTTGCTTTCAAAATCCTCCCAGCTCAGCCAGTCGGCATTTTCCAGCTTCTTTGTGATGTCGTCGATCTTCTGATTCTGTTCCGCCTGTTTGGCCTCCTGTTCCTTCGCCGCATCCTTCGCGTCGTTGACGACGTTAGAAAATACAGCGATCATGACGCCGGCGAGAATCGCGATGACGGCGATGACGATGACGAGCTCTACCAGCGTAAAGCCCCTCTTCTTTTGTTTCATGGGTTT
>CAKSDZ010000003.1 GCA_934446365.1 uncultured Eubacteriales bacterium | reverse complement strand
TACAAGCGCAGGGCGGGCATCAAAACCCCAAGCCCCGAAACCGATGATCCCTACCATTGGAATACCAACACCGTTGTTCACATTCTGGAACGGCGGGAGTACACAGGCTGTACGGTCAATTTCAAGACCTACACCAATTCCATCTGGGACAAGAAGCAGCGGGAAACGCCCCTTGATAAACAGGCGATTTTCTACAACACCCATCCGGCGATCATCGAGCAGGAAGTCTTTGACAAGGTGCAGGAGATTCGCCAACAGCGACACCGCAGAACGAAAACGGGCAAGAGCAGCCTGTTCTCCGGCATGGTTTACTGTGCTGACTGCGGAGCGAAAATGCGGTACTGCACCACTAATTACTTTGAGAAGCGGCAGGATCACTTTGTCTGCGCCAACTACCGAAGCAACACGGGAAGCTGTTCGGCGCACTTTATCCGGGCGGTTGTTCTGGAAGATTTGGTCTGGATGCACATGAAAGCAGTCATTTTCTATGTGACACGGTATGAAGCGCACTTCCGGGCAGTTATGGAACACAAGCTCCTGCTGTCCAGCGAGGAAAAAATTTGTGCAAGCGTCAAGCGTCTGGAACAGACGCAGCGGCGCATGGGAGAGCTTGAACGCCTGTTTATCCGCATCTATGAGGACAATGTGGCGGGACGCATCAACGATGAACGGTTTTCCATGATGAGCAGAAGCTACGAAACCGAGCAGGAGCAGCTTAAAGTGGAAATCCAGACCTTGCAACAGGATATTGAAGTACAGGAACGACAGATTGAAAACTTGGAGCAGTTTATTCAGAGGGTACACAAATACAAGGACTTGGACGAGCTTACGCCCTATGCTCTGCGGGAACTTGTTAAGGGAGTTTATATCGAAGCTCCCGACAAGAGCAGCGGCAAACGGCGGCAGAACATCCGCATTTCCTATGACCTTGTGGGCTTTATCCCGCTGAATGAACTGATGAAAGAGGAAACGGCATGACCGAAGCCATGCCGTTCCTACAAAAATACGATATTACTTTCTTACGACCCCCGACCATTAGCGGCGGTTTTTCTGTTATTTTTATAAAATCACGGAAAAAGAGCGGTATTGATATAAAAATATCCGTTTGACGTGCCGGTTTCCTCGACATAAGTGGCGATTTTAATCATCACATAGACCTTATCCTCTTTCAGCTTTCGAGAAAGAGATACCGTTTCCACATATTCACCGGGACGGATAAAGCCGCTTTCCCCCAGTTTTTTATCGGGCGAAGCCGCCGTAATATTTCCCGAGGTGTCATAGGTAAACGACACGCTGTATATCTCCGCTCTGAGCCATACGGTATTGGATTCGGGATTGGTAAGCAGCAGCCTTACCGACTTTCCGTCGATAAGGGGATTGCCGCAAAGCGCGACATCGCATACGCCCTCCGCCGAATAAGAGCGATAGCCCTGCTCCTCCGGAATATCAGACGGCACGCCGGAAAGACGGTTTTTATCCAAAAGCGACGGACTTATGTGAAGCATCAGAAAAAAGGCAGAAAACGCAAGACCTGCCGCGAGCACCGCAAGGATAATCAGAATCAGCGTCCGTCTGAAAGAAGTGTAGCATAAATTGCGCATGAAAACGATCCTCCGCTCCCTTTTTATTTGTCCGCAAGCGCTACACCGAGCGTAATATACCCGATTTTCTGTGCCGTTACGCTCATGAAAGGCTCCCCGTCGACCGTTTTCGGTTCTCCCGAAAAGGAGAGATACACTTCCCGGCTTTCTCCGCCGTTTCCCACATAAAATTCACAAATATCCGGTCTGAACTCGGTTCGGTCAAACACATTCAGGCAGGTATCAAACGACGGTGAATCATAGCAATACATCCTCACGCTGCCGGACAAAAGAGGAAAGGCGCTGTATTCATCGGATACACCGCTGTATTCGATCAAAATACGGATTCGCTGGGCCGCCGAGGAGGACGTCAGATTGGTGACCTTGATTTGATTGGTAATCCCGTCAAACCCATACCAGCCCGGCTTACCGGAAACCGTATCCGCCGCAGGAGAAGTGCTCGCCGGGTCCGTTTCATAGGAAAAGGTTCCCACATTCCAAGTCCCCCAATCGTAATAAAAGCCGAACGAGCCGAACTCAATCTCAACCGCATATACATACGGCTTGTCGTTATCCTCGGGATCTTCCGTCGTCTCGTCCGCATATAAGCAGAACGGAAACGAAAGAAAGATAATCGCCGCGGCGAGAAAAACGGCGCAAAGAGACCTTGGCGCCCTGTTTTGAAAGCTAATATTCATAGGAACAAACCCTCTTTCCGCTGTATTTTCTGAAATTCAAAAGTTAGGAATATAATACTGCCCGTTTGCGGCATAACCGCTCGCCGGCACGATATAAACGGTCACATAAATCGTTTTCTGCCCCTTATAAGAGACAAGCGACGGTATCCCGACAAGGGTCAGACTCATTTCCCGCGAGCTTACCTGTGCCTGCCGGTCCGACAAAAGCTTTACGGCCGGAAGAAGCTCCTCCACAAGTCCCGAACGCTCGACCTCGACGCCGCAAAGCCGAAAATCCGTCGTATTGGTCTTTGCCGTCGCCGTAACCGGCGTATCGGAATGATTGATAACGGTCACCGTCACGGTTTCCGTTCTGTTTTCATCCATCAGCCATTCGCCGCTGTTCACATAGGTTTCTCCGGTATCGCTGTTATGCGCCGTGCTGCGCAGATTGTAGGTAAAACGCATGCTGTAAAACACAATATCAAGCGAATAACGGTACTGCCCGTATATGGGACTCACAAGGATATACACATCGGCACTGCCGCCGGCGACCGTATCCGCAGCAAGCAAAGAAAAGGTCGGAGCGCCCGCCATGAAAACGACCATAGTCAAAATCAGTATGAATTTCAGCATCATTTTTACGCTGTGAAAACCGTTCATAAGACAGCACTTTCCTTCCTTTCTTCCAAATTGACCGGCATTGGAGCCCTGCGGGCGTTCGCAGCCGCCCGCAGGGGGAAAATCATCGAAAAAATCAATTAATTTTAATCAATCACTTGTCTTTGAAATCGTAACGGTCACAGTACCAATCACTTTATTAGTGATCTGACCGACTTCCGGAGCACCTTCAAGTCCTACTGTAAAGCTTGCAGTAGTAGCCGGTCCGCCGACTTCGCATTTTGCAATTTCTGTTGATGCAATAGAATCCTCTGTGTCATTAAACTTGACAAATATCTCTCCGTATTCTGTGGAAACCGTTCCTACTGCCGCAGAATACCAAACGGATAGATCAGAATGGTTTGAGAGCGTCACGGTTTTTGCTGGACTCCAAGCAGCATCGCCGGTAACCTTGTATTGATGCTCTACGGTATCCCATGTACTTCCTGTGCTATAAGTAAATACAAGTTCTTCAAATGTCACATCTACTGCATACTTATGAATCGGATCTCCGGTTACGCTGATAGTGACATCTCCGGTTGCAGTACCGCCCTTATAGGCGTCTGCCTCAGCGCCGGTCGCATCGCTGCCTACAAAATCGGCAAAAGCCGTAACAGCGCAAAGGCCTGCGAGCATAAGCACTGCCAGAAAAATGGAAAGGATCTTTTTCATGTCTTTCCTCCTTAAAAAAGATGATATAAAAAATTTTTTATATTTTACAAACGCTCGCGCGTTTATAAACAAAAATAAGAAACGGGATTACGGTGTTGCAGGCTTTGGCTTTTCAATCGTAATCGTGATCGTACCGACGGTAACGTCGCCGGTATTCCCAGCGGCAATCAGTCCGTAGATCGAGGATGTCCAGTCGCCCGATGAAAGCGTCGCCGTGATTTCTCCGGTGACTGCTTTTCCCGAAGAGTTATTCTTATCCGTCACAGCCATCAGCGTCGTCGAAGCATCAGGGACGGTAAGCGATATGCCAGCGGCTCCCCCCGCTGCCGTAACCGTCGCCGACGGTGTTGCAACGACCGGCAGATCGGAATAATTGACAACCGTGATCTTAAATGATTCATCTTTCAGCACAGCATTATCCAGCTCATACTGCAAGGTATTGACATTCCACGTCACATCACCCGCCGCAATGGTCATCGCATCGGGAAATATGACATCCACGGCATATCTGCTGTTGATTTTTCCCACAGTTAATACCACGTCACCGCTTGTGGATGCGCCGCTCGGAAGCTCCTGCGCGCCGTCCGCAGCCGTGCCGTTTTGGCCGTGCGTACCAACAACATGCTTGGTAATATCCGCCGCCGCAATGCTCATGCAGCAAAGTCCCGCGAGAATCAGCACGGATAATAAAACCAAAAGAAATCTTTTCATGTTCTTCCTCCTAAAAATAGATATTTACGATAAACTACCCCAAGTTTATAAACGGGGAATTTGCCCTACGGCGCCGCTTCCACAAAAACCGAAAGCGTTCCGATCGTGTAAGAATAACCGGCATTCTCCGTTTTCCCGGAAAGCAGCCGGACGAGAACATCCGACCATGTTTTTCCCGTCTCCGGCACAGCCAAGACGCCGATTGTCATGCTCTGCGGCGCGGCCGCCTCCGGTGCGACCGCCGGAATCCTCAGCTTGCGTGCCGAGCTTGCATCGCATACAACGGCTATCCCGTCGGATACGGAGGTTTTCTGAAAGTCGCCGTATATGAGAATCGGCCGGTCGGAATGATTGGTGACCTGAATGTCAAACCGATTGATACCGGGATCATTCTCCTCGATTTCATAGCGGCAGTCATCGACATTCCAAACAACTTCCCCGAAAACGACAGTAAGCTGGGGAAACGTCACATCGACCGCATAACGGCTTGCAACATCGGATACCATCACCTTGATTTCCGACGACGAGCCGGATGCATTCGGAATATCTCCTGCACCGTCGGAAATATCGCCGTTTTCGTTTCCGACCACGCGGTCCGCCCGTATCGTCACAGAAAAGGAGCCGGCTATCATCCACACGGCAAGCAACGCCCAAAACCATTTTTTCATACAAAGCTCCTCCGTTCTATGACGTTTTGGAAATCAGCACCGAAACCAAGCCGACCGTCACATACGAGTCCAAGCTCATCTGCGGTACACCGGAAAGCACCAGTCTCAGGCTGTCCGAGGAGGGCGAACCCTCCGTCTGCTCCGTCGCTTCCGACGCGGCCGGCACCGTGATGGGCGTGTTCATGGTATACGCTTCGTTATTATGGGTCAGATAGACGCTGATCCCGTGCTCGGAGCCCTCCGACGTCGGCCGATAAATAAACTCGATTTCCGCGTATGCGCTGAACCGAATGCTCTTGTTGGAATAATTGCTGACCGTAATGCGGTTATTTGTCCCGGTATTGCCGGTCCAAAATCCGGTATCATTCTCATCGTACTCATAGGTATTCACATTCCAAACCGCGCGGGAATAGATGAATGACATCGCACCGAATTCGACATCGACCGCATACCGCGCCTCCGACGCCCCCTTGTTTACCGTCCTCAGATAGACATATTCACGGTGCTCGGTATTGGAGGGAGAATGATAATCGATTCGCGTTTCCTCCTCCGGATATTCCCCGCTTACGTTGTCGTTCCATTTCAAAAACGTCGTATCCGTCGTCGGATAGAATTTCCGCCAGAACGATGCGGCAGATTCGGTTTTCCGGAAGATCGCTCCTGTCGTTTTATAGGAAATCTCGCCATAGACATGGAAAACCGCGCTTCCGTCCGACTGTACGGCACTCAACGAAAAGATATAATTCGCATTTACCGGCTCCGCGGGATCGAGATAAACACCGGTAAGCCGTATTTTCCTCTCATGATAGCCGATGTCGTCGGCATAGCCGCCCCCGCCGGAATCCACATATTTTCCGACAATGGAATCCGTGAGAAGAACGACGGCCTCTCCCGGCAGAACGCCGGATACCGTTATCTGTCCCAAGTCCGTGATAATCCCGTCATACGACGCAAGCTCCTGCGGCGAGAGATAGGTACGCCAATGCTCTACGGCGACCACCTTGATTTCTTTGCGGAAGATGGTAAAAGAAAGTCCGCCGTAAGCCTCATAGGTCTGTGTCGTAAGAGATGCCGTGACAAAATACTTTCCCGCGTCCTTCGGCGCGGCGGAAAGCAGTTCGTCGTCGGAATCCAAAACCTCGTTACCGTTCACATCGCGGTAATATCGATATTCGACCGCGTTTTTCTCGGTTTCGGTAAACTGAGAGGTAATATCCTCCTCGGCGTGATAAGTTGCAACCACCCGCACATTGCCCATAATCGGAGCATCGGTCGTATCGGTAATTTCATACGCTTTCATAACGGTGTCTCCCGCAGAGGAGGACATACCCTCAACGGTCAGCGTATACCGTACCGTCTGATTTCCCTTATTGTACTGCCCATTCTCAGAGCTTTCCGTCAGACTCTCGTTATTCTCAACCGCATTTCTCGTGGTTTCTTTCAGCTCTTCGATCACCGCGTGTCGATTCGCCTCGATCTGCTCCTCCGTCAATTCATATTCGATTTCGGGATCCGGAAGCGCTACATTCAGAATTTCATAAGAATAAGCGGAATTATACTGGGAAACCAATGTGATTTTTCCGTTCTGGGCAACAATGTTAAAATAATCAATACTCGACGGATTGTTTGAATATGTGATACGCGATTCGGAGGAGCTCGCTTTCAAATTGACCTGTGTCACAATTTGGACTGACGAGCGGTTACCGGAAATCGACGTAATGATACTTATCATGTGAGAGTCGGCATCCAGTGCGGCCGAAGTCGCCACGCTGAGTTCTCTCTTTCCATTCCACAGGGAACCCGATTCAAAAGAGCCCTTGAATGTATCGATAACGGTACCGGGTATTCCCTCACAGCTCACGCTTGACGAAACATTAGAATCCAGTCCCTCGGATATATCATAGCGGTACCCGCTCGGAAGAATGACCCTGTCCGGCAAAGCCGAAACGACAATGCCGTCATACAGCTTATCCAGCGGATTCATACCGATCATATACATTTTCTTTACGATCACCGTGATCTTATAGACCAGATACGGATCGCTTCCGACCCCCGTGCTCCTATCCGTCTTCCGAATCCAAATATCCACGCTTTCTTCATTTTCAATGGAAACGTCGAGCGTATGCTCCATGAAAAGACCGTTGTTCGTATAATGCAGCGTTTGACTTGTCACCGTGCTGCCGCTGACCGAAACGGAAATCACATCGTCGGAGACAGCATACGCGGAATAAAGCCGGAGGTTTGTCGTTCCGTATGGAAGATAGACCGTATACCCATAGGTATTCGAGGCAAAAGTACCGATGAAATCCGATCCGGCCTCACCGGTATCGGGATCAAGCGGAAAAATCCTGAGATCGGTAAGAGGCTTTGCCGTAGGATCCTCGACAACGCTCGGCGTTTCTCTATCCGTATGGTTCTCTCCTTTTGAAACGTGGTAATCGCCCTGATATTCGATCTTTCCCGACGTCGTACCGGACTGATATTTGTGAAGGACGGCATAAATATCGTTATCGGCACCACCATCCCCGTCGGGAACATGCACGACATAGCATCCGCCGTATTCCGCAGGATCGGGCAGCGTCAGCGCCGCCGCCGTATATTTGCCCGGGACGGAGACGGTATCGATTGCAATAGACGTATCATAATAATAGGAAATATCGGGGATTTCCGCAGGATAATACCGTTCACCGTTTTCGAGAATCGCCCCGTCCGCTCCTATTGCATTTCCGTATGCGTCCACGCAGTAATATTCATTTTTCTCGCGATCCAGCGCATAGTAAGCGGCGCCATCCGGAATCGTCCCGTTCAAAATCCCGGAAGCCTTGACAGAAATCAGCATCGAATTACCGGCCAAATCCGTCTTCACCGGATACAGCGTGAAAATCCGTTCCGTACTCGACGCGGCAAATCTTGCAAGATACATATAACCAGACGGATCGATATTGACAATGGGCACAAGAGAGGCATCCGTTCCGCAGCCGGAAATCGCATACTGGGAGAAGCTCGCGGCGATCACCTTTGCCGAAGAATCGATCGTGATGCTGTTATCCACCATATCCGTATTTTCACCGGAACCGATTGCAGCCGTCGCACTGCCCTCTCCCGTCGCTTCTCCCGACTGCGCGGAAACGACGCCTCCCGCGATGGTGATGGAAAGCCCCGACGTTTTACCGAATGAAGTTCCCGCGGTGATATTATCCGTCGTTCCGATCGCCGCGGAGGAGGTCCCGCCATAGGCATTGACCGTGCCGCCGTTTATCACAATCGCATAGCTCTCTTGATACAGGGAAGATTCCGAATTGGATATGGAATCGCCGTCTCCGATGCCCGTTGCAAACCGTCCGCCGATCGCCGTGATATTGCCGCCGTTTATTACAATCTGGGATGTCGTAGCGGCGCTGTTGACACCGCCGCCGATACCGGCCGCCTGATGTCCTCCCACCGCATAAATGTTTCCCGAGCCAACGACGATTTTTCCCGGCGTTCCGGCAGTATAGCCGTTATTTTCCCCCTTCACCGTTTCCGTATCATAGGAAGCACCGCCGCCGATGCCGGCGCCGCCGCCGTTTATTTCATTCGTGCTGACTGCCGTCGGGCGATCCCACGGATGCGCTCCTGTTCCGTTCAAACCATAAACGGGATTGACTTTCAGCGGGTCGTCCTCATAGGTCTGACCTTCACTGCTCGTTGTGCCGGCCAATGGAAACGCGCCGAACGTTTTGAGATCGTTCGCGCCGGCGATGGTGAGCGAGGAGTCGCCGTCCACCTGAATACCGGCGTATCCGCCCCTTCCGTCGCTCGCAAGAGCATTTCCGAGCGTGCCGTTCTGTGAGGTGAGATACCAGCCGTTGCCTCCCGCACGGAACAGGCAGTCCCCGTCGAAACGGGCCGTCACCGAAGCGCCTCCCGTGATAAGGAACGGACAGGTCGGCACATAATATCCGCCGGCTGCCGGTGTTGTCGACCACGCGGCATCTCCCGTCAGCTCATGCAGACGGCGTCCTGCCTCATAAAGCTCCGCTACCGTGGCGGAACCCGTTATACTGCTGCCAAGTCCGTCCGTACTGCGGTCGATGGTGACACCGTTGAAAATCAGCGTGACATCGACGCCGTCCGTAACCGTCACGGAATACACGCCCTGTTCGATAATGTATTCCGTCCCATGCGCCTCTACCGCCGCCCTGTCGATGACGACCGCTCCGGAAGAATACGTATAGGCGGCGTTCAGCCGAAAAGATGGGAGCCATGAGAATACCGCCGCGAAAACCAACACCAATGCGGCCAAGCCGCACAAAATTTTTTTCATCCGTATTCCTCCTTTCCTCTTCATTTTCAGCCTTCGGGATCTACGACATGCACCGTAATCGGCGCTTGCGCGTTGACGACCGATTTTTCATTCGTATCGGGATTGTATGCGTCGATGGCGACCAGCATCTCATAATCTCCCACCGGCAGCAGCGTGCCGTCCGCAAGCGCGGAAAGCTTGACGGCCTCGATTTCATAACCGATTTTGATGCGGCCGGAGCGGTAAAGCTCCTGATAGGAGGTTTCGGCATCATATCCCTCCGTAGCTTCCAGCGCCGCTTGCTCGGAGGCGTTGCGGCCGGTTTTCCCAAGCACGCGCATAAGCTCGGCGTCGCTGATAAGTACGCGGATGACGACGTCCTGCGTGCTGCGCTTCGGGTTGACATAATTCACGATTCCCACCTGCGTCACGGAGCTGATATACACCTCTTGGTTAAGCTCAAAGCTGATGCGGTTCGAGCCGGCAGGCGGCGGCGTATAGCTTCCGGTATCGGTGGAGGGACGTGCGTTCGGGTCGATAATCTCCGGACTCCACGGAGGCGAGAGAAACCGATTGAGCATAATCCCCGCTCCGACGGCCAGCAAAAGGACAAGCAGCGCACAGAACGGCAGAAAAATCAGAATCAGCGGCGCTGCGGGCGCGATTTTTCCGATAAAACAGCACTTCTCGATGACCCCCATGTTTTTGCCGACAAAGCCGCCGCAGATTTTCTCCGCGGAAACCTTGGCGACAACACGGCAGTTGACAATCATGCCCTTGTCGCTTATCCCGCACAGGCAGCCGGTCACATGACCGCCGCGGGCATCCGCAACACAGTCAAGAGTGAGATTGGCGACGACCCCTCCCTTGAGATAGCCAAAAAATCCGCATACTCCAACTTTTTGGAACAGATTTTAAAATTGGTGATCTTATGGCCGCCGCCGTCGAACCTTCCGGTAAAAGGCGCCGCATCGGAAAGACCGATCGGCGTCCATTTTTTCCCGTGCAGATTGATGTCACAGACCAGTCTGTAATGAGCGGCCGCGGCCGCTTCATCTCCGCCGGCAATGTCAAGAGCGAGCTTTTCAAGCTCGTCGGCGCTTCCGATTTCGATGACAGACGTCGCTTCCGTGTCAAACAAATATGTATTCACCTGCTCATCAAGCTCGAGACGCTCGTCTTCCCCGTCCGACACACGCCACGCAGTGCCAAGACCGAGCTTGCCCCTTAATTCTTCTGCTTTTTCATAAGCAATCTTCAACGCGGTGTCGACATAGGAGTTTTTTTCCGACGTTTCGGCAGAACACAGCCAGCCGGCGTTCGTAATCGTCCCTTTATTTCGGCAGCAAAAGCCTGCGATGTTCTCTTTTCCTGCCGTCTGTCCCTGTGAAACGGAGCGGGCAACCTCGCCGGTATTCTCAAATGCGAAGCCCGCCGCGTTATTTTCATATTTTATTTTTGCCTCGGTGTAGCAGTCCCGGATCGAACCGGTATTGACCGATACAAATCCGCCGACACGGGACAAATACGACGCTGTTTTCATAAAAAAATCCTCCGATCCGGTAGCCTTACGAATACCTCTGTCCTTTTTCAGAACAATTTTCAGTCTATTTGCGAATATTTTTTTCTTATAGTAACAAACTATAAGAAATTTCATCGATTTATATAGGTACAGCCGAAAGAAAACGACGCCGTCCGGCGAAATTTCACGGCGCAAACGCTTCGGAAAGCCGTCTCATATGCTCCCTTTTTAGGTCGAGCGAAGGATGCACGTACCGTTCGAGCGTGATTTTGACATTGGAATGTCCGAGAAGCTCGGAAAGGGATTTGGCATCGAATCCGTTTTCAATGCATCTCGTGGCAAAGGTGTGCCGCAGCGCGTGAAAACCGTAATGCTTCATATGATTTTTATCGAGAAACTGCTTGAAGCTGTAAGTGTAAAGCCGCGGCTCGATATAAGCGCCTGTTCCGGTCAGAAGAAAGGCGTCCCCTGATGCAGCGCAGCTTTTTCTGAATGAAAGCTCCCGAAGCAAAGCGTCCGGCAGCGGAATGACCCTGCTGCTGCTCTGCGTTTTCGGCGAATCAAAAATCACTTTTGTTTTTTTATCCGTACCGTCGGTATCGCTTATCCGAAGCAAAGTCCTGTCAACCTTCATCAGCCGGTTTTCAAAATCGATGTCGTTCCAGCGGAGCGCACAGATCTCGCCGATGCGAAGTCCCGTTTGAAGGCACAGATAATAACCGAACTCTCTGAGATCTCCCGAGCAGGCAAGCTCTAAAATCAAACTTTGTTCTTTTGGAGACAAAATATCGATTGTTTTCGCTTTCAGTCTTGGCTTGGCGAACGAAATTTTCCTTGTGATTATCCCATCCTCCCAAGCGATATCCAGCGTCATTTTGATAACGGACAAAATATCCCGTACATTTTTGGCCGAAAGGCCGCCGCCGTCAAGTCTGCCGGATTCCAGCTTTTCTCCCGCAAACCGGTCGATTATCCGGCCGGCGATTCCATCCACCGGCAGCTCACCGAGCAGCGGACGGATATGGTTGTTGACGATTTCGCAATAGTGAGAATATGTGGATTCCTTTACGGCGGTTTTCTTTTTGATTAAAAAGGTATCGAGCAGCGTTCCGAATCGGCTGCCGCTGTCCGCCGCAGCATTTCCCGTTTCGCACATACTGCCGAGAGCTGCATTTTTCTTCTCTCTGGCCTCATGATAGCTTTTGCCGTACACATAGCCGAAAATAATCTTTCCGTCCTCACGGCGTCCCTTGATGTAACGGGCTTCCCAGCGCCCGTCTTTTCTTTTGCTGATGTTTTCTCCCGGTTTTGACATGGTTACCTCCATAATTTTGTTTTGTCAATTTATGTCGAATCAGACAATATTATTTTATCAGAATCATTTTGGCGCCTACAATACGACACGACGATTTTTGACGGCGCAAAGCGAAAAAGACGCCTGATTGTGCCAATCCGTCGGATATTTTCAAAGCGAACAGGATTTATTTCCCAAATCCAATCCGAAAATTTTCTGAATAACTGTTGCAATTTACATTTTTTCATGATATAATGCATTATCAATGAAAAATGATATCTTATTGATTTTCGCTGGTATGGTGTATTCGGCGTATCATGACGATATCTTATAGTTTGTTACTATAAGAAAAAGACGGCAGCCGAAAAACGAATAGAAGCTTTCAGCTATATAAAAAAACCGGTACGGCAAATCCGTACCGGTTTTTCCGTGCTGTCAAAGCACTTTTTATTATTCAATAATAATAAACCTCTCCCTCGCTGTAAAGCAGAGCTGTGACAATCAATCCGACAACGACAATGCCGATAAACACGGCAATCGCCACGCGAAGCGGCGATACGGGCGCTTTCCCGCTCACCTTTCCCGTCTGTCCGTTCACCATAAACTGATATACCTTTCCCTTGTAGACAAAGCTCGACATCCATACCGGAAGCATCAGATATTTGTATGTAATGTTCCGATAAGCGGTTTTAACCTTCACGCTGTCTACGCTGTCGGCATGATGCTCTTTTTGGATTTTCGCACTGATGTTGGAAATCAATCGGCTTTTGATGAAATTTTTCGCCTTTTCCCATGCCGCCTTCAACCCCACCGAATAGCGTTCGGAGGCAAATCCCGCGATATATTCCGGTTTATAGGCGACATTGTTTTCGGTATCGAACGGCTCAATTCCGGAAAGCAAGCCCCCGTCATGCTTTTCCGTTCCCGAAACCAGCTGATCGTTTATAAATTCATGATAGGTGCCGGAGGTTCTATGCCAATCGGTGACAACATGCGTTTCTTTGCCGCGCCGAACCACCCTTCTAATCCCATACCTTGCCGTATAAGTAGAATCCGTATCCGCGTCAAAGGTCCAATACGGCAGATACACGCCGCGCATTTTTCCGGCGCGTGCCTCCTTTTTCGCAGACCTTGGACAAAACAGCTTCTTTCTGAGCCAGTTTAAAAAACGGCCGCCGGCATCCTCCGGCGTAACCTTGAACGGACACACACCGCCCGGAGCCAATATTCCCTCAGCGCCCGCCTCCATGACCTGATTGGAGCCGCAGTATGGGCACTCTCCCGCCACCGTCGAGGCGTCATAAATTGTCTCGGCGCCGCATGATTTACAGACGACTACGCGTTTTTCCGAGCCCCAATCGCAGTTTCCGGTATGCTCCGCTTCATCGAATGAAAGCTCCTCCGCACGCGCCGGCGCGCCGTCCTCCTCTTCGATTTCGACAATATTGCCGCAGTATGGGCAAAGAAGCGCGCCCGTTTTGGGGTCAAAATCCATCGTTCCGCCGCAGGCGGGACATTTTTTATCGGTCTGCTCCAAGGTTTGCGCTTCCGTTACTTCCGGCTCGCTTTCCGTTTCTCTGTTTTCGCTGATATCCATATGGTCTCCTTTTACTTGATGTCGTTATCGTCAAAGACGTCGCCGCACTCCGGACAGAATTTCGGCGGATGCGTCGGGTCCTTCGGCTCCCAGCCGCATTTGTCGCAGCGATACAGCGGCGCATCCTTCGGCTTCGGTTTTCCGCATTCCGGACAGAATTTGCCCTTGTTGACGGCGCCGCAGGAGCAGGTCCAGCCTGCCGTATCCGCAGGCTTCGCCTTGCCGCACTGGGAACAGAACCTACCGGTATTCTCCGCGCCGCAGGCACATTTCCATGTGCCTGTCGGAGCGGGCTTCGGCTTCCCGCACTCCAAGCAGAATTTTCCCTTGTTGACAGTCCCGCAGGCGCACTTCCATGCGTCCGGATCGGAAGCGGGCGCACTCTGTGCCTGCTTATCCCCCATCGCGTACAGGTCGCGCGCGTTCATGCCGCCCGCCGCATTTGCCATGTTCATTCCGGCAAAGCCCATGAAGGCGCCGGCGCCGCCGGTGTTTTTCGCCGCATCCTGCATCGCCTGCGCCTGCGCGCCGACAAGCGTCGCCGCCGCCATCGTCGGATTGCGGTAGGCCGCGTTGCGTTGCAGCTCCTTGATCATCTTTTCATCCTCTTCGGATGCCGTGACCGAGCTGATACCGATCGAAAAGATCGATATGCCGCGCATTTCCGACCATTTCGCGGAAAGCACATCATTGAGCGCCTCCGCCATCTCGGCCGTATGGCCGGGCAAGGCGCTGTAACGGATTCCCATGTCGGAAATCTTGGCGAACGCCGGCTGGAGCGCCGTCATCAGCTCGCTTTTCAGCTGCCCGTCGATCTCGGAACGATCGTATACGCTCGCGACGTTCCCGCAGACATTCGTGTAAAATAAGATAGGATTCGTGATTTTATAGGAATACTCGCCATGGCAGCGAATGGCGATGTCCACGTCGAGCCCGACGTTGCGGTCCACCACACGGAACGGAACCGGATTCGGCGTCCCGTATTTATTCCCCATAATTTCTTTCGTATTGAAGAAATAGACGCGCTGATCCTTGGCGGTATCTCCGCCGAAGGTAAAACGCTTACCGATCGCCTTGAAGGAATCGAGGATTCCCTTTCCAAGGCCTCCGTAGAAAATGCTCGGCTCCGTCGAGGTGTCATAGAGAAATTCTCCCGCCTCGGCACAAAGCTCCGTCACCTTGCCCTGATCGACGATAATCATGCACTGTCCCTCGTTTACAGCGATGACCGAGCCGTTTGAGATGATATTCTCATCGCCCTTGCGGTTCGACGAACGCCCCGATACGCGCTTCTGTCCCTTTGCCACAAGGGTATCCTTTCCCAATGAATTGCAGTAAAAATATTCTCTCCACTGATCGGCGGTAACGCCGCCGACAGCGCCTGTAAAGGCTTTGATCAGTCCCATTGCATATCTCCTTTTTGTCAGTTTCATTCACATCATATGACAATTTCAGTTTATCATATGACAAAGAATTTTGTCAATAGAAAGAGAATTTTGGGGAATTTTCACAGTCTCTCAAAATCCTCCGCGCCATGCTTGCAAAGCGGGCACACAAAATCCGCGGGAAGCTCATCTCCCTCATACACATAACCGCATATCTTGCAGACAAAGCCCTTTTTCTTCTCCGGCACGGGCTGCGGCTTCGGCTTGACATGGTCGAAGTAATACTGATAGGTCATGCTCGCGGCGTCCGAAAGAACGGCCGCCTCGGTCACGTCGGCAATGAAAAGCGTATGCGTGCCGCAGTCGATTTTTTCGACGACGTGCCCCGAAATCACGGCATTTGCATATCCGCCGACAAAGCGCACGCCGTTCGCCGTGCGGCTCTCCGTCTCATAGCCGGCGAATTTATCGGTATTTCTGCCGCTCGTAAAGCCGAACTGCTCGAATACGCCAAGCGGTGCTTCCGTCGTCAGCACGGACAGATTGAACACACCGGTGCTCTTTATCATATCGTGTGTCAGATTTGCCTTGTTGACCGCAATGGAAATCCGCTTCGGCGAATCGGTCACCTGCATCACGGTATTGATGATGCAGCCGTTGTCGCGGTCCCCCTCCTTTGCAGTCAGGACAAAGAGCCCGTAGGAAAGACGGAACAGCGCGGAAGCGTCGACGTTCCCCGCCGTGGGACGCACCGGAGCCGCATGCTTCGGCATCGTGGCGGCAATCCCGTCCGCAAGTGCGAAAATACTTTCCAGCGTTTCCGACTTGACGGAGGATTTTATGCTCACCTTATCTCCGACAAACGTCATATTTTTGCATTTTTCAAGCGCCGTGCGGATAAGACCTCCGCTCGTCGCCGCCCATGTCCCGTTTTCGATAATGCCGACCGTGCGGTTTTGAATGTTGTGCGCCACAAGGTCATTTATCAATGCCTCCATCGTCACAAAAATGCCCGCATTGTAGGTCGTCGAGGCGAACACGAGATGGCTCCACTTGAACGCCGCCGCAATGATATCCGACGCCGGCGTCACGGAAACGTCGTACATGACGGTTTTGATGCCAAGCTCGCGCAGACGGCAGGCGAGGATGTCCGCCGCATTCGCGGTATTGCCGTACACCGAAGCGTAGGCGATCATAACGCCCGTCTCCTCCGGCTCATATAAGCTCCATTTTCTGTATTTTTCGATGAAATCTCCGAGATTCTTCCGCCAAACAAAGCCATGCAGCGGGCAGATCATTTCGATGTCAAGACCGGACGCCTTTTTCAGAAGCGCCTGCACCTGTGTGCCGTACTTGCCGACGATGTTGGTGTAATACCGTCTCGCCTCGTCCATATAATCGCGCATGAAGTCCACCTCGTCGGCAAACAGAGCGCCGTTCAGGGCGCCGAAAGCGCCGAAAGCGTCCGCGGAAAACAGAATCTTATCCGTCGCGTCGTAGCTCACCATGACCTCCGGCCAATGCACCATCGGCGCCATGACGAACGTGAAACTGTGCCGTCCCGAGGAGAACGTGTCTCCCTCTGCGACAAGCTGCGCGCGGGAATCGATGTCGAAATCGAAAAATTGCTTTATCATCGCCGCAATTTTTGTGTTGCAGAGGATTTTCACATCCGGATACCGCATCACAAGCTCCCGCAGCGACGCGGAGTGATCCGGCTCCATATGGTGAACCACGAGATAATCGAGCGGGCGTCCGGCGAGAAGCTGCTCGATATTCTCGAAAAACACCTTTTCCACCGCATGATCGACTGTGTCGAACAGCACGGTCTTTTCATCGAGCAGAAGATACGAATTGTAGGAAACGCCGTCCGGAACGGAATAGACGCCCTCGAATAAAGAAAGCCTGCGGTCGTTGCCGCCGACCCAATAAAGATCCTCTTTGACTTTTCTGTAACAATACATATGAAATTCCTTTCTTTAAATTGTGGATTCACGGAAAAACGCGTCAAAGCTTTTTACGGTAGATAAGCTCCGCCGCTTCCTGCTCCGGCGGAAAAAAGGAGCCGCACTGCTCATATCCCAGCTTTTCATAGAAAAATTTTGCGGTTTCGTCCTCCTGCGTCGAGGTCAGCACATACCGGTATCCCGCCTCTCGCATGAGGTTCTCCCAAAATCGCATACAGGCTTTTCCGAAGCCATGCCCGCGGCACGCGGCATCCAGAAACAGCAGTTCCAAAAACGGATGCGCCTGCCAAAGCAGACCATAGCGCAGGATACCGACGGTCCGTTCGCACGACAGCACCGCAAAAACAAAGCCGTCCTCGATTTGCTTCATGAGCGTTTCCCGCCCGATGTGGAAATCATAGCACAAAAGCGCATCGGTATCCGAGACGGCCGCACGCCGGACGGAAACATTCACCATGCTCTTCTCCTTTTGCCGAAGCTTCCATGAATTTTATTTCATATTTATTGTAATATCATTCGGAGAAAAAGTCAATAAAAACAGCTTTGTTTGCTTGAAACAAAGCTGTTTTTTGGTGCTATTTATGGGTATACAGCTGTCTGTACGGATTTTTGCTGTCCGGCGTCATCACATAGAATCTATGGGAGAGGATTTCTTCCCTATCCGCACCGAATGCCTTGCAGTATGGCTCCACATATGCGGAAAGCTCCGCCTTATCCGCCGCCGTCGCTTCCGTCACGGAAATGTTCGGGGGCGGTCCCACCGGTCTCGTATCGCTGCGCACGAAGATTTTCCCGCCGTGCATGCCGTTTCCGCAAAAATTGCAGACAAAATTCTCCGCACCGCCGAACCTTTGAAGTACGACAATCACGCCGCCCGCCTGATATTCGCCGAGAAAGCTGCCGGGACGCCCGCCGATAACGAGCAGCGGCTGCTTTTCCCGGTACGATTTCATGTGGATGCCCGCCCGATAACCGGCGTCTCGCTCCACAAGAATCATGCCGCCGCGCATGGAATAGCCGACGGCATCCCCCACCGAGCCGTGAATGATAATAGAACCGTCGTCCATCGTGTCGCCGACCGCGTCCTGCGCGTTTCCCATCACCGTGACGGTGCAGCCGTTCATATAAGCGCCGAGCGCATTGCCCGGTGTTCCGTTTATCACGATGCTTTTTCCGGAAAGACCGCACCCGATATACCGCTGTCCAAGACATTCGTCGATAACGATTTCCCGGTCGGGAGAGCTGCGTATCCTCTCGCACAGCGTCCGATAACCCGTTTGACCGGCAATGATTCTCATAATATTGCTCCTTTCATCTTATCGGTATGATATCATTCGCCCGCATGCTTGATGCCGAGAATCGCAAGCTCGCGGTCACAAAGTCCGACGCCGCGAAGCATCAGACGGTTGCCGCGAAGCGCCTCAATCGAATTGATGCCCATGCCGCCCATCATTTCCTTGATTTCATGCTTCCATGCGGTGACGAGATTCACAAGTCTGCGGCAGCCCTCGTCGGGGTCAAGCCTTGCGACAAGCTCCGGGCGCTGCGTCGCAATCCCCCAGTTGCATTTTCCACTGTGACAGCTCGCGCAGAGATGACAGCCGAGCGCAAGCAGCGCCGCCGTCCCGATATATACCGCGTCGGCGCCGAGCGCCACCGCCTTGATGACGTCCGCGCTCGAACGAATGCTTCCTCCCGCGATAACGGACACCCGCGAGCGGATTCCCTCCTCGCGCAGCCTTGTGTCCACGCTTGCAAGCGCAAGCTCAATCGGGATTCCCACATTGTCGCGGATCTGCGCGGGCGCGGCGCCCGTTCCGCCGCGATATCCGTCGATGGCGATGATGTCCGCACCGCTGCGCGCGATGCCGCTCGCAATCGCCGCGATATTGTGAACGGCCGCCACCTTGACGATGACAGGCTTTTTATATTCCGTCGCCTCTTTGAGCGAATATACCAGCTGGCGCAAATCCTCAATCGAATAAATATCATGGTGCGGTGCCGGAGAGATCGCGTCCGTACCCTCCGGAATCATGCGCGTGCGCGAAACGTCCGCTGTGATTTTTGCGCCGGGCAGATGACCGCCGATGCCGGGCTTCGCGCCCTGCCCGATTTTGATTTCGATTGCGGCTGCCGCGTCGAGATAAGACTTATGTACGCCGAACCGTCCCGAAGCCACCTGAACGATCGTATTTTTTCCGTAGCGGTAGAAATCCTCGTGCAGTCCGCCCTCGCCGGTATTGTAATAAATGCCGAGCGCCTCCGCCGCGCGGGCGAGGCTCTCATGTGCGTTATAGCTGATCGAGCCGTACGACATGGCGGAAAACAGAATCGGCAAATCCAAATCGAGCTGGGGCGGCAGATTATCGACAAGCCTTCCGCCGGAATCCCGCTCGATGCCCGCGGGCTTTGCGCCGAGGAATGTCCGCGTTTCCATCGGCTCCCGCAGCGGGTCGATGGAGGGATTGGTCACCTGCGACGCACCGATCAGGATTCTGTCCCAATAGACCGGAATCCCGCCCGGCGCCCCCATGGACGACAGGAGCACGCCGCCGCTCCCCGCCTGACGGTACACGTCGGTGACCGTCTCCGGCTTCCAGTTCGCGTTTTCCCGGAATACATGTCCGCTTTTTATAATCTTCAAGGCTCCTGTGGGACAGTAGGAAACGCAGCGGTGACATGCCACACAGCGGGCATCGTCGGACAGCATGACGCCGTTTTCACAGCGGTGCACACCGTTTGAGCACTGCGACACACAAAGCCGGCAGACCGTGCATTTCCGTTCATTGCGGATTACCTCATATTCGGGATAAAGAAAATCAATCGACATCATGTACTCCCTTCCGGCGCGGCGTCATACCCGCGCGTCCTCCCGCAATGTGACGATTACGGGCTCACCCCCGCGGGGGGCATAGATTCTGTCGGGTGCCGGCTCCAAAATCCGAATCGCGCATTCCTCGCTTGCGACATAAAAGCGGTCGCCCTTTTCCGCCACCACCATGGAACGCAGCTTCAATCGGTCGTTCAGCGCCATGATTCCGCCCTCAAAACCGAGCAGAATCGAAAACGGTCCGTTGATGAGAAGCGGCGCATAGAGACTGCGCAGATACGTCAGCTTTTTTCGTGTCTGCTCGTCGCGCCGCTCGATGGTCTCCCAAAAGGATGCCGCGATGACGCTCGCCGCTTCTTCGAGAGAAAGCCCCTGCCTGCGGTTCAGATAATCGATGATATAGGTGATGACCTCCGTGTCGGTCAGAAGATTGCATTTGTAGCCGAACATCTCGATATAACGGCGGTTCGCGTCATAGGAGGATATCTCGCCGTTGTGGACGACGGAATAATCCAGCAGCGCGAACGGATGCGCGCCGCCCCACCAGCCGGGCGTATTCGTGGGATACCGGCCGTGCGCCGTCCAAGAATATCCCTCATATTCGTCGAGCCGGTAAAACGCACCGACGTCCTCCGGAAAGCCGACCGCCTTGAACACTCCCATGTTCTTTCCGCTCGAAAAGATATGCGCGCCGCTCACCTCGTTGTTGACGCGGATGACAAACCGCGCGACATATTCCTTTTCATCGAGGCCGCTCGCGTCGAGCTTCGTCTTCAAGGGGGTAACGAAATACCGCCAGATAAGCGGAGAATCCGTGATGTTCGGATGACTTCTCACCGGTATCTTGGACAGATTGACGATATCGAAGGTGCGCTCAAGCTCCTCTTCACATGCGGACTTCGCCGCCGTACCGTTATAAAACACGTGAAACGCGTACAAATCCTTATACTGCGGATAGATTCCATAGCCGGCAAAGCCGCCGCCAAGCCCGTTGGAGCGGTCGTGCATGACGGAAATGGAACGGATGATTTCCGTCCCCGATATTTTTTCGCCCGTTCTCGAAAAAATCCCCGATATCGCGCAGCCGGATGGAATCCGGATTTCTCCCTCTTTTTGCATGGCCGGAACCGTCCTTTCTGATTTCCGAAAAAAACATCAATAATGTAGTTTAGTATATCAGCGTCATGAAAATTTGTCAACAAAATATCGGCAGAAAAATTTTAAAAACATAAAATTTTATCTCATATTTTTTGTTTTTATTAAATTTAAATGTGATATTTTAAATAAATTATGAAAATCGGCAGCCTTACGGCTGCCGAAACGAATTATTTTACAAGCTGCAATTCATACTCTTCCGTACCAAGACCGTACTTCTCGAGCTTTTGGAGCTGAACAAAGGGATTTTTGCCGTGAAGCTGCTCAAACAGGTGGCCATGTCCCGAGAGCTGCATCCCCGCGGGAATCCCGGCCGGAATGAGGTCCTCGATTTTGATGGCGTCAATCGAAGCGCGCTCCACCGCCACAATGTCCTCGCCGGCCATAATGCCGATATCCGGCACAAGCGACGGCGTCGTCATACCCCAGCAGTCGCACAGCGCCGTGATTTGCGTCAGCACGTTGATAAAATATGTATTTCCCGGCTCGAAGGTGTCGAGCACCGTTTTTGTGCAGATCGCCATTCCCTCCTGAAAGTCGGTGTAGTCGTGGCTGTCGAGCGTGATGGCGCCGGTCGGACATACCTTGGCGCAGTGCTGGCACATCGTGCAGTTGTGATAATTGACCTTGTAATGTCCGCAGTCGGTGAAGCTGTTGGCATAATGGTTACAGGCCTCGATGCACTTTTTGCAGTGTACGCATTTCTCCTTATCCCAAACAAGGCCGCCCTCCAAGGCGTGGATTTCATGTCTTGTTCGGTCCGTGACACAGCCCATCGCGATATTCTTACATGCGCCGCCGAAGCCGCAGGCGCCGTGTCCCTTGACATGGGAAAAATCGATGAGAAAATCCGCATCGTGTATGAGCCCCGCGATATCGACATGCTTGAATTTCTTGAAATCGACTTCCTTTGTATAATAATATTTGCCGAAATAGCCGCAGTCGTCGAGCACGGGACATCCGAGCGTCGATTCCGTATAGCCGCGGCGTTCGGGATGGCGGCGGTAGACATAGTGGTCGGTGATGAAGCATTCCGCCCCGTTCTTGTGGAGGAAATCCACAAGCTTCATGACGAATACCGGCGGAATCGTCGAATAGGTAACGCCCGCTCCGACGTGCATTTTCACCGCGACGGTCTTGCCCTTCACTTTTTCCGCAAGGCCGGATTTTTCGAGAAGCCTCGCAAACTTCTCCGGAAGCGTCTGTGACGCCTCATACCTTGCGAACGCCATCGGCGCAAACAATACTTTTTCTGCCATATGATTCTCCTTTCGCCGCTGTCCGCGGCTATGTATTTTTAGTTGTCCTCAGTCAAAAACAGGCACCGTCCCGTGCGGTCAGGCGCCAAGCGCCGTAATCCAAAAGCAGGACGCCGCAAAGACCGAAACCGGCGTCATGATAAGCCGTTCCCACCTGCTCCTCGAACACAGATTGAGCAGAACATTCAGGGTCAGATAAACGGCAAAGAAAAAACAAAAACCCCGTGATACGGCAAATGGCATACCCGCCGAAATCACCCCTCCGGTGCGCAGGAGCACAAAAACCGCAAAGAGCTGAACGAAACACAAAATGCCCGCCGCCACCCTTAGCCTTGCGGGCAGGATTTTATGATATCCGCCCATCAGAAAAGCTCCGAGCGGAAGCCCCGCGGCGGCAAGCAGGTACAAAACGGCGACAGCGCCCATCAAAAACGAACCGATAAAAGAAGCCATAGATATCCTCCGTTTCAATCGGGGCTTTCCCTCACAGGAAAGCGAAAAATCGCTAAAATATCCGCGCCATGACCTCTCCGAATGCCTCCGCCATACGATAGAAGCCGAGGTCGGTCGGATGCGTGCCGTCCACCGTGCAGCCGTCGGCAAAAAAGGTCGAAAAAACCTTGGCGCCGTCGACAAAATACACGTTCCCATCCCCCTCGGCACGCGCACGCTCATAGCTTGCGGCAATCACATCACGGCGCGCCGCTGTATTCTCGCGCGGATGGTCGTAGGTCGGACGCGACGCCATGATGATCGGGATATCCGGATGCGCCGCGCGTACCGTTTGGTATCCCTTATAATGCGTCGCCGCGAGATGCTCGGAATCCGGCGCGTTGTGGTCGTAATCGTAGACGAACATGCTCATATCGAGGCCGGCGATATAGTCCATCATCGCCTGTTCTCCCTTGGCGCTTCCGGAAAAGCCGAGATTGATATAGTTGAAATCGAACCGCCGCGACAGCCTGCCGATATAATCGTTCCCGGGCGTGTTCGCACATGCGCCCTGCGTAATGGAGGAGCCGTAAAAGACGACGGGCTTTTCCCTTTTGTAGCCGCTCCATCCGCCAAGCGACGCGCCGGCCGCAAGTCCCACGGAAAGCGAGGTGATGCCGCAGTAAAGCGGAAAATGGATCAGGATTTCCCGCGTCTTTTTCGTCGGGAATTTGAGAATGGAATCATAGCCCTCCCTTTTGCCGGAATCGGGCATGAACGTGCCGTAATAGAGGAGACGTCCGCCCTCGCGTGTATAGAGGTCGAAGCCGCCGGAGCCGGCAAGCGCCATATGCGGCATCAGCCACAATCCCGGTCTGCGGCACGAAATCGCCACGAACTCCGAATCCGTCGTAAAGCAGACGCGCCCGCCTGCCGTGTGTGCGGAAAGCTCGCGCACGCCGTCCGAAACCGATGCCGCGACACGCTCCGGCATACGGCGGTACCGCCCGTCCTCATAGAAAACGCCGTACAGCGAGAACGGCGCCTCCCGCGGGTCATATAAGACGACGTCATCCCGCCCAAAGGAGGTGACAACGTCCAAATTCCGGTCAATCGACGATAATTCTGCCATAATGAGCTCCTCTTTTTATTGTTTGTTTTTCAATCCGCTTTCGGCCGGATGCTTTTTCCGTTATAAATACCGTTTTCATCGCGATGGATGGGCTTCGCTGCCAAATGGAACCGGATATGGTGACAGGGACAGGCCAGCTCCATTTCATATTTTTCTCTGCATCCCCGACGCGTAAAATCCCCGCCGCACCGAATGACCTCGCACCATGTAAAAATCTCCGCCATCGAGCGGGGACAAAAGTCCGCGGGGCATCCGTATTCAAACGTGAAGCTGTCGCCCTTTTCAAGTCCAAGCCTGCAATCTCCGGCCAATCCGTCCGTTACGGTTATTTCAAACCGCCAGTCCTCCGCCATCCATTTTTTCATATGGAATCTCCCCTCTCCGATTTTTTATTTTACTCTTTCCGTGGGGCTTTGTCAAGACGATTGAACGGACGTCTCTTTTTCATACAAATCCAAAAAAATTCCTTGTCTCAGGTCGATGGATATGATAGAATGAATTTAGAAAAATCGGATTTCTGAGGTGTATTTTATGGGGGTTTTCAAAATCGACGCGGACCGTCTTTATTGGATAAACGGTGCAGACGATGATCCGGACGATTTATGCCTGCACGGGCATGCGGTCGCGTATATCGGGAAACACAAGCTGTAATATGATGCCACGGTAAGCGCGGCCGCTCTTTATCTGTTAAAATCTCTGACGGAAAACCATATGATTCATGAAGAAAATCAAATCCTCCCCTGCTGCGGTTTTCACTGCATTCCCAATAAATCACTGGATCATGTCAATGTGATAGGCTGTCCCAACGGAGTTGACTGGACAATCAAGCATGAAAAAAACGAGGTCGTTTTGATTTTGGAGGACGGCACAGAGGAAAGAATCCCGACAGAAGAATACAGAGAAGAAGTATTTCGGTTTGCAGACAAAATAGAAGCATTTTACAATCAATGCAGTCCAAAAATTCTCCCAAATGATAAATTTGAACGGGACGCCTATGCTGCATTCTGGAACGAATGGCATAGAAGGCGCAGGCGTTGATTTGACCTTATCGGGCAAGACTGCCCGACCTGTTTACAATCAATATCCCCCACCGATTCCAAAGAACCGGAATGCATCGATTAACAGCCGCCGCACTTTTCTCCTCACACCGGATTGATGCTTGCCATATAGGGCAAATTATGATAGAATGGAAGAAAAAGCCTTAGGAGAATCACCATTTTGAAAACGGAAAAGCTATATGAAACGGACGGTATGCTCTCCTCCTTTGAGGCAACCGTCCTGTCCTGTGAAAAAAGAGGGGACGGCTATGCCGTTCTCCTTGACCGCACCGCATTTTTCCCCGAAGGCGGCGGACAGACCGCCGACACCGGAAAAATCGGGGATGCCTACGTTACGGACGTCCAGATTGAAAACGACGAAATCCTGCATTTCACCGACGCGCCGGTCTCGGGAACCGTGAACTGCGCGCTCGACTTTGCGGAGCGCTTCCGCAAAATGCAGAATCATCTCGGCGAGCACCTGCTCTGCGGCGCCATTCACCGCCTTTACGGCTTTGACAACGTCGGCTTTCATCTCGGCGCGGACTACATGACCTTTGATATAAACGGCATCCTCACGGAGGAGCAAATCAAGGAAGCGGAGCACGAGGCCAACCGTGCCGTATGCGCCGATATGCCTGTCCGCTGCTATTATCCGCAGCCGGACGAGCTTCGCGCGCTCGACTATCGCGCGAAAAGCGAAAAGCTGGAAAATGTTCAGCGTATCCGAATTGTCGACGCGGAGGGCTTCGACCGGTGCGCCTGCTGCGCGCCGCATCTTGACCGCACGGGCAAGGCGGGGCTTATCAAAATCACAAACGCCATGAAATACAAGGGCGGGATGCGCTTTACCGCGCTCTGCGGCTTCGATGCGCTCACGGATTATCGGAAAAAGCAGGACGATATCGCCGCTCTTTGCGCGCTGCTTTCCTCGAAAGAGGAACTCCTCTGCGAAACGGTGACGGCGCGTCTGCACGAGCTTGGCGCCGCCAAGCACACCATCGGACTTCTGCGGCGTTCCATCGTTCAGCGGATACTCGACGCTCTCCCGGAACAAACAAAATCCGTCTGCCTTTTCGAGCCTTTGCTCGATACAAACGGACTTCGCGAGCTTGCCGCAGGCGGCGCCTCCAAAACCGCCGGCATCTTCGCCGCCTTTTCCGGAACGGACGACACCGGCTATGATTTCGTCTGCACCTCCCGTCATCTTCCGATGAAAACGCTTGCGCCGACGCTTGCCTCCTCACTCGGAGGAAAATGCGGCGGCTCCGACAAGATGCTTTTCGGCCACGCCGAAGCCAAGAAAGAGGAAATTCTTTCCTTTTTTGACGCTTTCACTCCGGATTCAACTTTTGGTTGAGTTATTTTTATGCATATTCAACCAATTTTTTATTGATTTTTTCACATCGCTCAGGCATACTAAGGACAGAAACGAAACGGAGCACTGTGCAGCCATGGGGTACAAAGGCTCCCTTTCGGGACAAATTTTTACCGGAAAGGAATCCATATACTTATGAATACAGACATAAATATCAACACCATTCTATGCACAAAAATCACGGAGCTCAGAAAATCCGCCGGCCTGACACAGGACGCGCTGGCCGAAAAGCTCGGCGTCACCTTTCAGGCGGTCTCCAAATGGGAAAACGCCCTCTCCTGCCCCGATATTTCCCTGCTTCCGCGGATTGCGGAAATCTTCGACGTTTCCATTGATACGCTTTTCGGCTTGAAGCCGAAAGACCCGGAGCCGAAAGCAGTCCAAAAAGAAAAGAACGACCGCCTGCTCGATTGGCCGGACGACGGCAAGCTGCGCGCCGTACTTTTCATCGGAAACAGAATCACCGGCAAAAATGAATATACCGAGGAAAAATCAACCATCACCCTTGAATATGACGGCGATGCGCTCGATATCATATCCGATTTTTCCGTCAAATGCGGCGACGTCAAGGGTGATGTCACAACGGCAAACGGCTCTATCAGCTGCGGCGATGTTGGCGGCGATGCCGCAACGGCAAACGGGGCTATCGACTGCGGCGATGTTGGCGGCGATGCCACAACGGCAAACGGGCATATCGACTGCGGCAATGTTGGCGGCGATGCCGCAACGAGAAACGGGGCTATCGACTGCGGCGATGTCGACGGTGATGTCACCACGACAAACGGTTCCGTCAATTGCGGCGACGTCGGAGGGTGCGTTACCATCAAAGATGCCTCGGGAGCGGCAACCATCCAGTGCGGCGACGTCGAAGGGGATGTTTCCATTTCCGGCGGGAATGGAAACGGTACCGTAACGGTCTCCGGCGACGTCGGAGGCAATATCACGGCAAGGACGGTCATTCGGGAATAAACACAGTGAATTATCAAGCTAAGTGCAATACACCAAAAGGGTGCGGCTTTCCCGCACCCTTTTCTTATCGTCGGAAAATATTTCATTGTATAAGGGCAACATTTGGAAATGCCCTCATTTCCCTCTGAAAGCAATTTCAGAGAAAACTGCCTTTGCCCCTCCGTACACCGTTTATCTCTTCTCCGCGCCCGCGGAGCCATTCTCCCAGCTCTGCAAGCATTTTTTCAGAAGAGCAGCCAAATTCCGCTTTTCCTCCTCGGAAAGAATGCTCAGCAGCGCCGCATGGTCCGAAGCCTGCTCTGCGCTGTGATGCAGGAAATGCCCGCATCGATGCAGAAGGACAATCACCTCGTCTTCGAGTGTTTTTATCTCGCGATTTTCATGGTACACACCGCCCCTTCCCTCGGAAATCAGGCCGAAATGCGCTTTTCCTCTTCCGCATTTCAAATCGTCGGACGGACAATGGTTCTCACAGCAGGGACATGCCGCCGGGGATTCGGTTTTGTTCATCATATACTTAATCTCCTTAAAAATATTGATCATTATAAATTCATCTTTGGGTATTATGCGATTCTTCTTCCCGCGCCGGCCGCAGCTTCACGGGAAGATGCCTCAAAAAGCAGACCAATATGACATCGATCTGCTTTTTGAGAAGATAATATGGTTTCAATCATTGGATAGGAAGGAAAATGAGCTGTTCATTTCAGGGGAGCAATACACTCTCAAGGTCGGCGAGCATCGTGTCAAGCGCGCTGATGCCGCCCTCGGCCGTATACCATGTATCGGGATGATCCATAACAATCAAATGACCGTTTTGAAGCGCCGTCGTGCCGGCGGTAAGACTGTTGGTCATGACTTCCACGACCGACGCATTGCTCGTCTCGCCCGAGGAGGTGATAAAGCCTCTGTTAAGTACGAACAGATAATCGGGATTCAGCTTGGCAATGGTTTCAAAGGAAAAGGACTCGCCGTGTGTCGCATCCGCATTGCTTTCATACAGATTCACAAAGCTCAGCTCGTCGCAGATGATGGAGCAGCGTCCGCCGGAGCCCAAGGCGCCGATGGATTTATCGCTCGTATACATCAGGACCATCGCGGTTTTCGCCGGCTCACCCGCCGGAGCCGCCACAGCCTTCAACGCATCGATTCGCGCATGGAAGCCCGCAGTAAGCTCGGTGATTTTGGCTTCGTCGATACCGAAGATGGTAGCAACGGTTTTGGCGTTTTTCAGCGTATCGCTGACGACCTGTCCGGCCGTGCAGCTGAGATAAACGACAGGCGCGATTTTTTGCAGCTCGTCATAATTTTTTGACTGTCTGCCGCCGATGAAGATGATATCCGGCTCGCTCTGTTGAAGCTTTTCCATATCGTATGTCTGCAAGTTGCCGAGGTCGACGATCGTTCCCGCATCCATTTTTTTCGTATATTCGGAAAGATAGTCGATCGTGGTTCTCGCCGAGGAAACCACTCGGTCTCCCACGCCGAAATTATCCATCATATCGAGCACGGCATAATCAAGGATTGCGACGCGCTTCGGCTGATAAGGCACTTCGTTTTCAAATTCCTCTCCGTTTGCATTCAGAGAAGTGATCTTGACGGTTTGTTTTTCCTCATCCTCATCTTCATCCGAGCAGGAGGTCAGCGCGAGGCACAGCATGGCCGTCATGGCCATAGCAAGAATAAAAGCGATAATTTTTTTCATGTTTGATTCTCCTTTTAATAGTAAATTGATAACGGTTTTCCTTCGATTTCAATGATTTCAAAATCCACGCTGTAAATTTGAGAGAGATTTTCCTTCGTCATCACCTCCTTTACCGTACCGTATTTCGCGATTTTTCCGTTTTTCATCGCACAAATATAATCCGAATAAAAGGCGGCATAATTCAGCTCGTGCAGAACAAGCACCACCGTTTTGCCGAGCTCGTCGCAAAGCGCCCTTACCGTCCGCATCAGATTTCTCGCATGATATATGTCGAGATTGTTCGTCGGCTCGTCGAGCAGCACATAATCGGTGTCCTGCGCAATCACCATCGCGATATAAGCCCGCTGTCTCTGACCGCCTGAAAGCTCGTCTATAAACCTGTCCTGTATCTCGTCAAGCTCCATATAGCGGATTGCCCTGTCTATGATTTCGATATCCTGCGGCGTATGTCTCCCCGACGAATACGGGAAACGGCCGAACGCCACAAGCTCACGCACCGTCAGCTTCATCTGAATGTTGTTCGTCTGCGTGAGAATTGCAAGATGCTTTGCCAGCTCCTTGCTTTTCCATTTGGAGATATCCTCACCAAGAAACTGGACGACGCCCGAATCCCTTGCAATCAAGCGGGATATAATCCCCATAACCGTGGACTTTCCCGCGCCGTTCGGACCGATAAGCGAGGTCACTTTGCCCTTATGAAGCTCGAAATCGACACTGTCGACGACGGGTTTTCCATCGTATTTTTTTATCAAATCCTTTACTACCATATCCGATACCTCCGTGTTATGCTTTCTTCCGTCTCAGCAGCAGATAGAGGAAGTAAGCGCCGCCGAACAGCGTTACAAAAACGCTGACCGGAATGCTGTAACTGAAAACATGCTCCACAAGCAGCTGTCCGCCGATCAAAACAATCATGCCGAACATGGTCGAAGTCAAGATAAGCTGCGTATGCTTGTAGGTTCGCAGAAACTCTCTTGCCAAATTGGCTATAATCAGACCCAAGAACGATATAGGTCCCACCATCGCGGTGGCAACCGCGATAAACAGTGTGACGCCAAGCAGAAGCCGCCGCACACTTCTGTCATAATCGACGCCCAAATTGGTGGCCTGCGCCTTGCCGAGCGTCATCACATCCAAAAGCGCGATATCCCGCCACAACACCGCGATGATGACGGCAAGCAGGACGACGGCGAAAATCATAATCTCGGAATTGATATTCTCAAAGCTCGCGACAAGCGTCGTGAGCAGCACCTCATACTCGTTGGGATCCATAATCCGGATCAAGGTACTCTGAATACTGGAAAAAAGCGAGGCGAGCACCGTACCGATCAGCAATATGTAAAGAATGTTGTGCTTGGTTTTCTTGAACATATAGCTGTAAATAAACATCGCGACGACCGACATGACGACAAGGTCGATCGCAAAGGAAACATTGCTGTTCGCCACAAGCACACTGCCCATCCCCACCACGAAAAATATCGCGGTATGCGTCAGCGTATAAAGGGCATTCATACCCAAAAGACACGGCGTGACAATCCTGTTGCCGATAATGGTTTGAAAAACGATTGACGCCGCGCCGATGGCAAAGGCCGCAATCAGCATGGCAATCAGCTTGGGAATACGTATCTGCATGGAATATACGACAAATTTCATCTTGTCGAAATTCAGTCCCAAAAGCAGATATAAAACGATGCACGCAATCGCCAGAACCGCGAGAATGATGAGCTTCGCGGTATTGGCGCGGACGGTTTTTCCGTCGGCACGCACTTTTTCCCTTTTTTTGACGCCGGGGGCTTTTTCCGCGGTCATGCCGCCCCCCTTGATGGCACTGTCATTCATGAATTACCGCCTTTCTCCTCCGCTTCCTTGCGCAGGGATTTCACAAGCTTCACCGATTTTTGTCCGTATTTCAGCCGATAAATAATCGTAAAGATGAATACGATACTGCCTACAATACCGACAATCAGCTCGATCGGCATTTCATAGGGCGTTATAATCACCCTTGCAATGATATCGCACACAAGCACGAACAGCCCGCCGAAAAGCGCCGTATCGATCAGCGTTCCTCTTATTTTATCGCCCTTGAACATGGCGACGATATTGGGGATGATGAGTCCCACATACGAAATCTGTCCGACGATGACGACAATCGCAGCCGAAATCATGGCCGATATCGTGATTCCCAAAAACAGCACAACGTTGTAATTGACACCGAGATTTTTGGAAAAATCCTTGCCCATTCCGACAATATTGAAGTAATTGGCGAATACAAAGGCAAGAATCACAAGCGGCACCACAAGATACACGATCTCATATCTGCCCTGCAAGACCATCGAGAAGTTGCCGGTAAGCCAGCCGGAAAGCTGCTGGGTCATATCATATTTATAGGCGATAAAATTGGTAAGTCCCGTCAGCACATTGCCGAACATGATGCCCACAAGCGGCACCATGACCACATCCTTGAATTTGACACGCTGAATAAAAGCGACAAAAATCCATGTTCCGAGAATCGCGAACACAAACGATACGATAGTCCGGCTCCACAGCGTGGACGAGGGAATAAACACCATGGCAATCAGAACGCCGAGCTCAGCCGCGGAAATCGTCGCGCCCGTCGTGGGAGACACGAATTTATTCATACAAAGCTGCTGCATGATCAGTCCCGCCACGCTCATACCGACGCCTGTACACAAAATCGCAAGAAGCCGTGGCAGACGCGAAGCGAGAAAGACACCGAGCTGCTGCGCATCCCCGCTGAAAAGTCCGGATATGCTGATATCGAATACACCGATAAACAGCGAAACCGCCGACAAAATCAGCAATACCACCGCCAAAATAATTGTCGACAGATGTTTTTTTACAAACATATTCCCTCCCAACCGAAAGCCGCACCCGCCAAAATGAACGAGCGGAAGTTCAAAAAAGTTAGTCATCACTAACCAATAGGCAAAAAGAATACGCGCGACGGAAAGAAACTGGACTTACATGTTCTTTCACATCGCGCGTTCCCGTGCATTATATCATATCCCTTCGGCTTTGTCAATTCCTTTTTTCAATTTTTTATTTTGAAGAAAAGCGATAACTCCCTTCAAGGGTATATACCGAATTCGCCGCAAGTGTGGCGCCTTGGATTATATACATATACGCTTTGCTGTATGTCGTTGTAAAAATGCCCTGCGTTCCGGCATAGTAACGGCGGTCGCCCAAATCGACGGCAGGATCGACGGACATCTCCAACACATTGGCGTCCTTCTCGATTACAAGCGCGGTCGCGTTTTTGTTCCCGCATTCCGTAGCTGTCGTAACATCGAAACGGGCACGGTTCTCGCCGCCGATATAATGCGCCGTTCCCTGCCAAAGATGCGAGGTCGCGCATTGCAGACCGTACCAAGCGGAAACCGTCACGGCTTCCAGCGGAATCAGTTCTGTCCGCACCCAAAAGCGGACGCCGTCAAAGAGCATTCTGTGACGCTCACACAGCACCTCGCGCCCCGTGCCGTCCGCCTTTTTTGTGTTGTAGGCCTGCACATAATTTGTCCAAAGAATTTCCATCCTGTCGCAATAGCCCTCGATCACCGTGTCCGCGGCGCCGTCGGAAACCTGTCTGCCGTCGGCAAAAAATTTAAGCTCCGAACAGCGCGCCGTAGGCGTTCCTCCGGTTCCGGTATTGGTATATTCATGATTGCCGCCCGTAAAATGGCCCGACGTGACGGCGTCTCCGTCGATGTTCTCTTGGGCAGCCATGACAAACGGCGCGAACCAGTCGCTCGGCGTCGTGATATAGATCGTCCCGCCGCTGTAATCGGAGGAAACAAACTCCGTGCCGTTATCGATCAATGCAAACTGATAGAAATCAAAAAGATTGTTTCCGCCTTTCTTTTTCAACCGTACCCTCATATCCTGCGACGCCGAATATTTATAAACGATATCCAGCACATCGCCGTCGATGTGATAATACACCGGCTTTGCCAGCCTGTCCACACGCGAATTCAGAAACTCGATCTGCGTGTCGAGGAAATAGTCGTAATAGCGCTCATAGGCGGCAGGCGCGCCCTCTCCTTTCACCAGCATGCAGGTTCGGTTGACCTCAAAAAGCGTCATGCCCTTATACATCGCATAGTTAAAGCGAAGAAAACGGGCGGCCAACGGCGTGGTAAAGGCGTTCGCCGTCGTACCGCTGATATAAGCGCCGTCCGCATCATAGAAAAAGATACCGTAGGCGGCATCGCCCCACGGCTTGGTATAGCCGTTTATCGCCGGTATCAGTCCGAGCCAATAGGCGGTCGACGGCTCCACCGCAATCATCGCCGTGCAGTTGTAGGAAAGATCGAACTTCGTCGTCTCATATGGCACGCCGTTCACGAAATAATGCGGACTTATCGTATCGTCCGTCTGCACCGACGGGTCATAGAGATTTGCCGACGTCTTATGCAGGATATGTCCGAACGAGGTTTTTTCCGGCGTGACAGCGCCGTCCGCAAGCGCCGCGCCGCTTCTCGCGCCTTCGTCCGCAAGCTCGTATTCGGTATTTGTTTTGTTGTCGTAAATTTTGGATATTTTCATAATTTCCTCCCTTAATTGATGTAAAGTGTTCCGTCCGCAATCGTCACCGGCGTTCCGCCGGACGTTCCGCCCTCGATTTTTTCCTCCAAAGCGTCCGTCTTTGCGATCGCCTGCGAAATCATGCCGCTCAACGTCTCATATACCGTGGCGGAAGGCGCCTCCGGAGCCGTTCCCTCGGCATATCCCGACCGGGCGACGACAAGCGGCGCGCTGTCCGCCGTGATAAGGTTCCCGCCGAAAACCGAGACGCCCCAGCATCCTGCGGACAGCACGGGCATCTCCGAAGCGGCAATCGCATCGTTCTCCAAAACGACATGATACGCCGTATCACCGTTCCGGAAGATAGCGGTTTTGACAGTTCCCGCCCACTCCGGCGTAAAGGTAAATTCACAGCCGAGAAAATTGCGGCTGCCGGCGACGACATACACATGGTCCGTCCGCGCAATATGCTGTCTGTTCACATGAAATTTGATGTTCATAAAGCCTCCTTTGCTGCGGAAACAATGTCATGCATTTGCAATCGCACGTTCGATTATTTCCGCATATTATTCGCTTAATTGTTTGAAACATATGTTTCTGATTTATTATAAACTTTTGACAAAATGAAATACAATGAAAAAAAGTGAAACGCTTTATTCCGAAGTATATATTTTTTCAAAATCGAGCAGTGCCATATCATGGATGTAATGCGCGTTGCGCTCGCTCATGCCGCCGCAGCTGTCCGCAATTCTCGCCCAAGTATCACACAGAATATATCTTCTGCGGAGAACGGCACGTGCCACCGGATCCTCCATTTTATCGATCATCCTTGTCGCATCCAGCTTTTTCTTCGTCAAAGACTGAATCAGCATCTCCAGTTCTTTTTCTCTCGCCGATATATCCTCCGAATCGGAATCGGCTTCCCTCGCCAAGCCATTGGCTCGCCAGTAGGCCAGCTCCGCCGTTTTTTCTCCGATCTCGGTGGCATATTTCAGCAAATCCTCGAGAAACCGTTTCCCTTTTAAATGATCCTTGTTCATCTTGATTCTCCTTCCTTTTACCTATAACTCCATTGATTCTTTGATTTTTGTTTGGAACATTTGTTTACAAATTTTAACATGTCAAAACTGTTTTGTCAATACATAAACGGAAAATTATTACATTTTTCCCATTTCGTTTTTCAGACAAACCGCAAATAGGATAAACAAAAAACGCCGCGCACAGCGCAGCGTTTTTTGTTTATCTTTTACCGTCCGTTATACGGCCGCTTCCTTTTTGGATACAAAATACACGGCAAAGAATCCGGCAAGCACCGTAAGGATACAAATCGGGATATTCCAGCCCGTCGGCACGCCCGGAAATAACTCCGGCAAGGAGCCGAGAATGAATCCGAAAATGAGAAGATAGGTTCCCATCGGATGACGCTTCATCGCCTTTTCCAAAATGCTGGTGGTCAGAAAAATGCCGGCTACCGTTCCAATCACAAGCGGGACAAAGGACAAGAGCTTTACAATATCAAAGCTGCTGACCGCCGTAGTGATCGGTTCATAAAGCCCGAGCACAAGCAGAATCTGCGAAACACTGATTCCCGGTAAAACCAGCGCCACCGCAACGACAAGGCCGCCCGCAAGCTGAATCAGAATCCCAAGCAACACGGAAAGAAAGCCCTCTCCGCCGATTTCAAATATACCGTTCGGAATCATAGCGATGAGCAGCGCCGCCGCAATTCCGATGATGGGATAAAGAAAAACGGAAACCGAGACGTGCTTCACGCCGGCGGAACGAAAAATCAGCGGTGCGCCGCCGGCAACGGCGCCGAGGAAAAAGTAGCGCGTCGGCACTGCACACAGCTCATTTTCCAGCAGAAAGGTGATGAGCTTTGCAAACAGGAAAAGCCCCACAACGGCGCCCAACAGAAATTTGACAAGAAACAGCAGACTTTCGCGCCGCCGCTGTTTATCCTTGAAGATTCCGTTTACGGAGGCGATCAGCCTGTCATAAAGGCCGAGAATCATCGCCATCGATCCGCCGGAAACGCCGGGCACCGTCATAGTGCCGCCGATCCACGCGCCTCCGGCGATTGTATATAAGGTGTCTTTTTTCATAAATTCATTCCTTTGATTCCTGTAATTTATTATGATTCTATTATAATGACAGATTTTCAAAAAAATTACGAATTTCGCGGAAAAACAAAAGCTTCCCCGTCAATTTTACAGAGCAGAGGAAGCTTTGATCGTCATTCACGTGTGCAAAGAGAAACAGTGCAGCCGGCGACAAAGACAGCGGCGGACACAAAAAGCAGAGGAAGCGCCCACGCCGTCACGTCGTGCACATAGGACGCGCTCATCACATAGTTGATCGATTCCTCGGTCGCAGCCTGAGAATCGGCAATCCGCAAAGATTCCAAATGCGATGCAGTCTTGGAAAGATACGGCACCAGCACGCCGAAAAATACCATTCCGCACACCGGAAGAGCGCCTGTTTTCGCACCGGCTTTTACCCGTGAAATGAGAACCAAGGATATAGCCAGCATCAGGACAAGACAAACCGCCGCAAAAATCACATCGTCATAGGGAAAATAAAACGTAGTCCGCGCCCCCAGTGGCGCATTCTGCACAGAGGTTTTTATCCACTTCTGAAAGCATGTCATCAGCACCAAGATGAGAAGATATATGCCGTTTACAATGAGTGCCGCAGTCAGCAGTTTAATCGAAGTTTTTTTCTTATTCATCGTTAAAACTCCATTTTGTTTTCGATATAGGAGACAAGCTCCTCTATGCGGATTCTCTCCTGTTCCATCGTGTCACGGTCACGGACCGTCACACAGCCGTCGTTTTCGGAATCAAAATCATAGGTGATACAGAACGGCGTGCCGATTTCGTCCTCACGACGATACCGTTTGCCGATGGAACCGGATTCGTCGAAATCCACCGTGAAATGCTTGGAAAGCGTATCGTGAATCGCCCACGCCTTTTCACTGAGCTTCTTGGAAAGCGGGAGCACCGCCGCCTTGACCGGCGCCAGCGCCGGATGCAGGTGCAGCACGGTGCGCACATCGCCTTCCCCGATCGTTTCCTCATCATAAGCGTCCACAAGGAATGCAAGCGCGACGCGGTCTGCGCCGAGGGACGGCTCGATGACATACGGAATGTATTTCTCGCCCGTCACATCGTCGAAATATTCCATCGATTCGCCGCTGTGATTCTGATGCTGCGTCAGGTCGTAATCCGTGCGGTCGGCGATGCCCCAAAGCTCGCCCCAGCCGAACGGGAACAGATACTCGAAGTCCGTCGTCGCCTTGGAATAGAAGCAAAGCTCCTCGGGACTGTGGTCGCGAAGTCTGAGACAATCGCGGTTCATGCCGAGCGAATAGAGAAACTCGGCGCAATAATTTTTCCAGTATGCGAACCAATCGAGATCGGTGCCGGGACGGCAGAAAAATTCAAGCTCCATCTGCTCAAATTCGCGGATACGGAAGATAAAGTTGCCGGGCGTGATCTCATTGCGGAACGATTTGCCGATCTGCGCGATGCCGAACGGCATCTTGCGTCTTGTCGTTCTCGCCACATTCTTGAAGTTTACGAAAATGCCCTGCGCCGTTTCGGGACGCAGATACAGCTCGCTTGTGGAGTCCTCCGTCACGCCCTGAAACGTCTTGAACATCAGGTTGAACTGGCGGATATCCGTAAAATCGTGGCTGCCGCAGTTCGGGCAGGCGATTTCATGCTCCTTGATATAGGAGGTGAGCTGTTCATTCGTCCAGCCGCCGGGATTGTCGGAAAGTCCGTGCTCCGCGACATAATCCTCGATGAGCTTGTCGGCGCGGTGGCGTGTCTTGCACGCCTTGCAGTCCATGAGCGGATCGGCAAAGCCTTTGAGATGACCGGAGGCCACCCACGTCTCCTTGTTCATCAGAATCGCGCAGTCAAGCCCGACGTTGTATTTGGATTCCTGAACAAATTTTTTCCACCAAGCCTTTTTGATGTTGTTTTTATATTCCACACCGAGCGGACCGTAGTCCCAGCTGTTGGCAAGACCGCCGTATATTTCCGAGCCCGGATAGACAAAGCCGCGGTTCTTGCAGAGCGCGACGATTTTTTCCATGGTCTTTTTTGAATTGTCCATATGCTTTTCCCCTTTATCTTACGAATTTTTTCTGTTTCTATCCATATATCCCTGCAAAATCAGCTCCGCCGCAAGCGAATCAACGACCTCCCGGCGGTTTTTCGCCCGCACGCCGCTTTCTGCAAGGATTTTATGCGCGGACATGGTGGTCAGCCGCTCGTCATAAAAGTCGACCTGGATATCCGAAAGCTCGGAAATGAGCCGCGCAAGCTCCGTGACCTTCTCCACCTTTTCCCCGCAGGTGCCGTTCATATTGACCGGCTTGCCGATGACGATTCGCTCCGTTCCCTCTTTTTCGGCAATTCGGACGATCTCCGCCGCGGTTTTCTCCATATGATAGCTCTTGATATTCCCTATGCCGACGGCATAAAGTCCGAGCGCGTCGGAACGCGCAAGTCCCGTGCGCGCCTCGCCGTAATCGACACCGAGCAGCTTTATCACCTTATCCATCGTGCGCTTATCCTTTATAGAGGTCGATGCCGTTTTCCGCGGCATAAGCTTCAAGCTCCGCCTTGGTCGGAACCCTTTCCAAATTGCCGAATTTCGAGCGCGTCATAAGGCTCACAATCAAGGCAAACCGGCAGGCGCGGACGATGTTTTTGCTCTCCAAATATTCCGCGGCGAGCGCGCCCGTAAACGTAGGATTCATCTTTTTTCCCGCGCTTTTGTCGACCGATTTCAGCTGGACGGGCGCTGTCACCGTTTCATAATATTTGCCGTCATAGATGAAAGCGGTATCGTCTCCCTGCTGCACGACATAATATTTCGATTTGATTTTTTGGGAAAGCGCGACGAGCGAGCGCAGCGCTTTATCCGTCGTATTCGGGAAAAAACCGGTCAGCGAATAAAGCATATCGTCGGAAATCACAAGGATTTTGAGATTCTTTATCTTTTCAAGCGGAAATTTCGCGGTAAACGGCGTATACCGCATGACAAGGTCGACCTCGCGTTCCTCCGCCTTCTGCACCGCGTAATAAGCAAGACTCTCCTCATAGCGGTAGGGCGCCATACGCGGCATTTCCGGCATGTCGGACGCTACCGCGCCCTCCTTTTTCCCGGCTTTATCATCGGAATCCGACCTATCCGCTTCTCCCGTTTCGGATTTATCCTGCCCTTCCGTCGGAGCGACGGGCGCGCTCATCTCCATCATTGCGACGTGCTCCTGTGTCCCAAGCTCCTCCGGCGGGACGAGAAACATGTCCGGCATCGTGATGAAAGCGTCGTCGATTTCCTCTTTTGTAAAATGCGCCGAAGCGCCCTTCGACAGATACGTCTCATGGGTTTCAAAATCGCTGAAAAGCGTGACGCTCATGCCAGTCTGCGCGGACTTGTCCTTTTTCATCAGGTCGTTGCGGATGCCGCAGCCCTTATAATATTCATAGAGGCGCTTTCCGTTGGTATCGTCGCCGAATTTGGTACCGAAAACGCATTCCCCGCCGAGCTTCGCCACGGTGATCGCCGTGATGGCAGCCTCTCCAAAGGGGTGAAAACGGTATTCGCTTCCGGCGGTCGTTTCGTTATCCTTCGTTCTGGGATCAATTTTCATCTGCAAATTCATGTAGCTTCCGCCCATAATCAGAATCTTTCGTTTCATGGTAACACGCCCCTTGTCACAAATTTATCATAGGTTTCATTATACAACAAAAAAACGGATTTGTAAATAAGAAATACGGAATTGTTCCTCCGACGCCGAATTTCCGAACTTTCGGACGGCTTTTCCCAAAATAAGGCGACCGATGCCGAAACCGGCGCCATGCACGTCAGGAAAAATCAACCCGCCGATATCCCCCCCTTGACATGAGATAGTCGCGAATGTTGCCGCGCAGCAGCTCCCCATCCTTTTTCGAGATATTCGCACGGCGGGGATATTCCCAGCTATCCTCCATGAGCACCTCAATGACGCCCTCGCCGGACTCCTGCTCCTCTCCGTCCGTTTCGACAAAAAAGGAAACGCCACGCTCGCCGAGCCTGCAATAGAGCACATCATCCTGTAACAGAACTTCCCCGTCTTTCAGCTTCCGATAGATGGCTTTGTCCCTGCGGCGACCATTTGCCATTTCCTCACGGAAGGAACGGATATAGTCCCACAAGCTCATTTCCACCGAGAGCTCTCCGTCCGGAAAAGGCTCCGGCGGGCAGTTATCACTGCCGCGCTTCGGCAGCCTCCCGCCGAACACCGTCCGTCTCAAAAGGGCAATCGCCATATTTTTTACGGGTTTTCCCGTCATTCCGGCAAGATAAGGCTCTCCCATACCGTCAAAATAACAGCGTCCGACGGAAAAATCCGCGACGCAGGCAAGGTGACAGCTCTCATGATAGGTATGCTGCCTGCGCAAAATCGCAGAAATCTCCTCTGCTACCCGATCCGCCAATATGACGACAACGCCCGCCGACGCGACGGGCGCTTTTCTTTTCCGTTTGTCAAAAGGCATTCTTCCTCGCGGCGGCACTTTGGCATTTGCCTCGACTGCCCTCATGATGCTGCGGTATCCGTCCGCATCCAAATATCCGACGCTGTAAAGCGTATAAAACTTCTCGACGGAGCTCCAAAAAACCGTCCATGAAACGGCATGCCGACGGCACAGGCAAAGCGGCTGCGGCGTGACAAGAGAAGTGCTGCGGACCTCCCTGCCGCGGCGGCGAATCCGACGCAGAAGCTTCCGCTCCATGCTTTGACGGTTGATACCGTCCCGGTCAAATTCCACCCACAATCGGTCTTTTTTCCATAACCGGATCGTAGACAGTGTGATGTCCGTGGTGATGAAAAAAGGAAAATTCCGAATCAAATAAAAAACAGAAAAGATTCCCAAAAGAATCCAAATTGCGATGAAAATGCCATCATAGCCACCGGAAAAAAGAGGGCCGAAAAACGGGAAAACAAAAAACATCAGCGCCGGCGAATAGATAAGAACAGCACAAAGCAATGTATGTTTCAGCTTCGGAAATTTCATCGCGGCAGCCTCTTATTTCACTTTCCCGTGCTGCCGAAACCGCCGGCGCCGCGCTCGGTATCGTCGAGCACGTCCGCAAGCTCAAACTCCACGGCGAGATACGGTATGACGACAAGCTGCGCAATCCGCTCCCCGGGCACGACCGTGCGCGGCACGGAGGAATCGTTGTGCAGCACCACCATATATTCGCCGCGATAATCGGAATCCGCCACGCCGACACAGTTGGCGGGACGCAGTCCCTCCTTCGCCGCAAGACCGCTGCGCGCAAAAATCGCACCGAAATACCCGTCCGGCACGGCGATGGCAAGGCCCGTTCCAATCCTCGCGGAACCGCCGGGCGCGATGACAACGTCGCCGTCAAGGCAGGCGTAAAGATCATAGCCCGCGGCGGCCGCGGAGCCGCGCGTCGGAAGCACGGCGTTTTCATTCAATTTTTTCACTCGAATTTTCATATTTTCTCTCCGTTTCATTAGGAAAGGGGTCTGTTCCTATCAGGAATCGACTTCCATTCATCGGTTTCCTTTATATAGGAAACCACATAACTTAAAAATTCTCCATACTCAAAATACCCATTTTCACCGTTCCCGGTATCGGTGAGCGGATACACTTTCCCATCGAAAGAAATCGCAATGATCCAAGTCGGCATGAAGTCAAATTGTTTCCAATTTACCGGTTCTCCGGTTCCCGGAATCCAACTAAGCCCATTTTTCAATTCCCGATAAATCTCTTCCAAATCCTCCTGCGGAATTTCATAATCAAAACGCGCCGGACGTTTTTCCGTCTCTTTATAGATCACGCCGCGATAAGTATCGATCCCATTCCACTGTGCTGCGACATGCCACACAAGCAAAAGCGAGAAATCCGCGGGCATCTCTTCGGGAAGTGAAAGCGTATCAAGTGCGCCTCGTTCTCCCGGCAGCGAGTCCTCATATACGACATTTCCGTCTGCACAACCTACGGTGAAAAGAACTGTCAAAAGCAAAAATAGACAAACAATTGATTTCCAAATTTTCATATGCACAGACCTCCTGCCAGTGTTCCGTATCTATCGGTTGATATTATTATACCGCAAAAGCTGTCCATTGTAAAGAAAAAACGCACAACGTGCGTTTTTTTCTTTACGAATTCAAAAATCGATAATATTCTTTTTGTTCTCTTATCCCCGGCTGAATTCCGAAAGCAGCAATCCCGGATTCTTTTCGAGCGCCCAGCGGATATTCCATTCGCTCGTGAAAATGAGCAGGTTTTTCCCGCGGAAATCCTGAACCCACTTGGTGTCGGAGGTGATATTGAGAGAGGCGGGAGAAAGTCCCTCGTTTTCGATCCAACGGATATGCTGATAGGAAAGATTGGAGCGGCGCACATCCACACCGTATTCGTTTTTCAGCCGGTATTCGAGCACCTCGAATTGCAGAACGCCGACCACGCCGACGATGACGCGCTCCATGCCGCCGCCCGGCTCAAAGAAAATCTGAATCGCACCCTCTTGGGCAATCTGATTCATTCCCTTGACGAACTGCTTGCGCTTCATCGTATCCACCTGCTCGACCGTCGCAAAATGCTCCGGCGCGAACGTCGGGATTCCCTCGTAGGTGATCTTCATCTTCGGCGCGCAGACCGTATCCCCAATCGAAAAAATGCCCGGATCGAACACGCCGATGATGTCGCCGGCATAGGCCTCGTCTACAATCTCGCGCTCCTGCGCCATAAGCTGCTGCGGCTGGGAAAGCTTGATGTTCTTTCCCTCCTGCACGTGATAATATTCCGCGCCGCGCTCGAACTTACCCGAGCAGATGCGCAGAAAAGCGAGCCTGTCGCGGTGCGCCTTGTTCATGTTCGCCTGAATTTTAAATACAAATGCCGAAAAGGAACCGCATAACGGATCGACGACCGATTCGCCGGCACGCCGCGGCAGAGGCGGCGTCGTCATTCCAAGAAAGCTTTCAAGGAACGGCTCCACGCCGAAATTCGTCAGCGCCGAACCGAAAAACACGGGACTGAGCTTTCCCGCCCGCACCCTTTCGAGATCAAAATCGAAGCTTGCCGCGTCAAGCAGCTCCACCTGCTCGCAAAGCTCGCGCCGGCGCTCCTCTCCGATGATGTCGTCGAGCTTCGCCGTGTCGGTAATGTCACATTCAATCGATTCGAGCTTGGTCTGACCGCGGTTCTTCGCATTGAACACGAGAATCCGGCGCTTTTCCCGGTCGAAAACGCCGCGGAACGACTGCCCGCAGCCGATTGGCCAGTTCATCGGATAGGTCCCGATGCCGAATTCCTTTTCCAGCTCGTCGACAAGGTCGAACGGGTCGCGCGCCTCGCGGTCGAGCTTGTTGATAAACGTAAAAATCGGGATGCCGCGCATCGCGCAGACCTTGAAAAGCTTGCGCGTCTGCGGCTCGATGCCCTTTGCCGCATCGATGACCATGACGGCGCTGTCCGCCGCCATCAGCGTGCGGTAGGTGTCCTCCGAGAAGTCCTGATGTCCCGGCGTGTCGAGAATATTGATGCAATAGCCCTCATACTGGAACTGCATGACGGACGACGTGATTGAAATGCCTCTCTGTTTTTCAAGCTCCATCCAGTCGGAAACGGCGTGCCTGTCCGCAGCCTTGCCCTTGACGGCGCCCGCCTGCAAAATCGCGCCGCCGTAAAGGAGCAGCTTCTCCGTCAGCGTCGTTTTACCGGCGTCCGGGTGCGAGATAATCGCAAAGGTGCGGCGCCTCTCAATCTCTTTTTCAAAGTTTTCCAAGTGCTCTCTTCCCCTTTATAATCGGTTTTATCCGAGATTCTCTTTCAAATATCGCAGAAAATCCGCCGGCGTCCGGCAGATAACGTCCGCACCCGCGGCAATCGTTGCCTCCTCGTCGGTCGAAGGCGCCCACAGCGCCGAGGCGGTCAAAAGCCCCACCTCCCGGGAATAGGTCACATCGCTCGGCGCATCGCCGATATAGACCGCCTCGTCGGGACGGATGCCGAACCGGTCGATAACAAGGCCGAGCGCCTCTTTTTTGCGCGAGCCGACAGGCGAGCCGTATTCCACGGCGTCGAAAGCCTTCTCCATGCCGAACTGACGGAGCGTCGCATCGCAGCTCGTCTTGTTTTTTCCGGTGACAAGCGCGGTTCTCACGTTCTTCTCCGCCAAAAACTCAAATATTTCACGGATTCCGTCGAACGGCGCCCCGCACATCTCCGGCAGATAGCGTTCATACAAGGCGTCATAGGAGGCCGCCGCCTTGTCATACCGATCTCCCAGCATATTCACGATGATGCCTTTTTCGTTCGGACCGAGCGCCTCCATAAAATCCTCGTCGGAAACCGCATGTCCGACAATCGGCTCCACCGCCTCGCGAAGCGCACGGATCATCAGCGGAAACGAATCGCAAAGCGTTCCGTCCATATCAAAAATCACTGCTTTCAGCATATTATCAAATTCCTCCCGATACATTATACCGTCTTTTTGAAATAGAGATACGTCTCGTCCTCGCTTACCTTCCGCATCACGGCGGAAAGCATCTTTTTCGACGGCAGATTTTCACGATAACATTTGCCGCGCACCTCATACATGCCGATTCCGTACAGCGCATAATCACACGCCGCGGCATAGGCTTCCGTCGCATAGCCATGTCCCTCGTATTCCGGCAGGAGCCGAATGCCAAGCTCCGCCCCGCCGTGAAAATCGAAATGATAAAGAATCAGCTCCCCGATGAACGTCCCCGCAAGCCGAACGGCAAAATTCATCGCCGTACTGCTGCCGAAGTCCTTTTTTTGGTCGAGATAAAAATAGTCCTCATCGGGATTTTCGCAGTCGCGCCTGTAATCATATCCCCAGTAGCGGTTCCGCTCATCATCGAGACAAAGCCGGTTATAAACGGGGATATCCGCCTCCGTGATGGCGTCAAGCGTCAGGCGTTCCGTCTCGATTACCGGAATTTTTTCCACATGATAAAGCTCATTTTTTACCTTCACATAATATTTTTCAAGAATTTCGACCGGCTGATACTGCATTTTCGAGGTGCGAAGCCCGCGATCGCCGGAATCGTCCTCGCGGTTGATATATTTCACATCGCCCGCAAACATGCGCGCAAATTCCTGCACCATCGCGGGATAAATCCCCTCGTATTCCGGCAGAGCCTTCTCGATGTGATCGACAAGCGTTTCCCCGCACTTCTCGGCAAGACAGAAGGAAATAAGCTCCCCGCCCTTCACAAATCCGCCGCACCGGAACATCGGGGAGCCGACATACCGCAGCATCTGCCATGCGCGCTCCAATTCGTTTTTCGCACCGTGCGAGGTTTTGTGAAATTCCTCCGTGAAACGCTCGCGGAATGCATGGATGAGCGCCGCATCCGCCTCGGTCAGCTCGCGAAAGACCGCGTCCGGATAGCCCACGTGAAATTTTTTCACATGATTGCGCTGTCCTGCGTAGCGCTTTCCCGAAAAATTCATAAAATCGGACGCCGTATACAGATAATCGTTGAAGTTCCGGAAAGTCCTTGTTTCAACGGTCGGATAGCGTTCCAGTATCTCATGGACATATTCGCGCGGCACCGCGGAAAACTCGAACGGCATAAAATTCTCCGCACAGAACGCCGCCATATCCGCAAAGGCGCCGTCAAGGCTCGCGTTTTCCTCCACCGGAAACGGGAAATCGAACGCATACCTTCCGCGCACCTTGCCGCGCACGACAAAGCAGCCGTGAGATATCGTATATTCCGAACCCAGCATATAGCTCCACATCAGCTTGAGCCCGAGCGAATAATCGCTGATCTTATAGGGACAGAGTGCGTAATATCGCCTGACGTCCTCTGCGCTTTTTTCATTGATCGGTGTAAATGTAAGCATAACCTTTTCCTACGAATTTATTGTAAACATTCTTATTTAGTATATCACCATTCTTTCGCTTTTTCAACCTTATTTTTCAAGAAAACCGCCATTCTTTCCTCCGAAGCCCAAAAATTGAAAAAGATATCGGCGCCAAAGCAAAACCGGCCTCGCTCAAAAAACGAAGCCGGTATAATTCCATTTTTCCGATACCGTCTCATGGATTCGCCGTGATATCCGTATCGAGGCATTTTGGCGGACGCTTTTTTACTGCTTTTCGTCCCGCACGATTTTTCTGCCCATCAGCACGCCCATGACGGACGCCATCATAAGCCCTCTTGTCCAGCCGCTGGAATCCCCGAGACAGTGAAGTCCCGAAACGCTTGTTTCCAGCTCCTCGTTCATCTTGACGCGATTGCTGTAAAATTTCAGCTCCGGCGAATAAAGCAGCGTTTCCGTCGAGGCAAAGCCCGGCACGACATGATCCATCGCCTGAATGAAATTGATGATGTTCATCATCGCACGGTACGGCATCGCGGCCGTGATATCGCCCGCCACCGCGTCCGGCAGCGTCGGACGCAGATTGGATTGGGAAAGCTCTTTCTGCCATGTGCGCTTGCCGTCGAGGATATCGCCGAAGCGCTGGACGAGGATATGACCCGCTCCGAGCATATTGGTCAGCTCTCCGACCTTCTGCGCGTATTTGATCGGCTGATTGAACGGCACATTGAAGTTGTGCGAGCAAAGGATTGCAAGATTGGTATTGTTGGATTTCAGCTCCTTATAGGAATGTCCGTTGACGACGGCGAGATCGTTGTCGTAATTCTCCTGACTGACAAAGCCGCCGGGATTCTGACAGAAGGTGCGCACCTTGTTTTTGAACGGCTTCGGATACCCGATCAGCTTCGACTCATACAGCACCGCATTGATCTCTTCCATAATCTCGTTGCGAACCTCGACGCGCACGCCGATATCGACCGTGCCCGGCACGTGATCGATGTTGTGGTCTGTGCAGGTTTTTTCCAGCCATTCCGCGCCGCGGCGTCCCGTCGCCACAATGGTTCGCGACGAAAAGATTTCAAGGGATTCCTTTCCGTTCGTAATCTGCACACCGAGGCACTTGCCGTCCTCGATGATGATATCCGTGCACTCATAGCCGAAAAGGATATCGACGCCATGGCTCAAAAGATACTGTTCGATGGAATAATAGAGGTCCTGCGCCTTTTCCGTTCCGAGATGGCGGATAGGGCAGTCCACAAGCTTGAGCCCCGCCTGAATCGCACGCTTGCGGATATCCTTTTTCGCCTCATTGTCGGAGACGCCCTCCACGTGCTCGTCCGCACCGAACTCCAAATAGATTTTATCCGCATAATCAATCGTTCTTTGCACGACGTCCTCCCCGACAAGAGCCGGCAGGTCGCCGCCCACCTCATAGCTGAGCGAAAGCTTGCCGTCGGAAAACGCGCCCGCGCCGGAAAAACCCGTCGTGATATGGCAGTACGGCTTGCAGCTCACGCACCGCTTTGTTTTTTCCTTCGGGCAGTGACGGTTTTCAATCGCACTCCCCTTTTCGACGATCGTAATTTTCTGCCGGCTTCCCTCTCTGATCATTTCAATCGCGGTAAAAATCCCCGCAGGACCTGCGCCGATGATGACAACATCCGTTTTCATGTTTCCCTCCCGTATCCGTTTTCGCTTGCATCGACGCTGTCCGCGTCTTTGCCCGTATGTTTCCGATAGTCCTCAAAGTCATTGTAATTTCTGCCGCCCATACGGCAGAAAAATTCCCTTTTTTCCATTCGATAAAGGTTTTCGTTCATATATATCTGCGCCTCGGCCTCCGGCGCAATGACGGAATACACCGCAGCGCCGTGCGGCGCGTCGGCAAACACATTGCGGAAAATCCGCAGCTCTCCAGCCGCTGTCGCTTTTCCGATGCGCCAAATAAAAATATGATGTCCCATCGGCTCCGGATAAATCTCGGAGCCGCGCGGAACCGTCGCGCCGAGCGAAGAAAACCCACAGCCCGCATTCTCGCAGAGATTCAGGGAAAATTCCGTATCGACCGGCAGCCGGTCGCGGCATTCGTATGCCGCCATTCCGTAGCGGGAAAAAAGATTGCGCGAAATCCGCACGTGCCGTGCCGGCAGGCAGTCCGCGCCGCCCTGATGCGTCACGCAGGAATCGTAAATTTCATCAAAAATACAGCTTTCGACGCTTGTGTCCTCGCAGATATTCCAAAATTCCACGGCGTTTCCGAAGCGGATTTTCCGCTCCGCGCTCCACACGCAGCCGCCGATAAAACGAAAGCGGCAGCCGAAAATCTCCGTCCGTATCCCCTTGCCGGACACGCCGTGAACGCCGCTCATTTCAAATGAGAGATTCTCAATGCGAACGTCGTGCCTCGCATCCGCAAGATTGCGCCCGCCGAATACGGCACATTCGATCCGACCATAGGTTTCCGCGGGATTTTTCTCCGACCAAAGGTAAAGTCCGCCCGTACACGGCAGCTTTTTAGAGGAAAATCCATAGCATTCGTCGAAGAAATCGCCTTGTCCGGCAAGCTCGTCGAGGCTCCAGCGGAGCGTCCCCAAGGAGGCGCCCCCATCAAAGATAAAGCTGCACGCTTCCGTATCGGGACGACCGACGCAACGCCAAATGTTCGGAGCCGCCGGCTCCCAATTCTCCTTACCGACGAGATCGACGGAGCCGAGAAAGCGCGGCGCTTCTCCCTCGCCGTATGCCCCATAGACGGTGGGATTTCCCTTTTCGCCGGACACCGTTTCCAGCCGCTCGCGCATCACCGTGCCGCGCCGGAACAGTATTTTGTCGCCCGGTCCGATATCCAAATCGCGATAGTCCGAGCGTGGAGAGTCGGGAGAAAGGCCGTTTCCCTTGCCGCTTTCCCGATCGATGTAATAAATCATACGCCAAGTCCTTTCCTGTAACGGCAGCCGAAAAGCTCCCGCACCTATCCTGCGAGCGCATGCCGGGCGCTCCGTCATTTTTTCCGATGCCGCCCTTCCATCTTTCGGCGAAGCGGCTTTTGTGCTGTCGGGATTTTGCCGGATATCCGGCATGCAGGAAGTTTCCGTCCTATTGTTTTTTCTCCGTCTGATAGCGGTAATACTGCGGAACTCCGTTCCACGACTTTCCGTCCCATTCAAAAAACAGCTCGGAAACGCCGCCGTCCAAAAACAGCGGCAGATAGAGGTCAAAATTCGGGGAAAGCCTCCTCGACGCGCGAAGCGCATCCGCGCTCATCCAAAAGACTCTGCCCTCGGACGTGCCGCCCGAAACCGTTCCGGTAAAATCATACGTCCGGTAAAGGAACTCGATATACCGCCTGTTTCCGTTTTTCTCCGCCCAATGGACGGCGCCGCACGGAATAAGATTCCGGACGGCAAGCCCCGTTTCCTCAAAGACCTCGCGCGCGGCGGAGGCGGCGAAGCTCTCGCCCGGCTCGACATGGCCGCCGGGGAACGTCAGTCCCGGCCAGTCGCTCTTGATTCTGTCGAGCACAAGGACGCGTCCCGCCCCGTCGCACACCATCGTCATATTGTAAAAGCTCGCGGGGGATTCCATCAGCTCTTTCTCGCGCGGATTTCCTCCGCCACCGTGTCGGCGAACTCGTCGAGCTTCATATTGCCCATCACTTTTCCGTCGCGCGTGCGCACGGAAACGGTTCCCGCTTCGATCTCCTTGTCGCCGAGCACAAGCATATACGGGATTTTTTCCAGCTGCGCCGCGCGGATTTTATAGTTTGCGCTCTCGCTGCGGTCGTCGAGCTCCGCACGGATTTTCTTTTCTTTCAGGGCGGAGGTGACCTTTTCCGCGTATTCGTTCGCACGGTCGGTGATCGTGATGACCTTCACCTGCACCGGAGAAAGCCATGTCGGGAATTTGCCGGCGTAGTGTTCGGTCAAAATGCCGATGAAACGCTCAATCGACCCGAATACGACGCGGTGTATCATGATCGGACGGCGCTTTTGTCCGTCCGCCGCCATATATTCCGCCTCAAAGCGCATCGGAAGCTGGAAGTCGAGCTGAATGGTGCCGCACTGCCATGTGCGGCCGAGCGAATCCTCGAGGTGGAAGTCGATTTTCGGCCCGTAGAACGCGCCGTCGCCTTCATTGATGACATACGGCAGCTTCATCTCGTCCAATGCGCTGCGAAGTCCGTTTGTTGCCATCTCCCAATCCTCGAGCGAGCCGAGATGATCCTCCGGCATCGTCGAAAGCTCGACGTGATATTTGAAGCCGAAAAGCCCGTAAACCTCGTCGATAAGGCGTACCACGCCCTTGATTTGCTCCGGAATCTGCTCCTCCGTCATGAAGATGTGCGCATCGTCCTGCGTGAAGCAGCGCACACGCATAAGACCGTGCAAAGCGCCGGATTTCTCATGTCTGTGAACAAGACCAAGCTCGCCCACTTTCATCGGAAGCTCGCGGTAGGAACGCGGCTCCATCTTATAGACGAGCATGCCGCCCGGACAGTTCATGGGCTTAATGCAAAAGGTCTCCTCGTCAATGGTTGTCGTATAGATGTTGTCCTTATAATGGTCCCAGTGGCCGGAAGTCTCCCAAAGCGTTTTGCTCAGCATCATCGGCGTGCTGATTTCCATATATCCCTCGCGGGTATGGATTTCACGCCAGTAATCGATGAGCGTATTTTTGAGAATCATGCCCTTCGGCAGGAAAAACGGGAAGCCGGGACCCTCGTCCATGATGGTGAAAAGCCCAAGCTCGCGGCCAAGCTTGCGGTGATCGCGCTTTTTCGCCTCCTCGATGCGTTCGAGATACTGTTCGAGGTCCTCTTTTTTGGAAAACGCCGTACCGTAAATGCGCACCAGCATCTTATTTTTCTCATTGCCGCGCCAGTACGCGCCGGCGACGGAGGTGAGCTTCACCGCCTTGACCGCGGAGGTATACGTGACGTGAGGACCGGCGCAAAGGTCGGTGAACTCTCCCTGACGGAAGAAGCTCAGCTCCGCGTCCTCCGGCAGGTCGCGGATCAGCTCGACCTTATACGGCTCGCCCTTCTCCTCCATGAAAGCGATCGCCTCTCCGCGCGGAAGCGTGTACCGTTCCAATTTCAGATTCTCCTTGATGATTTTTTTCATCTCCGCTTCAATCGCGGCAAGGTCGTCCTCCGAGAACGGCGTTTCCCTGTCGAAATCATAATAAAAACCGTCCTTGATCGAGGGACCGATGGCGAGCTTCGTTTCGGGATACAGGCGCTTGACCGCCTGCGCGAGAATATGCGACGCCGTGTGGCGCAGCGAATTTCTGCCAAGCTCCTCCTCAAAGGTGGATTCGACGATTTTGCCGTCATGATCGATGATTTTCATAATGCAATTCCTTTCTCCGCCAAAAGGCGGCACCCATACAAAAAATAAAAAAACCTCAAACCGGAAATTTCCGGTTTGAGGTGCCAAAGACACGGTTCCACTCAACGTTTCACTCTGCATCCGCAGCATGTGCGGATTTCCGCGGTAACGGGCGGGGGCCGGCGCGCCATTTCCTGCGCGCAGCCGCATGGCGGTACTCCTCACAGCCTCCCGAACGCGCTTTCAGCCGCGGCGCGTCTCTCTGCACGGGATTTCGGTGGGAACATGTCCATGTTGTGCTTTTCCTACAAGAATCAGTTTACACCTGAAATTTTATTTTGTCAAGCCTCTTTTTAGGATTCCCGCATTTCCATGGCGTCAATCGCCGGATTTGTTCCAGTTAATTCCCTCCATCCACGTTCCCTGACTGAGCTTTTCCGCAAGGAGCGCAGCCTCCGCCTCCGTACCGGCGGGCGCGCAGATATAGGCGTTTCCTCCCGCATGACTTTCTCCGTAAAGAAGAATCAAAAGTGAGCCGGACCCGTCCATACGGATGTGTCCAAGAAATTCATCCCGCACGCCCTCTTCGTCAATGCGCATATAATCGAGGAAGCCGCAGCCGTTTTGCAGCAAAATATCGTTGGTATATGCTTCATCAAACGTAAGCTCGTAGCCTTCGACGGAAATGCGTCCGCGAAAGCGATACGGCCTGAAAAAACGGTAAGAAAGCACGCCGTCCACGCGAACCTCGACCGTTCCCTCCTCCGACGCCGCGCGGTAGCCCGTCATCGTAAGGTCAAGCGTCTGCTTCCGGCAGGAAATATAGAATACCGAGAGCAGCAACCATACACTAATCACAAAAATCAAAGCAATAAGCATTGATTTTTTCAAGTCTTACCATCTCCCTCCCATCCAATTCTGCAAAATCATTTCAATAATTCCTCTTGATACATTTTTACATGCATCATAATGTGCCCAATATTTCCTTCTCCCGCATATTGTGTTACATCGAAAAAGTCATTATCTAATGTAGACCAATACAATTCGTTTTCATCTCCACTGACATTGATTGCTTTATTGAGCTTCCCAACATAAACTTCAAGATAACAATTTCCAAAATGGTAGATGAAATCCATTAAGTGAGAAAGAATAATATCATTTCTTGATATTGCGGTTTCTTCTTCAAGCTCTCTATACGCCGCATCCAACCCGTTTTCATTTTTTTCAATTTTTCCACCGACAAAATTTGATAATCCCTTATATGGATTTTTTCTTCTTTTACACATCAACATCTTATCAGCATTTTCACAAAATACTACTATCGCATTGTATCCTTGCATCATTGTGTCTCCACAAATATTGATTTATTACTTTTTTATTATTGTATCATATTTTTTGATAATTTCAACAATATTTTATTTTTTATACTAAATTTTATTGATAGTCATGAACAAGGATTGACAAAATTCAAAAATTAGGATATGATAGAAATAAAGAATAGCGGTAAAATCGACGTCGTCACAAAATCCTGTCGGTCTTTATCACCTTTGGGAGAAGCCTATGATTATACTGAAAAACGGACAACTCACCATCAAAATCAAGCCATACGGCGCGGAGCTTGCCGGCATTTCCGACAACAAAACCGGACGTGAATATCTTTGGCAGGGCGAACCGTCCATATGGAGCGGACAATCCCCGATTCTCTTTCCGATTGTCGGACGGCTCTGCTCGGACAGCTTTACCTATCGGGACAAGAAATACTATCTTCCCAAGCATGGATTTGCACGCAAAAGCCAGTTTGAGATTCTGATGGCATCCGACGAAAAGGCGTCGTTCCGTCTTGAAGCAAGCGAAGAAACCCGCCGGGTATATCCGTTCGATTTCGCCCTGACGGTGGAATATGCGCTCAAAGACAAAACGCTGGCAGTCTCCAACACGGTAAAAAATTTGGGAAATGACGAAATGTATTTTTCCCTCGGCGCCCATCCCGCTTTCAATATCGAAATCGGAGACTTCGTCAAATTCTCGGATTATGAAACGTTTACAACGCTTCTCTTCAATGAATCCGGCCTCATGTCCGGAGAAAAAATGCTCGCCAAGCGCCGCAAAAGCATCGAAATCACCGAGCATATCTTCGACGGCGATGCGCTGTTTTTCCCGAATCTCGCCAGCACGTCGGCAAAAATCGTGTCGAAAAGCGGACGCGAGCTTTTGAAAATGGATTTCGGCAAGGTTCCGTTCGTCGGACTTTGGGCAAAGCCCGGCGCGCCGTTCGTCTGCATCGAGCCATGGCATGGCATCTGCGATTCTCCCGACGTCTCCGGCAAAATCGAGGAAAAGCCGTATATCAACCGTCTCGCAGCGGGCGAGGAATTTCGATTTGAATATTCGGTCACCGTCTTATAAAACGAAAAACAGCCGCTTTGCGGCTGCTTTTATTTGAAATCAAATTTTTTATGGAGATATTTTTATGAACCAAATGATTGCCGACGCCCTGAAAACCGCCGACGCCGTCGGTTTTGAAAAAACTGCGCCGCTCGTGCGGGACGCGCTCGTTTTCCGCGAGGAGGTGCGCGCCATGTGCCGCGCCGACCGCTGCCGCAGCTATAATAAAACATGGAGCTGTCCGCCCGGCTGCGGCACGCTTGACGAGATGCGGGAAAAAGTATCCGCCTACACGGACGGAATCCTTGTCGAAACGATTGGGGAAATGGAGGACGAGTTCGATTTTGAAGCCATAGAGCGCGCCGCCGCCCTCCACAAAAAGCGGTTTGAAGCGCTCACAGCGGCTCTGTGCGGCGACGGACACGATATTCTTCCCATGGGAGCCGGACGCTGCACCGTTTGCAGGGACTGCACCTATCCCGACGCGCCGTGCCGTTTTCCCGAACGCGCCGCGCCCTCGATGGAAGCCGCGGGGCTGCTTGTCTCCGATGTCTGTGAAAAATGCGGCATTCCCTATTACAATGGCAAAAACACGACGACCTTCATCAGTTGTGTGCTGATCCGATGAAATATCGGTACGCGCACATTTTTCCGCGCACTTCTTGCAATCGGCAGCGGGTTGTGATAGAATGATGAAAAACATTCGAGAGAAGGATTTTGCCATATGATTATCAGAAGAGCGACCGCGGCGGATATCGAGGGAATCGACCGCCTGCTGCGTCAGGTTCTCGACGTCCATCATCGCGGACGGCCGGATCTGTTTCGGGCGGACGCGAAAAAATACACGGACGAGGAGCTTTGCGTCATCCTCGCCGACGACACAAAGCCCGTTTTCACGGCGGTGGACGACACCGGCTTTGTACTCGGATATGCGTTCTGCGTCATGATCCGGCACATAAGCGACAACATTCTGACCGACATCAAAACGCTGTATATCGACGACCTGTGCGTGGATGAAACGGCACGCGGACAGCACATCGGCAAGCGTCTCTATGAGCATGTTCTCGCCTTTGCAAGGGAGAACGGCTGCTACAACGTCACGCTGAACGTGTGGGCGTGCAACAAGGACGCCATGAAATTTTATGAGAAATGCGGTCTTACGCCGCAAAAGATCGGACTCGAAAAAATTCTTTCACCGACATAAAACGGAGGACTTTGCCGAACATGAAAATGACCGATTATGCAAAAGCGGAAGCGGAGCGCGTCATAAAAAGGCTGCCGGTCGCGGTGCCCGGCGACGTGCGGTTCGCGTTCGCTTCCGATCTGCATTATAAACCCAATGAGGAAATGGAGGTCGCCGTCACCAATCTTGTCGGTGCGGTAAACGAAATCGCCCGTGCGCAGGCAATCGAATTTTTCTGCCTCGGCGGCGACAATGTGGGAAATTATCCCCCGTTGAAAGACGAGCACATCGCCATGATGCATGATCTTGCGGCGCAGCTCTCGCCTTGTGAGATCCCATGGTTTTGTGTAAAGGGAAACCATGACGACAACTCTATCCACGGCGCCGTGAACGGCACGCATGTCTGCCGTCCCGAAACGGTCGTTCCCGACAGCGTGCAGTATGAAATCCTTTCTTCCCACGCCGAGGACTATCCGAATTATCATCCCGCCGGAAACAATCTTCTCTACGGCTACTTAGATGCCTCGGACACCCGCTTTATTCTGCTCAACAGCAGCGATGTTCCCCTCATCATGCAAGAGGACGGAACGATGAAGTACAATGCCCAATGGGACAATGCCTACGGCGGCGCACAGCTTTCATGGCTTGCGGACACTGCGCTTCATAACGCGCCTGAGCATGTGATTTTTCTGGAACATGTTCCGTTCGACGGTATCCGCCATAACGAAAGCGTCCGTATCGGCGGGGATGCGCTCGACCGCATCACGAAAGCCTTTGTTCGCGGAGAGGCGATTCATATTTCCTCGGACAACCCCGATTTTCCCTATGATATCCGTGCCGATTTTTCAGGTGTGCCCCACCATGTGCCCGCGAGAATCGCCGGACACTGTCACTACGACGCCGTAACCTATGACAAGGCGGGCTTTCTCAGCATTACGACCATGTCCGCCGGGCGGAAAATCTCCGGCGTCTATCCCGACGATGCGGGCATTCTTTACGAACGCGAGCCGTATTCCGACAAGGAAACCGCAATGGATATCTTCACGTTCAGTCCGTCACGGAAAATGATCTTCGCCACCCGATACGGCTCCGGCGTCGACCGGAAATTCCCGCTTTTATAAACAGAGCTTGACATACCGCACCTTTTCTGCTATACTGTGAAAAAATCGATATCACGCTTCCTTTGCCACCGGGTAAAGGAAAGAGAGTGTCCGCCGTGTTCCGTTAGGTCATAGAAGGAACCGGGCGGACATTTTTTCGGAGAAAAATATGAATACATCCCAAAAATTTGCAAAATATGTGACCTCCAGTGTGCTCGGCATGGTCGGCCTTTCCTGCTATATTCTCGCGGACACCTATTTCGTCTCCGCCGGCGTCGGCGGGCTGGGGCTTGCCGCGCTGAATATCGCCATTCCCATTTTCAGCCTTATCAGCGGAACGGGACTGATGGCCGGCATCGGCGCCGCCAGCCGCTTTACCGCGCTTCGTGCCGCCAAGGATAAGAACGCCGAAAATATCTTTACCAATATTTGTGCGTTCGGCATGGCGGCAGGCGTTCTCATCACACTGCTCGGATTTGTCTTTTCGGAGGAAATCTGCCTTCTGCTCGGCGCGGACACGGAAACCCTTGCCTATACCGACGAATATCTGAAAACCCTGATGTGTACTTCCTTACTTTTCATCATGAACAACATTCTCACCGCCTTCGTCCGCAACGACGGAAATCCGCGTCTTTCCATGGCGGCGATGCTCATCGGCAGCTTTGCCAATATCCTTCTCGACTACCTCTTCATATTCCCGCTGGGGCTCGGCATGTTCGGCGCAGCGGCCGCCACCGCCTCGGCGCCGATCATCAGTATGCTGATTCTTTCCCTGCATTTTCTCAAAAAATCGAACACCTTCCGGCTTATGAAATGCCGGATTTCTCCGCGCGCCATCGCATCCTGCCTTTCCATGGGGATATTCTCTTTCGTCACGGAGCTTTCTTCCGGCATCGTCATGGTCTTTTTCAACCGTTCCGTATTCTCGCTTGCAGGCAATACCGGCGTTGCAGCATATGGAATCATCGCCAACGTCGCGCTTGTCGCCGTCTCGATTTTCACGGGGATTTCACAGGGAATCCAGCCGCTTGTCAGCGTTTCCGCCGCTGAAAAAAACAAACCGGAGCTGTCGAAAATCCTGCGGCTTGCCTGTGTGCTTTCCCTTGCCGTCGCCGGCATTTTATTTGCCGCTGCATACTTTTTCCGTGAGCCGACGGTCGCGCTTTTCAACAAGGAAAACGACGCCGAAATGACCGCGCTTGCTTGCCGGGGGCTTGTGCTCTATTTCACGGGATTTTTTGCCGCCGGCCTCAACATCATCGCAGCCGCCTTCTGCGCAGCCTGCACCAAAACCAAAGAGAGCTTTCTCATCTCCATGATGCGAGGCGTGATTTTCATCCTTCCCGCAATCCTTATTCTCTCACACACCGCCGGAACCGACGGAATTTGGCTCTCGTTCGGCACGGCGGAAGCTCTCACACTTGTCTTTTCCGCCGTCACCACCGTCCGCTATTTCAGAAAATTTGCAAAATCGGCAAAAAGTTCTTGACATATACAAAATTATAGAATAAAATAGAAAATAAATATAAGCATCCTGAAAGGCGTTGACGAAGAGAGTAGCGCTTCCAAGCGGTCAAAGCGAGCCGGAGACGGTGAAAGTCCGGCATCATGCGGGAAGCGGCGAAAATCACTTCCGAGCCTCGGCGGCGAACGGATTTTCCCATTAGCCTCCGACGGCGGCTCCCCGTCACGGAGCGGCATATGTCTGTATGTTTGATAGGTGGTAAAGCGGAGCGGAAATCTTCGTCCTATGAATACGGACGGAGATTTTTTATTTTGGAAATTCAGCATGAGGAGGCCATTTCATGTACGAAAAAGTATCGGCAAATCTGAATTTTGTCGAAAGAGAAAAGAAAACCGAAGCCTTTTGGAAAGAAAACAAAATCTTTGAAAAAAGCATAGAGGACAGGCGTGACTGCAAGAATTATACGTTCTATGACGGTCCGCCGACCGCCAACGGCAAGCCGCATATCGGACATGTCCTCACCCGCGTCATCAAGGACATGATTCCGCGCTACCGCACGATGAAAGGCTATAAGGTCGACCGCAAGGCCGGCTGGGATACCCACGGACTGCCGGTCGAGCTGGAAGTGGAAAAAAAGCTCGGGCTCGACGGCAAGGAGCAGATTGAGGAATACGGAATCGCCCCTTTCATCGCAGAATGCAAGGAAAGCGTGTGGAAATACAAGGGCATGTGGGAGGATTTCTCCGGCACCGTCGGCTTTTGGGCGGATATGGAGCACCCTTACGTAACCTATGAAAACGATTATATCGAATCCGAATGGTGGGCGCTCAAACAGATTCACGACAAGGGACTGCTTTACAAGGGCTTCCAAATCGTTCCCTACTGCCCGCGCTGCGGCACGCCGCTCGCCACGCACGAGGTAGCGCAAGGCTATAAAACCGTCAAGGAGCGCTCCGCCGTCGTCCGCTTCAAGGCAAAGGGCGAGGACGCTTACTTCCTCGCATGGACGACCACGCCGTGGACGCTGCCCTCCAACGTCGCGCTCACCGTCAATCCCGACGAGACCTACTGCAAGGTGAAAGCCGCGGACGGCTACACGTATTATATGGCGAAAGCGCTGCTCGATACCGTGCTCGGAAAGCTCGCAAAGGACGGTGCGCCCGCCTATGAGATTCTGGAATCGATGACGGGCAAGGAGCTTGAATACCGCGAATATGAACCGCTCTTCGCCTGCACCGGCGAATTTGTCGCGAAAACCGGCAAAAAAGCGCACTTTCTCACCTGCGCGGACTATGTTACGATGACCGACGGTACCGGCATCGTCCACACGGCGCCCGCTTTCGGTGCGGACGACTTAAAAACCGGCCGCCGGTATGACCTGCCGTTCGTCCAATTTGTGGACGGAAAGGGCGACATGACGGAAAACACGCCTTACGCCGGAAAATTCGTCAAGGAAGCGGACCCGCTGATTCTGCATGATCTCAAAGAGGAGGGACTTCTCTTCGACGCGCCGAATTTCGAGCATGAGTATCCGTTCTGCTGGCGCTGCGACACGCCGCTCATCTATTACGCGCGCGATTCATGGTTCATCGAAATGACCAAGGTGCGCGAGCACCTCATCCAAAACAACAACACGATCAACTGGATTCCGGAATCCATCGGCAAGGGACGCTTCGGCGACTGGCTTGAAAACGTGCAGGACTGGGGCATCTCCCGCAACCGCTACTGGGGCACGCCGCTCAACATTTGGGAATGCGAATGCGGACACCGCCATGCCGTCGGCTCCATCGCCGAGCTGCGTGAGATGTCGGACAACTGCCCCGAGGATATCGAGCTGCACCGTCCCTTCATCGACGCTGTCACCATCAAATGCCCGCACTGCGGCGGCGAAATGCACCGCGTGAAGGAGGTCATCGACTGCTGGTTCGATTCCGGCTCCATGCCGTTTGCCCAGTGGCACTATCCCTTTGAAAACAAAGAGGTTTTTGAGGAGCATTTCCCCGCGGATTTCATTTCCGAGGCAGTCGATCAGACGCGCGGCTGGTTCTATTCCCTGCTCGCCATCTCGACGCTCATTTTCAATAAGGCTCCGTATAAGAACGTTATCGTGCTGGGACTTGTGCAGGATGAAAACGGTCAAAAAATGTCCAAATCCAAGGGCAATGCCGTCGATCCGTTCGACGCGCTGGAAACCTACGGCGCGGACGCCATCCGCTGGTATTTCTACTCCAACAGCGCGCCGTGGCTCCCGAACCGTTTCCACGGAGGCGCGGTCGTCGAGGGACAGCGCAAATTCATGGGCACGCTTTGGAACACGTATGCGTTCTTTGTACTCTATGCCAATATCGACGGCTTCGACGCGACAAAATACACGCTGGATTACGATAAGCTCTCCGTCATGGATAAATGGCTCCTGTCGAGACTCAATACCGTCGTTGCGGCGGTCGATAAAAACCTCGAAAACTATGAGATCCTGCAAACCACCAAGCTTTTGCAGGACTTCGTGGACGATCTTTCCAACTGGTATGTCCGACGTTCCCGTGAACGCTTCTGGGTCTCCGGCATGCCGCAGGACAAGATAAACGCCTATATGACGCTCTATACGACGCTTGTCACGTTCTGCAAGCTTGCGGCGCCGATGATTCCGTTCATGACGGAGGATATCTATCGCAATCTCGTTTGCAGCATCGATAAGAACGCGCCGGAGTCCGTCCATCTCTGCGACTATCCGACCGTGAATGAAGCGATGATCGACCGCGAGCTGGAAGCGCGCATGGGCGAGGTTCTCGACGTCGTCGTGCTCGGACGCGCGTGCCGCAATGCCGCGAGCATCAAAAACCGTCAGCCGATCGCCGCGATGTATGTCAAGGCGGAGCTTCCTCTGCCGGACTATTTCACCGAAATCATCGCGGATGAGCTGAATGTCAAGGAGGTGCGCTATACGGACGACGTGAGCGCATTCACCTCCTATTCGTTCAAGCCGCAGATGCGCACCGTCGGCCCGAAATACGGCAAGCACCTCGGCAAAATCCGCGAGCTGCTGCCGAAGCTTGACGGCAACGCCGCGATGGCGGAGCTGAATGCGACCGGCATGATTCGTCTCGACCTCGGCGATATCACAGCGGAGCTTTCCCGCGACGATCTGCTCATCGATTCCGCACAGATGCCCGGCTTTGAGGCGCTCTCCGACAAAGGCATCACCGTCGTGCTCGACACCAATCTCACGCCGGAGCTCATCGAGGAAGGCAACGTCCGCGAGATCATCTCAAAGATTCAGACGATGCGCAAAGACGCGGGCTTCGAGGTGCTCGATCATATCCGCGTTTACGCTGCCGGAAACGACGCACTGCGCACCGTCATGGAGCGCAATGCGGACGATATCAAAAGCAAAACGCTTTGCGACGCTTTCCTCTTCGACAAGACCTGTGCCTCCTCCAAGGAATGGAGCATCGGCGACGAAAAGCTGACGCTCGGCGTGGAAAAGGTATAAAATATGGACAATCAAACAAAGCCCGAGGCTTTTGCCTCGGGCTTTGTTTTTAGGAGAAATCCACACGGCACATATGGAGGTTAAATATGAGCCTTGGAGGATTATCGCTTGGTCGGACGCTTCCCAGTTGGATATGTTTTCATTTGGAAGGCGTCTTGATAAAGGGCTTTGCACCGGAAGCGTTTCCATCGGAAGCCGCCTTATTGGGTGCGTCTTCCTCCGCAGCTTGGCCGGCCACGCTATCGGAGGCTTCCACAGCGGCTTCTTCCTGCGCAAGCAAGTCAAACGTATATTTCGCGCCGAGCTTAAAGGCACGGACAAAGGTTTGATTTTGAAGGTGTACCTCGCAGTTTCCATGCAAGGTTTTGAGCCTTGATAACATTCTTTTCTGCTTATCCGTCAATGTCTCTTCCAGCTTCGCCGCCGCTTCCTCGTATTTTTCACAGGCGTTCACATAGTCAGCCTTACACGAGCTTTTCAAAGAGCCTAAGAAAAAGGCCGATATCGCATCATCCAGACTGGATTTAAGCTGCAATTCACCGCTCCATTCATAGAGACATTCTTTAAAGCGTTCGATTTCTTCCCTTTCGGGTCGCATATGATTTTTCCCCTTTCTTAAAAATAAAAACCGACGCTTTTTAAAGCATCGGTTCCTAAGTGATCCCGTCATTTTCCGCCGCAAATGCAGACGGCAAACGTCCTATCGATTTTCCAGCATGGCAATTTTGCGCATGGGGAACATCGGCCACGACGTCCCCCGGCGAAAGCTTTCCATTGGAAAACCGGTGACAGAAATCTATATGTTAACTGAGCGAGTGGCGCATCTGACTGCCGGCGCCCCCGCGCGCATGTAAATGGAAGGAAAAGCATGCGCGCGGAGTCGGTAACCAGTGAGCCTCCTCCAAAACAAAAACCGCGCAGGGATCACAGGGGTCGTGGAGAGCCCCTTTTTGCATCCCTACGCGGAAAATACCTAAGTATAAACCTTTTCAACCTGTCAATCGGACGTTACCGCATTTATGCAGAACCATACACAGCAAAGAAATATTTTACATATTCCCCTTGAAATGGAAGGAAATCTGTGTTATACTATCTTTGCCGCCGGGTCCGAGTAATCGGTCGAAGTAGGGTGCTCGCACACCTGAAACGGAAATTCTTGAGGGTGCCAGCCCTCTTGAATCCGGCGGTTTTTCTGTTCTCTCAGAGAACTCCAAACCCTTGGAACCCTAAAAGCTAACTTTTCATCGGAAACCGGACGCACGACGTCCTTTTTTTATTTGACTGAATCCTCCGCAAAGCGGAGAAGCTTTGAGCGAACAGCAAAGCAGGTATACTGTGATTTGACATACATTTTCTCCATTCCGCCGCTTTTCGGCGACGCAGCTTATTTGATTGAAGACGGAAAAAGAGTATGAAAAACGGAAACTCCGTTTTTCCGGCGCAACGGTTTTTATTCAAACAAACCGCCTAAAACAAAAAAATCCGTGCCACAGACACGCATCCGAAGCGTGCGGCACGGTTCCATTTTTCTTTCTTGAAAAAGTCCATGAAGAAAAAACCTTATTTTTTCTGAAAACCCTTGCAAATCCCGTCAATATGTGCTATCATATCGATAGGGCGCCGGTTATCCGGTTGTATAAGGTAGTGCTCGCACACTTCTTATGCAGGGCTGTTGTATGCCAGTACACAGCCCGCCTGTTTTTTGTTTTTAAAGCTTTTAACAGATATTCCCGAATCCTCTTGCAAATCCTGTCAAAATGTGTTATCATAAGCACAGGGTGCCGGTCATCCGGTTGTATAAGATAGCGCTCGTACACACTTCTTATGCAGGGCTCGTCGTGCTTGCAACACGGCGGCCCGCCTGTTTTTGTTGTTTTTATTATATCGCGTTTGGTTTGAAATGTCAACAGGTTTTGGAAAAAATATCGGAAAAATTCATTTTTTCCACTTTGTTTTTTAGAGGCATATTGTATTTTTGATATGAACATGTTATGATATTGTTGTATCATTCACATAGGAGGCAATATGAAATACATTTACATCGGATTCGCTTTTCTTCTTTTCGGCAACATCATCGCCAACATCCCGAGCGACCTCTATCAGCTTGCCGCGGTCTGCCTTGGGCTTATCGGGTGCATCGTGCTCGGCGTCGGCATTTATCAGGAATACGGCAGCAAAAAGACCGCGCCTTCTCCCGAAGCGGATGCCAGACAAGCCTCAAAATCCGCCGACGCAGAGAAAATCGACAGTGCCGACACGGGAAATGGCGGCAAAAATTCATAAGACTATCCCAAAGAAAGGAGCTTGCGCAGCAAGCTCCTTTCTTTATTCCGTTATCGTTTTCTTTCCCGCACTTCTCTTTCGGATAAGCGCCGCAAGTCCCAGCATGACCAACACGCCGCAGAGCACGCCCACGCTGTCCAGCAGCACGTCGAGCACGGACGCATGCCGTCCCGGCACAAAATACTGGTGCAGCTCATCCGACGCGGCATACAATACGGATATCCCAAAGGATATGAGCCCGCACCGATACGGCTTCATGGCGAAAGTGGCGAAAAACCCGCAGACCGCGGCGCCGAGCGCAAAATATTCGGCGAAATGGGCAAGCTTTCGGAGCACCGTCCCGAATGCGATCACTGTTTGCTCGTATTCCTCGCCGCCCTCCCCGTTTCCGGAGCCGATGATCTGCAAAATTTTTTCCGACAAATTATCGCTGGAATTTCCCGATTTTTCGCCGTTCTGCGCGGAAAACCAAAAAATCGCGGCGGCAAGTACAAGCGCAAAAACAAGCATTAGATAGCGCATGATCTGTTTTTTCATGAAAATCTCCGGTCAAAAATTTCGATTCTGCTTTATTATATCCTGTTTTCCTTTTTTGGTCAATGTTTTCGGCGGCAAATTGACTTTTTCAGACGGCCATACATATCATGAGAGTAGACGAAAACACGTCAAAATTCATGAAAAGGAGAATCAACAAGTGCAATATTCCAGAAACACCGCGCGCCGGATGCTTGAATATCAGAACCGCATCAACACAGCTGCGGCAAGCGCCACCGCCGGTGACAAATATATGAACACGAAAAATGGATATGTGAGCGCCGCTACCCAGAGTCAGGACATGGTCGGATGCGGCTCCATTTCCAACCAGCCCCTCAGCCTCGCGATGGCATACGTTCCTTTCCAAGAGTTCCGGGACCTCAACGAGCCCGACGAGGCGCTTGCCGCAGGAACCCTCTTCCGCGAGCTTGACAAGCCGTTCTACGGTCAAAGGAGGAAGATGGGATGAACGAAAGAGAAAAGCTGCTCCGCCGTATTCAGGCGGAGGATTTTGCAACGCTGGAAACCGTTCTCTATTTGGACGGACATCCGACCAACAAAAAAGCGCTTGCTTTCTATGACAAGCACCGCGCAATCGCCAAGGGTCTGCGCGACGAATATGAGGGAAAATTCGGTCCCCTTACGATTTACGGAAACAACGACATGAACGACTGGCACTGGATTGACAAACCGTGGCCGTGGGAAAGAGAGGCAAATTAAGCTATGTGGGCATATGAGAAAAAATTACAGTATCCGGTCAAAATCAAGAATCCGAATCCGACATACGCGAAAATCATCATGAGCCAGCTCGGCGGTCCCGACGGCGAGATGGGCGCGGCCACGCGCTACCTCAATCAGCGCTACACCATGCCTTATGGAGAAATCATCGGCATTTTGACCGACGTCGGCACGGAGGAGCTCGCGCACCAAGAGATGATCGCGGCGATCGTCTATCAGCTGACAAGAAATCTTTCTATGGATGAAATTGTGAAATCCGGCTTCGACACCTATTTCGTCGATCATACCGCCGGCATTTATCCGGTATCCGCGGCCGGCGTTCCGTTTACCGCCTCCTATCTCGGGGTAAAAGGCGACCTCTTCGCCGATCTCAACGAGGACCTCGCTGCGGAACAGAAAGCAAGGGTCACCTACGACAACATTCTGCGTCTTGTGGACGATCCCGATGTGCGCGATCCGATCAAATTCCTGCGCCAGCGGGAAGTCACCCACTATCAGCGCTTCGGAGACGCGCTGCGTGTCGCACAGGACAATATGGATTCCAAGAATTTTTACGCATACAATCCGGAATTCGACTAAAAAGCAAAAAAGACGGCGAAATCGCCGTCTTTTTCCATATACTATCCCAAAAGCGCGCGGTCGCTTGCAAACTGCGTGCCGCTGAGCTTTCTGAATTTATCGAGCAGGTCCTCAATCGTGAGCTTCTTTTTCTCCTCGCCGGAAATATCGAAGATGATTCCGCCCTCATGCATCATGATAAGCCGGTTGCCGTGATTGATCGCATCCTGCATGTTATGCGTCACCATGAGCGCCGTGAGATTCTCCTCCTCGATGATTTTATCCGTGAGCGCCATGACCTTTGCCGCCGTTGCGGGATCCAGCGCCGCCGTATGCTCGTCGAGAAGCAGCAGCTTCGGGCGCACGAGCGTCGCCATCAGCAGCGTCACCGCCTGACGCTGTCCTCCCGAAAGAAGCCCCACCTTGCTGGAAAGACGGTGTTCCAGTCCGAGCCCCAGCTCGGCAAGCATCCGTTTATATTCCTCCCGCTCCGCGCTGCGGATTCCCCAGCCGAGTCCGCGGCGCTTGCCGCGGCGTCTTGCCAGCGCAAGGTTTTCTTCAATTTCCATATCCGCAGCGGTGCCCATCATGGGATCCTGAAACACACGTCCGAGCAGCTTTGCCCTTTTGTATTCAAGCATGCCTGTCACATCGCTGCCGTCGATGATAATCTGTCCCGAATCCGGACGCCATACGCCGGCAATGGCGTTGAGCATCGTCGATTTTCCGGCGCCGTTGCCGCCGATCACGGTGACAAAATCCCCGTCATTCAGCGTGAGCGTGAGATTTTTGAGCGCAACTTTCTCATTTACCGTGCCTGCGTTAAAGGTTTTGGTGATATTTTTAAGCTCCAGCATTTCCACCATCCCCTTTCCTTCTGCCGCTTGATATATATTTTCCCTTCCAGTATGGCACCGCAAGGAAAAACGCCACAACAAGCGCCGACAGCATCTTTAAAAGGTCGGTGTCAAGTCCGAAGAAGATAACGGTCTGATACACAATATAATAGATGATGCCGCCGCAGATAACGCCGAGCAGGCGGACAATGAAATTGCGGGAAATCCGGGAAAAGACCGCTTCGCCGATGATGACGGCGGCAAGTCCGATGACGATCGCACCGCGTCCCATGTTGATATCCGCCGAGCCCTGATACTGCGCAAGCAGTGCGCCGGCAAGCGCGACGATTCCATTGGAAAGCATAAGACCGAGTATCTTGTTGAAATCCGTGTTGATTCCCTGCGCGCGGCTCATGCTGATGTTGCAGCCGGTCGAACGGATGGACGAACCGAGCTCCGTTCCGAAAAACCAATACAATACCGCAATGAGCACGATGCTGACCACAGCGAGAATCAGAAGCGTCTGTGTTTTTTTCAGCTGTGTCACGAGCACATAGAAGTTACGTGCCGGCAAGGCCTGATTCGCTTTTCCTAAGATTTTGAGATTGACCGACCATAGAATCAGCTGTGTGAGGATTCCGGCAAGAATCGCGGGAATCCCCATAAAGGTATGAAAAACACCGGTGAGAAGCCCTGCCGCCATACCGGCGACAAGGGCGGCGAGCATCGCAAGCCATACGTTGACACCGGAAATAACCAGCATCGTGCAGACCGCGGCACCCGTACAAATGGAACCGTCCACCGTGAGGTCCGCGATGTCGAGCACCTTGTAGGTTATGTAGACGCCGATTGCCATAATGCCCCAAATGATCCCCTGAGCAATGGCGCCCGGCAAAGCATTCAGCCAGCCCATTTTATTCTCCTATCGCTTTATAACCCTCAGGAACCGTGATGCCGAGCTCCTCGCAGATTTCTTTGTTGTATTTTTTCACGGGATTCGGATCGTAAGCGATCGCCATTTCGGAAATATTCGCCTCTCCCCTCAGAATTTCCGCCGCCATTTCGCCGGTCTTGTAGCCGATTTCATAATAGCTGATGGAAAGCGTCGCAACGCCGCAGCCGGAGCAGATTCCCTCTTCGCCGGCGATGATCGGCACTTTCTTCGGCAGGACAATGTTGTTGATGGTTTCCGTGCAGGAGGCCGCCGTATTGTCCGTCGGAATGTAAATCACGTCGCAGTCGGACGCCGCCTTTTCGGCAACCTGTGCCACGTCGTTGGAATCCGAGAATTTATATTCGATGCAGGTAATACCCTTTGCTTCAAGATACTCCTTGACCACCGCTACCTGATAGGCGGAATTCGGCTCCGCAGAGCAGTAGAAAAGTCCGACCTTTTTAGCTTCCGGGAAGAAATCGAGAATCATCTGCGCCTGATCCGAAAGAGGCGCCAGATCGGAAGTACCCGAAATATTGCCTCCGACGGTACCGTTAAAATCCGGCAAATTCAAAGCGACGCTGTATGCCGTAATGGAGGTGCCGAGAATCGGGATTGTTGTCGTGGCATTGGACGCCGCCTGAAGAGCAGAAGTGCCGTTCGCCATAATGAGATCGACATTTTTGGATACAAAGCTGTTGACGATTGTCGAGCATGTATTCGATTCGCCCTGCGCATTCTGCAATTCAAATTTGACATTTTCCTCGCCGAGCTTGTCGATGAGCGCCTGCTTAAAGCCCTCGGTCGCGGCATCGAGCGCGACGTGAGGCGCCTGCTGACAGATGCCGACCGTATACGTTTTCTTTTCTCCGCATGATACCAATGCGAGAGAAAGACATGCCGCTGCAAGAAGAACCGCGATGATCCTGCTGAGTGATTTCATTTGAATGTCTCCCTTTGATTTCAATATTTTAATAAAAACGCCCCGCACTTCCGTACGATGGCGCAATATTCGCATGATGACCGGACCGCTTATACGGCCGGACGGCAAAAATTTCTTAACATAACACAAGCAATCGTACCGCATCGCCAAACGGCAAGGAGCAGCTTCGGCACTTGCTTTTTCGCCCTAAATATCAGCTTCATCAAAATAGTACAATTATTTTACCTGAATCGTAATCTTTTGTCAATACTTTTTCACAATTCTCAATATTTTCTCCGTTACCGCACAATTTTCCGATCTCTAACATTCCGGACAGACAAGAAAACCATACAAAAAGCAGACAGCCGCTTTGGCGACTGTCTGCTTTTTCCGATTTTTTGACGATATATCCTTTATATTGTTTCGATTTTGATGAGATTGGTCGAGCCGGATTTGCCGTTCGTTGTTCCGCCGGTGATGACGATTTTATCGCCGCGGCCGAGATTCATAAATTTTTTCGCATAGCTTGTCGCGTGATAGAAAAGCACGTCCGTCGAGGTAAATTCCTCGGCCATAACCGGCGTCACGCCCCACGAAAGCGAAAGCTTGCGCCAAACCTTTTCGCTCGTCGTCATGCCGATGATATCCGTCGGCGAACGGAATCGGGACACCATACGCGCGGTCATGCCCGACATCGTGCAAACCACGATGGCGCGCGCACCGATATCGATCGCCATGCCGCAGGTCGCGTGAGAAATCGCGTCCGTTGTATTTTTGATGCGGAACTCGTTGGTGCGGAAACGCTCCTCATATCGGATATTGCGTTCCGCCTCCTCCGCAATCCTCGACATCGTTTTCACCGTCAGAACGGGATATTTCCCCGCCGCGGTCTCGCCGGAAAGCATAATTGCGCTCGTCCCGTCGTAAACGGCATTGGCAACATCCGAAATCTCCGCGCGCGTCGGACGCGGATTGTGAATCATCGATTCGAGCATCTCCGTCGCGGTGATGACGCGCTTTCCGAGCAGGCGGCACTTGGTAATCAGATATTTCTGAATCGCGGGCAGCTCCTCAAACGGAATCTCCACCCCCATGTCGCCGCGGCCGATCATGATGCCGTCGCACACCTCGCAGATTTCCTCTATGTTCTCAACGCCGGCACGATTTTCGATTTTGGCAATAACGTCGATACCGTCGCCGCCGTTCTCATGCAGAAAGGTATTCAAATCGACGAGATTCTGCTTGACGGAGACAAAGGAGGCTGCGATAAAATCCACCCCGTTGCGGATGCCGAACAGAAGATCGGACTTGTCCTGCTCGCTGAGATACGGTCCGCTCATAAGCTTTCCGGGGAAGCTCATGCTTTTGCGGTTTGAAAGCTCTCCGCCCGCGACAACGCGGCATATAGCCTCCGTCTCGGAAAGCTCCGTCACCTCAAAAATCACAAGTCCGTTGTTGACAAGAATCCTGTCCCCGAGCGCAAGATTTTCGCAAAGTCCTTTATAATTGACAGAAACGCGGTGCTCGTCGCCCTCCACGCTCTCGGTCGTGAAGGTGAAAACATCGCCGTCGGCAAGCGTGACCTTTCCCTCCTTGAACGTCCCGATCCGGTATTCCGGTCCTTTCGTATCCAGCATGATGGCGATCGGCAGTCCGAGCTTTTCCCTGACCTTTTTGATGACATCGATTTTTTCCTGATGATCCTCATGCGTGCCGTGCGAAAAATTCAGCCGCACCACATTCATGCCGGCAAGGCAAAGCTCGGTGAGCACCTCCTCCGAGGAGGAGGCGGGCCCGATCGTGCATACAATTTTGGTTTTTCTCATATAAGCTCCGTTCCGCCGCAATTTCCGGCGACATAGTAAGTATATCGTTTTCGGAGGACTTCTCCGAAAATCAGATCAAGGTTTTTTCGTTCCGTTTTTCAAGGAGATCCGCTTTTCTGCGAAGCAGTCCGTATACGACGCCGTATAGAGCGGCCGAGACAATGACTCCCCAAAAAACGTCGACGATCGAATGCTGCTTGACAAGCACCGTCGAGGCCGAGATGAGCAGGGTGAGCAAAACGGCAACGATAGGCGCCGCCACCGTCTTTCGCAGCTTTTTGCAGTCCAAAACGCCGAACATAGCGGCAAATGAACCGATGACGTGCATGCTCGGACACACATTCGTATTCGTGTCGGCGGAATAGATCATGCCGATCAGCGTGGTAAATAGGTTCTCCCGTCCCAGCGCCGAGAGGTCCGGACGCAAATCCTGACCGTTCGGATAGACGACATTGAAAATCAGCGTAAAGGAAAAGCCGAGAATCAGAAACCACATATAGCGCCGGAACGCGGGACCGTCGTAAAAAATCAGAAAAAGCGCCGTACCCGCCAAAAAAAGATACCAAATATAATAAAAAACGATAAAATACTCGCAAAACGGAATAAGGTCGTCAAGAGGATGATACATCACGTGATAGCCCTCCGTCGGCACGACCGCTTCCACGAGGAAAAAACCGATAAGATAGACCACAAAATACAGCGCCCACCAAATATGCCTGTGTGTCCCGAGAAATCTCTTCATGTCCGCACCTCAGTGGGAAACATAGGTGACGACGACCTTTTCTCCGCCGTAATACCGAAGGCTCGAAAGCAGCTTTGTCGCCGCCGTAAAATACACGGCTACCCGTCCGCCGTCGGCCGGAAATACCGCGAAATACAAGTCCTCCGTACCTTTCCCCGCCGAATAATCGAGAACTGCGCAGCCCGCCATGGCCCCCGCATATTCCGCGTCGGCGGCGGGATAAATCCCGTCGTTTTCACTGACTTTTGCAGAAAACACCTCCACAGCCTTATTGTAGCCGTTTACCCGATAAATATGAAGCTGCCCCTGATATACGATATAGGTATATTCGATTTTCGTAAGCTTCCACGTGACAAGCCACAAAATAAAGACAAGCAGCGGCAGAATCGCAATCAGCGGCGCCATTTTCCATACGACAAGAAACAGCGCGCAGTATAGAACCGAAAACGCCGCGTAAAGCAGCACAAACAAAAGTCTTTGCGTTTTGATTTTCCGGTCAGGCTTGCGCGTGACGGAAAACTCCGCATAATTCGCGCCTGCGTTTTCCTCTGCAAACGGGATTCCCTTCGGTCTTGCCATAAACAACCTCCCTCCGACGATACGCGCCGGACATCACTGTATTTTTTCGAGCAGCTCCGCGCAGTCGCGCATGATAAATTCCGGCTTCACGTCGCTTTTTTCCACATCGGAAAGCGTCGATTCCCCGCTCAGCACAAGCAAGGAATGAATCCCGGCGGCGACGCCGCATGCGATATCCGTATACAGCCTGTCGCCGACGACAAGCGTCGTGCCGCATTCCACCGCCGGATCCTTTTTCCGAATCCGCTCCACCGCGGCAAGCGGCATCTCGGGACGCGGCTTGCCGATATAATGGGGATTTTTCCCCGTCGCATTGTAAATCATACCGCAGACGGAGCCGCAGTCCGGCACATAGCCGTATTCCGTCGGGCAGACGAAATCCGGATTGGCTGCGATATAAGGGATATCATGAAGCGTCAGAAGCTTTGAAACATCGTCGAGCTTCCGATAGGTCAGCTCCGTGTCGTAGCCCATGACGACACCGCCGATATCCTCCGAATAGACGTCACACACGCGCACGCCGGCAGCTGCAAGCTCCGCCTTGAAGGATTCCGTGCCGCAGACATAGAATTTCACGTCCCGATGGTTTTTCATAAGATAATCCGCCGTAGCCTGCGAGGAGGTGATGAAATCGTCATATTCGGCGGGAATGCCGAGCCGTTCCATTTTCGCAACATAATCCAAAACGCTTTTCGAGGAATTGTTGGTCATGAAAAGATAGGTTTTCCCCGCACTCCGGATGGTTTCAAGAAGCGGTTTTGTGAACGGAAACAGCTCATCCCCGAGATAGAGCGTGCCGTCCATGTCGAAAAGAAACAGCCTGATTTTGGTAAAATCCATAAATATACTTCCTATTTAAATGAATGAAAAAGAGCCGCCGTCCTTTCACGGTAAACGCTCGGCGGACAGCCGCATTTCGAGCGGAAAAGAGAGCTGAAATAAAACGGGCTTTCATAGCCGCAGCGGCGGGAAATTTCTCCGACCGAAAGGGCGGATTCCGTCAGCAGCAGGCGTGCCGCGCGCAGGCGCTCCGAGATGATATATTCCCCCGGCGCCTCGCCGAGGGTGGCTTTGAACAGGCGATAAAAGCCGTCTTCGGACATGCCCATGATGCGGGCAAGCTCTTCCACGGCGATTCCGTGTTCAATGTTGTCCGCGATATAGGAAAGGACAGGGGCAAGCCTTGCAAACCGTTCCATAATCATGCTGCTTTCGCTGCGCGGCGCACTGCGCCGCAGCACGGCGGCGCCCAGCCGGTATAAAAGCGCCTTGACGGAAAGCGCATGTTCAAGTCTGGTGTTGGTAAACTCGCTGTCAAGCACGGTATCACGAATCAAAGAGCAAATATCGTCCGGCGGCTCCGTCCCGCCGTCAAGGCGCACCGGCAGTTCAAAAAGCGAAAAGATGCGCAGATTTTTAAAAATCCGGTAATCGGCCGCGACAAGAACAAGCTCGCAGTCATCCGCCGTCGTAAGGCGAAATGCCGTGTCGCACGGCACAAGGACGGTTCCGCCCTGCGGGCAGACTGCCGCATTCCCGTTCATCTCCAGCCGAAAATCTCCGTGCGCGGCATAAAGGAAAAGCTCAAACGGCAGTTTTTCTCCTGCCAAAGCGCAATTTTCCCCGAGGATGCGGGCGCCGGCGCGACAAAGCCGCAGTTCTATCCGATTTTCCATCCAAGAAAAGCTGTCGTCCATCCACATTCCCTCCTCGCCATGACCGAGATATACCGTCCAATCGGCTCTGTTTTGCGGGTATGCCATTTTATATCAAATTAAGATTATTATAGCAATTCCTCGGTTCTTTGTCAACTACATCGACAGAAAAGAGCCTCTGTTTTTTGCAAACAAAGGCTCTTTCGTTTAAATTCGTCCCGAGGCTTTGAGATAATAGTAAAGCGCGATGCCGCCGGCGGCGAGAAGCGTCAGCAAAACGATGCCGAAAGCCGCCCTTTTCACATTCATTTTGGCAGGCTTCGCATAGACAAGCCCCATTCGATAGGCGGCGGTGGAAACGGCGCCGAGCCAGAGCACGAGCAGCAGCGCCTCCGCCGGAAACAGACAAAGATTTTTCAGCACGGCTGCCCAGCGCAGAAACGCGATATCCTTCCCGACCACAACCGTGTAATACCACTGCATAATCAAGGGATTGACCACAAAGTTGCAGAGGACCACCACGGCAAAGCGCGACAGAACGATGCGTCCGGCGGAGAGCTTTTGCCTGTATAAAAAGAGTCCGAAAAGGAATGCGCTGAGCATCTCGACCACAATGAATGGGAAAAAGTACGGTCCCTTCGGGAACAGAATCGCGCCGACCGTGTCGCTCACCGCACCGACGAGCAGTCCCATGAGCGGCCCGTAAATCATGGAGCCGACGGAATTGACAAAAAAATCAAGCCCGATATAGAGCGATTCCCCGACCGGAATGCTGAGCGATTTGACCGCTATCCGCAGCGCCGCAAAAAGCGCCGCCAGGATGAAGGCGTAAAGATTTCGGAATTCCGCTGCCGCGCACCGCCAATATCCGCGCGAAAAAGGGGACGCAAAAAGCGAGGTATCTCTGTTTTTTCCTATCATCGTTTTCCCTCCTCCGGCAAATCCGCATACAGGTACAGCGAGCCGCAGATGAAAACGGGATTCCCGTATGCCCTTGCCATACCAATCGCCGCACGAAGCGTCGGCGCGCTTTCCCCGACGATTCCGTCGCCCGCCGCCGCTGCGGCAAGCGCCTCCGCGCTCATGGCCCGTTCGTTATTTTTGACGGTGGTAAACACAAATTTCGTCACATCGGCACGCGCCAGCATATGCAGGGAGCCGAGATAATCCTTATCCCGCATACATGCGAATACGACCGTGCGGGCTTTTCCCGGGAAGTATCGGTCCATCGCGCGGATGAGGGCGGAAATCCCGTCCGGATTGTGCGCGCCGTCGTAGATAACGGCGGGATTCTCCGCAAGCCTTTCAAAGCGCGCGGGATTTTTCGCATGCTCGATGCCGAAGCGGATATGCTCGTCGGCAAGCCCCATCGCGCGTGCGCATTCGACGGCCGTGCAGGCGTTTTCGACCTGATGCGGTCCGCCGAGGCCGCAAACCATATCGCGAAGCTCACCATATGAGAAAATCTCATAGATATCGCGAAAGCCTGTCACCACGGCCTCCTCCGGCACGACAAGCCGTGTGCCGCATTCCGCAGTACGCTTTTCAAGCTCGGAAAGCGCCTCGGCGGACTGTCGGGACACTACCGTGACGCCCGTCTCGCAGTTTCTCTTGATAATCTTGCTTTTGGTTTTTGCGATTTCGGCAATCGTATTTCCGAGATACTGCGTGTGGTCAAGGTCGATATGCGTGAGCACCGCCATGACGTTTCCCTCGATCACATTGGTCGCGTCGAATTCGCCTCCGAGGCCGGTCTCGAGAATCACATAATCGCACTTTTTTTCCGCAAAATAGCAGAATGCGGCTGCGGTCCAAATTTCAAACTGAGAGGGACGCTCACCTATGCGGCGTTCCGCCTGTTCCGTCGCCGTTCCCATTCGGGAAAGAAGCGCCGCAAGCGCTTCGTCCGCAATTTCTTCGCCGTTTACCGTGATGCGCTCGTTCACGCGAACGAGATTCGGCGAAATATACTTCCCGACACGGTATCCCGCATGCATGAGCATCGCCTCCAAAAATGCGCAGACCGAGCCCTTGCCGTTGGTTCCGGCGACATGTATACAACGCAGCTCCCGCTCCGGATGCCCGACGATATCCAAAAGAGCGGATACACGTTCAAGACCGAAGCGCGGAATCGCCTGAAAGCCGTTCGCATAGGAAGTAAATTCCCGGTTGTTTTCATATTTTCCGGCATATTTCCGGATATATCCGCCGAGATACCGCACTGTCAGCCACATGAAAAGAATCCTTGCCGGCGTGTTGACGAGCGTGCCAAGCCCACGTGCGACAAGCGCCGACTCCCAGTCATAACCGAACATATACACGAAAATCGGAGACATGCCGCCGATATCGATGATAACGCCGATCAGAAAGAAGCACAGAAGGATGCGCAAGATTCCGATTTTCTCCCTGCGGTAGAAGAAAAGTCCCATCACAGCGCCGAAGAGAATCTTGCATAGTGTGATGAATGGGTTGATTCCCGTAAAAATCGCGGCGCCGATCAGGTCCGCAATGCCGTAAGCCACGCCGCTCCATATCGGACCGTACAGCATAGCGACAACGGCAATCGGCAGAAAGCTGATTTCGATGCGGTAAACGCCGGTCTGCGGAAAGCCGAGCAGCCGGCAAAGCACGACGCTCATGGCAATCATGACCGCGGTCGTCGTGAGCCTGACAAGGATGTTCCTCGATTTTGACATAAAAAAAGCACCTCCGTGGGAACAGAGACGCGGTTCAATCATAAAAGCACGGCAAAGCACCGCCGTTTCCGGCGGAAAAATACAAATGCGGCAGGATTTTTATCTCTGCCGCATAAGACCGATGTCATGTCTTATGATAACAGCGGGATGCGACGGCAGCACAGCAACAAAATGTTTTCGTCCGGAAGTCAACTCCCCGTAATTCCGGCACTTTCAACTCGCTGGCGTCTACTCTGTTTCTTTTTATATATGCCATTATAGCACATTCTCCGAAAAATACAAGATATTTTGCAAAAAAGACGTGATTTCGGCAATCCGACGAAATCGGCTTGACCGCTTCCGCCCTTTATAGCATCATTGTATAAAAAAGCTTGCGGCAAATAACACCGAACAGCAAGCAGCCTCCGAAGCTATGAGGAAATTTTCGCGAACCATGCCGTTCTCATGCCGAGTATACTGTCTCCAACATGAACTTTGGCAATTTCACAATACTCTAAAAAAGGACACGGCGTAAGCCGCGTCCTTTTGCCGTATCATTCTCGAATTTATCCCTTATTGACAAGCTCTCGCTGATAAAGAAGCCGTCCGCCGGAAAGCTTGCGGAAGCCTTCGAGCGCGGCATCCGCCTCGGCGGCATTCGATTTGAACAGCAGCACATACCGTCCGGCACAGGCCACAACGAGCTTTTCCGAATTGTCGCACGCCGCCCATTCGTAATGATTGTAATAATCCTCTGCGAGAAGCGCCGCCGCATCCTGTGTGCTCATTTCCAGTGCATAAAGCGTTTGGCCGTCGGAGTCGAGCGATTTCCGGTATACCACGGCGTTTTTCACCGTTTCGTTAAAATCGGCGATGCTGAGTCCGAATATATAAGCGGAGCTGCTGTCAAGATACTCGGCGTACACGCCGTCATGGTTCAGATTCGCCTCCGTATACAGCTTATTCGCCAGCATATCGGCGCTCTCATATTCCGGCTCTGCCGTGCGTCCGCAGGACACAAGCATGGCAAGGAGCACTGCGGCGAGAAGCCCTAAAAGTGATTTTTTTAGCATAACGATTCTCCTCAAACAATGGTTTTGGTCATAGTTTGAGCAAAAATCGCGCAATTATGCGTTTTTTCCGTTATTTTGCCTCATACCACGAATCGCCCGACGAAATTTCAACGGTGAGCGGAACGGAAAGCGATACCGCATTCTCCATCTCCGTTTTCAGAAGATGCCCCACCGCGTCCGCACAGGATTTTGCGGATTCGATAATCAGTTCGTCATGCACCTGCAAAATCAGACGCGCATCGTAGCCGCCCGCCGCCAGCTTCTTCGCGGTATTCACCATGGCAAGCTTGATGATATCGGCGGCGGTTCCCTGTATGGGACTGTTCATCGCGACGCGCTCACCGAACGAAACCTCCATCTTTTTGCCGGAGGAAAGCTCCGGAATGTAGCGCCGTCGGCCGAAATACGTCGTCACATAGCCGTCCCGCTTCGCGTCGCGCACGACATCTTCAAGATACTGCTTGACCTTCGGATAAGCCCCGAGATAGCTGTCAATATACGCTCTCGCATCGGCGCGTGTGATATGAAGGTCGGACGCCAGCGAAAAATCGCCCATACCATAAAGGATGCCGAAATTGACCGCCTTTGCCTTCTTGCGCAGCTCGATGGTCACGTCCTTTTCCGAAACGCCGAACACTCGCATCGCCGTCGTGGTATGAATGTCATATCCGTCGCGGAATGCGGCGATCATCGCCTCGTCCCCCGATATCGCGGCGAGAATCCGCAGCTCGATCTGAGAATAGTCCGCGTCGATGAGCGTATAGTTTTCATTTTTTGCGATAAAAAATTTACGCAGCTCGCGGCCAAGCTCCGTTTTCACGGGAATATTCTGCAAATTCGGTTCGATGGAGGAGAGCCTGCCCGTCGCGGTCAGCGCCTGACGGAACGAGGTATGAACGCGCCCGTTTTCATCTGCGGCGGCGGAAAGCCCGTCGGCATATGTGCTCTTGAGTTTCCCGACCTGACGGAAATCGAGAATATCGCCGATCATCGGATGATACGGACGGAGCTTTTCGAGGATGTCCGCGCTTGTGGAATACCCGCTCTTCGTCTTTTTCGCATGCGGAAAGCCCATGCGCTCGAATAAAACCGTGCCGAGCTGCTTTGGCGAATTGATGTTGAACTCCATGCCCGCCTGCATATAAATGCGCTCGGCATACTCGCTCTGCATGGCACCGAGCTTCTCCGAAAAGGCGAGAAGCGCCGGAACATCGACCGTGAAGCCCTCTTTTTCAATTTCAAAAAGCACGCGGCAAAGCGGAAATTCGATCTTCCGGTAAAGCTCCGCCTGCTCCGTTTCTTTGAGAATCACGGAAAATTCCTCATACAGACGCATCGTATCATATGCCCGCTCGGCAAGAGATGACGCCGTTACGCTGAACATGCGCTGTGTCAGCTTGTCAAACGAAAAATCATTGTCGGAGACCGCGGCGATATAAGCCATCAGCATAATGTCGTCCGTACAGGCGGAAAATCGGATGTCCATGGCGGACAGCGCATGCAAAGCCGACTTTTCGTCGTACACGATGAATTCATATTCTCCGTCGAGATACCGTTTCAGGGACGCGATTCCCTTCACAATGAAAATTTCCTCCGCCGCAACGGCCGCCTCATCCTGCTCAAAATCAAAGGCAATCGCATATTTTTTTCCGGGGACAAGATTCATCTCCTCCGCAAGCACCGCGCGCGAATCGACCTTTACCGGTTCCCCGTCTGTCGCCTCGTCAAGTCCCATCTTTTTGAGAAAGGCGAAAAATTCAAGGCGCGTAAACAACGCGGCAAGCTCCCTTTTGTGCGCTCCCTGATAGGCAACGTCCGCAAGGGAAAGAGCGAGCGGAACATCCCGCTTGATGCGCGCCAAAAACTGCGAATCGTATGCGGACTGCTTCCCCGCCGCAAGCTTGGAAAGCACCCCTGCCGCAAGCGGCTTTGTTTCCAGCCCGTCATATAAAGCATCCAGACTGCCGTATTCCGTGATAAGTTTCAGCGCGGTTTTCTCTCCGATGCCGGGCACGCCGGGAATGTTGTCCGAGCTGTCCCCCATCAGAGCCTTCACATCCACAAACTGCGACGGAGAAATGCCGTACTTCTCCCGAAAGGCCGCCTCATCAAACAGAATCGGCTCCGTATTGGTCGCAAGCACGACGTTTGTATGCTCCGAAATCAGTTGAAGCGAGTCCCTGTCGCCGGTCGCGATATACGTCATGACACCCTCCGATTCCGCCATGGCAGCAAGCGTGCCGAGAATATCGTCCGCTTCAAAGCCCTCCATCTCGATGACCGCGGCGCCCATCGCGCGCATGCAGTCCTTGGCGGGTTCCAGCTGACAGGCCAGCTCCTCCGGCATACCGTGCCGGTTCGCCTTATAGGCTTCGGAGAACGCATGGCGGAACGTCGGCGCACGCATGTCGAAAGCGACGGCAAAATAATCCGGCGTATAAGCTTCAAGATGCCTGTTTACCATATTCACCATCCCATATATGGCGTTGGTAAACAAACCGTCCTTGGTTTTCAAAGGACGGATCCCATAAAAGGCGCGGTTGAGTATGGAATTTCCGTCGACGACGAGCAATTTTTTCATCATTTACATTTTCCTTGATCTTTATTTTGTTGCCGAATGGTCTTTTCCTCATTGTATCATATTCCGCAAAAAATTAAAACACTATTTTCAATTTTCTTTTAAAAGTATTGACAAACGGCAAATATTTGTGTATACTGATTACCGCGGTTCGCTGATATGGCTCAGTCGGCAGAGCACATCCTTGGTAAGGATGAGGTCGCCGGTTCGATTCCGGCTATCAGCTCCATGGAAAAACCCTTGCTCCGGCAAGGGTTTTTTGTTTTTCCTAAACCTTGCATCCTGCTTTAAATGAGTGTTTTTTTCGCTCTTGGGCATTATTTGGGCATTATTGAAGTTTTCAGGATTCCCCGCTCCGATCTTCTTTCGGCGGCAGACGCGCATTACAGATGATTGCTTCCAATGCCGCGGCATCGTCCTCTTTCATGGCCGGCGGCGGGTTTCCCGCTCTAATCGCCGTCCAAAAATCATATAGCATTTTAAGCTTCTCGACCGGCAAGCGTTCCAACGCCTCCCTCAATCGCTTTTTGTCGTATTCTGCCATATGTACCTCACAGCGTGCCCGCAAGAATCAATGACAAAGCGGTTTTATAGCCGACGATAAAGGCATTTTCTCTTTCCTTTGACACCAGCGCACATAAATCTTCCCATGCTTCCTCAAAATCGTCGTTATATTCCTCACTTCTGCCAAAATGCTTGTCACAAATTTTGTCAAATAACTCATTGTTCTTTCCGGTTTCAAACGGGTTATCCATTTTGAAATCATCGCTAATATCGAAATACAACTTACGTAAATCCATGTTAAAATTCCTTTCTTGACTTTTCGGAGCGGGCGTGGTATGATAATCACACCCGCTCGGTTTTGATTTTGAATCGTTTTTGGTTTGGGGTTCTTGTCCATTCCGGCGGCTGTGTTATGAGCCTTTTTCTGTGACGCTGGCAGGCGCGCAGAAAAGGGCTTCTTTTTCGTTTTCTGTGTCGGGTGGTACATTTACCCTTGCAAAATGTGTTTGTCTCTGAATCGCGAATTGAGACGGGGTTTTTTCGCTCAGAATCGATTCTGGCGGGATGTCCCCCTCGCCTGTTTGCATTCTGCGGGGATTCTTTCCGAAGCGATAGGGATATAGCGGACAATCCGAACAGGGACACATCCGCACCTCATATGCTGATTCACAGCAGCAGTCCATGCATTTGGCACGAATGGCTTTCAATGGTGTCATCGTTCCCTCCTTATGCAATCGAGAAGCGGCGCGTGGTGTTCTCTTTCGTGAACGCCTCGGCAATGTCCGGCATTGCTTTTTTCAGCGCGGTCGTGTCGATTCTGACGCTTGTGACGCTTTTATACGTAACCTTATATTCTCCCGCTCTCACCTCCTCTTGATCTCCCATAGCCGATTTCAGCGCATCTTTGATTGCTTCGGCTTCTGCCTCCGCTTCCTCAATCAACGCTTGCAGGCTTTTCAGCTCCTTAATGCTTGCGATCATTTCGTTTGTGCTCATTGGTATGCTCCTCTCTTTTTCAGGTAAGAGGCGGAGGGCTTTGCAGCGTCTGTAATTTATACTGCTACTTCCGCATCCGGTTCCGCTCTTACGTTGCCTTCTTGATTTCGGCTTTCGCCTACTTTCGTCTGCTTTCCCTTACCTTGTGATTCCATCATATCACATCTTGCGCAAGTTAAAAAAATATGATATAATCAATCCAACAACGCGCAAAGGAGCATAAAATAAAAGATACTCAAAACGAAAAATTTGATTCGACCACTTATAAAAATCAATTTATAGAAAAGACATATGACCGAATCAATCTAACCGTACCCAAAGGCAAAAAAGATTATATCAAATCCCATGCAGATAAACGCGGCGAGAGCGTAAACGGCTTTATCAATCGCGCCATTGAAGAAACCATCGAGCGGGATAATGTTGAAAAGCCATAAAAGCGGCAATCATATTGCCATTCCAAAGAAAGGAGCATCCACATGGATTTTTCACGAATCGACGAACTCACGCACAAGCTTGAAGCCATGCGCCCGCTCAATGAAACCGAGCTGAAACGGCTGCGCGACGAGTTCATGATAGAAAACACCTATCATTCAAATGCCATTGAGGGCAGCACGCTGACGCTGCGGGAAACTGCGATGATTTTGCAGGACGGCATCACAATCGCCGAAAAGCCTATCAAAGAGCATTTGGAAGCAATCGGGCACAGAGATGCTTTTGAATATGTCATAAGCCTTGCAGACGCCAAAACAGCGCTCACAGAGCGGGTTATCAAAGACATCCATTCCCTGGTGCTCATGCACGACGCCGCCAACAAAGGCACATACAGAGGCATCGGCGTCACCATCATGGGAGCCGTCCACACACCACCGCAGCCTTACCTCGTCCCCGTCCAAATGGAGCAGCTCCTCGCGGATTATGAGGAGATGAAACGGAATATGCATATCATAGAAGCGGTCGCGGAATTTCACCTGCGGTTTGAGGGCATCCATCCGTTCATTGACGGGAACGGACGCACCGGACGGCTCATTCTGAATCTGGAGCTGATGAAGGCGGGACTGCTACCCGTCAATATCAAATTCGCTGATCGCCGCAAATATTACGACAGCTTTGACCGTTATTATGGAGACGAACACTCTCCGGACGCACTCGTAAAACTGATTGCGGATTATGAGGCGGAGGAGCTGGAACGGCACATCAAAATCATTGCAGGGTAATTCCCTCAACACAACGAAAGCGAGAACATCATATGAAACACTATGAAAATAAATACAGCCTGACGCCGGAGCAAAGCGCCTTTCTTGCCAAAAAGAAATGGGACGAAAACGTCTATTGCGGCATGAAGATGGAAAACCGAGCGGTTACGTTCCCGCAGACGCGGACGATTTTAGAGGGCGTCAACGTTCCGAACGTGCAGCTCGACGATATTCAGGCAATCTTAAACATGCGGGACGCGTGGCGGTTTCTGCTGGGCTCAATCGACGAGCCCGTCACCTTGGATTATCTGTGCGGTCTGAACGGTTATATTGCGCGCAATGAGGCGCTCGCATGGGGCAAGCTGCGCACCGGAACGGTCGGCATCTCCGGCACCGACTATATGCCGCCTATCCCGAATGAGGAAACGTGCCGAAAAGAGCTTGATGCGCTTCTCTCCGCGGAGGAAACGGCGACATCGAAAGCCCTTGCCGCCTTTGCCTGGGGGACGCGCGGGCAGCTCTTTTGGGACGGAAACAAGCGCACAAGCCTTGTTTTGGCAAATAAGATTCTTTTGCAGGCCGGAGCGGGCATGCTGACCGTCAAGGAAAGCAATATGGAGGGATTCAACGAGCGCTTACTGCATTTTTATGACACCGGCGATTCGGAGCCGCTCACCGATTTCATATACGAGCATTCCATACAAGGCATCGATTTTTAAGGAGGCAGGAACATGAACACAGAGCAGTTACAGCAGAAAAAAGCGTTTATCAAAGAAAATATCCATGCCCTGCCGCGCGCTGTGTATGAAAATTACATGAGCGCCTTTGAGATCGAATATACGCACAATTCCACCGCGATTGAGGGCAACACGCTTTCCCTGATGGAAACAAAACTCCTGCTCGAAGATCAGGTATCCATCGGCGGGAAAGAGCTGCGCGAAATATACGAGGTCATAAACCACAAGAAAGCTTTCGATTATGTGAAAAGGCGCATCACAGAGGGCAAACCTCTTGATGAAAACGCAGTCAAAGACATTCACGCACTGCTGATGGAAAACATTACAGCAGGGGGAATTTACCGAAATGTCGACGTATATATCTCCGGTGCGCGCCATACGCCGCCGTCGCCGAATGAGATGTATCGTCAAATCAAGACGTTTTACACGGACTTAACCGAGAAGCACGAGATTGATGCCATATGTCTTTCAGCATGGACGCATGCCGAATTTGTCAAGATTCATCCCTTTGTCGACGGAAACGGAAGAACAGCGCGCCTGCTCATGAATTATCAGCTGATGCAGGACGGATTCTTGCCTGTTTCAATTCCGAAAGAGGAGCGCCTCTCCTACTTTGAGAAATTGGAGATATACGCGCTCGACGGAAACATCGAGCCATTTGCCGAGCTTGTGGGAGCGCTGGAAGACAGACAGCTTGATCTGTATATGACCGTCATCCGACAAGCGGGAAAATAAGGGCATCATCCATTCTCCCCGCGGCTTTTACAATGGGAAGCAGCTGCGCAGAACGCGAAATGATCGCTTGCAAGCCATGTAGAACGCATTTTATTGGATTTGACGAGGGACTTTATGCATTTATTTTCATCGCGTTGCAGACGCCTTAAATCGCCCCATTTACGCATCCATGAAAATCTTCCATGAGCGGGAACAGCCACATAAAGCAAAACGGAGCGGGACAATCCCCGCTCTTTTTGTCTTTTTTATGGGTTCCGTAATGTTCCGCTTTCACAGGCTTATGCCGGCGACGTATGCCGCTTTCGCCGGTTCCGCCGGTTATATGAGATTCCACCGCCGGCGTCCAGTCGGTGGCATATTCCCGAGGAAAAGAGGATGGACATTCTTTTTTTATTGCCGTTTTCTGATAAAATCGTCGCTTTCGGCAATCCGAACCGCTCCGCTGCGTTCCGTCTTTCTGTTCACAGCCCCAAAAGGCGGCGCGCACTCTCCATATCCTGCCTTGCGTTTGCATATCGGCGATTGGTTCCGGTCACTTCCACCGGAATGCACCGCTCTAAAATGCGGTCGTAAATGCGTTTCAAGGTGATGTCATCCGTTACGAAATCCTGCCTTGTCAGGTTGGTCGTGATAATCATCGGCAAGCCGATCCGATACCGGTTGTCGATAATCGTGTAAATATTCTCCTGCATATAGCCCGTCTTGCGCTCAATGCCGAGATCATCCAAAATCAGAAGCGAATAGCGGTTCAAGCTGTCGATATAAGCCTGCCTTCCCTCGAAACGGTTCTGAATCAGATTGACGATGCGCGAGAAGTTTGTCATATGTACCCGATGACACTGCTCGATCAATGCATTTGCGATGCACGCGGCAAGATAGGTCTTTCCGGTGCCCGGTTCCCCATAGAGCAGCAGCCCCATCCCGTTGCTTTTCATTTTGTCGAAATTCTCCACATATTTCCGCGCCGTGTCAATGCTTTTCGGATTCAGCCCGTCGTCGTTCTCAAACGTCCATTCGCCCATTTCGCTTTCGGGAAAGCAGTCGCAGCGCAGACGGTTCACAAATTCCCCGCGTTCTTTTTCCCGTTTCCTCATTTCTTTTTCTTTCTGTGCTCTTTCGCGGCAATCGCACATAACGGAACCGATGCGCCCATGATAACGAATCTGACGCGGCGTATGGCATTTTCCGCAATACAGCAGACCGTCTCCGCCGATGTAATCCTCCGGCTCCGGCGGATTCGCTGTTTTGGCTTTCTTTTCTATGCCTCTCATCATGTCCCCGATTGCGTCCTCCATTGTGAATGTTTCTCTTTCCTCCATGCTCTTGTCCTTTCTGTGTTATGAATTTTTTATTTTTGATTTCCGTATGCGGTCGCATGCGTTCGCATGCGGTCGTACATTCCCGATTTACTCCGACAGCAATCGAGGCGCGGCGACCTTAATCCATGTTTCCGACGTTCCAGTCATCCCCGTATTTTTGATACAGCATTCCGCAGAGTCGGCACTTTGCAAAAGCAGCACAGCAAAATCGCTCCTCGTATTTCTGCTTACTCTCCGGCGACCAAAAAATCAGATGCAAGACATTGTTCTCCTCGGTGCCCTCGCAGTGAATGGCGCGTGCTTCCTCACTGTGATAAAACGGGCACAAAGCGGATTTTGATTCATAATGCTTCATCGCTTCCCCCTGTTCTCCGACGGGCGGCTAAAAAATCCCGTCAAGCTCGTCTGCCTTTCGAGAGGAGCCCGCGGCGATCTTGTCGTCATAATTGCCGTCAAGCGTCTTGGCAAAGTTCGCGTCTTTCATGAGCCAGTCAAAACATGCTTTGAATGTTCCCTTTTCCCCGCCTTTTTCTCCTCGGAGAAAGCTGCTCGCTTCCGCCTTTTCAAATACGGCTCTGATCTGTTCGGGCGAATAGCTTTTCAATCGCGTTTGTATCAACCGTTTTCGGGCATCGGAAAGCGTTGTCAATCGTGGCAATGACACGCAGATGCTGTTATACATGTCCTGAATCTGCTTGTAGCTGTCCTGCGATTCTTTTTTACGGGAACGCGGAGCATTTTTTTCCGGCAGCGGTACGTCTGCGCTCTCACGAGAAACAGCTTTAGCTGTTTCGGCATGAGAATAAATCTCCGTATTTGCATTTGTATTTGCATTTGTATTTGCATTTGTATTTGTATTGGGTTTTTTGGGTTTTGGAATTAACCGTTCGGTTTTTTTGGGTTTTTCCGAAAACCGTTCGGTTTTTTCAGAAACCGTTCGGTTATTCCTTGGTCTGCCACCATGTTTGCCGTTCTCTTGATTGATTTCACATTTCCGGCGATAAGCGTCTGAATCTCTGTCGAGCTGTGATTTCATGAAAGAAAACGCCATAGACACCGCCCCGTCGCTGAATTTTGGGACAATTCCTGTTTTAGAATATGCAATCATACCCATAATGAGCTCGCCGACTTGCTCATGTGTTATTTGTTTGAAATGTTCCTCGTAATCAAGATAAATCAAAAAAGCCCTATTGTCCGACAAAATTTATCACCGCCCGTCCGTCTGTGCTATGTAAAATCTCATCTATTCACCCCGCAACCGGAATTGCCTGCGGACAAATACGCGTCAAGCATGTCCATGTTGACAAGATACTTGCGCCCTGCCTTGATTGAGGGTATCTCCCCCAGCAAGACAAGCCGGCGCAGGAAATACGGCGTCATCGACGTGTTTGCATCTTTGGACTTGATCTCTTTGTAAGCCTCCGATATTGTCCGCATCCTCGGCATATCATTGCACCTCCTTTTTCAGCTCGTCGATGATGGCGAGTATCTTCTCTTTTTCCTCGTCGGGCAGCTCGCGGCGCAGCTTGCGCGAAAATGCGCAGTCGGCAATCCCCAGCGCTTCGGCAATCTGCCACAATTTCACGCCCGCTCCGGCGGCTCTTAGTTTCAGCTCTTCGTTTGTCATTTGTGGTAACTTCCTTTCTTTTTTATTTATTTCAAATCATTGTTGACTTTTCATTTTAATTGTGTTATACTGTCTACAACAATATTGTATCAAATATTGGACAAGCCGTCAAGACTTTTTGTAAATATTTTATAGACAGTCAATCAACGGCGACACGCAAATATAAAATGTCTACTCGTTACAACTCATATAAAGAGCATTTACCATTATTTGGACAATAAAAAGGAGGATAAAATGCTTTCAGGAAAATTTATCTATTCGGTGGTCAGTAACGATGAAATGCGAAATGATTATAAATTAACATATTTTTTTGTAAAAGATGAACCAGGGTATTTTTATGATGAACCTATGACAAAGTTAAATATAATGAGTAGAGATGAAGAAATAATAGCTTATGTGCAATATTGTGCACATACAGGAAAAATATTCGAGTGGAGCCATATGACCGAGACACTCAGATGGGGGGAGCTTACCGCCGAAAGCAAAAATCTACACCCATTGCTAACAGAAATCGAATCTTTAACCCGAAGAAAAGACGTTTGGGACGCGGTAGAATATTCAGAACAAAACTTTAAAAATTATGTTTCAGAAAATGGCGATTTTAATTTTGAAGCATTTAAAAAAATCCATAATTTATGGAGTAATAACCTGTATAAGTGGGAGTTTTTTTTCACAGCGTTATGGAATCAAGAAAATTCACCGCCTGCTATCACAATGTTCTCATTTGATAAATCCAAAAACCAAACAACCTATTATTTTTGGGATATTGCTGAACTGGTTCTATTCGATACAATGGAAATGCAACGACGCGGCATTGAATTAAAACGCTGTCAAAACTGCGGCAAATACTTCGTGCCGGAATCCCGCTCCGATGAAATTTACTGCAACAACATATTCAAGGGCAATCGCACATGCCGCCAGATCGGCTATGAAAACAAGATCAACGGCGACGAAGTGCTGCGCGAATACCGCAAAATCTACAAAACGCAGAACGCTCGCAAGCAACGGAACAAAGACAATATCCAAGGGCTTGAAGAACGGTTCGCGGTTTGGTCGGCATTCGCAAAAGGACAGCTTATCAAATGTCAAAACGGCGAAATCAGCGTTGACGACATGAAAACAAGCATATCCACCACCGATTGGATGAAAGGCGGTCAATAAATGGCGCATATTGAAAAGGGGGCAACACCTACCGGGTGAAAGTGTTTTGCGGGTACGATTCTTTCGGCAAACAGTTAGTGCAATTGACGACCTTTACGCCTGACCCGCAGAGGACTGAAAAACAAAATCAAAAAGCATTGCAAAATTTTGCTTATGAATTTGAACAAAGAGTTATCAGCGGAAAATATTTGAACGGTGAAAAGCTGACGCTTGCAGAGTTCTCCGCAAGATGGTTTGCGGAATATGCAGAATCGCAACTTGAAGCGTCCTCGCTTGCCATGTATCAGCGCGTCATGAATCAGATTGTCATCCCGAAGCTCGGACACTTGAAAATAGCGAAAATCACCCCGCTCCATATTACCGCGTTTTATAACGATCTTGCCAAAGACGGCAGCCGCCTTGATGGCAGAACGGGATGATATAGCCCAACTTCGATCCAAAAATTCAGTGTGATTTTGAGCAGTGTTTTTTCAACGGCCGTCCAATGGATGGTAATATCAGAAAACCCATGCGCACACGCAACCAAACCAAAGAAAAACCGCGCTGCCGGCGATATCAAACATTTCACACCGGAACAGACAAAAATTTTTCTTGATGCGCTCGATCGGGAATATGAATATACCTACAAGGCGCACGATCGAATCGACGACACCGGAAAAGGATATCATGTCAACGAGTACAAGGAGCTGCGCTCCATTGATCTGCAATTTAAGGTGTTTTTCTATATCGCTCTTTTCGGAGGACTGCGCCGAAGCGAAATTCTCGCCTTGACATGGCAGGATATTGATTTTGTCGGCAAGACGATAGATGTAAGCAAATCCGTTTGCTATGTAAACAAAATCCGAACAATCAAACAGCCAAAAACAAGAAACTCCGTTCGGACGGTTACCATGCCGGATTCTTTGATGTCGGTCTTAAAAAAATACCAAATTGAACAAATGAGCGCTGCCCTTGCACTCGGCGACAAATGGAACAATTCAGCCGGCTTGCTTTTTACGCAATGGAACGGGAAGCCGATGGACGTTTCAACACCGTATCACAAATTCAAGCATATAATTGCGGCGCATAACGCCTCTATTATGTCCGATGCTCGATTGACTGATGAAGAGCGAAAAGCGCAGCTCCTCCCCGATATTCCGCTTCACGGGCTGCGTCACACCTCGGCAACGCTTCTAATCGCCGATAACAAAGATGTCATTACCGTCGCCAATCGTCTCGGACATGCGCAACCGTCGACAACAATGAACATTTACGCGCATGCTCTCAAAAAGAAAGACGAGGAAGCAAGCGATACATTTGAGCGGGTTTTCGGCAGCCGAAATCAGGACAAATCTGAATTGCAAGCATAGCAATTTCTTGGGCATTATTTGGGCATTATTTTCACGAAATAATGCCCAAAATTACGAAACGACACAAAAGGCGAAAACCTCAAAACCCGCATAAAACCTAAGAAAAACAGACTTTGCCACAAATGACAAGAAGTAAAATTTATAGTTGGTAAGGATGAGGTCGCCGGTTCGATTCCGGCTATCAGCTCCATGGAAAAACCCTTGCTTCTGCAAGGGTTTTTGATTTTTCTTCTATTGCAATCGGCATTCAAAAAAGGAGAGCGGACGCTCTCCCTTTCCTTTTTCTTTTACGGTTCCAAGCCAAGCAAAAAGCTTACCGATACGCCCAAGGCCTCCGCGAAATATTTCAGTTCATAGTCGGGGACGACACGATCTCCCGTTTCGATCCTGCTGATCGTTTTCTGCGTGATGCCAAGTCCGACAAGCTGAAGCTTCACCGCCAAATCATTCTGAGAAATCCCAAGCGTTTGTCGTAGCTCTTTGATTCGTTCACCGCAGGAATTGATTTTCCCATTTTTAATCAACATTCTCATATTTGCCTTCTCCTTACTAATATAACATATATTTACATTACCATACGGAAAGCGGCAAATTTATTCCAAACACGACTAAAAAAGAAATTTATAAAAATTTTAAAATGCCTCCTGCAATTTCGGCTCGTCTCCGAATCCATCGGACATATCCTAACATCAAATATTAAAGGAAGGCGCAAAAAACAAAGGCAGGGCCACTCCCCTGCCTTGTATCTTAATTTATTTATGATAATTTCCCAAGCAGGACCGTAAAGACCGTTCCGCGCGCGGGACTGCTCTCCGCACTGATTTTGCCTCCCATCGCCTCGGCAATATTTTTGGCAATGGAAAGACCGAGTCCGTATCCGCCGGTTCCCCTCGCCTTATCCGCCCGATAAAACCGCTCGAAAATATGCGGAAGATCCTCCGCCGGTATCGCATCCCCTTCGTTGTGGACCGAAAGCCTTGCCGTCTGCTTCGCCACGGAAAGACGCACGGTAACACGTCCGCCCTCCGGGCTGTATTTAATCGCGTTGTCAATCAGGATATGGATAAGACGGACATAAGATTCCATCTCCGCTTTGATACGGACCTCCGGTGCGATGTCGCTTTCAATCGTCACCTGCCTCTCAAAGGCCACAGGCTCGAATTGCAGAATGACACGCTGGGAAAGCTCGCTGATATCGAGGTCGGAAAGCATGGCCTTTGTCCCCATATCTTCGGATTTGGCAAGCTCCAGCATGCGGTCCACAAGCCCCCGCATATACTGCGCCTCCTCCTCGGTGCTTTCAATCCATTTGAGCTGGGATTCCAAAGTCTGCTCCTTATGTGACATCAAAATGCCCGTATTGGCAAGAATCACGGTCAAAGGCGTTTTCAGGTCGTGAGATGCGTCGGCTACAAACTGTTTCTGCTGCCGCCATGCCGCCGCAATCGGCTTGATGGCAAAGCCGGCCAAAACATTGCTGACATACAGAAAAATCAAAAGACTGGAAAGGCAGGCGGCAACGGAAATCAAAACCGTATTTTTCATGGTGATTTTCAAGGGTTCAAGCGAGGCAAACGCAATCACGGTGCCATTCGGGATACTCTTTTTCATGTAGATCAGCGCGAAGCTCCGGAGCGTCCCGCTCTGAGCATCGCTGTCCATGACAAGCCCGACTGCGCTCGCAAGAACGTCCTCATCCATATCCGCGCCGTTTTCATAACGCCCCGTGATTTCTCCGTTCTCATCCACAAGCACGGAAAAGGCGTATACATACGGCAAAGGCATGACGCCGCCGATTTCCGGTGCGCCGCCGATATGAATTTCGTCCTTTCCTTTGAGAGAAATCACTTGTTCGAGCGAACGCTTGATTTCATTCTTTTCGGAGCGATACGTCAAAATGCAAACCGCCGTAAAAATGAAGATAATCACCAATCCGACCATCAGCATATTGATGAGAATAAATTTATGCTTCAATTTTTTTAACATTCCGGCACCTCAAGCTTATATCCGACCTTTTTGATGGAAACGATTTCGGTTTTGCAGCCTACATACAGAAGCTTTTTCCGAAGAAACGACACATAAGCCTCGACGTTGTTGTCTCCCGCATCGGAATCATAGCCCCATATTTTTGTAATCAGCTCCTCTTTGGATAAAATCCCCTCCGGTCTTGCCAAAAAGAGCTTCATCATCTCCGCTTCCTTATAATTCAGACGAATGCTTTTTGCGGTCGAGGCGCAGGAAAGCTCCGCACTCGACTGATTGAACAGGATATCGGCAAACCGCATCTCATCCAGCACCACCTCGCCCTTTCTCCGCGACAGCACCCGAACGCGCGCAAGCAGCTCCTCCGGTGAAAAGGGCTTCGTCATATAATCGTCCGCACCGGCGTCAAGACCTCTCACCTTATCGGGGACCGTGTCCCGGGCGGTCAGCATCAGCACCGGCGTTCCTATTTTTTCCTGCCGCAGAGCGGAAACCACCTCAAAGCCCGTCATATGCGGCATCATCACGTCGAGAATCATGCAGTCATAGATTCCGCTTTTGGCGTACTCATAGCCTTCCCTGCCGTCAAAAACGACGTCCACCGAATATTTTTGCTCCAAAAGGATCTGCCGCAGCGCATCGGCGAGCCTTTTTTCATCTTCTACAATCAATATGCGCATGTCCGCCGCCTTCTTTCCTATGTATTTCCGATTTTATTATAACCGATCGCATCCCCATGCGCAATCATTGTAAAGGAAAAAGCTGAAAAAATGCTGAAATACTTTTTTCAGCTTTTTTTCAGCTTCATGCGATAAAATCAAAGCACAGTCAAAAACGGAATGAAAAGGAGGAGCATCATGCCGTCCGATATCTGTATTTTCAAACGGGTCGAAAAAAAATATCTTTTGGATGGAAACACGTACGCGCGATTTTTTTCACAGATACGCGACAAGCTCATACCCGACTCCTACGGGAAAAGCACCGTCTGCAATCTCTATCTCGATACACCAAACCACCGAATCATCCGGGCTTCCATCGACGCGCATACCTATAAAGAAAAGCTGCGCCTGCGAAGCTACGGCCCCCCGCAGGTCGGAAGCACGGTTTTTCTTGAAATCAAAAAAAAATTCGACGGCGTCGTATACAAACGCCGGATCGCCATGACGCTCGGAGAAGCCAAGGAATATCTCGCATTCGCGAAAAAACCCGCCGATACGCAGATCATGCGGGAGATCGACCAAGCGATGAAATTTTACGGATGGCCTGCGCCGCGGATTTCCCTTTCCTATGAGCGTGAGGCGTTCTATTCCGCAGCCTCGCCCGATCTGCGTCTGACCTTCGACACCGGAATCCGATACCGTGAAACAGAAGTATCTTTGGAAGCCGGAACCGCCGGCAAGCCGCTGATACGCAGCGGCGAACACCTTTTGGAGATCAAAACCGAGGGTGCCATGCCCTTATGGCTCTCCCGCGCGCTCGATGAAAACGGGATTTTCCCCACCTCGTTTTCCAAATACGGCACAGCCTATTTAACAGGCCTTGCCGAAACCAAATCCTCTGCCGAAAAAGGAGATTTTATCTATGCCTGATATCTTTGTTTCCATCACAAACGGCACCGTCACCATCGGAAATTATCTGATCTGCACCGCGGTCGCCCTCATCTGCGGAATCGCGGCTGCGGCAGCCGCCTCCTACCGTTCCCATATTTCCAAAAGCTTTCTCGTCTGTCTGATTCTGCTGCCGGCGGTCGTCGAGACCGTCATCGTCATGGTGAACGGCAATATCGGAACGGGAATCGCCGTCGCGGGCGCTTTTTCGCTCGTCCGTTTCCGCTCGGTGGCAGGCAAAGCCAAGGAGATCGTCTCGATTTTCTTTGTCATGACGGCGGGACTTGCCTGTGCGGCGGGTTACGTCGGAATCGCGATTGTTTTTACCGTCATCGTGTGCGCCGTGATGCTTCTTTTCATGAGCCTCCGGATTCCCGGTGAAAAAATGACGGAGCTTCACATAACCGTTCCGGAAACCCTGAATTTCAGCGGCGCGTTCGACGATCTGTTCGACGAATATACGAAAAGCCGCAAGCTTTTGAGCGTCAAAACCAGCAATATGGGAAGCCTCTACAAGCTTCTTTATCGAATTGAACTGAAAAATGCCGATTCGGCCAAAGCTTTTATCGATGAGCTGCGCTGCCGCAACGGCAATCTCGAAATCTCCATTATGGAAGCCGCCGAAAGGAGTGAGGAGCTATGAAAAAACGGCGTGCCATTCCCCTATTCCTGTCGCTGTGCATGGCGGCAGCCCTGCTTCTTTCCTCATGTTCGGATACGCCGGGACAAATCCCGGGGACCTCTTCGTCCACAGACGGCTCTACATCCGTCTCCGCCTCCGGCATCATCGATTCCGCGCAGACGGACGGCATGGATTTTTCTTTCTCGGGACGGGACGAAAACACCGAATATGATGAAAATTCCGCCACGGAAATTCTCTTTTCCGAGGCCGGCAGCCGCGTGACGGGCACAGGAGCCACGGCAGACGGAGCAGACGTAACCATTACCGCTGCCGGGACCTATCTTGTAAAAGGCGCCGCCACCGACGCCACACTGACCGTAAACGCGGCCAAAACGGATAAAATCCAGCTGGTATTCGACGGCGTTTCCCTTTCCTGCACGGACGGTCCCGCCGTCTATATCAAGTGCGCGGACAAGGTTTTCATCACCCTTGCGGACGGCAGCGAGAATTTTCTCTCCGACGGAAGCTCTTATGAAATCGTCGACGACGGCTCGACGCTCGACGCCGCGCTTTTCTCCAAGGAGGACCTCACCGTCAACGGCAGCGGCAGCCTCACGGTAAACGGCAATTACAAGCACGGAATCGTCTCAAAGGATGACCTCATCATCACGGGCGGCGTCATCACGGTGACATCCGTCAAAGCCGGTATCGACGGGAAGGACTGCGTCAAAATCGGCGGCGGCACAATCCGCATCACCGCCGGAAGCGACGGAATCCGCTCGAGCAACGACGAGGATACCTCGCGCGGCTATATCTATATTTCCGGCGGCACAATCGATATTACGGCGGGAAATGACGGCATCCAAGCCGAAACGGTGCTGAACATCACCGGAGGCGATTTTATCATTGAAAGCGGCGGCGGCAGCGCCAATGCCTCAACCGGCGCCGACGGCGGATGGAATTCCGGCTGGGGCAGCTGGGGCGGTTTCGGAGGCTTTGGCGGTACGACGCAGACGACTGCCGACGAAGAATCCGCCAAAGGGCTTAAAGCGGGCACGGAGCTTATCATAACCGACGGTACTTTCCGCATCGATTCCTCCGACGATTCGATTCACAGCAACGGCAACATCGCCGTTACAAACGGCGTGCTTTCCCTGCTTTCCGGCGACGACGGCATCCATGCGGACACCAATCTCGCCATTTCCGGCGGCACAATCGATATCGGAAAAAGCTATGAGGGCATAGAAGCCACAAACGTCACAATATCCGGCGGGGTCATCTCCATTGTCGCGTCCGACGACGGAATCAACGGCGCGGGCGGAAACGACAGCTCATCGCTTGGCGGCAGACCGGGTCAGGGGATGTTCACCGGCTCGACCGGAACCATCACGATATCCGGCGGCTATATCGTCGTCGACGCCTCCGGCGACGGCATCGACTCCAACGGCACGCTTACGGTCACAGGCGGCATCACGCTCGTCGCAGGGCCGACAAACAGCGGAAACGGCGCCATCGATTATGAAACCTCGGGCACCGTCACGGGCGGCATTGTGATTGCGCTCGGCTCCTCCGGAATGGCGCAGGGCTTCTCCTCGGCGGAAAATCAGGGGGCTATTCTTTGCAGCTTCTCCACCCAGTCCGCCGGACAGAGCTTTTGCATCTGTGATGCCGACGGCACCGTAATCGCATCCTTTACCGCGCCCAAAAGCTATCAGTCGGCTGTCATCACGGCGCCCGGTATCCAAAGCGGAAGTACCTACACGCTGTACAGCGGCGCCGTGATTACAGATGCCGATGAAAACGGCTTCGCACAGAACACGACAAAAACGGGCGGCACCGTGATCACACAGATCACGATGACCTCGAATCTTTACGGCTCCTCCGGCGGCGGCTTCGGCGGCGGGCAGGGCGGAATCGGCGGAGGAATCGGCGGTGATCCCGGCGGCAAAGGCGGCGGTATGCGGCCATAAATATTCCCGACAAGAAAAAAAGAGCTGAACGCTTCTCGCGTTCAGCTCTTTTTTCCGAAATCTCTGCCGTTATTGTTTTTATTCTCAGGCTTAATCCGTATCGGTCGAATCGGCTATCACCGATTCCTGCGGCGTCGCCAAGACACCGTCGCTCATGCGCAAAATGACATCGGCTTTTTCTGCCACCTCCATCGCATGTGTGATTACAACGACACATTTGCCGTACCGATGCGCCATATCAATCAGAATCTCCACAATATTGGCGCTGTTTTCGTTGTCTAAATTTCCCGTCGGCTCATCGGCAAGGAGAATTTCCGGGTCCGCCGCAATCGCGCGCGCAACCGCGATTCGCTGCTGCTCGCCGCCGGAAAACTCGGTGCTCCGCTTTTTATACTGGACCCTTTCCAAGCCCACAAGCGCAAGCATCTCCTCCGCTCGCGCCCGTTTGCCCTCTTTTTTTCCGGAAAGCTCCAAGGCAAGCTCCACATTTTCAACCGCCGTCAGCTGGGGCAAAAGATAATAGGACTGAAAAACCATTCCGACATGCTCCCTGCGATACCGGTCTCGGTCAAGTCCCGCAAGGTCCGTGCCGTTATACAGAATTTGTCCGCTTTTCGGCACGTCAAGTCCCGCCAAAAGCGACATAAAGGTGGATTTTCCGCTTCCGGAACGCCCTACGATGGCGTAAACGGTTCCCATCTCAAAGCTTGCCGTCGCATGCTTCAAGGCATGAACGGCGCCCGCCTTCGTCACATAATCATAGGCGAGGCCGCGTATTTCAAGAATGCTCATCTGTCCCTCCTGCGCTATCGCGTTCTTTTTTCAAAACGGTATCGATTCGCTCAAAATAGAAATCCTCGTCGGTGACGGAAAGCGCGCTGTAAAGTCTTTGATAATCCTCCAATCGGACAAGAATATCCGTGCCGGAGCAATATTCGTTCTCCTCGTACGTGCCCACCACAATCACCATCGTGTTTCTCGGCAGATAGGCATCCATAATCCCCGACGCGGTGACAATTCTGTAATCCTCTTGGTCATGTGCGCCGAGATGGATGACTTTCCGTTCTCCCTCAAATCCAACCTCCTCGCTGACAAACGCATAGACAAAGCCCTCATAATAATTCGGGAGCGCCTGTACCGCATCGAACGAAATCGAGGTTTTTACCGAGCCGATATCCGAAATGCCGACAACCGCAGTCGGCGTCCATATGTTATCCAGAAATGTCTCAAGTACGCCGACATCATAGAAAATATGGCGGTTGACGCCGATTTCTTCGTCTTTTATCGTTCTCCGAGCATTGATCGGAACCTCCGGCACGCTTGCCCTGCCGCCCGTGAGGGAAATTTCAACCGTTGTTTCCCTTTCCAGCGCCATAGACGCCGGATTTTGACGCGCTGCATCGGCCGCCCGAAGCACGGCGGATTCCGCCGCTTCGGCAAGCACGGTATCGTTGACATACCGGCAAAGCTTTCCCGCCGCAAGACGTCCCCCAAAAAAGCCGGAAACCGCGGCTGCTGCGATAATAATCGCAAGCTCCGTTACAATCATGCCGGAGACCGCATGCTTCTTCATCCCGAGCGCACGGAGAATTTCCTTCTCTTTTCTGCGGGAATTGCTGAAATATGCGGTAAAGAAAATCAAAACGCCAAGTCCCACGAGCAAAACGACGGCAAAAACCAGAACCGCAATCACGCAAATATTTTGCAGCTCCTCCGACAGCACGTCATAAGAGCTGTTATTGAATAGAATATCCGCCTGCTGAAAATTCAGCCCGTTTTTTTCCGCATTCCTGACGAACGCATCAAAATCGCCGCGTCCCTTCAAGACAAAATCCGCACGGTCCACCCACAGGCTTGCGGTAGAAGAAAGATATCCGGAGGTCACACTTCCGTAATCCAGCTCCGCCACGGCAAGCGGCAGATAGGCGGGATAATCCTCATAAGAGGACGACGGAACATTGGACTTATAAATGCCGACGACGACACTCTCAAAAAAAGTAAATCTGCTGTAATCCTGTCTGTAATAACGCCGAATCAGGGTATCCCCCACCGATATGTCATATTGCTCCGCCAGCCACCAAGGGATCACCAGCTCCGCACGGCTTCCGCCATACCCGGCCGCCGTCAGTCCCGTGCCCTCGGTTATCGTGCATTCTCCCGTGAAAAACGGATGGGTAAGATACAGATTTTCCACTGCGACAAGCTCACAGCTCGCCTCGTCGTTCCAAATCGGCGCGGCATCCTCCGGCGCAACCTTTTCCGGCAGTCGGAACATATTGGCGCCGCCGGCGATAACGCCCTCGTTTTCCGACATCGACACGTTATAGGAGATAATATCCGCGCCGGAAAGACAATATCCGATATCCCGCAGGGATACATGTGCGCTCACATCCCTGGGCACCAAGGACGCGACAAAAATATAAGCCTCATCCAGCGCCGTTTTCGCGCCCGTACAAGCCGTATAGACGAATACCGACGCCGTCACGGCCACCACGAGGAAGAAAACCACCAAGAAGTAAAGGACGGTTCGCCACGGCATTCTGACAAGGTTGCGAAAAGCAAGTTTTATAATCATTCCTTCCCTCCTACCGCAGACAAAGCGTTGATTCTGCTCACATAAATCCGGACGAACAGATAAACGCCGAGCAGGATCACACCCGCAAGCGCCGCCGTGACAAGCATTGCCGGCAGAATATATTCCCCCGCAAGATATGCGAAATCCGCCATTTTTTCCAGTATATGATCGCTTCCCGGATTGCCGAGCAAAACAAAATCCGCCGTCTCATTGGAAATCTGCGCGCTGATTTCAGCCGCATTCAGATACGCCGTAATCGGTGCAGCGCAAAGAGAGACCGCGCCGGCAAAAATAACGGCGGCAAGCAAATATCCCGCGAGAAACAGCAAGAGCACCTCGAGGAAAAAGGAAGCGGAAACGGCGCTTCTCCGCTTTCCGAGTGCCGACAGCACCGCAAGCTCACGGTGACGCGCATTCATGTTGAAAAAAATCACAAGCAGGAGAATCACAAAACCGATGGCGACGATTCCCACAAGCAGAACGGAAATCATCTGCGAGAGCCTTGCGGACGGCGAGGTCGCCGCATCCGACATGTATTTGGTCAGCTTGACTTCTTTGATAAAGCCGATTTTCCCGATTTCCGCTTCAAGCGCATCCGCCGTCTCCATATCCGAAAGATGGAAATACAGCGAATCCGGAATCAGCAGCGGATTGTCGATCGCACCGGAAAGAGCAAGGCCGGGCAAAAGCTCCGGCGTTTCATAGCAAAAACGCACTCGCTCATTCTCCGTGATATCCTCAACCGTCGAAATCGGAACGTAGATTCGATTGTCATTCACAAGCCAAGGCTTGCTCACCGAGCCTAAATTATTTTCCGCATTGTGATAAATGCCGCCGACAATATAGTCATAGAAATATCTGTCATCTTCCGTTTCAAGCAGCTGCTCCTCACGGAACAGAGAAAGCATGGCAAGGGAAACGACATCTCCGACGGAAAGTCCGTTTTTTTCGGCCAGCGTATCGGAGATCACGATTTTATTGTCGTGACGCTCGTTGTTCCGTTCGGTGATCATCGAGCCCTCGGTCATCGTAAGCGCGCCGCCGTAAACCTCCTCCAAAATTTCCATGGAGGTAACGCCGCAAAGCCGCAGCCCCTCTATGTAATCCACCTGAAGCGTCGGACTAATCGCCTCACCCGGATAACGTGTCCGTTTGAACAGACCTTTTCCGACATATTCGACATCGATGAGAAAAGCGGTGTATTCCTTTACGGCGGAAACGCCGGTAATGACACCGGAATTTTCGGCAAGCGTGCGCGCTGCCCGATACGACAGAAATGGCGTGAGCGTGTCGTCCGTCACATAGACGGAGCCGTCGAGCGGACCGTAAAAGCGCTCCCTGCTGTCACGACAAAGCTTGCCCGTCAAAATGCCGAACATAGACAAAAACAAGAGAACAAACGCCATGGCCAATGTCAAAAGGCTTCTTGCTTTCAGTCGTCCGATATTGCGTACGGCGTATCGCACAGAAATTCCCTCCAATCTACATCGTCAAGGCACCCCACGCCCGTTCTGGGATCGCAGGTTTCCTCCCGAAGCTGCGTCTTGCAAAGAACATACAGACGGATATTTTCCCCGCACTGCTTGCAGGAAAAACAAACCTCATGATAATAATATCCGTTTTCCTTTGCTTGAGACGCATAATCCACCCTTATTGTCGAAAGCTTCACCGTATGGACTTCATAATGCGCTTCATAATCACAGGAGCCCCAAATACAATAGGCATAATGATAGACGGAGGCGTCCACATCCTGCGAAACCGACGAGGCATCCCGATACCGGACGTAATGCTCGCAGGCGTCGTTCGGAAACATTTCCCGGTTTTCCGCACGGAAGCTCTCGCCAAAGGCGGCAAGCTCCAAATAGACATCGCCTTTCCCGCAGGAAACCAGTGTCAGAAAAAGGCACAGCAGAATCGCCGCGCTCATGATTCGTTTTTTCATGGACGCCCCTCCTTATTTATGTTTTACTGCTCATGAACCTGCTCGCTCCACGTGTCCTCCGTCATCTCATAGGGCATCAGAGATTCCAAAAAGCCCTCCGAAAATTCATATGGATTGTTTTTATTCCCTTCTTTGAGCTCCTGACGTACCTGAATCGATGTCAGCGCATGAAAATGCTTCAGGTCCTCTTCAAGCCCCGCCGGAATATTGCCGTTTGATTTTTCGTCAAAAAATTCCGAATAGGAATAGGATGCGTATACAAGATGACTGCCGTCATTGTCATCCTCAGTGTAATATCCCAAATAAATAGACGGCTCACGTGAAAGACCGGTCTGAGTGTCCGTTATCGCATAGTTGATCGTCAAAATTTGAATGGCAAGCAAGTCCCTCTCCGAATAGTCACCGCCGAAAAATTTCCGAAAAACGGCATCCAAAAAGGGATTGGACATTTCGATCGGTTCGCCGGAATAGCAATCCGCCGGGTCCAGCGTCAGCTTGACGGTCTCATAAAAGAGCCGCCCATTCTCATCCGCCTTCACGACCTCAAGCTCCCTATCCCATACGGTACCTCTATAATGAGAAACCGGGAGATAAATCACCACAGGGGATTCCATGGGCAGAGACTGAGCGATCTTTTGGCCGGTCGAACCGGTAAAAATCTCATATTGATAATTTTCGACATAAATCCCTCTGAGATTGTGCAGATAGTACCGTCCGTTTCCCGACAGCGTAATCTTCACCGCGTTGTGCTCCGCGACAAACTCTTCTTTTACGGTAAGCGTCGGCTCCTTTTCCCGATAATACAGGCGCCAGCTCTCGCGAAGCGATTCCCGTTTTTCCGCCACCGGCTTACATGCCTCAATCAAGGCCTCCGCTTCCTCGACAGCCTTTTCCGAAAGTGTAAATTCTCCCGCATAATTCGGATATTTGTCAGGAAGCGCAAGCAGCTCCTCCGCATATTCCGTAAGCTTCAAGTCAATGCCGTTGAAAGAGAGCGCAAGCACGGTCATTCTCTCTTCGGCAGAAAGCTCATAAGAAGTACTCAACCAATAATCCACCACAATGCCAAGCGTAACGGGAATCAAATCCACTTCTCTGTCGGAAAGCAGCATATAGATATGATATAGAATGGATTCATACGGAGCCGTAAATGATTCGACATTTTCCGTTTTCAAGTAGGCCGAGACAAAGCCGTCCTGTGTATCTGTGCCCTCATTATCCAAATAGTGCCGGACAAGCATAGCATAATAGGAAATGCCACAAAGCGCCTGAAAATAGTCGTATTCATAGGTGCCCTTACGATATCCGAATACTGACGAAGCATCGGGGTCAAAGTCGGTCGGCTTGTATTGCCCCCCGGAAAGATCGATCTCCTCATAGGCCCATTCGCGCGCAGTCGTCACCTGCGGCGCTGTCGTATCCGTCGGGCGCGTCGTATACGTGGGCTCCGTATCCGTCTGGCCGCCGCAGGATACGGCAAACAAAGCACATAAGCTCACCGCCAAAAATAATGCAATTAGACGCTTCATAATATCCCTCCCATATGCTTTTCATTATAAATATACCAAAACATAACACTATGTTTGTTATTGTCCATAGAATATCATAATATGATTCATTTGTCAATATAATAAAGGTGTTTTATATCAATTTCGGAATCATGCGGAGGCATTTGTCTCCGCATGATTCTTTACACTTTTATTTTGCTCTATTATAGCCGCATACAGTGCAGACTAAATAAACAGTTCCGGCAATCGTGGTTTCGATAAAGGTATGTGCTTGTGTTGTTTCTTGGAGACAGCCTGCGTGTCCGCATGTTTTATAATGATATTGATATACCGATTTCCAAGCTCCAGAAAAATCATGGGTGGGATAGTACGCTCCCTCGCTACAATCAAACTGATCACATAAAATACAATAGGGTCTGGTCGTGCAGTCATAATCGTTCATGAAGTTACAATCCTCTACTCCAAACATAAAATCGCATACACTGCAATAATATTTGTGATAATAAGCATTGTCTTCATGAAATGATAATGTATATAACCCTTGGTGCGGATGGTCGGGACAAGTGTCTAGTGCAAATACGCCAAAGCTCATTGCCGCAAAACAAAAAATGCTGGCAAGCACAAACGCAAAAATTTTAACACTTCGTTTCATTTGAATTTCTCCTTTTAATAAATATAAGATTTGATTATTCCGTATGACAGCTCGGCAGGCAGCGTTGCCATATATCCCTCCTTTTCTGCGTATTTTATTTATAAGCTATATAAAAATAAGCAACATTATACCTTATAGGTATTATATAACAAATCATGGAAAATATCAACAACATTTTGAATTATTGTAAAATTTTGTATAAAACGCATAAATTTTGTTGTTTTTTGACAAAAACCAGCCGGACAGTTATTCAACTATCCGGAATTTATATTTCTTGTCCGTTTATCAGACAAGCTTGACGGCCGCAATATCTGCTATATCGTCGTTTCTCACCGCCAAAAGCGAGACTTTGTTTCTATCAAAATAAGCTCAGCAATTAGACAGCAGTTGCTCTTTTCCTTTTCACTTGACAAAGCATGGACTTTTTGATACCATTTTTGTTATCAGACAATTTATCATTTTTATGAAAAGGAGATGTAACATGAAAAACCAAACCGGAGAAAGAGTCATGCTTCTCAAAGCACAAGCGCTTCAAGAAAACCCCACAGCTGTAACCGGCAAACGCATCATCGGAATCACGCTCATCGTTTTCTTTATCCTGCGACTCTTCTATTTGGCAACGGAATTATTCTGTATGGCAAAAGGCATCTTCCCGTTTTCTCCCCTGAATATCATAGCGCTGTTGGTCGCGTTCATAGGCGGACGACTAATCTACGACGGCGCAAGAGCAATATCCGCCCTTTGGATCATCGGCGGCGTTATAATGGTCGTTCAATCCTTTCAAAACCAATATCTTACAGTTTTGGGATCGAGAGAATATCTTTTCAGTGTGCGTCTATACACCGCAGCTTTCCTAATTACTGCTTACGTGCAGATCATCTGTATGCTGATCATTCTGCTGAATAAGAAAGCAAAGTTGTATTCCGAAATTATTATGAAAATCAGTAAACAGTATTTAGAAGAACAAAAACAGCTCTCCGGAAAAAAATAAAGGCCGTCTGTCGACAAAAAACGTCCGAAGCCAATTAAAGCAGTTAATTTTTGAGAGCATTCTTCTATCTCAAAGCTCTCTATACAAGAATACAGGACAGCTATACAGCTGTCCTGTATTTCTACTTCTTATTTCCTATAAGCTTAGACGGAACCGTCATTTTGGCCGCATCAACCGCAAATGCAGCCAGCAACGCGATTTTTCCGCGAAATCCAAAACCTCATTTTTTCCAATAATTTAAAGACGGGAAAATCCTCTTTGGAGGCATTCCAGCAGGCTCTTAAAAAAACCGAACAAAAAACGCTCCCGCATGCAAATCGTTCATGCGCTCTTGACAAATTTCCTATCATAATATATAATTATATTCAATAACAAATGATAGGCGGTATATCATGAAAGATTTGATCAAAGCGATCCGTTTGGCAACGAATATGAATCAAGAGCAGTTTGCATCGGCACTCGGTACAACGCCGCTCTCCATCAACCGATGGGAAAACGGGAAAACGCTCCCTAACCGTATGGCGCAGACGCAGTTATATAGCTTTTGCAAAGAGCACTCCATAGACGTTGCGAAATTCATTGTTAAGGCAAAGGCATACGCCAATGAGGGAAATAACCTCGTTCTCTATCACGGATCAAAAAAAGGCATTACAGGCGATATTGCGCCGATCAGCCGCGAGGAATGTGATTTCGGCAAAGGCTTTTATATGGGAACAAGTACACTTCAGCCGTTGACGCTCGTCTGCAATGAAGACAAGCCAAAGTTTTATGCGGTTGAGCTTGACATGACAGGACTGAAAGTGCTGACTGTCGATATCGGCATGGATTGGGCCATGCTCATTGCATATCACCGTAAGGAGATGGAAAGTGCCAAAGGAACTGCCATTTACGAAAAATACGCACATATGACTGACGGCTATGATATCATCATCGGTTATATTGCCAATGATCGTATGTATACCGAGCTGTTTCGTTTTTTCAATAAAACACTCACCGATACGGCGCTGATCCATTGCCTTTCCGCACTTGATGCCGGCAAACAGTATGTCGCTGTTTCCGAGTCGGCATGCCGGCAGATCAAAATATTGAGAGAAGAGCCTCTTTCGCAGTTAGAGCTTTCACTGATCAAGGACATGAGTGTGGAAAGACGAAAAGAGGGCGTTGCATTGGCAGAAGAGATTGAAGTGAAATACCGTCGGGAAGGCAAATTCTTTGACGAAATTTTAAGGGGAGAATGATATGCTGAACTCATTACAAATAACTTTGTGCGATACACAAGGCCAATTGTTTGCGCTTGCCGCCGAAAGGGGATATGCAAGCGAAGCCTTTATTAAGGCGTATATGACATCAGCTGTGGCAGCAGATATGGATAAAGAGCTTCACCATATTCAATGGGCGGGCAAAGCATATATCCTCTCCCGGATGGAAAACGAGCTTGTCGATTTTCTCACCAAAGACGGCGAGGTTCACGACAAAGAAGCGCTGTACTGGATGGGCTATATCTACCGCTATTGGCACTTCTACACAGGAGAAAGCAGCCGGGATATCTATAAACAAGCCCCTGCAAAAACCATGAATGTGGTTTACCTCATGTACCACACCATGAGTCCCGAAATGGCGATTGATAGGCTGAAAGAAACGTGCGGGCGGGCGCAATAAACAACAAGGAGAAACCGTTATGGCAAAGAAAACAAAAGAAGAAAACATCAATCTTGATTCCATTCTCTTTAAGTGCCGCGATATTTTACGCGCGGCAAGAAATTCGGGCTCGTTTTTTGAAAAGCGCGATATGATGCTCACACTTGTGTTCCTGCGCTTCATCGGCGAGAAATTTGAGGATGGCGTCGAGAAGCTCCGTCAGGATCTTATAAAAGAGGGGCTTGACCCCGATGATAAGGCAATCAAGACTGCATTCTTTGATGATGCCACCTTTACGGACGGAACATATAATCTGCCTGTGGAAGCGCGCTGGTCTACCATTATCAATACGCCTGCACCGCGGTTGAATGTTGCTCTTGACGATGCCCTGCACAGTATTGCCACAAGCAGCAAGCAGCTTAAGGGTTGCTTTATCGAAGGCACATTCACCACACGCAGCCTCGCCCCCAATGATATCAAAAAAATCGTCGATGAGGTCAACAAAATCAGTCACAAAGCTTTCGGAGAGGAAAAAGATCTGATCGGACGGGTTTACGAATACTTTCTTAAAGAGTTTGCGGTTAACGCCACCAAGGAGGAGGGCGAATTTTATACCCCTCATGACGTAGTGCAGATGATTGCCGCAATGATCGAGCCTTTCGATGGCACACTATACGATCCTTGCTGCGGTTCGGGCGGTATGTTTATCCAAAGCGCAGACCTTGTCAAAGAAAAGCGCGGAGATATTAGCCGTATCAATGTGTACGGTCAGGAAAAAGAACCCGCCACGTACCGCCTTGCCAAAATGAACCTTGCTTTGCGAGGTATCAGCCACAACCTCGGCGGTGAAGCAGACTCGTCCTTTACACATGATCTCCATAAAGGCATTTATTTCAATTATATAATGGCAAATCCACCTTTCAATCTGAAAGGTTGGTATAATGAGAATCTGAAAAATGATTCCCGTTGGGCAGACTATGTAACACCACCGGAAAGTAACGCCAACTATGCTTGGATTTTGCACATTCTTTCACATTTGAAGCCACTTGACGGTGTCGCCGGATTTCTTTTGGCAAACGGAGCATTGGGAGATAGTGATACGCTTGAAATCCGCAAAAAACTCATACAGAACGACAAGGTGGAAGCCATTATTATTCTTCCCCGCGAACTTTTCATTACAACCGATATCAGCGTAACACTATGGATTCTGAATCAAAACAAAAAAGGCGGCAGCTACCACGGCAGAAAACTGCGCAATCGTGAACATGAAATTCTCTTTATGGATCTTCGCACATGGACGGAAAATCCGGTCAAGGGAGAAAATAAAAAGAAAATCCTCTTGGATGAAACGCAAATTCAAAGAGCTGCCGGCATTTATCACACATGGCAAAGCGAAGGAGCGGACGGAAAATGCTATGAATCGCCGGAGCTCTACCGAAGCGTCGATATTTGGGAAATCGAACGCAACGGTTGGAGTCTTGTGCCGAGCAAATATATTGAGTTTATCGACCATGATTTGGAGATCGATTATGAAAAAGAAATAGTTCGTATTCAGCAGGAAATGAAAGCCGTTCTTGCTGAAGAAAAGAAATCACAAGCCATGCTTGCCGAGGCGTTCAGGGAGATTGGGTATGGGATTGAGGAAGTATAAGTTGGGTGAGTTGATTGAACAATGCAATACGCGTAATATCGAAGAAACCTATACACTTGATGACGTTAAAGGTATTTCAACCGAGAAAGATTTTATGGACACCAAAGCCAATATGGATGGAGTTAGTTTGTCTTCGTATAAAGTTGTCTGCCAACAAGAATTTGCTTATGTTGCGGACACGTCAAGACGCGGGGATAAAATAGCTGTTGCGTTTAATACTGGTTCAAAGCCGGTTTTAATTTCATCAATTTATACTGCATTTCGTGTCTCAGAGAATAAAAAACTGCTTTCCGATTACTTGTTCATGTACTTCAATCGTCCCGAATTTGACCGCTATGCGCGTTTCAATTCTTGGGGTTCCGCACGAGAGACTTTTGACTGGAACACCATGTGTGATATTGACATGGAACTTCCGGACATTACAATTCAACGGAAATATGTTGACATCTATAATGCTATGGTTGCAAACCAGCAAAGCTACGAGCGCGGGTTGGAGGATTTGAAGCTTGTCTGCGATGGATATATCGAAGATCTGCGGAGAAAGATGCCGTGTGAGAAGATTGGACAGTATTTAAGAGAATGCAATGAAAAAAACGACAACAACGCTATTTCTTTATTCCAAGGTGTGACTGTCGATCATGTATTTACAGATCCTAAACGAGTAGCCGAGGATTCTGAAAATGGAAGCGTTGTACGCACGGGGCAATTTGCATTTAACAAAGTGATGAAGGCTCACAATACCAAGCTTCCAATTGCTTTACGCGAAGGCCCTGATTGTGTTGTTTCCAATTCGTATCAAGTATTTGAAGTCATTGATGAGAAAAAAATATTGCCCAAATATTTGATTTTATGGATGAACAGAGCAGAAACGCAACGGTATGCAGGTTTTATTTCTTTTGGAACAACGAGAGATATATTTACTTTTGAAAATATGGGAGAGATAGCTATTCCCATCCCAAACATAGAAACGCAACAAGCTATAGCTGATATTTTTGCAGTCTATCAAAAACGAGTTGGAATTAATAAGCAACTGAAAGCTCAAATCAAAGACATTTGCCCGGTCCTTATTAAAGGATCATTGGAGGAAGGAAGTGCGCAAAATGGCTAAACTACAAGAATACAACGGTCGCTTCTGCGAATCGGAATACGAATATGCATTTCTCTCTTTTTTAGAGGACGAAGGATGGCAGTATCTGCCCGGCAACAGTATTCCGCGCGAAAATAAAACTGCGGTTTTATATGTGGATGATATGGAACAGTTTTTGAGCAAAACCAATACCGATCTGACTGCCGATGAAATTCATCAGATCATGGATAAAGTGCGCCTGGTGGGAGCAGAGAGCGAGTTTTCAACACTCCATACCGTATACAGTTGGATGATTGACGGTGTGCAGTTCACCCCGCAAAACGGGCGCACGCGCATGGTTGCTCTTATCGACTTCGAGCATCCGAAAAGCAACATTTTTCGTGCAGTAAATCAATTTGCTGTCGAGTATACCAATAATGGTATGAAGGAAACACGCCGCCCGGATATTCTTCTGTTCGTAAACGGCATACCCCTGTGTATCATAGAACTTAAAAATCCGGCAGACGCCAATGCGACGATTTATGACGCCTATGAGCAAGTCACGATTCGATATTGGCGTGATATTCCCCATTTACTCCATTACTGCCCCTTGGCGTGCATTTCCGACGGTGTGAAAACCCGTCTCGGCACCGTTCGTACGCCTTATGAGCATTTTTACGCATGGAGGCGTGTAAATGACGGTGACAAGATTTCAACGCTTCCTTTTGAAGAAATGCAAACCATGATCAAAGGCGTATATGCACCCGAAAGATTTCTTGAGATTTTCCGTGATTATATTTATTTTCAGGATCACGAATACAACAGCGATGAAAAGGAAATTGTCTGCCGTTATCCGCAGTTCTTTGCCACGCGGCTGCTTAAACAAAGCATCGTAAAATCGGTCGAAGAAAAAAACGGAAAAGGCGGTACATATTTCGGCGCAACCGGCTGTGGAAAAACCTATACCATGGCATTTCTCGCCCGCCAGCTTTCCTTACGTTGCCCGGAGCTTGGATCACCGACTATCATTATGATAGTCGACCGTGATGAGCTCCAAAAGCAAGGGGCAAATCTATTTACAAAAAGTAAGGAGTTTTTGAATCTCGGCGAAGTCTGTGTCGTTCCAACTCGCAAAAAACTACGCGAAGAGCTGGGCACCCGTGAAAGCGGAGGCTTCTATATCTGTACCATTCAAAAGTTCTGTGATCGTGAGGATGACAAGATCGGTTTGATCAACAGTCGTGCCAATATTATTTGTTTCTCCGACGAGGCACACAGAACGCAGATTGAACATGCAAAATCCTTGAAATTCACCAAAGATGCCGACAAAAATATGCGAGCCATGATATCCAAGCCATATGCAAAAGTATTGAAAGAAGCTCTGCCGAACGCAACCTTTGTAGGCTTTACCGGCACCCCGATTTCGGAAACCTATCAAACATTTGGAGAAGAAATCGATCGCTATACGATGGATCAGGCCGTCGCCGACGGATTGACCGTCTCTATCAAATATCACCCGCGTATAACCAAAGTATTACTCGACCAAGAGAAAGCACAGCAGATTGAGGCTTATTACAAAAAATGCTTTGACGACGGAGCTACCGCCGAAGATATGGAGGCAAGCAAAAAAGCGATGAGTTCTATGGAGGTCATTCTCGGAGAACCGCCTCGTCTCGAACGCCTTGCCGTGGATATTCACGACCACTATGTAGCGTCTTGTGAAAAAGACCCCGACCGCGTGCAGAAAGCAATGATTGTCTGCTCTTCCCGACCGATTGCCTACGAATTGCTGAAAAAATTTCAAATGAAGTATCCCGAATGGTTTATTGAAAAAAAAGTGCCTGACGGTATTGCGGTCCCCGAAGAAGAAATGCGCAGGCTTAAACCAATGCCGTTTATGGCTATGGTTGCAAGTGTCGGAAAGAATGATAACACGGAAATGTATAATTATCTCGGCGGCTTAAGAAATGATGAGCGCTCCGATGAGCTGGATATCGCTTTTAAACAAGATTTATCTAACCTCCATATCGTTATTGTTGTAGATATGTGGATCACCGGTTTTGATGTACCGTCGCTGACTTATATGTATAACGACAAACCGCTCAAAAAGCATTTGCTCATACAAACTATCAGCCGCGTAAACAGAAAATACCCCGGTAAAGAATACGGATTTATCATCGATTATATCGGCATTCGGGATAATATGCGAGAAGCCATGAAGATTTATGGCGGCGATTCGTCTATTGCTCCTTCTGCCGACGATGTGGAACAGGCAACCGGTGTGTTCCGCGAACACATCGAAGTGCTGAAAGATCTATTCAAAGGATATGACCTTAGCCCGTTTCTCAACCCCGAAGGTGATCCGGCTTTGCGTTATAAACTCTTGGCAAAGGCGGCAGAATTCGTATTCATATCCACACAGGAATTGAACACACAAAATAACAATGGAAAGAGTGTTCAAAAAGTATCTTTCAAGACTTATTTTTTGAAAGCTGTCAAGCGAATGCGTGCTGCTTACGATATTTGCCAGCCTTCCGGCGAACTTGGCGAAGAGGAATCCGCCCTTGCACAATGCTTTATGGCTATCGCAGGATTCATCCGAAAAATGAGCGGGACAAGCGAGGTGGATGCCGATACCATGAACCGCTATGTTGCTAAAATGGTGGAAGAAGCACTCAAATACAATGAAGTGGAAAGCGTTTTGGAGACTGGTGAGCAAGATGATATATTCAGTCCCGAGTACTTTGAAAAACTGTCAGATGTAAAAATGCCTGCTTCAAAGCTTGAAATGCTGGTGAAAATGCTTCGCAAGCAGATCAAGGAATACAGCAAGACAAACCAACTGGCGGCGAAGAAATTTCAAGAGATGCTTGAAGAAACCATAAAACAATATCACGAACGAAGGAGCCATCTTGCCGCAGAAGAAGCCGGCGAGGCGCAGGAACACGCTACCGAAGATATTATTCAAAGCGCCACCGAACAGGCGCTGCGTATTTTGAAAGATATGAATGCTGACCGTGAAAGCTTCCGAAAAATCGGGTTGACGTTTGAAGAAAAAGCGTTCTACGATATTTTGATGACGTTGCGCGACGAATACCGCTTTGAATACGGCACAAATAAAAATATCGACGGCATAATAATCAACGATAAGTGCAAGGTTCTTGCAAAGAAAATCAAAGAGATCCTTGATACAAAGTCCTCTTTTGCAGATTGGCTCAATAATCAAATTGTTCGCGATCGGCTCAAGTTTGATATTAAGGTATGTCTCATCAAAAACGGGTATCCTCCGCAGTATAGCCCCGAGGTATTCCGCAAGGTTATGGAGCAAGTGGAGAACTTTGAAGAAAACAACTAAAAAAGACGATCGATTTGCTTTTCTGTATTATTTCTTTGTCGAAAATCGCTCGATATTCTGATTTTCCGAACATATGCTCAAATTCCTAAGGCATTAACAAATTTTTCGTTCAAGCCTGAAAAGGATGTATAGCAGATTGAAAAAGTAGTTGTATGTGGCTTGGGCGCCGGATTACATTGAGTATGATGATTGAATGAGATGGTCAAGAGCGGAGATGTTAATCATCTCCGCTCTTGATATATGCTGTTAAAATTTATGCCGCAGTAGGCAAAGAAAAGGCTTTAAGGCATAAAAATCCTCTGAAACGCACGGTTTCAGAGGATTTTTGGTCGAGATGACAGGATTCGAACCTGCGGCATCCTGCTCCCAAAGCAGGCGCGCTACCGACTGCGCTACATCTCGGCAGTTACTTCATGGTAGTTATTATAAACGAAAAAAACGGTTTTGTCAACCGACAGGCATAATTTAAGCGGCGCTTTCGCGCCGTTTCTCATTTGTTTTTATTTCGTGCTTTCTCTTTCTGTTCAAGCTTGGCAAGCAGTCTTTCCTCTTCCACTTGACGGGATATTTCCTTCACGGAATCAAAATAAAGCTTTGTATTTCTATTGATCACCAGAATAATCGGGAAAACAAGCTGTCCGTATGCGGCGACAATCATGGTAAATGCATAAAGACGGGCGCCAAGCATATAGACCGGATTCAAGGTCGAATATAAATCCATCGAAAAGGTTTCCAGCACCAGCATGATCCCCATGAAAACCGGAAAAATCACCGTCCAACGATATCCCATATACAATGCGGCAAGGAACAGCGGTATCACAACCAGCATCAGGGTGTTATGCCAAGAATAAATCAACAGAATCCCCTGCACCGCGCATAAAAGCTCCGCCGCCACCTGCAAGATGCGGGTAATCGCCCAAAGCAAAAATACAACGGAGGCAAAACGCCTGCCGGAAGAAACGGCGGTATCCTCAGATGCCAACTGATTCACTAGTTCCCTGCGCTTTTTTCTCAATTCTCTATCCATCGCACACCTCCTTTTTCCGATTTCGGCAGACCTAATATGTTAATATTATCTCATATTCAACACCATTTGTCAATATTTTGTATGATAATATCTGCTCTTTTCAGTCCTGCATGATATGCAGGCTTCGGATTTCGGCGCTTTCAATGGTTTCGTTTATGGCAAAAGCGTACGGCTCAAGATAGTCGCCGAGTGCGGGAGAAAGCCCCTCACGGACAAGCGCCGCCGCGACATCCGCACAAAGCGATTCGATCCACGCGGATTTCTGAGCGGGAGACGCCTCTACGTCTGCAAGCAGACGTTCAAGAAGCGCCGCTCTGTCGCCGAGCAGCGGAAGCCCCCGCATCGCGCGAAAAAGCCATTTGTAATACGGCGCATGCACCCGATTGAGAAGAAAAATCATCTCGGCGCAATGCTCGGCAAAGCGCGCGAGCGCAAGACCGGCCGCACCGGTTTCCCCGTGCGCAAGGCATCTTGTATAGTTATACTGCCCCGTCTGCGCCATCGCGATGGCTTTGGATGCGATTTTTTTGCGCCGCACGTCGGACGGCATTCCGTGAAGGATTTTTTCTCTGATTTCGGTAAATTTACCGAGCGGATCTGAGAAGACCTCGCCGTTTGTCGCCTCGGCCAAATAAAAGGACGGCGTATACAGCCAATCCTCGAGGCTCTCCGGCGCGCCCTCCCTGCCGGTATACGCGGAATAGAACGCCGATATGGTATGCACGCCCTTGCTTCCGCCGCCCATAACGCTGCGCTTTTGCAGGCGATAGCCGTGAAATTCCTCCGGAAGCGCCGCATACGCGCGGAACAGCCGGAAGCCGAAAAGACGCTCGTCCTCGTCCGTAATCCAAAGGCAGAAGCCCGGCTCAAAATCGTGGTCGCGGGAAATTTCGTCGTCAAAGCCAAAGCATTCGGAGCCGTGTCCCACCAGCCCCGCGGCGATTCGCCCCTTATACTCCGGGAATTTCTCTTCCAGCATGGGACGGCCGTATTCCTCATAAAAGGCGCGGGAAAGTTCAAGGCCGGTCATAGATTTTCTCGGCGGCGGCGGTGAGCTCCGCTTCCCTTGCGAAATATCCGAAAAAGCCGTAGGACGGCGCACATTTGGAGCAGATAAAGGCATAATTGCCGTCATGCGGGAGTTTTTCCGAGCAGAGATAAGACCACGCCGTATCAAGAGAGGAAGCGATCCGCCCGTCCATCTTGTCCCTGTCGTAATACAGATGGGCGAGATTGACGTAGCTTACCGCGATTTCCCCGTCGTTGTTCCCGTTTTTTTCAAGAATCCCGATCGCCGTTTTATAATTTTCCTCGGCCTTTTCAAATTCGCCAAGATCCGCGTATGCCGACGCCGTATTGTTGCACAGCGCCGCCAAAAGATAGCTGTCGGACGGAAGCTCCGCTTCGTAAATTTTTCTTGCGCGCGCGTAATACGGCAGCGCCTCCGCAGCCCTGCCGAATGCCTTCATGGTCGTAGCGCCGTTGACGTAGATCGTACCGCCGGACACCGAATTTCCAAGCCCATGCTCCTCCATCAGCGCAAACGCCTCCGACACGGCGGCAAGTCCGCGCTCTTTTTCGCCCGTGCGGCGAAAATATCCGATCTCCTCGTTTAAAATCTCCAAAAGACCTCTCATATCGCCGATGAGACGTGCCTCTTTCTCCCAATAGGAAAGCAGTCTACCCGCACCCGCAAGGTCATTTCTTGAAAAATGCTCGTCGAGCTTTTCGATTACGCGCCGGATCGGCACTCTGTCCTGTTTTTCCTTGGAGCAGCTTTCACACCGGCAGCTCTGTTCTTCTTTCATCACGGTTTTCTCCTTTTGCGATGTTTAATATTCGATGCCCTCTCTCGAGGCGATTCCTCTGTCATACGGATGTTTGAGCTTCCTCATCTCGGTGACGTAGTCCGCAAGCTCGCAGAACTTGGGGTCGGGGTCTCTGCCCGTCAGCACGACCTCCGGATGTTCGCTCTTCAAATAGGCGAGAAGCGCTTCCCCGTCGACCATATCATGGCGGCACGCTGCGAAAATTTCATCCAGCACCAACATATCAAACTCCCGCGACCGACCAAGAAGCTCCGCAAGATAAGCGCGGTAGCAGCGGCCTGCCGCCGCGCGCTGTTCCCCGTTCATATTGGCATACCGCCCGTAATACTCCTCCGAACGGCAGACGGTGATGCCGGAAATTCCCGCCAAAACACGGATTTCCGAGGATGCGCCGCTCTTGAAAAACTGTCCGATGAGAACGCGCTTTCCGCTTCCCGCCGCACGCACGGCAAGTCCCACCGCCGCGGTGGTCTTTCCCTTTCCGTCGCCGCAATAGATGTGTATAAGTCCGTTTTCCATCATATCTTCCTTTCCAGTATATCATAAATGAGCTTCATGTCAAGAGCGCCGCGCACCGCGTCCGCGAGAAAGTCATACTGCGCTTCCTTATAGGCTTTTCCGTCGAAAGCGGCGGACGGGTCAAACCGAACGCCCTTTTTCCCGCACAGCGCCTCGACGATACCGTCGGCGATGCCGTCCGCGTCAAAAAGCCCATGGACATAGCTGCCGTATACATTTCCGCGGGAAACGAGTGTTTCCGCCGCCGTGCTCTTGCCCATGTGAATCTCATATCCCGAATATTCCCTGCCGCCAAGTCCCTCGAAAATTCCTTCTACCGCATCGAGCCGTCCCGAAACCTGCCGCCGGGTCTTTTCACGCAGGAACACCGTTTCCATGTCGAGAAGCCCCATGCCCGCAAGCGTGCCGCCGCCCTCCGTGCCCTCCGGGTCCGAAACCGTTTTTCCGAGCATCTGAAAGCCGCCGCAGATTCCGAATACGGGCGTACCGCGGGACGCAAGCTTTTTGACCGCCGCCTCCAAGCCGGATTCCCGCAGCCATATCAGGTCGGAAATCGTGCTTTTCGTCCCCGGAAGCATGACAAGGTCAGGCTCCCCCAGCTCCCTTACGGAGGAAATATAGCGCAAGGAGACGTTCTCATAGCGCTCAAACGGCGCAAAATCCGTGAAATTGGAGATGCGCGGCAGTCTGATCACCGCGATGTCGATTTCCTTTTTCATGCCGTTCGACAGTCTGCGGCTGAGGCTGTCCTCGTCGTCGATATCCGCCTTCACATACGGAACGACGCCGGCGCACGGCACCCCGACAAGCTCATACAGCATATCCAGCCCGCTTTGCAGAATCGACACGTCGCCGCGGAATTTGTTGATGACCGTCGCTTTGATTCTCGCGCGCTCCCGCGCTTCAAGCAGCGCCACGGTCCCGTAAAGCTGTGCGAATACGCCGCCGCGGTCGATGTCGCCGACAAGCAGCACCGGCGCGTCCACCATCTCCGCCATCCCCATGTTGACGATATCCGTCGTTTTGAGGTTGATTTCCGCCGGACTTCCCGCGCCCTCGATGACGATGATATCGCAGGCTTCCTCCAGCTTATGATAAGCCGCGAGAATGTCGGGAATCAGCTCCTTCTTATATCGAAAATACTCCGCCGCGCGCATGTTGCCGCGCACCTCGCCGTTCACAATCACCTGAGAGCCGACGTCCGTCGTCGGCTTTAACAGAATCGGATTCATCAGAACGGACGGCTTTACCTTTGCCGCCTCCGCCTGTACGACCTGCGCGCGTCCCATCTCGAGCCCCTCGTCCGTGACAAAGGAATTGAGCGCCATATTCTGCGATTTGAACGGCGCCACGCGGTATCCGTCCTGCACAAAGATGCGGCAGAGCGCGGCACAAATAAGACTTTTTCCCGCGTTCGACATCGTTCCCTGTATCATTATCGGCATTGCTTTTTTCATGTTAAAATCTCCCCGACCAACCGAATCAGAATTTCATTGTCACGGTGCTCCCGCACCGCGATGCGGCAATACCGCCCGTCAAGCCCTGCGAAGTTCGCACAGCTTCGGAGCTGAATGCCGCGCGCGAGCAGCGCGTCGTATAGCGGCACATCCGCGCGGAACAGCAGGAAATTCGCCGCGCCGTCGTATACCCGAAAGCCGAAATCGCAGAGCGCCCGACGGAGATACGGCCGTTCCTCCGAAATCAGGCTTCGGAAGCGCGCAAGCGTGTCCCTATCCGATGCCGCCGCGATGCCTGCCGCCTGCGCGGCGGATGACACGTTCCAGCACGGCGCCTTTTCCGACATTCGCGCCAAAAAATCCGTGTCCGAGCACAATCCGTAGCCGAGCCGCAGCCCCGCCATCCCATAACTTTTGGTGAACGCCCTCAGGACAAGCACATTCGGGAATTTTGCGGTCAGCACCGGAATCGCATACCGGCAGGGGACGTCAGCAAGATCGAGAAAGCAGCAGTCGAGAAACAGTCTCGCGCCCACAGCCCCGCAGCGCGCCGCCGCCGCCGTGATAAAATCCGCGTCATAAAGGATTCCGGTCGGATTGTTCGGCGCGCAAAGGAACACGGCGGATATGCCTTCTTCAATACGGGAAAGAAAAGCGCCGTCGGGATAAAAGCCGTTCTCCTCGCGCAGCAGACAGCGGACCGCCGTCCCGCCCGCGGCCCGCCACGCCGTCTCGTACTCCGAAAAGGTCGGAGAGAGAATCAGCGCGGTACCTCCCACGGCATAGGCAAACGAATAAATCAGCTCCGCCGCGCCGTTCCCGCAGAGGATATGCTCATACGGCACCCCCTCATAACCGGAGAGCGCAAGACGGAGCGACCGGCAGTACGCGTCCGGATAAAACGAAAGCGTATCCAAGGCCTCCGCGACCGCCCGCTTTACCGAATCCGGCGTGCCGAAGGGATTCACGTTTGCGGAAAAATCGATGCGCAGCTTCTTTCCGTAACGGTCGCCGCCGTGCGGATTGCCCCTATCCATCAACATAAGCTTCCCTCCCAAAACCGTTTCAAAGCGAAATTCCCGCCGCAAGGGCGGCAAGCGTTTTCAGCGCGAGTGTGAGTATCAGCAGCAAAACGGCGGTCCCATACATCAGCCGGTTGGCGCGCCGGATATCGGCCGCTTCAATCTCGCGCGCCGCGTCCCCGATATACTCCTTTTTGCAGACCACGCCGCCGTAGACCGCGTCTCCGGCGAGCCGCACGCCGAGTGCGCCCGCACAGACGGATTCCGTCTGTGCGGAATTGGGGCTTGCGTGCTTTCTTCGGTCGCGTCGGAAAATCCGCCATGCGCCGCCGGCGTCAAGACCGCAGAGCGCCGCCGACAGAATCATCAGCACCGCCGTGATACGCGACGGAAGAAAATTCAGCACATCGTCCGTTTTCGCCGCTGCGCGTCCGAAATACAGATATTTTTCGTTTTTATAGCCCACCATCGAATCCATCGTATTGACGGATTTATAGAAGAAGCCGCCCGCGGCGCCGAACAAAAACAGATACAGCATCGGCGCCGTCACGCCGTCGGATGTGTTTTCCGCCACGGTTTCGACCGCGGCGCGCGTCATACCAGCGGCGTCCAAAACCTCGGTATCGCGTCCGACGATGTTCCGAAGCGCTGCGCGCGCTCCCTCGGAATCACCGCGCTCCAAGGCATGGCAGACCTTCATGCTCTCCTTGCGGAGCGCATGCGCGGCAAAAATCTGCCAGCACATGACGCTTTCCACCGCGAAATAGAGCCATGGATGAATGAGATACGCCGCGGCCGTGATGAGAAGCGGAACGAGCGTCGATATGGAGCTCACAAGCACGACAAGCCACCTGCCGGCGGCAAGCTCTCCCTTTTCCGTTTTCGGAAACCTGCCGCGCAGGAATTTTTCGAGCAAGGAAACCCATTTTCCGATGAGGCAGACCGGATGCGGAAGACGGTATGGGTCGCCGACAAGACAGTCGATAAGAAAGCCCGCAAGCATCGCCGCCGCGGATAAAAACAAATAGGTCCCCATATCAAAGCGCCTCCACCGCCGTGATGATTCCGTCCGCAAAAGCGGCGCGGTATCCCTCCCCGTTCTTACACTGCCACCCGAAATAAGTGTGAGAGGGCTCATAGGCCTCCAAAATGCTCATGATCGTGCCGCCATGGACGACAAACGCAAGCGTATCGTCCGCCGCGTGCTTCTCCGTCACGCGGCAAAATGCCGCGGCACACCGGGCTTTGAACGCCGCCGTATCCTCTCCGTCCGGAAACGGCAGCACGCCGCCGCTTTCCACCCATGCAAGATACGGCGCATCATGAATAAGCTCCGGATAGTTTTTGCCCTCATATCTTCCGAAATCGCATTCCCTGAAATCCGGTATAAGCACCGGCTTTTTGCTGGGATAGAGAATCTCTGCGGTCTCGACGCAGCGCCGCATCGGCGAGCAGTAAAGCACATCAGCCTCGGGATAGGCGCGCGCGCGAAGCGCCGCCGCTCCCGCAGGGCAGAGCGGCTCGTCCGTGCTGCCGATATAGCGTTTTTCAAGATTTCCGGCGGTCATGCCGTGCCGGATGAAAATCAGTCTCATTTAATCCTCGTCCCGATTCCGCAGAACACGCGGTATACGCGCTCCGCCCTTCCCGCAAGATAGCAGCAAAGCCTGCCGACGTTCTCCCGCCAAACGCGCTCCTCTTTTTTCATCGGGACGATCCCGCAGCCGACCTCGTCGCAGAGGATCACCGCATCCGGATACCGCGCAAGGTAGGCATCAAGCGCCGTTTTGTCGGCGCCCTCCCGCACCGCCTCTTGAAAATTGTATAAGCAAGCCGCATCTCCCAGCGTCCCATCGGAAAAATCCGTGACGCCAAGCTCTTTTTTCGCAAACGCGAGCTTTCCCTGCGCGCGTCCGCCGATGACAAGTATCATAATGCAAGTATCCTTTCCGCCGCCGTCACCGAAAGGCAGACGGCAAGCTCCGAAATCTGCAAAAACCAGCCGGCAAGGTCGCCCGTAAAGCCGCCGAACTGCCGGTACGATTTTATCCGGTAATAAAGAAACGACAGTCCCGCAGCCGCGATGCCGACGGCGCCGCACACGGGATTTAGCCACACCATGAGCGCGCCCGCAGCGAGAATCCAGACGATCATTGTGACCGTAACCGCCTTTCGGTTCGCGTTTTTCTTTTCATGCGCGCCCATGCCGTCCTCCTTGGCGGAGCGGAAATTCACCACAGCCAAAGCGCTGAGTGCCCGGGACAGCACAAACCCCGGCAGAATCACGTAAAATGCCGCGTCAAGCTCGGTCAGCGCGCCGAAATACAGAAAATACCAGAGTCCGCAGTAAATGACCGCGAACGCGCCGGCGTTCGGATCCTTTAAAATTTGGAGTTTTTTCTCCCGGGAGGCAAACGAGGAAAGCGCGTCCACCGTGTCGCAGTATCCGTCGAGATGAATGCCGCCCGTAACGAGCACCGGCACGGCAAGAAGCAGCGCCGCCCGAAATACGGTCCCTATCGCAAGCCATGTGCAAAGGGCGTGAACAAGCAGCATCAGCGCGCCGACGGCAGCGCCGACAAGCGGAAAAAAGCACAGCGAATACTTGGTATTTTTCTCGCTGTAATCGATGCGCGGCATCGGAATCCGCGAGAAGGCGGCAAATGCCGTAATCATATTGTAAATCAAAAACATACCGCATCTCCTCCCTTTTTTGGCAGCGCGATTCCCGCGACTACCTCGATTACCTCGTCCGCCATATCGGCGAGCGCCGCGTTGATCGCGCCGAGGCGGTCGATATAAAGCATCGTGGAGGCGTCATAGCGCACGCCGTCCGAAAATACCTCGTTTGTCACAATCACAAGATTCGCGCCCGTGCATTTCAGCTGCCGAATCCCGTCTATAATAGCGCGGACACAGCCGTCGCCCGTGCCGGACGGCTCATACATTTCATTGGCGAGCAGATTGGAAAGACATTCGACAAGCACCGTGTCGCCCGCCGCGGCGGGAAGCGAGGCGATATGCACCGGAATTTCCACCGTAGCAAAGCCCTTGCTCTCTCTCATTTTCCGGTGCCGCTCGACGCGCCGCCGGCTTTCCTCATCGTAAATCATCATCGTGGCGGCATAATAAAGCGCGCCGCCGCTTTCCTTGTGCAGACGGACGGCGCGTCCCTCCGCGTATTCGCTCTTTCCGCTGCCGCTGCCGCCGGAAATCAAAATCATGCTCATAGCGGCTTATATTCCTCGATTCCCGTCTCGCCGAAGGTCGGCATATCAAAGTATACGCGAAGCGCCATATTGATAAGCGGCATGACGGACACCGCTCCCGTTCCCTCTCCGAGCGCCATTCCGATATCGAGAAGCGGGATAAGGCCCAGCTCCGCCATCACGGATGCCGCCGCAGGCTCCGCCGAAAGGTGGGAGGCAATCATGTAGTCCGCACAGGCGGGACAAAGCCTCTTGGCCAGCAGTGCCGAGACAGAGGAAATCAGCCCGTCGATGACGACCGGAATCCCCGCCAGCGCCCCGCCGAGAAAAAGACCGCACATGCCGGCGATATCGAAGCCGCCGACCTTGGCCAGCACATCCAGCGGATCGTCCGGATCCGGCGCGTTGCAGGCGAGCGCGTCCTCGATGACGCGGATTTTATTTTGAAGCTGTAAAGATGACAGTCCCGCGCCCCGCCCCGTCATTTCCGCCGGCGCGCGCCCCAGCAAAACGGACGCCACAGCGCTCGACGAGGTGGTGTTGCCGATTCCCATCTCACCCGCGGAAAGCATGGAAAAGCCATTTTCGGCAAGCTCCCGCGCGACGTTCACGCCGTGCATCACGGCGGTCTGCGCCTCCTCTTTTGTCATCGCGGGGCCATGACGGAAATTCTTCGTCCCATACGCCACCTTGCAGTTTCTGACGCCCGGAACGTCGGCCAGCATGCCGATATCGACCGCAAGCACCTCGGCGCCCGCGACGCCCGCCATGCAGCAGACGCTCGCTTTTCCGTTCAGGATATTGCCCGCCACGACCGCCGTCACATCGCTGCCCGTCTGCGTCACGCCCTCCGCGACGACACCGTTGTCCGCGCACATGACGACCGCGCATTTCCGATAGTCGCGCCGCAGCTCCGCCATGCCGGCAAGACGCACGAGCACGTCCTCGAGCCTTCCCAGTGCCTTCAAGGGCTTGGCAACATGGTCGAGATGCACCCGTGCCGCCCGCATCCGCTCCTCGGACGCGGGTTTTATTATTTCACATATGCTTTTAAGTTCTGTTTTCATCATTTTTCTCCGCCGTAAAAAGATAAACGGGATTCTGCGCCTGCATGAGCCGGTACCCGCCGAGCTTTTTCGCCCTTGATACGTTGATCGCGACGGCCTCGTAATCCGCAAATCCGAGCGCGGCAAGACTTGCCGACGCCTCGCCGACTGTTTCCAGCGTCACGGCGCTTATCACGATGCGCGCCGCCGGATTTTTGGCGCAGACCGCCGCAAGAATCTCCCGCAGATTCCCCGAGCTGCCGCCGACAAAGACATGTGTCGGCGCGGGAAGCGCCTCCATCGCCGCCGGCGCCGTTCCCTCCACCGGAATCAGATTGGAAACACCGAATTTTTCCGCGTTCTTCCGGATAAGCGCCACCGCTTCCGGATTTTTCTCGACGGCATATACCGTTCCGTCGCAGGCGGACAGCGCACATTCCACCGAAACGGAGCCGGTACCCGCCCCGATGTCGTATACGACCGAATCGCGCGAGAGCGCAAGCTTCGAGAGAATCAGCGCCCGCACCTCGCTTTTGGTCATCGGCACGTCGCCGCGCAGAAATGCCTCGTCGGGCAGTCCCGTTCGGACTCCCGTCATAGGCGTTTCGTTCCCGACCAGCATGCAGGAGAGCGGATCAAACGAGGCTTCCCGCAGGGATGCCGCCGTTCCCATAGTGATTTTTTCATCCTCATAGGACAATCTCTCCCCCACGGTCACGGAAACCGCCCCGAGTCCGCAGCGGCACAGCGTATCGCAGATGGCGGACGGCGTATATTCTCCCCCGGTCAGGAGGAACACCTTTGCCGAAGCCCTCACCCGCGCCGCGATATTGCAGGCGCGCGCATGCATGCTGATAAGCGTCCAATCCTCCCACGGCACGCCGAGCCGCGCGGCAAAGTAAACCGCCGAGCCGATTCCCGGAATCAGTCCGACATCGTATGCCGATAGCATGGCACAGAGCTTTTTCGCACCGCTGTAAAAGCCGACATCCCCCGTCATCACAACACAGATGCGCGGCGAAGCTTCCGCATCGATTAGAGCTTTGATTTTCTCCGGCACAATCTCCGACGCATACCGCTTCCCGGGATACCGCGCATTCAGGGAATCGACAAGCCTTGGCGCGCCGATGATACAGTGCGCGCCCCGCAGCGCCGTGTCCGCTTCCTGCGTGAGAAGCGACAGTGCCCCGCAGCCACAGCCGACGATATCGACATGCCGCACGGACGAAAGCCCGAGCCGCTCCGAAAGAACACGGACCGCTTCCTCATAGGAAATACCCTCATCGGCGGGTGCGCCGATGACGACGACACCCACTCCGAGCTCTCCCGCCGCCGTAAGCTTCTCGTCAAAGCCGCCTGCCCTGCCGGACTGCTTGGTGACAAGCCACTGTGCGCCCGCCCATCGGAAATTCGCAAGGTTCGTCTCCAAGGAGAACGGTCCCTGCGCCGCGATGATGTGCGAGGGCGGGATGTTCTCCCCCTCACACGCCTCAATCGAGGCGACAGACGGCAAAACGCGCACGAACAGCCGCTCCCGAGGGAGGGGCGCAAACGCCGGAAGCTCTTTCATGCCGGTCGAGACAAAGACATTCCCGGATTTATCCGCAAGATAATCCGCGGCCTCCGCGGCAGAGGATACATATATACAGCCGGAAACCGCTCCGCCGAGCGAGCGCGAAATCCGGAGATATTCGCAGCCGCAGGCACCTGCCGCGCGCTTGATATTGGCGGAGACCTCCTTCGCATAAGGATGCGTCGCGTCCGCGACAAGCTCAAAGGCTTCCTCTTCAAACAGGACTTCCATTGCCGCCTCGGCAAGCCGTCCCGCGCGGATATCGGCGCCCTTCAACCCTTCGAGCAGGATTTCCCCGTATTCGGTCGCCACGCAGACGGTGAGCGCGCATTTTCCCGCAAGAAAAAAAGCGAGCTCCCTGCCCTCCGTCGTTCCGGCAAATAAACAGATTTTCTTTTCAGACATTGCGGTATCCCCTCGGTGTAATCATTTTTCCGTTTATGATTTTCGTACTGCGGTTTCCGACGAACACCGTCGTAAACATATCCGCCTCATAGGAGACAAGCGCGCGCAGCGTCATAAGCTCGTGGCACTCTCCCTCGCGTCCGATGTTCCGCACGGCGCCGCATACCGTCTCGGGCGGCTTGTGATCCATCAGGATTTCGGCGGCGCGCGCAAGATAATCCGCTCGCTTTTTGCTGCGCGGATTGTAAATGACGACGCACAGGTCCGATTCCGCGGCGGCGCGCAGCCTCGCCTCGATCACCTCCCACGGCGTGAGAAGGTCGCTGAGGCTGATGACCGCAAAATCATGCGTCAGCGGCGCGCCGAGCAAGGCGGCGCCCGAGCATGCGGCCGTGACGCCGGGGACGACGACGATTTCCGGCGCATCCTCTCCCGCCACCTCGTAAATCGGAGAGGCCATGCCGTAAACGCCCGCGTCGCCGGAGCAGATCATCGCGGTCAGCCTGCCGGATTTTGCCGATTCGACGGCTATGCGGCAGCGCTCCACCTCCTGCATCATCGGCGTTGTGATATATTCCTTATCCGGAAAATACGGCCGGATGAGCTTTACATATTCGGTATAGCCGCAAATCACCTCGGCATTTTCCAAAGCGCGCACCGCTCCCACCGTCAGCATATCGTAGCTTCCCGCGCCGATTCCGACAACATATAATTTACGCAAAGGAAATCCTCCAATCCGATACCGACGCCGCAACCGTGACGCCGTTTTCCGCATATTTTGAAAGAATCAGCGTGCCGCCGCCTATCACGGCGGCGCGCTCACACACGTTTCCGACGCCGACCGTCTTTTTTACAAATTCCGAATCCGAAAACGTGCCCGTGACGGCGGCAAGCGTCTCTGCCGAATAGAATACGGGCGCAAGCTTCCATTCCCCGCAAAAGGCAAGCAGCCCCGCCTCGTCCCGCTTCACATCGATGGAAGCGGCGCCGCATACCGCCCGCCGGTCGATTCCCGCTCCGGCAAGCGCCGCCGTCACCGCACCTCGAACCGCCTCCGCCGGCACAGCTCTGCGGCATCCGATGCCGAGCGTCACACAGCGGGGAATCAGGCGAAGCGTTTCCGCAAACGGAGACGCCGTCCGAATGCCGATATAGATGCCGAGCGCGCCGGTCTCGCCGGCAGTCAGCCCCGCAGGAAGTTCCGCCGGCAGCGGCTTTTCCGCCGTCACCGGAACATCGCCCATGAGAATCGCCGCGGAAATGTCCTTTGCCGTTTTCATCGACGAAATGGCAAACCCGTGCTCCGCCGCCCACGCGTCCACGGAAAATCTTCCGGAAACATCGGTCGCCGTCGTAATCACCGGCGTCGCACCGAGCTTTGACGCAAGGTCGCGCGCCATGCGGTTGGCGCCGCCGATATGACCGGAGAGAATCGGAATGACAAAGGTTCCCGCGTCGTCCAGCACGAGCACGGCGGGATCCGTCGTTTTGCTTTTCAGGTGCGGCGCAATATCGCGCACGGCGATGCCGCAGGCGCCGATGAAAATGAGCAGTCCCGCCTCACGGAAAAGCTCCCCCATATCCGCGCACACGCTCTTATGCGCGGTAAAGCCGTGCGGTACCGCGAATTTTTCGACGGAATGGATTTCACAATTTTCATAATAACCGGAGATGCGCAAGGCAAGCGCCGAGCCTCTCTCCGAGAACGCAAATATATTGGTTTTCACCGCTCCGCCTCCCGAAAGCCGGTCGAAAAATCCGGATGATACAGACGCGAACGGTCAAAGGCCTCGTCCAAAAAGCCGCCGACGGTGATGAGCGCGGTATTCCGGATTCCGTTCACCTGCGCCGTTTCGGCAAGCGTGCCCACCGTACAGCGCAGGATTTTTTCGTCCGGCCACGAGGCCTTGTATACGATTGCGGCGGGCGCGTCGCTCTCATACCCGCCGGCGATAAGCTCCGCCGAAAGCTCGCGAAGAAGTCCCGTGCTGAGAAAAATCACCATCGTCGCCCCGTGTGCGGCAAAGGAACGGATCGATTCCCGTTCCGGCACCGGCGTGCGTCCCGCGATGCGCGTGATTACCACGCTTTGCGAAACACCGGGCGGCGTATATTCCGCACGCAGCGCCGCGGCGGCGCCGCAGAACGAGCTGACGCCGGGACAAACATCATATTCGATTCCCTCGCGGTCGAGAAACGCAAACTGCTCGCGCACCGCGCCGTAAAGCGAGGAATCCCCCGAGTGCAGACGGACGGTCGCAAGCCCGTCCCGCTCGGCCGCAAGAATCGTCTCCTCCACCTGTTCGAGCGTCATTTTGGCGCTGTCATAAAGACGGCAGCCGTCCTTTGTAAAGGAAAGCAGCTCGGGATTCACAAGCGAGCCCGCATAAATCACGACGTCCGCCTCTTCGAGAAGCCGTTTTCCCCGCAGTGTAATCAGATCGGCGGCGCCGCAGCCCGCACCAACAAAATGTACCATAAATTCCTCTTTTCTCACCGTTTCCGTCAAGGGGAAAGCGGCGCGTCCTCCTCTTCCGCCTTGATTTTTTCCGCCAGCAGCTGCGCGTTTCGTGAGCAGAACAGAAGCCCCGTTTTGCCCAAAAAAATCACAACGCCCGTTTCCGCTTTTCCGTATGCTTTTGCCGCTACATGCTCCTCGATTTTGGTGCCAAGGCTTCGGATAACCGCCTTTTCCAGTCCCGCTTCCCTTACGATATCCAGCATATCGTCGGTCATGACGCTTTCCATCAGCCGGCGCACGGTTTCGGTGTCCGCGCCGCAGCGCGCGGCGTGCGCGGCGAACAGCTCCGCGCGGCAGTCGCCGTAGCGCGAATGGGTGTTCATCATGCCGCCCGCAAGCTTGACAAGCTTGCCGATATGCCCGACGAGCAGAATCCCGAAAAAGCCCATCTCCGCCGCATATTCAAGGGAATCTCCGATGAAATTGGAGCATTTCACGGCGCGCTCCGCGTTCATTCCCATCGTACCGGATATAAAATCCGCCCCATAATTTCCTGGCGTGAGGAGCAGATACCGCTTCCCCGCCGCGCGCCGCATATTCATTTCGATCCGGATGGTATCGACGACCGCGGCGTCGCTCATCGGCTCGACGATTCCGGTCGTTCCGAGAATGGAGATGCCGCCCACGATGCCGAGTTTAGGATTGAAGGTGCGCGCGGCAATCTCCTCCCCGCCCGGCGCGGACAGAATAACGGAAAGTCCGCCCGTATAGCCGTATTCCGCCATCACGTCGAGCATTTCCCGCCGTATCATCGTGCGCGGGACACTGTTGACGGCAGCCTCGCCGGGCGGCTGGTCAAGCCCCGGCTTTGTCACCCTGCCGATCCCCTTGCCGCCGTCGATTCGCACCTCGGGCGCATCCGCCGGAAAGCGCGACACCTTCGCATAAATCCGAATGCCGTTTGTCACGTCCGGGTCGTCGCCGCTGTCCTTTTTCACGGCACAGCTCACAAACCCCGCGCCGAATTCGATTTCCTCCACGGAAAGCGTCAGTCCCACGCCCTTCGGCGTCAGGAGATATACGCTGTCCACCCGTTTACCGGAAAAAAGCATCAAAGCCGCGGCCTTTGATGCAGCCGCGGCCGAGGAGCCGGTCGTATATCCGCAGCGCAGCCTTTTTCCGTCCTTTGTGATAAAGCCGTCGTTCATCGCTTGATCTGATAAATCAGCGCGTTGCAGATCGCCGCCGCAACGCCGCTGCCGCCCTTTCTGCCGCGCGCGACGATATACGGGATATCCAGCGTCATGATTTTCTCTTTGGATTCGATGATGTTGACAAAGCCGACCGGCGCGCCGATAACAAGCGCGCAAGAAAGCTTCCCCGCCGTGACAAGGTCATGGATCGCAAGCAGCGCCGTCGGCGCGTTCCCGATGGCGAAAATGCACGGTTTTGCAAGCTTTGCCGCCTTTTCCATGGAAATCTCGGCACGCGTCGTCCCGCGCCGGACGGCCTCCGCCGCCACATCCTCATCGCTCATGAAGCAGTGTACCTCGCCGCCAAGCTCGGCGAGAATTTTTTTGTTGATTCCCGACCTCGCCATCTGCGTGTCGGTGACGATGTCACACCCGCCGCGCAGCGCCGCGAGCGCTTTTTCCACGGCATGCTCGGAAAAGCAGAGATTCTCCGCAAAGTCAAAATCGGCGGTCGCATGAATGACGCGCTTGACGACAAGCTCGTTCTCCGCCGGTATGCTCACAGCAAGCTCGGACGCGATGATTTCAAAGCTTCTCTTTTCAATTTCCTTCGGATCGTGCAAAATCATAATCTTATTCTCTTTTCCTGTTTTCTCCGTATTTTTTGCAGGCAGCGATAAAGTTTGCCGCCGTCTCGGGATTCGACCAAAAATGAATGTGGGAATATCCGGCGTGGAGAGTGTCCCCCGTCACGACGCAGTCCCATGCGGCGCCGCTTTGCTTTTCCGCGCGGAAGCCGTCGCCGCACGCCGTGCTGTCGTAATAGTGAAATTCGTGCGCGCGGACATTTTCGCCTTCTTTCAGCAGAAGCCCGTCCCGTTTTGCGGTCAGCGTGATGTAGCCGAACCGGACAAGATGTCCCGTGTTCGCCCCGTCCGAAGCAAGCGCACCGACCATCGGAACACCGTCGAGCCGCGCACCGAGATACAGAAAGCCGCCGCACTCCGCGACGCACGGCATCCCGTCCGCAAGCGCCGCCGATATGGACGCGCGCATGCCGGTATTCTCCGACAGCTTCTCTTTATACAGCTCCGGATAGCCGCCGCCGAGATAAAGCCCCGCGCAGCCTGCCGGAAGCGAGGAATCCGCAAGAGGACTGAAAAAGACAAGCTCCGCGCCGAGCCTTTCCAAAAGGCGGAAATTATCCGCATAATAAAAGCAAAACACCTGATCCCTCGCCACCGCGATGCGCACGGACGGAAGCGGCGGCTTTTCGAGCAGAAACGCCGGCGGAAGAAACGAAATCGGCGGCGCTCCATTCGCAAGCGCCAAAAGCGCGTCGATATCGACGGTTTCCGACAGGATATCCGCCGTCCGATTTAACTTTTCCCGCAAGCCGACGACTTCATCGGCGGTGATAAGCCCCAAATGACGGCTGCCGAGCGCAAGCGCCTCCGGCAGCTTCGGAAGATAGCCGAGCATCCGAATCCGAGCCCCGAACCGCTGCCCGGCAAGACGGCGGAGCATTCCGTAAGTGCCGGAGGTCACACGGCTCAAAAGGACGCCCGCAATCCCATTCTCCGGCATAAAATCCAGAAAGCCGGAAAGCGCCGCCAAAACGGATACCGACGCGCCTCGGCCGTCCATGACGAGAATCACGGGGCTTTTTGTCCGACGCGCCACGGAATAGGTGCTGTTCTCCGTGCCGTCCATGCCGGCGCCGTCGTAAAAGCCCATCACGCCCTCGATGACGGCGATATCGTGTCCCCCTGCATTCTCCGCAAGGAGAGCGTTCAGCGTGTCGTCGTCGAAAAAAAACGGATCGAGGTTTGCGCTGTCCGTTTCGGTCACGGTTTTATGAAACATCGGGTCGATATAATCCGGTCCGCATTTGAGCGACACCGGCCGCAGTCCCCGCCGCTTCAAAAGCGTCAGAATCGCGCAGACGGCGGTCGTTTTGCCGCAGCCGCTCGCCGTGCCGGCGACAAGAATCCTCGGTATGTTTTTGCAGATTCGCTCCATACTTCCCTCATTTTTTGCAAATGGATTTTCGTTTGCACCGGCACGCTATTGACCGGCGTTCCCTCCGGAGCCAAAGGCCGCCCGTATTTCCTCCGCCGAGCGCAGAATCGGCTTTCCCTGCGCTTCGGCACGGGAAAGCAGCGCTTCGTTGCAGCGGTTATAGGCGCCGCGCGGAAAGCCGCAGTCCACGGCATATGCCGCCTGATCAAGCAGTCCTGCGGCGCGTGCCTGCGTCTCCGCATCCACCGGCTCGAACGCACGCGCCGACACGACCGACGCCGCAAGTGCGCGCGCCACGCGGAAATCCACGTCGTTCTCATATAAAATGCCGGCGGCAAACGGGATGCCGCACCGTTGCAGCATCCGGTAAAACGGGATGCCGGAGCCCGCGCCTCCGATGACGAAAACGCGCGGATCCCCCGCCGGTCTTTGCAGCTCCACGCTGCCGAACAGCGTATCGTAGGAGCCGTTTTCGATCCCGTAAAGACGGGCGATGCGCTCCTCGGTAAAAATCTCGTCCGGCGTGCCGAAATCGCTGATTTTATCTCCGGCGACACAAATAATCTTGTCCGATATCTTATAAGCGAGATCGATCTCATGCAGGGACATAATCACCGTGATGCCCCGCTCCTTCGCCATCTCCGAAAGGATATTCAAAAGCTCGATTTTATGGCGGATATCGAGAAACGAGGTCGGCTCGTCGAGCACGATAATCTCCGGCTCCTGACAGATGGCGCGGGCAAGCATGACGCGCTGGCGCTGTCCGTCGCTGATTTCCCGGAAATCCCGGTCGTAAAGCTCGGTCGCGTGAACCTTTTCTAAGGAATCCCGCACGATTTCGCGGTCTTTCGCGGTCAAAAGCCCAAAATGACTTGTATAAGGATAACGGCCGGTGGCGACGATATCCCCACAGCTCATAAGCTCCGGATTGATGCGCTCCGTGAGCACCACGGAAAGCCTTGTCGCCACGTCGCGCCCGGACATGCGCCGCATGTCCGCCCCGTCGATGGAAACGACACCGGAAATGGATTCCAGATGCCTTGTGATGCTTTTGAGAATCGTCGATTTGCCCGAACCGTTGGGACCGATCAGCGTGAGAATCTCGCCCTTTTCGATGCCGATATCGATGTCGGAAATGAGCGGTTTGCCGTCATAGCCGACGGTGAGCTTTTCCGTTTTAAAATAATATCCCACGCTCACACCTCGCTTTTGCGTTTCAGCATCAGCCAAATCACGACAGGCGCGCCGACCGCCGCAGTCACCGTTCCAAGCGTAAGCTCCGTCGGAGAAAAGACGGTGCGCGCGACAAGGTCGCAGAACATACAGAAGATCGCGCCCGTCAGAAATACGCCGGGAATCATCACGATCGGCTTGGCCGTCCCGAACATCAGCTTCGCGATATGCGGCACCGCAATGCCGACAAAGGCGATGGGACCCGCAAACGCCGTCACGCAGGCGGACAGCAAGCTGGAAAGGACAATCAGCACGACACGGAAAGCCTTGATATCGATGCCCATGCTCTTCGCATAGCCCTCGCCGAGCTGATATGCACCGATCGGCTTTGACATGAAAAATGTTACGATTAAGGTTATTATAACAATGATCGACGAAATCTTCAAGTCATTCCACGATTTTCCCGAAAAAGTTCCCATCGACCAGTAGGTCAGATTGACGATATCCGCTTCCTTGGCGAAATTGATCAGAAAATCCGTCACCGCCGAGCAGATATTGCTGATCATGATGCCGATGACCAGCAGCGAGGACATGCTTTTGATTTTCCTCGCAAAAACCAGAACAAGCAGCATGGACAGCATAGAGCCGATAAACGCGGCGGCAACGGTCAGCGAAACCGGAACCTGCGTCATCATGCCGGAAAGCGCAATGGTCACGACCGCGAGCAGCATTTTCGCACCGGAGGAAATGCCGAGCACAAACGGGCCGGCAATCGGATTGCGGAAAAATGTTTGCAAAAGGAAGCCGGAAAGGGAGAGCGCGCCGCCGAGAACAGCCGCGGTCAAAAGCCGCGGCAACCGAATTTTCCATATAATAGGATATGCGGAATCCGTAGAATCCCGCATAAAAATAATTTTAAAAATCCTCTCCACGGAGAGCCTGACGCTCCCCGTGTTGATATTCAGAATCAGCGCAGCTATAAAAAGCGCAATGAGAATCAGGAAAACGATCTGATATCGGAGGATATCCCTATGCTTTTGCTTCATATTATTTCAGCTTGAAAAGATAGGTAAATTCATCGGCGGTATCGTCGGCGTTCAGCATCAGATTGATATCGTTTATCATATTGCCGAGCGTGCTCGAAATCTGGAAGAAGTCGGGCGTCGTACACCAAACATTCCCCTCCTTGACCGCTTTCATATCCGCGAGGAAATCGCCGCGTTCGAGAAGAGCGGAAAGCGTCTCGGGCTTGCCGCCGAGCGTCCAGACGTAAATGATATAATCCGCATCCTTCGCGCCGTCATAGAAGGCCTCCATCTCCATTTTTGCAGTTCCCGTCTGTCCCACGCCGATTTTGCCGTCCAGCACATATTCGCCGCCGGCAAGCGCCACCATCTTGGCCATATAGTCGTCGGAATTACGCGCATACAGAACGCCCTTGGAGGTGATGTAGAAAATCGCGACGCTCTTGCCGGTCGCTTCTCTCTTTGCAATCTCATCCACATAATTCGACTGCGCGTTGAAATGTGCCTCGGCTTCTTCCTCTTTATTGAAGATCGCGCCGTAGAGCTTGGCCCACTCGACTCTGGCCAGCGGATGGTCCTCGGAGGCCGCCTGATCGAGCATCACCTTGACGCCGAGCGTATCCAGCTGCGCCGCAACGTCCTCGGTCAGCATTGTGGAAAAAATCGCGAACGTCGTACCGGCGGTGACGATTTTCTCATAATCCGGCGTCTTGTAGTCGCCGATATAGGTCATCTTGCCTTCATTCATAAGGGCTTTGACGTCCTCAATATACCAGCTGCCGACATCATAGGTGGTCAGAGAAATCGCGTCCAGCGTACCGATCGCATGGAAAAGCGAGGTTGTCGGTGTGGAAGAAACGAGAATATTCGTCACCGGCTGCTGCAAAACATAAATGTCGCTTTCAAGTCCCGCAGGAACGCTCATGCCCTCCGGCACGACGAGCATTTTCAGATCGCTGCCGTCCATGCTTCCCTTCGTCACGGTGATCATTTTGTAACCGCCCTTATAATAATCGACAGAAAACGCTTTTGCATACCGCAGCTCCATCGCATGATCGAAAACGAGCCTGCCGTCGTAATTTTCCTCCGGATTCGTTCCGCTGCCCGTCGTTTCCTCCGGCTTGGCGGAGCCCGTCGTTTCCTCCGGCTTTGCAGAACCCGTCGTATCGGCAGGAACATCGTCCTTTCCACATGCCGCAAACATCAGCACCATAGCGGCAGCAAGCACCAAAGCAATCAGTCTTACCAATGATTTCATTTTTCTTGTCTCCTTGTTCCTTTCGGATTTTCCGATTTTATCATATTTTTTGAAGCCCTGAAAAGGGTCAAAATCAACCGAAAAAACCGTTGATTTTTATATAATTTTACAAGAAAGGATTTTCTTTGTCAAATCCAAAAGACCGATTTTCCGGAACTTTCCTGTTTTTTACAAGGAATCATATTTTTTTCCTTTTTTATGTGGAAAAATAAAGAGGCGTGCCGCGCGCTTCCGGCATCACGGCTGCGCTTCCGGCGTAGCCATAAAAAAGAAAATCCGAAAAAAGCTACCAAATTCCCGGAACTTATGCTATAATATTCGGACAAGGACACGCGGAAGAAAATGTCCGGAAAGGTGGGGAGCCGTCAATATGTATTCATACAAAATGGGCGGCGTCCCGTTCTCGCTCGGCAAATACCGCGACCTCTCCTTTTTGGAACGCTACGGAAAGCCGTTCTGCGCGTTTGACCGGAATATATCCGGCAATATCGGCTTCGGCATGGACGACGGCGCCGTCCGCCGCTTTGTCAAAATCGCGGGACTTCCCACCGTGAATTACACCGGAAACCCCGCCGATGCCGTAAAGGCGCTGCGGAAAGCCATCCCGCTGTATGAGGAGCTTTCCCATCCGAACCTGATCCGCCTTACGGATGCTTATGAGACGGATTCCCTCTTTATTGCCGTATTTCAGTGGGAAAACGGCGAATGTCTCTATGATCACTGGAATTTTGAGACGTATCGGGCAAATCCGGCGGTTCTTTCGCCCGCCGCGAAGTTTCGTGCGCTTCCCGCCTCCGACCGCATGCGGACGCTGCGCATCATGCTGGATTTTCTGCTGGCAGCCGCGGCGCACGGATACGCTGCCATCGATTTCTACGACGGGAGCATCCTCTATGACTTCGACGCCGGCATCCCTCACATCTGCGACATCGACTTTTTTGAAAAAATCCCGCACGTCAACACGCGCGGACTCATGTGGGGAGACGACAAATTCCGCGCGCCGGAGGAATACACGAAAGGCGCCGTCCTCGACGAGGCGACCAATGTATACCGTGCGGGCGCCATGATGTTTTACTGTCTCGGCGACCCCGTCACACGGTCGCGCGCCGCATGGACGGGCTCGGAAGCCCTTTTTCAAATCGCAGGGAAAGCGGTAAGCACGGAAAAGCGCGACCGATACCGTTCGGTAGCCGACCTCATGGAGGAATGGAACCGCACCGACGAGGCTTAAAATCGGATTTCGGACGGTTATGGAAAAGCTGTCTTACGGCGCTTGACAGTGACTCCCATATCCTGTATACTATTTTTGCCGCCGCTTTCACAAAGCGGCGCCCGCTCACCAATTGATTGACACAAATCGGAGGAAAACCCATGAATCTACTCAAAAAAGCCAAGGCCGGATATCTCGTCATATCGATTCTGTATATCGTGCTCGGAATCTGCCTTGTCGCGTTTCCGGACAAATCGCTGGAAACCATCTGCCTTGTCATCGGCATCATCGCGCTTGCGGCGGGCATTTACAAGGTCATAAGCTCCCTTTTGCAGAAAAGCCGGCGTTTTTCCGCAAATCTGGATTTGATATCCGGTATTTTCAGCATTGCCGCCGGCGCGATTCTCATTGCGCGTCCATCGTTTATCACCAATCTTTTTCCCGTCATTATCGGAATCGTCGTCATCATCGACAGTGCGTTCAAGCTGCAAACCGCCTTCGAGCTGCGTGCGGACCGCTCGAAGCACTGGTGGAGCGTGCTCCTTGTCGCCGCGGTCGGCCTCGTATTCGGATTTCTGCTCGTGTTCAATCCGTTTGAGGCGAACCGCATCGCGCTCATCTTTGTCGGCATATCGCTCATCATCGACGGCATCGAAAATCTTTGGACGGTTTTCTTTGTGAAAAGCTTGGTGCGAAAAGCTTCGCCCATTGAGGCCGAATATGTGGAAATCGATGACAAAGATGAAAAAAGCGGAGACGGCGGCCGCTGAATCCCCAATTCAATCGTAAAAACACAAAAAATTTCTGAATGTTTAATTTTCTTATACAGTTTATTAACATTTTCAAGATATAATTTTGTGTGATAGGATAATTTTCATTTATAAGGGGATGTATGCCGTTTGAATAAAAGAAAAATTATGATCGCTTATACGGCCGCAGCCATTGCGGCGGGAATCGCACTCGCCGTATGGCGGATGGTCCTGATATACCGGTATTACGATCCGTATAACGGGGAGTTTTCCCGGGACGCCGACACCATGCTGAAAGCGCTCGGATACGTGACGCTCGGCGTCGTGCTGCTGATGTTTACCTCTTATTTCTTTATTCGGAAAGAAAGCTTCGAGCGTTTTTCCGCCTCCTCCAATCAGGTATCCGTTTTTTCAAGCTCCCTGTGCGGCTTCGTTTTCGTCGCCGTCGGAATCTTGATTGTCGTCTACTACGGCGGCTCGGTGTTCGGCCGTTCGGGCGGCGGATGGTTTTTTAAAACGGCGCAGATCATTTCGTTCTTCTCTCTGTTCGGAGCGGCGGCGTATTTCATTTTCAGCGCGTCTACCGGCTACTGCGAATCCAAAATCAAAAAAGGACTCTCGTTTTTCCCCGCTCTGTGGGCGCTTTCCTATTTGTCCTGCTCATACATCAACGCCGATTACATTTACAACGATCCCAACAGAATCCTCTGCAACGTGTCCCTTGCGGCGCTCCTGTTGTTCCTTCTCTTTGAAACGCGCAACACGGTGTCGAAGCCTCAGAATCCCATGCGCTTCGCGTTCTCTCTCATCGCGATGGTCTGTGTCATGACCTATATGGTACCGCTGCTTGCCCTCACCGCTTTTTGGGAAATTCCGCTGACGCTCGAATCTCTGTTCGAGGCGGTCGAATGCGGTGCGGTATTCTATATATTCGCCGTTCTGTATACCATGATCTCAGCCTTGAAAAAGAAATCGGCGGCAGAGGAATCGGTTCCGGCGCAAACGCCCGCGCAATCCAAGGAATAATAAGGGCGGTGCCCTAAAAACAGCAAATTCTCCGTATGACTACGGTCATACGGAGAATTTTTATGTCTATTCTCAATATAGAAATGCGCTATTTCGTTTTAAAGGTATTCCGACAGTTCGTCAAAACGAAAGCTGTCACTTCCTTTTATGCACAAGTCTGTTCAGAGCAAAAAGCAGCAGGCCAAGCAGATACATAAGAGCGTAGGCAGCAATTCCTGCGACGATTGCCCACGCAAGCGTAAGTTCTCCGGATTCTATAAAGCCGTAAACAAATTCGCCTGTGAGTCGATAGCGTATGTAATCAAACAGAAGATATGCCATCGTCAGAATCGGAGCCGTCAAAACAACCCGAATTTTGCGGTCCCGTTCATTGACAAAAAGCATATAGCAGGTCACAAAAGCAATCGGATTTATGACATGCATAAAGAAAAACGCACCGCTGAAATTAAATTTATATGCGCCGGCAAGGCTTCCCATACAGACAAGAAATACCGTGAATATGCTCACCGCAGCATTCAGATAAAAAGAGCGCGGAAAAGCTTTCTTTTTCGTGATGCCGAGGATTCCGTCCGCAAGCAAAAGCACCCCGCCAAGCGTATTCGAGATGCAGGTCAGTTCAACCAAATATTCCGGCTGGGGCATGTAGCCGATGAAAACAGCCGTGACCATCAGCAGCCCTATCCCGATTTTAACAAGGTTCTTCATCATCTGTCTTAGTCCCTTTCAATTCCGGTTTGTCCCGTTCTTATGGTGAATAAAATATATCGGTGAAAAATACTGTCGCGGCGCAGTAAATTCCGGAATAGTTGTGTCTCTGTGCATTCTTAGGAGCAATCAAATCAGCGCAATCCGCTCCATAGCTTCTCTACAAAAAGAATTTCTTGGAAAGCGATTCCCTGAGGGGCTTGCTTATCCCGATGACGATGAGCGCCATTCCCATCAAAAAGCAGCCGATCAGCGGATAAATCGACCAAATGAAGGTCCCCCGCAGCTTGAAGGTGATATTGAGGAAAAATTCCAGCAGCATCAGATAGCCGCCGCACGCGATGACAGCGCCGCCGAAAATGAAGAAATATCCGCGCCGCACATACCTCACAAGAGCGACCACGGTCGTGACGATTATTCCGGCGATTCCGACAACGGGAAAGGCGAAGCTCAGAAACCAATCTCCGCCCGTCACAAGGTCGATAAACAGAAGATAAAGGGCGATGGCGGCAAAATCACACGGAACAAAAATCACGGGATTGGGACGGCGAAACCACAAAGGCAGCAGGAAGAGGATATAGGAAAGCAGAAGTCCGCCGTCCGCGTAAAGCGACCAAACGAATCCGCCGGAAATGCTGAAATCGCAGATAATCAGCTGAATAATCAGCATGACGTAAACCATGGTGACAAGAAACATGACGCCGCGGTGATTGACGCGCATCGGCGGTCTGACATAGGACGGATACGACGGCTTCGCCTCCGTCACCGGAACATCCGGGTGGTAGACGACCGTCCCGCAAAGCGGACATTTCGACTGGCCGTCCGCAAGCTCGACGCCGCATTTGATACAGTACATAGCATTCCTCCGACAAGTGAAATAAAAGGGGCGTTATCGGGATTCCCTCACTTCCCTTTTCGCATTGCTTTCGACCTTCATCACAAGACCGAGCCGGCGCATAACGCCGTGAAAATGCGCTTCCAGCTCCGGCTCCTCGGTATTCCGGATAAAATTGATATACAGTTTATCCCCGTAGGAAATGACGCCGCAGTTATACGGAGCCGAAGCCTGCACGCCAAGCACAAAGTCAAAGCGTGTCACATACGGCTTCATTTCCTCCGGCAGCTCTACCCTGCCGAGGTTGGAGAGTGAGAGACAGGACTTGCGCTCTCCGACCGCATTGAAAACCATCTTCATCGCAAAATTCTTGATAAACAGCGGCATAATCTTGACAAACAGCGATTTTTCACTGTTTACATTGGTGGTGATCCGGGCGCCCATACGCTTGGCGGTGAGCTCCATTCCCATCTGATGATGCACGCTTTTGCAGATTTCCTCAAAGGTATATTCTCCCATGCCGGGACTGACCTCCGGCGTGATATACAGCACAAAATTCCGAAGCGTCCTGCTGTCGAAAATCTTCCGCAGGTTGACCGGAATCAGCACCTTGACGGGACGGCGGCGCTTGACGCGCGGCACCTTTTCCGCCTGAATCTCGATAATCGCCTGCATCATAACCGCGCATAGAAACGCGGTGATGCTGACGCCGAAACGGGATGCCAGCGCATGAACCTTATCCACATCGGCAATCAAGGTCGTCGCATTCAGAAAGCCGCCCACCTCCCTTGTCCCATGCAGATGATAGGCGGTCGATTCCCTGCGGCTCATGGGGACGTCTCCGCTGTATTTGAGAAAGCTGTCCTCGAGCTCCGCCTCCGACGGCTCCTCCAGCCGGTCGAGCACACCGCACACAGCCGGCACATTCACGCCGTACCGCTGGGAAACATATTCCGCGAGAAGCGTTTTGAGAAAAACAAGCCCGCCGTTTCCGTCCGTAATCGCATGGAAAAATTCCGTTGCAATCCGATTTTCATAAACCAAAACGCGGAATGCGCATTTGCGGATGTCCCGGCCGCCCATACGGGCGAGCGGATAGCTTTTTTCGGGGAGAATGGCCGGCGCCTCCGACAGCTCTTCAAGATAGTACCAAAATACACCCGCGCACAGCCGCACCGCAATCGAAGGAAACCGCCGCACCGTCACATCCAAAGCGGATTTGAGAATATCCACGTTGACGGGTTCGGTAAGCGTCGCGGAAAGCCGGAACACATTGCTCCAATTCCGGCGTCTCGCCGCCGGATAAATTTTCGCCGCATTGTCGAGCTTCATCCAGCGCAGCTTATGGGCGCGCGGCAGAACCGCGCTCAAAAATTCATTGATTTTGTCATAATCGCATGCGCGCTCTTTCAAATCATACAGCACATAGGCGTGCCACATATCCGGTGCGACGACAAGCTCGGACTGAGAACCGGATGCGGTCAGCTTTTCATGAAGCAGCCCCGCGTCGTCCAGCATGATTTCATCCCCGCCCGCGAAGATAAGCGAGCGCGGCATGCCGGAAAGCTCGCCGAACAGCGGCGAGACAAGCGGATTTGTGCGGTCTGTCGTATAAAGCGAAGCATAGAAATCGAGCCGCTCCTTTGTCAGAGAGGGATCGGCCTTTTCATTGACCGCATAGGAAGCGCCGGAAGCCGTAAGATCGCTCCACGGCGATATGGCAACGGCGCCGCACGGAACCGGCAAACCGAGCTGACGCAGCTTCAAGCAGAGCGCAAAAATCAGTCCGCCGCCGGCGCTCTCCCCGCAAAGCACAATCTTACGGTTGGAATATCCGCTGGAAAGCAGGTACCGGTAAGCCGTGACGGCGTCGTCCAGCGCCGCGGGGAACATCGCTTCCGGCGCCAGCCTATATGCGGCGGCAAATACCCGAATCCCACATTCCGCAGCCAAAATCGAGCCGAAGCCCTTCGCATAGGCAAGGTCGCCGCAGCAATAGCCGCCGCCATGCAGATACAGAATGACGCCGTCGCGCGTCTCATCCTTTGGAATGAGCCACGCACCCTCGAACATATCGAAGGCATGCTCCTCCGATGTGACATCCTTCCGGCGCGTCGCCGCCATCAGCTCCCCGAGCTTATCCTGCCCGCGTCTTGCCGTCTCGAGCGAGGAGCCGGTGAGAAGCGGCTTAAAAAGCTCCAGCTGGGTCTTTACAAATTTCGCGGAAAGCGGCATGGCGGCGCTCCTTTCAATAAGGTTTTGGATTAGTATACCACAGAATCGCGGTTCATGCAATCCATAAAGAAAAAAATGAAAGAAGAACGCCCGTCAAGCCGTTCTTCTTTCCCATTCCCATGCAGCCGCCAAGTCCGATGATTAAAGATATGTGCCGGAAAACTCCGGATATCGTTCCTGATAGTCCGTGAATCCCACAAGATAATCCAGTGAGACCCGATAATAATCCGCCAGCTTGATTGCCGCCCAAAGCGGCAGCTCCCTTTCGCCCCGTTCATATCGCTGATATACCGTAAGCTGCATATTCAGGTATTTTGCCACATCCCGCTGCGTTTTATCGTGATCCTCTCTCAAATCCCGAATCCGATGGTACAAATACACAATTTTTCCTCCCATTTAAATTACAGTATTTACCATTTATTATAATAGAAATTCTTCTATTTTTTATACAATAACACCGCAAAGTGTTATAATTTGGAAAAATCTCTGTATATTTGCAATTTTATCGGCTTTAATGCGATATCAAGGCGAAAAAAGCAAAGCCCTCCCGAAAACAGGAGGGCTTTGCCTTGTTATTTTTTTCGTGATCCGACCGAAAATCACGATTTGGTCTCTATCGTAACCGCCGCCACTTGCAGCTGTTCCAAGAACGCCGGCGTGATCGAAAGCGCGGTAGAATCGTTGATGAGAATTTCATGATATCCATAGCTGTCTTTTATCACGATTCTCGCACCTGTATACGGGGAGCTTTCCAAAAGACTTTCAGATGTCGCACGCTTATATTGGTGGACATAATAGACACTTGACCCAATTGTATAATCCCAATATATTTCCTGATAATATTTATCAGGAATATCATAGATACTTGTGATAGTCGTTTGAGTATAGGAAATATTATTGAAAGTATATTCAATCCTTTCATAAGGAATTGTCAACACTTCATTCCTTTCAGCAATAAACTCAACCGAATCTTCTTTATCCATAATTGGAATATAAACCAAACCGATTTCATTATGATGATATTGAATAGTGTACCGATATCTGCAATGATCGCCACCGTACCAATCTACTTGATTCAGCATCATATTGGAGGAGCAGACTAGATTCGTAGAACTTTTTAATGCAGGCATGGCTATCAGTTGATCACCGATGGCAAGACGCCCCATCTGCTTTTTCTGTGCATCAGTAAAGCTATAATTTCGTATTGATGTAAGAAATTCTTTTTCTGATGAAAATGAAACAGGAATTAAAGCATAGCTCAAATGAATGTCTTTATTTTCTCCTTCCGAAAACTCGCTACAATCTATATATTTCTTACCATCTTTGATTACAATCGTCAATTCGCCGATTTTTTCCGTTTTACCGCATCCGAATATTGACAAGATCACCGCACATATGAACAGTACCGATAAAACTATTTTCAGCTTTTTCATATCATTCTATCTCCTTTCGTTAGTTGGCGGGGAAGCTTCCCAATTTTGACTTACTTGCATATCTTTCAACATTATTTTATCACATATTTTGTTATATTACAAGCCTTTCTGCAAAAAGAGAGTGACCGAATATCGGTCACTCTCTTTTTGCCTCAAATTCTTATAAAGTAATTTTTCTGCGTTTTCTGCGAATTAAAACAACTGCCACGGCACCGACCGCTAACACGATAACAGCAATTCCCACATATAAAGCAACCGAATTCCGCGGCGTTATCCGATAGGAGGAAATATCGACGATATCGGAAAGCAAGGTAGGACCGCCAAATAAATACTTATGAATACTGTCAAGATGTTCTCTTTCTTGTTTTTCCTGTTGCACTTTTTCTTCCATTGTTTCCGCCATACAATAAAAATCCTCTAACGGAAACAAATAACTTTCTTCTGCCTCGGCATAATCTTTATAATAGATATAGTCGCCCTCGCTTGTTTTATAATAGATATAAATTCCATCATGAGAAGCATCTCCATTCAAATAATAAACATTTTGCACTGTAAGAAACGGAGAAATATGATTCAATACATAATTGGGAGAAGTAACATAGCGTAAAGTTGAATCTATCTCAGGTGGATTTATACTAATTTTTTGTGAAGTTCCATCTTTCACATAATAGTATTCAGGTGATGAAAAAATCCCTTTTACCGCATAATATGGATCAAGTAAGCTTTCATCCGTTATGATTTGCTCTATACTTTTTCTTTCCGCAAATAAATGCATAAATGTCCCGTTATATATTTGAATTGTATTACTACGATTGGCATTGTCGATTTTCTCATAAACGGAATCTGAAAAAGTCAAGGAATCTGTTTTTATATCATCAGCAGAAGCACTAAATACAAGGAAAATAAATAAAAGCATTGATATTGACAAACATATTGTTTTTTTCATCTATATCCTCCTATTATTCGTTGTATGTAAAATGGCCTGGAACTAAATTTGATGAATAACTGGTATTGATAACAATTTGACATTCCCACACATATTTATCTGCTTCCTCAAATATCTGTGGATTTCGGCCATTATATAATTTCTCATAAGATATCATATAACTTTTTCCTTGATTTTTAGGCCATGGATCTCTTACAAGAAACCAATATTTTGTATTTACAGCCCCATTATCATCTATAATGGTCTGTTTTGTATAACCATAAATTAAAATAACATGACCATTTTGACGAGTATTTACATTATCACTATTATATAGCCCAAGTCCAATAAATAAAACATGATTATTATCTAAAAAAGTACGAACAGTTTGCTCAGAATAGACTCCATATTCCCAACCAGTTCCTCTAATATTAAATACATTACTGGTTAGATTCGATATATAGAAATTCATTGCACTCGCCGATTCTTGCAAACCGGCTTTTACATCCACTTCACTGCCATATATATCTACGACAGCTTGATTTTGAGTGTAAGTAACATTAGGAAAATAATGTTTAGCAAACATCCTTGAAGTAGCCACCCAGCACCAATTATCTTTCTTTTGCCCTTCCACCGCAGTTCCGGTATCTGACATTACAAAATGCAGATTCCATTCATCTCGAAAGCTGTTATTATCGACATATTTTCTCTGTTCCACATTCAAGCCATCGCTGTCACCCAATAAACTGTCGCCGATAACCATAGCAAGATCTTTATTGGTAATGGCTTCCGCAGATTTTGCTTTGATTTTGAAAGAACCATATTTCGTCCATGTAATCTTCCATTTTTGACGGTCTAATCCTGCATACGGTTCCTGCACCAAAGCAACATCCTCACTCCCTATTTTGTTGGCAGGGACAGAAATCGCCTTGTCGCTTTTTACATTTACGATCTTGTAATAACCGTCTCCCACAGATGTAATCATCCAACGTTGGTGAGCATCTCCACAGAAATTCCACTGCTCCAAAATACTGCCAGACGTAGAATATCCAGGTTTATCGTTGTCATCCACTTGAACATAACGAGGACGAAAGCGATTTTGAATATAATATTCTCCATCCACAAGCGTTACACTGGATGCAGTATCAGCAAAAGTAATCGCATTGTCCGCCGACACAGATAAAATAAAAAGCAGTTGTAAGATAAAAACTACCGCAATCAAAAAAGATAATTTTTAAACACGCTTTCTCATAATTTCCTCCATTTCCTATAACAGAATTTTGTTAAATTTTGTCGAATTTTGGATTTTCAGCCTATCTGCATCGGTATCACCTCTTTCTAAGTTAATAATAACATAAATAATCATTTGTGTCAATAACAATTTCATAAATTTAACAAACATCTGCTATCGATTCCATCTCATGGACAAGCATCAAAAAATGCCCCTCTCATCGAAGGGGCATTTTTTCAGATTTATCTTGACTGCTCAGCGTTTGCCGCAGCCGCCGGTCATCCCGTCGGTCTCGGAGCCCTTCACGTCGCAAAGAGACGGCGGATAGAACTCGTTGATCGGGAACGCCATGTGCTTGAACATCTTGCACGGTCATTATATAATTTGAATATGCAAACGAAAGAGGAACGATAAAAATCGTTCCTCCTTCATTTATTCGTCGGTTTCATAATACCACTTACAACATACCGATGTTCTTGGTCGGTAATAAAGTAAACCGCATACGTAGAACCGTCCGACAAATCAAATTCATAAATAACCGCTCCGGAACCAATCTCTCGTTGGGGACGTCCGACAAGCTCCACTACCTCCGTAAAGGTCATTCCCTCTTTCACATCAGAAAATTCCTCCGGTGTTGGCAGTTCTTTTTTATTCGGTTCAATATAAGTATTAAGCTTCCTTTCATCATAAGGAAGATCTTGTTTTCCACAGGAAGACAGCATTACCATATTAAAGAAAAACGCGCATAAAACAACCCAAAGCAACACATGATTTTTCTTTGACATAACGCATTACTCCTTCTGATATATTTCAGCAACGATAAGCTCGTGATTTTCATTTTCAATGTAACTAATATAAAATATATCGCCGTCTGTAGTCTCATATTGAAATGCCGCTATACCAAATTCGGCATCCACGCCACATGAACCTAAAATAGCAGTTACCTCACTGTATGACATACCTATAGTAATAAGATTCAACGAATTTCTATCAATCTTGTTGACAAAAGCGTCCTCAATACTATATGTAACAATTCCCCCTGACGTATAATAATTGTTCCACGGCGTGACTTTAAAATATGCAACGAAAGAAGTATAATCACCACGATCAGCCAATATAGGATCGATAATCAATTGATTAGAACCATCCGTTCTTTTAACAGCAGTAGTTCCCTGTTTATGAGACCAAAATCCATCTGCATCCTGTCTATACCAATGATAATCAACACCAGGATTTACTACCAAAGCAACCTTATATGAGCCAGGCGGACATTTTTCAAATCGTCCAATTTGATTAAATACAAGATTTGTACCAAAATTCTCATTATATGCTTCAAAATCCTCTAAAACATTATAGAGGATGTTTTGACCATTCCCTTGTATTTGACTCTGTGTCAATGTTAATCCGGCATACCGTCCCGGCTGCTGCTTAAACCAAGCGGAAGTTGTCCCCGGATATACTTGATTATTAAGAATATAAGCATAACAATTATTGGTATCTTTGACAACGCCTTCCCAAAGAGAAGGATTATATGGTAATTCATAACCTGATAACGGCATTGTGCGGATAAGTATCCATTCGTCTTTATAATTACTATCATCCGTATAATTATAGAGTTTTATATCTAAGCCATTTTGTTCCCAAAGAGAATTATTTACTCGTAAAACTCGATTCACATTTTCTCCGCATTTAGGGATTATTTTCACTCTGTCTCCTTCTACCAGTCCAATCTTCCATTTTTGACCGTCTCCGGCTGTATAAGGAGCCAAAATGATATCCGTATCATTAGCAGATGAGTTATTTTTTACTGACATATATAATTCAGTAGATCCATCTTTCAAACTACTTTTTATTTTAAAATAACCATCTCCCGTACTAATAAATTCCCACTTTTTGGTTTCCTTGGTGTCCAAATCCCACTGCTCTAACTTACTATTCGTATACGGTGATCCAGCATTATTATCCACATCCACAAATCTTCCCGCATATGCACTTTGAATATAATACTGTTCGCCTGAGACAAGCCCAATAGCTCTTGTCGATATATCTTGATCCAATAAATCTGTAAATGTATCTCCATAACTCACCATTTTATTTTGCATCGCAAACAGATTTGTTGTTAATAACGAAAAAGCCAAAAGAGCAATAACCATTGTTGAAAATTTCTTTCTCATAATTTCCTCCATTTCCTATAACAGATTTTTGTTAAATTTTGTCTGATTTTAGATTTTTATCCTATCTGCATCGGTATCGCCCTTTCTAAGTCAATAATAACACAAATAATCATTCGTGTCAATAATAATTTCATAAATTTAACAAACATCTGCTATCGATTCCATCTCGGGGACACAGCATCAAAAAATGCCCCTCTCATCGAAGGGGCATTTTTTCAGATTTATCTTGACTGATCAGCGTTTGCCGCAGCCGCAGCCGCCGGTCATCCCGTCGGTCTCGGAGCCCTTCACGTCGCAAAGAGACGGCGGATAGAACTCGTTGATCGGGAACGCCATGTGCTTGAACATCTTGCACGGATCGTCGGTCGCCGGGGATACACATTCCTTTTCGGGAACCGTGTATTCGGTGCCGTAGACAAGATACTGAGCGGGGCGCTCGATTCTCACGACGGAGAAGAAGCCGAGCGAAACGGTCAGGACCTTGCCTGCCGGCTCACAGTTGATTCTGCCGTTTATGCAGCTGCATACGGATTCCGGCAGATCGGAAGCGGAAAGGCACGAATGGCAATTATGGCATTCGCACGCTTCCACGATTTTGGTATTGAGAACGATCGGATCGGCGACCTCGAAAACGGCGATCGGCAGATTCGTTCCGGGCTGTTCCGCGTTTGCGCAGCCGCAGAAGTTCTGCGATCCGGGTTCGCTCTTAAAGATATTGACGTTGCCCTCGCTGCCGTAAAGGATGACCTTTTTCTCTACGACGGCGATTCCTTCGACCTCCTGCGGTCTGCCCATGCAGGCGCAGACCTCGCATACGATCTTGATATACATCGTGATGCTGATCTGATAAAAACCGCGGTTGAACGGTACGGAATCCACATGTATGTTCGCGCAAATCACCTTGGCGCACTTCGTGCGAACGCTTCCGCTTCTTTCGAGAAGATCGCTTCCCGCATCCGAAAGATAAACGACGACGTCCTCATAGCAGTCCTTATCACGGCAGCTGTCGAGAATCCTATTTGTATCTATATATACCGAATCACGGCCCTGTCCGCCGCATGTCGGCGAAGTATTTCTGATATCTGGCATAAAAATTTTCCCTCCGAAATAATCAAATTGATTTGTTGGAGAAAAGCTTTCGTTTCAAACTTCCTCCTCGCTATATGGTATGTCGCAAAGGAATAAATGTGAGAAAAAAACGGCGAGATCTTTCCCTTTTACGAAAAGAAAAAGCCCCGCCTCGGGGCGGGACTCCGTCTATTCTACAAAAAACACAATATCGAGCACGACATTTCCCTTTTCGTCCGGCACCGTGGAGCGCGGCAGGGCATACCGCTCGAAAAACCAAAAAGCGCCTTTTTCATCGCCGATGTACCGATATCCTTGCTCACGCAGGCGTTTTTCGGCGAGATGCTCTTTGAAAAAAAGCGTGTCGAGCTCGCCGTAAAGCCAGCATACGCCGAGCTTTGCCGCCGGAAAATCCACAAAACCATAGCCTTCCGGCACGGCCGTATCACAAGGCGTGAACTTGCCGATCCGGTATTCAAACGGCTCATCCTTCTTCCAGCGCATGAGACCTATCGTCGCGTCCGCATCCTCAAACAGTGCGGAAACGTCTCCCGCAGCGCTGTCAATCGGGGCGAACAGTCCATTTCCATTCCACTCGTCCCACTGCTTTCCGAAGCCTCCGCCCACCCGATCGGCGTCGCCGTATTTCTTTCCGATAAAACGGGTTGCCGGAACCTGCTGCACATAGGATTTGATGATTTCCATTGGTTGATTCCTTTCGTTTTTTAGAGTTTATTTTGAAAAAATAATTTTTTCGCTGTTAAACATCTTGGCAAGCGCAAACACGCCGAGAGCCGTATAAACCGCATTGGAAATGAGGCAGACGAGAAGATTTGCCGTCACCGCCTCAAATGAGAACACCGCCGCCATACACTGCACCGTGTTATAGAACGGAATCAGATAAAGAAGAGGATTTTCCGGCGCCGCGGCTCCGAACATCGCCGTGATGCCGACCGCCATAACGAGAATCATCATCGGCGTCACATAGCCCTGCGCCTCCTTGACCGTTTTCGCAAATGCGGAAATGATTGAAATCGCCGTAATGATGAGGAGCACCGTCGAAAGAATCAGCACAAGCAGCATCAGGTATTCTTTCATGCCGTAAATGCTCGCATCGACAAGCCCGGCACCTCCTATCAGCTTCGGCAGAGACAGAATCGTGCCGAGCGCACTCGATATGCCGGACAAAAGCGCGACAATCGCCAGCGCCGCGATCTTTCCGATGGCAAGCTCTCCGCGGCGGATCGGTGTGATGAGAATCGTCGTAATCGTGCCGCGCTCCTTTTCTCCCGCGATGGATTCCGGCGCCACCGCCATACAGCCGGAGAAAAGGAAAATCATCAGAAGCAGCGGCAGCATCGAGGCGAAGAACGAGGACGCCGTATCCTCCACCGTCGCAAGATCATAGACGCCGTCGCCCGCATTGATATCGAATTTATTGGCAAGCAAGGATTCATAACCGTCAAGGAGTGCCGCCATCATGCGGTACGCATTCTGAGAATCGGTCGTAGAGGAATTGAAATAAATCTCCACATTCGGCGCCGCGGCGCCGGAATCCGTTCGATAGGCCGCCACCTGCTCATCGAAATCCGACGGGAAAACAACGAGAATGTCCTTTTCCGCATTCTCAACCGCCTTTTTGAGCGACTCGATCTCCGATGCGTCCACAGACACGAATTTCATCGAATCCCCTGTCGGGACGGACGCAATCGAATCGGGCAGATTCACGACCGCGACCTCCGTCATCTCCTCACTCGGACCGTACATGCTGGTAATGGCGGTACCCATAAAGGTATACATCAGATAAATCAGGATACCGGGCATGAGAATGGTCGTAAATACCAAACGCTTATCCGTAAAAAAGCGGGTAAGCTCTTTTTTCATAATCGTGAGAATCCCGCTTTTCATACGCGCTCGCCCATCCTTTCCGCATAAATGTCAAAGAAGCTGTCCTCGAGCGTCTTTTCGCCGCAGACGTCCGCAAGTGTGCCGCACACCGCCATTTTTCCGTCCACGATGATGCCAACACGGTCGCAGACCTTCTCGATCAGGCTGAAAATATGCGTCGATACGATCACCGTCTTTCCCTGTTCCTTTAATGCCGCGAGAAAATCCGTCACGACCCTCGCCGTCAAAACGTCGAGTCCGTTGGTCGGCTCGTCGAAAATGATAATGGCGGGATCATGCACGATGGAGATGACAATAGAAGCTTTCTGCTTCATGCCCGTCGAAAGATTGCCCACCTTGACCTCGGCGAACTCCCCGATGCCGAATCGGTCGAAAAGCTCCTTTTTGCGGGCGTCGCGCACCTGCGCAGGCACCCCGTGCAGCTCCGAAAAGAAATCGAACAGATAATTCGGCGTAAAATAATCCTCCAGCTTCAGCTCTCCCGTCAAAAAGCCGACGCTGCGGCGCACCGCGTCCGGATCGCGCACGATGTCATGTCCCAATACCTCTGCCGTTCCGGAATCGGGTTTTATCAGCGTCGCCAGCATCCGGAGCGTCGTCGTTTTGCCGGCGCCGTTCGGACCGAGCAGGCCGAAGATTTCGCCCTCGTTCACCGAAAAGGACAGTCGGTCGACCGCCGTTTTCACCTTGGCGCCGGTCTTTTCGAGCCTCTGCTGCTTGGACGATAATTTGAATGTTTTGGTAAGCTCCTTTACCGTCAGAATTTCTCCCATGATAGCCTCCGTTTTGATTGAATCCTCCCACCGGATATTTTTCCCGCCCCATTCTATCATACGTGCGTATGTTTGTCAATTGGGATGCCGATTGCCTCCGTCAACAGCGAAAACAAAAAGAGTACCCCGTGAGGGGATTTCCGCGCCCGCTGTGGCGGGCGCGGAAATCCGAATTGCCAAAAGCAATTCCGCTTTTGCTTATCTTATCACAGCACCGCCGTTTTGTCAATCTATATTCGCCTTTATTTTTCCCGGTTCACCGTAATCATCGTGCCGATTATTCTTGCGTGCCTTTCTGTCCTCTCGTCCATATAGTGCTTCTTTTTCGGATTCGGTTTTCTTTTTCTCAATGTTTTTTATAGGATACACCCAATTCCCGAAAAAATCACATATTTCAAAATAATTTTCAAAAACCCCTTGACAAAATGAATCCGGAGTGGTATAGTGTACAAAAATCTTATGAAAGAGGGCTGTCACAAATGAAGCAGAATCAGATTCAAGCCGCGACTATGCGAATGCTTTGCTCCCGGACAAATACAGTGCGGGTGTTTTGTGCATGCCTTTTTGGCAGTAAATCCGTTTGAGCATTCGGGTTTCGGGCATATTCATAAACGCCGGCATGAGCTGATTGTCCGGGAGGTATTTTTTACCTTCCGGTTTTTTTATTGCCGAATCACCGGAAGGCAGACTACACTGCGGCACGGCGTCCGCAGAAGAAGGGTGGAAATCAATACATATGATAGAACTGATTGGCGTCACAAAGGCTTTTGAAACCGATCACGGAAAGGTTCTCGCGGCGGATAACGTGAGCCTGAAAATCGAAAAAGGAGAAATCTACGGCATCATCGGGTTTTCCGGCGCGGGCAAATCCACATTGGTGCGGTGCATCAACCTCTTGGAGCGTCCCGATTCCGGCAAGGTGCTCGTCGGCGGCGAAGACATCACGACGCTGCACGGCCGGGCGCTGCGCGAAAAGCGGCGGAAAATCGGAATGATCTTTCAGCAGTTCAACTTATTCGCCACAAGAACGGTGGAAGACAATGTTGCGTTCCCTCTGCGATATCGGAAAATCGCCAAAACCGCCATTCAGGAAAAGGTGATGCGGCTGCTCGAAATCGTAGGACTTTCCGACAAAGCGAAATCCTATCCCTCCGAGCTTTCCGGCGGACAGAAGCAGCGCGTCGCCATCGCAAGAGCGCTGGCAAGCGATCCGGAAATCCTGCTCTGTGACGAGGCGACAAGCGCGCTGGATCCGCAGACGACGGAGCAAATCCTCGAGCTTCTCAAAAAGCTCAATACGGAGCTGGGCATCACGATCGTCCTCATCACGCATGAAATGCAGGTCATCAAAAAAATCTGCCACAGCGTCACCGTACTGGAAAACGGGCGGGTGGCCGAAAGCGGAAAGGTATATGACATCTTTGCCAATCCCAAGGCCGACGTCACGAGAAGCTTCGCCCTGACGGCGGGAGGGCTCTCCGTTTCCGGCGAAGCGCTGGAAAAGGAACATCAGCTCCCCGGCAAGGTATTGAAGCTCAAATTTCTCGATAACAGCGCCGGCAAGGCGATTATATCCCGGCTTTCAAGGGACTATGGGATCGATTTCAATATCATAAACGGCAGCATCGAAACGATCGACGGCAGAACGCTCGGCACGCTCGTCGTGCGTGCCGAGGGCGATGAAAGCAAAATCGAAAAAGCGATAAACGATATGTCCGAAAACGGCGTAAAGGTGGGGGTGATATAAGATGATCCAAACAATGCTTCTCACAGCGGAAAACACAAGCTGGATCGCAAAGCTTCTGCCCGGCGTCGCGGACAATCCGACGCGTTTTTACAATGCCATCCGCGATACCCTTCTCATGGTGGCATGGTCGGGCGCCCTGATGCTGATTCTCGGCATGATCCTCGGCGTCGCTCTCACCGTAACGGCAAAAGGCGGCATCCTGCAAAATCGGGTGGTGCATGAGATTCTCGACAAGCTCATCAATATTCTGCGCAGCATCCCGTTTGTGCTTCTTATCGTACTGCTCTTCGATGTTTCCGGCGCCATCATGGGCACAAGCTCCGGCGTCAAAGGCGCGATCATTCCGCTTGTCGTAGGCTCGGCGCCCTTCTTTGCAAGACAGGTCGAGTCGGCGCTCGCCGGCATCGGCGGCGGCGTCGTGGAAGCGGCCAAAGCGATGGGCTGCGGACCCACCGAAATCATTTTCCGTGTTTATCTCAAAGAGGGCGCGGCCGCCATCGCACGCGGCGCGACGATCACCGTCATCAACCTGATCGGGCTTACGGCAATGGCCGGCTGGGTCGGCGCCGGCGGTCTCGGCGATTATGCCGTCACCTGGGGACACAATTACGGCAAGGATGACATCATCTACGTCTCCGTGCTCGCCATCATCGTCATCGTCTGCGTCATTCAGCTCATAGGCACTCTCATCGCAAAGAAAAATACACATTAAAAATTTTATCATTCAATGAAAAGAGGAAATTTATCATGAAAACCATTATCAGACTGGCATCGGCACTTCTCGCACTCATAGTTGTTTGCGGCATTTTCGCTTCCTGCGGAAAAACGGAAACCAATACCGTTAAAATCGGCGTGACAGGCGCGGTTTATGAGGACATCTGGGCACCCGCCATCGCCAAGCTCAAAGAAGAAGGCATCAACGTAGAGCTCGTTCAGTATTCGGATTTTTCGATTCCGAACAATGCGCTTTCCAGCGGGGATATCGATCTCAACGCTTTCCAGCATCACGCTTATTTCCGCAACGAGCTCTCCACACGCGGCTATGACCTGACCGTACTCGCTCCCACCTTTGTCATCTCCATGAACCTGTTCTCCAAAACCACCTCCAGCGTGGATGAAATCAAAGAAGGCGACGTCATTGCCGTTCCCAACGATGCGACAAACTACGGAAGAGCGCTGCTGCTGCTCGCGGATGCGGGGCTGCTTACGCTCAAAGAGGATGCCGGCGACACCCCAACCACCTCGGACATCGTCACAAGCAAGGTCGTGTTGCAAGAGGTAAACGCTGCATTGACATATACATTCCTGGACGATAAAACCGTAACGGCCGCCGTTGTCAACGGCAATTACGCCGCAAGCTACGGTGTAGACCCGAATACCGCAATCTTCTATGAAAATCTCGACCTGACAAACGACAGCTTCACCTGCCTTATCGCCTGCCGGACCGCAGACAAGGACAACGCGACCTACAAGAGAATCGCCGAGGTCTTCTGCTCGGAGGTCACGGAAAACCTGTTTGAAGAAAAATACAAGGGCTTCTTCGTTCCGGCTTGGAACACGGAAAACTGACAAAAACCCACGATAGAAAAGCTTTCCGGACGGCTGCCGCCGTCCGGAACAAACCCTATATATGAAAGAACGGTGAATCCTATGATCAATGCATTGAAAGCCATCATTTCCGATCCCGAACGCGTCGTTTCCGCAGAGGAAATCGAGGAAAAATATCTTTCCGACTCTTTGGGACGGCTCCGCGGAACCGCCGGAGCGCTGGTGTTCCCGACCGATACCGAAGAGGTCAGTGCCGTTATGGCATATGCCTACCAAAATGATATTCCGGTCACGCCGAGAGGCGCCGGCACCAATCTCGTCGGCTCCACAATCCCGCGCGGCGGCATTATTTTGGATTTTTCCCGCATGGATAAAATTCTCGAGGTCGATCCCGACACCTTTACCGCAACGGTACAGCCCGGCATCTTATTAAAGGATTTTCAAGCCTATGTGGAGGAGCGCGGACTCTTTTATCCGCCCGATCCGGGTGAAAAAGCCTCGACCATCGGCGGCAATATTTCCACCAACGCCGGCGGTATGCGCGCCGTCAAATACGGTGTGACGCGCGATTACGTCAGAGGTCTTGAACTCGTTTTGGCCGACGGCACGGTGACGACGGTCGGCTCCAAAAACGTCAAGGATGCAAGCGGGCTTTCGCTCAAAAACCTTATCATCGGCTCCGAGGGAACGCTCGCCGTTATCACAAAGTGTATTCTGCGCCTTTTGCCGAAGCCGGAAATGAGCCGCTCTGTGCTGATCGCCTATCCCGACCTTAGCACCGGCATTTCCAGCGTCCTGAAAGTCATCAAAGCGAATGCAGGCCCCACCGCCATCGAGTTTGTCGAGCGCAGTGTAGTGGAGCTTGGCGAACGCTATACGGGCATCCGTTTCCCCAGCGATAAGGGCGATGCCTATATCCTGCTCACCTTCGACGGAGGAGAAAGCACCGTCGCCGCCGGTATCGAGCGTGTCCGCGGTGTCGCGGAAGCGACAGGTGCCGCCGACTTTATCGTGCTCGATACGCCGGAGCTGATTTCCGAGGTATGGCAGATCCGCGGATGCCTTGTCAAAGCAGTGGAGGCCACCTCCGAGCAGGAGCCGGTGGATCTTGTGGTCCCGATCGACCGCACCGCGGAGTTTATTTCCTATGTCCACAAGGTGGAAAAGGAAAGCGGCATGCAGATGGTGAGCTTCGGTCACGCGGGCGACGGCAACGTGCATCTCTGCATCGTGCGCGGAGCTCGCGACGATGCGACATGGACGAGAGAGCTTCACGCCAACATGGAAAAAATCTACGGCAAGGCTTATTCCCTCGGCGGACTGACCTCCGGCGAGCATGGCATCGGCATCGCCAAGCGTCCCTACTTCTTCGAGCAAATGTCCGAGGTCAATCTCGAGCTTATGCGCGGCATCAAGGATTCCCTCGACCGCAAGCATCTTTTGAACGATCATATTTCATATCTCAAATAACGGAAAGGATACTTTGTCCTATGAGCATTACATCCGACCGCACGGCGGGCTTTACGGATTCGGTCATCCGGCGAATGACCAGAATCAGCAACGAATACGGCGCCGTCAACCTCTCCCAGGGCTTTCCCGATTTCGATCCGCCGAAACCGATTCTCGACCGGCTCGCCGCGGTAAGCTATGAGGATTTTCATCAATATTCGGTAACATGGGGTTCCGATCACTTTCGGAGGGCACTGGCGGCAAAGCAAAGCCGCTTCATGGGAGTGCCGGTCGATCCCGATAAAAACGTCGTCGTGACCTGCGGCAGCACGGAAGCGATGATGGCGGCGATGCTCTCGCTGACAAACCCCGGCGATAAAGTCGTCGTGTTCTCGCCCTTTTATGAAAATTACGGGGCGGACGCGATTCTTTCCGGCGCGGAGCCGATCTACGTCCCGCTTGTGCCGCCGGCATTCGATTTCGATCCCGAGGTTTTGGAGGAGGCGTTCCGGCAGCATCCGAAGGCGCTGATTCTCTGCAATCCCTCCAATCCCTGCGGCAAGGTCTTTACGAGAGCCGAGCTTGATATCATCGCGTTCCTCGCGAAAAAATACGACGTGTTCGTCATCACCGACGAGGTATACGAGCACATCGTCTACCGTCCTCATGAGATGGTCTATCTCTATTCCCTGCCCGGCATGGAGGAGCGCACGGTCTGCTGTTCCTCGCTCTCCAAAACGTATTCCATCACCGGCTGGCGGCTCGGTTATGTGATTGCCCGACCCGAAATCATCGACACCGTGAAAAAGGTGCATGATTTTCTGACCGTCGGCGCGGCGGCTCCCTTGCAGGAAGCGGCGGTGACGGGACTGGAATTCGGCGACGATTATTACCGTGATTTGCAGGAGAAATACACCGCAAAGCGCGAGCTTTTCATGAAAGGGCTTGACGATATCGGCCTTTCTCACACCGTGCCGGAGGGCGCGTACTACGCACTGATCGACATTTCGGAGTTCGGCTATGCGAGCGACATGGCTTTCTGCGAGGACTTGGCAAGAAAGGTAGGCGTCGGCATGGTTCCCGGCTCCAGCTTCTTCCGCGAGGAGGAAAACCGCTATGCCCGCGTCCATTTCGCAAAAAAAGATGAAACGCTTCGCGAAGCGCTCGACCGTCTTTCGGATATCCGCCGCAAAATGACAAAGTAAGTCCCCGCGAAGAATGAAATTCCCGCGGATAAAAAGCCCCGTCTGCGCATTCTCTCATGCAAAGACAGGGCTTTTTCTCTTTTCACGCTCTGATAAAACGCATTTCCCGCCATTTTTCCAAAACGGAGGGAATCTATGAAACGCTATTTCACCGTCGTTTTGTCGATATTCACCGCCGCATAGTAGGTACCGTCAAGGGATGCCACAAGCGCCGCAATCTTTTCTGCGGCTTCCTTTTCGCCCAAATCCACATCATACGGCACCACCGCATCAAAAATCACATTCGTATGTGTTGCGCCCCTCACCATGCGGAAGTCGTGAATCGTAATCCGCTCATCGATTCCGCGCACAAGCGAGGCGACCCTTTCCCGCACCTCATTGGTAAGCGCATCGTCCGTTTCGATCGGGTCCATATGGATTACCGCGTCGCAGCGCAGCTTCTCGCGCAGCTCCCTTTCCGCGTTGTCGATGGAATCATGAATCTCCAAAAGACTGCCGCTCGCCGGAACCTCCGCATGAAGCGAAATCATCAGTCTTCCCGGCCCATAGTCGTGGACGACAAGATCATGAATTCCGCACACATACGGATGACTTTTCACGATCGTTTCGATTTTTTCCACCAGCTCCGGCGTCGGCGGCTGACCGAGCAGAGGACTGACCGTTTCCTTTGCCGAACGGATGCCGGAAACAAGAATAAAAACAGCTACGGCAAGACCGCAGTATGCGTCGATCTCCAGCGAGAAAAAGTGGGAAAGCAGCATACAGACAAGCACGGCGGCGGTCGCCACGGAATCGGAAAGGCTGTCGAGCGCCGTCGCCTCCATGGCGGGAGAGGCGAGCTTCCTGCCGACTCTCTTGTTATAAAACGCCATATACAGCTTTACGGCAATCGAAACCGCAAGAATGACGACCGATAAAACGGAAAACTCGACGGGTTCAGGAGAGATGATTTTTTCCACGGAGTTTTTTCCCAGCTCAAAGCCGACAAGGATTATCAGAATCGAAACCAGCAGTCCCGACAGGTATTCGATGCGGCCATGCCCGAAGGGATGGTCGGAATCCGCCTTGTGTCCGGCCAGCCGGAAGCCGAGCAGGGTGATTACGGACGAGCCTGCATCGGAGAGGTTGTTGAACGCATCGGCCGTGATGGAAATCGCGCCGGTGAGAATCCCCGCCGCAAGCTTTCCCGCAAACAGAAGAAGATTGAGGAAAATGCCGAGAATCCCGCAGAGCACGCCGTATTTCCCGCGCAGCTGCTCGGTGTCGAGCTGCTCGGGATTTTTGATAAACAATTTTGAAAGCAAAGAAACCACAATATCACATTCCCTTATATGTTTCGGATCCGTCAAAAATGAAAAATCATGCTTTTGCATCAGTATATCACCTATCCTCACGGATTGCAAGAAAATCCGGTATTTTCTTCCGAATGCCTTGCACCGTCCCCATCTTTGTGTTATAATTATTTTGTAAATGCAAAATTTGTGCTGCCCCAAACGAAACGATGAGAAAAAACGCGCCGCTCCTTTTTTATGATTGTCATACGGATATCATGTGCGGAGCTGCGGCTGTGGAAAGGAGAACGGATATGGAATTTTTGGTGCCGATTCTCATATGCGCCGTTTTCATTCTCGCGGCGTATGGTTTAATGCGCCTATCCCTTTTCATCAGCAGCACCATGGCAAGGCGAAAAATCCTCTCCTACGGCAAGGCGTCGGAGGATACGGTCTCGGCGCTTCTCATCTCCCATTTCGGCGCCGCAAACGTCATATCGAACAAATATCTTCCCTATCGGACAAAAAACGGCACCGCTTATACGGAAATCGACTGCATCGTCATTTTAAAGGGCAGAATCGCCGTCATCGAGGTAAAATCCCTTGTCGGAACAATCCACAATCCGGGCTCCGACACATGGCATCAAAGCGCCGTCATGCGGGACGGCGAGCGAAAAGAGCTTGATTTCGTAAGTCCTATCCTGCAAAATGAACGCCATATCACAGCGCTTGCCGGCATCTTTGAAAAAGAAAAAATCACACCGAAGCCCAAAATGGAAAGTCTTATCATCTTCACCTCCGCGCGCGCCGCTTTCACCTATGACCGTCAAAAAGAGATCTATTCGCTCCCGGAGGCAATCAAAAAATTAAAGGCCATGAACACGGGAAAGGCTTACCGGCTCCGCGACAGACTGAAAATCAAAAGAACCATTCAAAAATATGCAAAATCCAAACGACAGGCTATGGCACTGAACCGCAAAATACGACGCGGATAACACAAACCTTCCCTTTTTTGCCGCCATGCTTCGAGCGTTTTTTCGCAGCTGTTATGTTATAGTGGAATTAAACATAATATGCGAAAGGACGACGAAATATGAATAAAAAAATCTCTCTTGCCGCAGGCACCGCGCTTCTCACACTCACGGTTCTCCTAACCATCGTATACGCCGCAATTTCCGGCGTTTTCGTCTCGGCGAAAAAAACGCCGCCGTGCGACATCGAGGACAGCTATGCCTATGAGGCGATTCAAAAGGTCTGCGAGCTTGGACTCATGAAAACCTATACCATCGGGGAAAATGTCTATTTCTATCCCGAGCTGGAGGTGACGCGCGGCGAAGTCGCGCAGGTCATCGTCACCTATCTCGGAATCAATCCGTCAAAATACGAAAAAACGGAGATAGGCTTCGCCGACGAAGCGGAAATCGACACGTCGCTGCGACCCTATATCCGCGCGGCGCTTGCAAACGGACTCATGAAGCTGCAAAGCGGATATGTGTTCCATCCGGACGACTTTATCACGCGCGAGGAGACGGCGGATATCTTCGGCGCGCTCTGCACCGCGGCGATATCGGCCGGCAAAAGCGAAAGCTTCTCCGACTTCGACACCATCAGTACATACTTCGAGCCAAATGCGAAAAAGCTCGTGGATTTTGAAATCATGATCGGATATACGGACGGCACGTTCCGTCCGAAGCAGATATTGACGCGCGAGGAGCTGGCGCTGATTCTCTATCGCCTCTCCACCGCGGAAAATTTCAGAAAAGGATAACCTCCGGACAGCATAAATCGCATTTTCCGTCCGGATAGGACAGGAAATGATGCAAAAGGAAGTCCTGAAATTCGACAGCTCCTCCGTCATGGAGGGCATGGTTTCCCTGCGCGCGGTTATCAAAGCGCGGGAGGCAGGCATCAACGACCGGAAAATTGAAAAAGTGCTTTTCGACAGAGAAAAACGCGATTCAAAAGCGCGTGAGCTCGCTTTTTTAAAGGGGAAAGCGGCATCTCACGGCTTCTCCGTCGAATTTACGGACGCAGGCGTCATCGATGAAATGACCATCGGCTCCTCACACGGCGGCATCATCGCCCTTTGCTCGGAGCGGACCGTTCCGCCCGTCGAGACTTTGCCTATCCAAAGGGACGGCTTTTACGTCCTGCTCGACGGCATCGAGGACCCTTATAATTTCGGCTATTGCCTGCGCTCGCTGTATGCCGCGGGCGTGGACGGTATTCTTGTCGGAATGCGCAACTGGTTCTCCGCCGCGGGCGTGGTCTGCCGCGCGTCGGCGGGCGCCTCCGAGCTTTTCCCCATCGCGATGGGAGAGCCCTCCGAAATCGCCGATATTTTTCACGAACACGCCTATTCCGTCGTCGCGGCGGATCTGTCAAAGGAAGCGGTTTCGGTCTATGAGACGGAGCTTCGATATCCCATCCTGCTTGTCATCGGCGGCGAAAAGCGCGGGATTGCCCGTTCCGTCCTTGAAAAATGCGATAAAACCGTCGCTCTGGATTACGGCAGACGCTTCGGCGCGGCGCTTTCGGCCGCCTCCGCGGCGTCCATTCTCGCCTTTGAAATCTTCCGCCAAAACCGGACAGCGAGGAAAAAACCATGACCGACATCTCCGAAAAAATCAACGACGACATCACCCTATATCAAAACCCCGGCTCACTTGCGTTCGGCACGGACGCCTACCTGCTCTCCGCTTATATCCGGCGGCAGCCCAAAGAGAAGGCATGCGAGCTCGGCGCAGGTTCCGGCGTCATTTCCCTTTTGCTCTCGGCAAGAGGCAAATTCTCCCACATCACGGCGATCGAAATTCAAGCTCCGATCGCCGAAATCGCCGTCCGAAATGTCGAAAAAAACGGTTTTTCCGATAAAATTGACGTGATTTGCGCAGATATCCGCCGCAGAAACGCTTCCCTTTCCGGCGCTTTCGGCGCGGTATTCGCCAATCCCCCGTATCTTCCCACAGGCTGCGGCAAGCACAGCGAAAACGAAGCCGACGCCGCCTCCCGCCATGAAATCCACGGAGATATCACGGATTTCGCCGCGGCAGCGGCGGACTATCTCAAATTCGGCGGCGTGTTTTACGCCGTATACCGTCCGGACAGGCTCACGGAGCTTATCTGCGCCTGCCGGAAAAACCATCTCGAACCCAAGCGCATGACCCTCGTCTATCCGACCGCGGCACATACGCCCTCTCTTGTGCTTCTGGAGGCAAAAAAGCAAGGCGCGCCGGGACTTTTTCTGACAAAACCGCTTATGATATACCGCGCGGGACTGGCACAGAAAAATGAAAATTACACGGACGACATGAACTATATTTACGAAAACGGAGCGTTTCATGAGCAGTATCAAAAGCCCTGAGAATTATTATCCGCCCGACCGTCAGAAAAACAAAACGGAAAAGGGCACGCTGTATCTCGTCGGCACGCCGATCGGCAATCTCTCCGATCTTTCCGAGCGCGCGCGCAAGGTGCTTTCCGAGGTCGATTTCATCGCGGCGGAGGATACGCGCAATTCCGGCAGGCTGCTCGCCTTTTACGGCATCAAAAAGCCGATGGTCAGCTACTTTGAGCACAACAAGCGCGAACGCGGGGAGCTTATCGTCGCCCGCATACAAAACGGCGAGGCCTGTGCGCTTGTCACGGACGCGGGTATGCCCGCCGTCAGCGATCCCGGCGAGGATCTCGTGCGGCTCTGCGCCGAGCGCGGCATCCCCGTCTCCGTCGTCCCCGGTCCCTGCGCCGCCGTATCCGCCCTCGCCGTATCCGGACTTTTTACCGCGAAATTCGTTTTTGAGGGCTTTCTCTCGACGGCGACAGGCGAGCGGCGCGAATCGCTCGAACGCCTGAAATCGGAAACGCGCACCATCCTCCTATACGAAGCGCCGCATAAGCTGCGGACAACGCTTGCCGACCTTGAAAAAGCCCTCGGCGACCGGAAAATCTCGCTCTGCCGGGAGCTGACCAAGCTCAATGAGGAGATTCTGCGCACAACGCTTTCCGAAGCGGCGGCATATTATGAAAATACGGCGCCGCGCGGCGAATACGTGCTCGTCATCGAGGGCGCATCCGAAAAGGAAGCAAAAGAAACCGCCTTTTGGGCGGATCTGACGGAGCGCGAGCACGTGAGCTACTATACCGACCGCGGCATGACGAAAAGCGACGCCATCAAGCAGGCGGCGCGCGACCGCGGCGTCGGAAAAAGTGAAATTTACAATATTGTCATGAAAAAGGATTGAAGCATCCTGAGAAAGGAGAAAATAAAGTGACGACCAAAATCGAAAACGCCTATGTTTACAACACCGGCAAGCGGTGCTTTGAATACGGCTCGCTCTGCTTTGAAAACGAATGGATCACGGGCGGCGTTCTCTTCCCCGACGCCGTCATCGACGCGGGAGGCGGATATGTCCTGCCGGGACTTATCGATGTGCATACGCACGGCAGAAGCGGAATCGATATCATGGAAGCGGACGAAAAAGAGCTTGCCGCGCTTTCGTTTTCCTATGCGAAATCCGGCGTCACCACCGTATTCCCGACGGTCATGACCGCCCCACTTGAAAAAATCAAATGCGCGGCGCAAAGAATCAAAGAGACGGAATACACCGCGGATTTCGCGGGAATCCACATCGAGGGGCCATACATCAGCCGGAAAAAACCGGGCTGCCACGAGCTTTCCGCCATCCGGCGCCCCGACTGGGCGGAAATCCGCGCGCTCTGCGAGAGCATCCTGCCGCTGCGCTCCCACCTCACCATCGCGCCGGAGGAGGATTCGGACGGTGTGATCTGCGCGTTCTGCGAGCGGTTCGGCAAATGCGGCGGCACCGTCGGCATCGGACATACCAATGCGGATTTCGATACGGCAATGCGCGCGCTTTCAGACGGAGCCAATTCCTTTACCCATACCTTCAACGCGATGACGCCGCTTTCCCATCGGGCGCCCGGCGCCGCAGGCGCCGCGCTCTTCTCCGACGCTTATGCGGAGTTCATCTGCGACGGCATCCACGTCTCCCCCGCGGTCATCCGCATCGCCTATGAAGCAAAACGCAGACAGGGCGATAAATTCGTCCTCATCACCGATTCGATTCCCGCAGCGGGGCTGCCGGACGGCGAATACGCGATGAACGGAATCCCCTTTACGCTTGCAAACGGCAAGGCGGCGCGCGCGGACGGTACCATCGTCGGTTCCGCGCTCGACCTTTTCACCGCGGTGAAAAACCTCGCAAAATTCGCGGATATCCGCTTTGAGGACGCGCTTGTCTGCGCGACTAAGGCGCCCGCGGAGATGGTCGGCGTCTACGATTCCCGCGGCTCGCTCGATATCGGCAAGCGCGCGGACCTTCTGCTGTGTGATAAGAATATGAATATCCGGTCGGTATTCTGCGCAGGCCGAAAAATATAAGGAAATATCTGCCGTAAATCTACAAAATCATGCGCACGGCTCATTTGCCGCCGCATTGGAAAGGATAACAAGACAATGGAAAACAAAGGAAAGTATTATATCACCACGGCGATCGCCTATGCATCGCGCAAGCCGCATATCGGCAACACCTATGAGATCGTGCTCTCCGACGCAATCGCCCGTTATAAGCGCGCGCAGGGCTACGACGTCTTTTTCTGCACCGGAACCGACGAGCACGGCCAGAAAATCGAGACGCTGGCGGGGGAAGCCGGCATCACGCCGCAGGAATACGTGGACGGCATCTCCGGCGAAATCAAGAAAATTTGGGATATGCTGGGCTGCCGCTACGACCACTTCATCCGCACAACGGACGATTACCATGTAAAGGCCGTGCAGAAAATCTTCAAACGTCTCTACGATCAGGGCGATATCTACAAAAGCGCCTATGAGGGCTGGTACTGCGTCCCCTGCGAATCGTTTTTCACGGATACGCAGGCGGAGGGCGGCATCTGCCCCGACTGCGGACGCCCGCTCACACGCGAGCACGAGGAAGCCTATTTCTTCAAGATGAGCAAATATCAGGACAGACTCATGAAGCATATCGAGGAGCATCCCGATTTCATCGTGCCGGAAGCGCGCAAAAAAGAGATGGTCAACAATTTCCTCGTGCCGGGGCTGCAAGACCTCTGCGTTTCCCGTTCCTCCTTCAAATGGGGGATTCCGGTCGATTTCGACCCCGAGCACGTCGTTTACGTTTGGCTCGACGCGCTGACGAACTACATTACCGCGCTCGGCTTCGACGGAGAATCCGGCGGCGAACAATACCACAAGTACTGGCCGGCGGACGTACACGTAATCGGCAAGGACATCATCCGCTTCCACACGCTTTACTGGCCGATTTTCCTGATGGCTTTGGGCGAGCCGCTTCCGAAGCAGATCTTCGGGCATCCGTGGCTGCTTTTCGGCTCGGATAAAATGTCCAAATCCAAGGGAAACGTCATCTATGCGGACGATCTCATCCGCCGGTTCGGCCTCGACGGCGTGCGTTATTACCTGCTTTCCGAAATGCCGTATCAGAACGACGGCACCATCACCTATGAGAACTTCATCGCGCGCTACAACACCGATCTCGCCAACACGCTCGGCAACCTTGTCTCCCGCACGGTGGCGATGACGAAAAAATATTTTGACGGCGTGATTCCCTCTCCTGCGGGCGACGAAGGGCCGGATGCGGAACTCAAAGCCGCGGCTGCGGATGCCTATGCGAATTTTACCGCAAACATGGATACCTTCCGCGCGGCGGACGCACTCGACGCCGTATTCACGCTGCTGCGCCGTGCCAACAAATATATCGATGAGACCGCACCGTGGGCGCTCGCCAAGGACGAAGCGCAGAGAGCGCGGCTCGGAACCGTGCTCTACAACCTGTTGGAATCCCTGCGTATCGCCGCGATTCTGCTCCGTCCTGCGATTCCGGATTCCGCGGAAAAAATTCTCGCCGCCATCGGCTCGCCCGATGACCGCTTTGAATCGGCGGCAGCGTTCGGCATAACGCGCCCCGGAAACACCGTCGGCGAGCAAAGTGTGCTTTTCGCCCGTCTCGATGAGATGAAAACGCTCGCCGAGCTGAATGCGGAAAAGGCGGAAGCATAACCGATGGCAAAACTCTTTGATACCCACGCCCATTATACCGATGAAAAGCTCCGCGCCATGCCGGAGCTTCTCACGGAGGCGCTCTCCGGCGACGCCGGCGGCATTGTCACCGTCGCTACCGAGCTTCCCGATTCCGAGGCTTGCATCGCGCTCGCCGCGTCTTATGAGAACGTATGGGCGTCCGCCGGCATTCATCCGCACGAATGCGGAAAGGCCGGTAATCTGGATGCGGCAATGAAGCGGCTGCACACGCTTCTGCAAAGAGAAAAAACGGTCGCCATCGGAGAAATCGGACTCGACTATCACTACGATTTTTCCGATCGGGACACACAGATGCGCTTTTTCCGTGCCCAAATGGACGTCGCCGCCGAGGCCGGCCTGCCCGTCATCATCCATGACCGCGAGGCGCACGGCGACGTATTCGACGTCATTCACGCCTACCGCGGACGGGTGCGCGGCATCATCCATAGTTGCTCTGCCTCGGCGGAACAGGTGCGCGAATACGTCAAAATGGGATGGTATATCTCGTTTTCCGGCGTTATCACGTTCAAAAATGCCGCCGGAATCTTGGATTCCGTCCGTGCGACGCCGCGCGATCGGATTCTTGTCGAGACCGACTGCCCGTATCTCTCCCCTGTTCCGATGCGCGGAAAGCTCAATCACAGCGGATATCTGCATTATACCGCCGAAAAAGCGGCTGAGCTTCTCGGCATGGACTACGCGGAATTTTGCGAAACGGAAATGGCCAATGCCCGCACTGTTTTTGGAATTTAACGATACAAGAAGGGATTGTTATGATCATCACCTATACCCATCGCGACGGACTTTACGTCAATATGACCAACCGCTGCTCCAATCGCTGCGACTTCTGCGTGCGCAGCTACGGCGACACACTTTACGGCAACCTGTGGCTCGACCATGAACCTTCCGTGGAGGAGATTATCGCCTCCATTGACGGGCACGACCTCGCGGACTTCTCCGAGCTTGTCTTCTGCGGATACGGAGAGCCGACGGAGCGCCTTGCCGACATGCTCACGGTCTGCCGTTATATCCGCAGTATTTCCGGCATCAAAATCCGTCTCAATACCAACGGTCAGTCGGAGCTAATCAACGGAAAGGACAGCACTGCCCTTTTCGATGGCTTGTTCGACATCGTTTCGATCAGTCTCAACGCTGCCGATGCGGATACATACGACAAAATGTGTCATTCTCAGTTTGGGAAAGCCGCTTATCCGGCAATTCTCGAATTTGCCGGAAATGTGAAGCCTTATGTCGGCGAGGTTGTTCTCTCCGTCGTCGATACGACGATTCCGCCCGAGGATATCGAAGCATGTCGAAAAACCGCCGAAAAAATCGGCGTCACGCTTCGCGTGCGAGATTTTATCTGAACGGAGCCGATTCTCCGACCGAATACCCCCTCTGTTTGAAATTAGTTAAAAACGCTTTTATACGGATTCGACATTGGAGGAATTTAAATTACCAACATGAAAGTACTCGTTACAGAAATCGAAAAAGAAGAATTGATTGAATTTCTGCCAATATTCGGTCTTGATTCTCAAATAACCATTTTAGAAGAGCCTCCGACACCCAACAATGACGGAAAAAAGCTTTCAATTAAAGAGCCGTACTATATCGATGAAAATATTGCGGATTTGAAAAGAATGATTTCTCTTGGCGCTGATGCTGATTATGGAAGAACACAGATTCATTTGGGAAAAGACCAAAGTAAATTTCGTGGTTTTTTTGAACTCCTTTTAAACATAAACAAACAAAGAGAGATGGGGTATCCGATAATGGATATTGAATATATTTATAAAAAAGGGGTACAGATGAATTTGCCGATAGCATTGCGGCGCGCTTCGGTAGACTTAGACTTCGCATCGGATACCGATTATTTTGTAATAATCGGTGAATCTGAAATCGGCAAAATGCAATTATATCAGAAAGACGGAGATTTTTCAGAATTTATATTTGTCATGGAATATGACAAAATTAAAAAATTCACAAAAAAGAAAATCCATACCACCACACATTGGCATCCAATCGATTATCAGGCAGCCATAGAAGATATGCTTGCTTTTATGAATCAAGATAAAGAATATTTCAAAAAAGTTGGATTAAAATTAAAATAGAATCCCGCACGATGCTTCGCAAGCGAAGCTCGTGCGGGATTTGTTTTATCTATCCTGAAAAAACCGTCTTTCAGAGTTTTTTCTACACAAACAGTGAATAAATCGTAAAACCCAAAAACACAATCACAGCGGCAATCATGCCCGGATTTTTCAAAATCGCGGTACGGCGGCTTTTCGCGGAAAGCGTCACCTCACCGGGTTCCGGCCGAAACTGACGTGCTTTCACAATCAGAAGTACAATTCCGGCGATCACCATAGCGAATATGGCAATGAAATAAAGGGCAGCCAATAGGATAAACAATCCATGATTTTGGACAAGCTCAGGAAGCTTCTCCGCAAGCTCTTCTTCCGTAAGGTTCGCGAGCGGCTCAAAAATCTTCGTAAAACGTGTTAAAATTTCCGCTCCCAGCACGCCGGAAATGCAGTTGAAAATCGCATGGAGCAGCATACACAGCCATATCTTTCCGCTGCGGCAATAGAGATATGCCAAAAGAAGCCCGACTCCAAAGGCATAAAACATCTGGCTGAAATTCATATGAAACAGCGCGAACAGCGCAGCGGACGTCAGAATGCACACGCGCTCTCCATAAACGCGCGTCCGGTCGATGACAAGCTTGCGCATGAGCAGCTCCTCCAAAACAGGAGCCATGATGCCCACGGTCAACAGATTGACGATGGGATTCGTCTCCGTCAGTATCTCCGTGACCTCGGAACCGACCGATCTGCCGGTGAGCGCGTTCCAAATACCGAGAACCAAATTGCCGACCAAATTCCCCGCGATCGAGGCAGCGTAGCAAATACACAAAAGAATGATAAATTGTCCCACAGAAAACGGGCGTTTCTCCGGTGCATGACAAGGAATACCGCGCAAAACCTGCGCACCGGCAAGGATGCCGACCGCAAGCGCCGCTTCGTTGATCAGGAGAAGATATCGATAATAGGCATCCACCATCGCAAAACCGGTTGTAAGCTCAATGACGGACATCACGATTCCCACAAGCAGCATCAATACCTGCCACACCAAAACCACGGTGACAAGCGCCCATCCGATCCGGTCATACTGCTTTTTCATGCCGCGCGCCGCCGACGTCTCATCTAATAAAACGGCTTCCCCCGACATATTCTCTGCCTCATATTCCGTATTTTCCGGCTCCTGCGGCATTCGGTCTGTATTTTCCGTCATAATATCCCTCCGTTACCCGATCAATCAATTTTTTACCATAATATCATACAAAGCAGCCCATGTCAATATAAAAAAGCCGCCGGATGCTTGAAGCCTCCGGCGGCCGTTTTTGTTATTATTTCAGCGTAACGCTGTTGTTGAGCACAAGCGTGCTGTAAAGGAACAGGACATCCTGATTTTCAAAATCTACGAATCTTCCGACGAGATCGCTTGCGACATACCGAATATCGACAAGCGTGACTTTGGCATAACCCTCCACCAAAAGCGGAGCGATGCTGCTTCCGAAAGAATCACGGAAGATGACAAGCTCCTTGTCGGTCGTCGCATTCGGATTCTCAATCGTAATGAGAGAGAGTGAGCCGGAAAGGAACATCTCATACGGATCCTTCCCATAAGCTTTATCCATATTGTATACGCCGATTTCCTCCGGTCTGCCGCTCTCATAGTTGTAAACCTTGCAGCCATCCAGCACGTCGCTTGTCAGATACTTGATGGTGTCGGGCGAGAGCGGAAGCGCAGATTGTCCGTAATACACGCCGTAAAACGGATTGTCGAGCGTCTTTTCCGTGTAATTGCCGGAAAGCGTGACGCCCATGCCGGCCGCAAGCTTCGCCGCGACGTCCGTGAGCTTTTCCTGCTTCCAGTGCGTATCCGTCTTGTAGTAGTCCTCGATATCGAGCAGTCCCGTGATATCGATATACTCCATATAGTCCGTCTTTTCCTGCATCAGCGAGAAAAACTTCTCATAATCCATCGCGAGATATCCGTTCTTCTCCGCAAGGAAATAGCTCTTGTCAGGCACGATGGAAAAATAAACGTTTACATCCTTATCCGCCATGTATTTGTCATAGAGATACCGGAACCTCTCCGCCGCCCGATCGATCGAGCTTTCATTCATCGGATATTCGAGCTTTGCAGCATATCCGTCTTCGATATAAATATCGTTGTTATCCTTCTGCCAGAATACATAGAATCGTGTAAACGCTTTGAGCGTGCGGAACCGGTCGCGCAGCGGAAACTGATCGAGCGTGTAATCCTCAAAGTCCGTCATGAAATCGCCTGATAAAACGGAATCCTTATCCAATTTCGGAAACTGATCGAGATTCCGCCTTTCGCTGTCGGAAAACGCATCCGCGGGCTTCGCCCAGCAATAAAACGAAAGACCGAACAGGAACACGGCCATCACACAGACCGTCACGATATTTTTGATTTTTGTCGTCATAAAAGCGTCACCTCCTTAGAATCTGAAATAGAGGAACGGATTGAAGGAGCCATCCACCAAATAAGCGGTGATCACAAGCAAAAGCGCCACAAGCATGATAGGCTCCGCAATGTTCATGATTTTTTCGCCCGTCGATTTCTTTTTGACGGAAAGAACGAGCTTCTTCACAAGCGGTGTCGCACCGATGATCGCCACAATGAGCACGACGCCGTAGCTGCGCAGATAATAGAGCCATTCCTCCGAGATAAACGGGATGCCGCCGGCTCCGAACATACCTCCGATATAGGAAAATGCTTCCTTCATATCCGCCGCATTGAAAATAACAAAGCTGATGATGACGAAGAACATCACATAAATGTGACTTAACACCTTCGATTTTTTCAGGGGCTTCAAGAGCCACAGCTTCTCGATAATCAGCAGAATCGCAAAGAAAAGTCCCCATACGATGAAGTTCCATGCGGCGCCGTGCCAAAAGCCCGTCAGCATCCAGACGATGAATATGTTGAGAAACCAGCGGGCTTTGGATACACGGTTGCCGCCGAGCGGAATATACACATAATCCCGGAACCACGAGCCAAGCGACATATGCCAGCGGCGCCAAAATTCCGTAATGCTCCCCGAAATGTAAGGGTAATCGAAGTTTTCGAGGAAATCAAAGCCGAAGATTTTGCCGAGTCCGATCGCCATATCGCTGTAACCCGAGAAGTCGAAATAAATGTGCAGCGTAAACGCAATCGCGTAAAGCCAAAAGAAAAGAACGGATTTGTCGTTTGATTCCTTAAAGATATCGCAAAGCTCACCAAGCGCATTTGCAATCAGAACCTTCTTGGCAAGACCGAGAATAAACCGGCGTGTGCCGAGGGCAACATTGGAAAAGCTGTGTGTTCTCGATTCCAGCTGCGCCGCGATATCGGAATAGCGGACAATAGGACCCGCAATAAGTTGCGGGAACAGCGCCACATAAACGGCAAGACTGATATAATTTCTCTGCGCCTTGACCTCGCCTCTGTAAACGTCTACGGTATAACTGAGAATCTGGAACGTATAGAAGCTGATGCCGATCGGCAGCGCAATTTTGAGAAGCGGGACGGAAAGCCCTGTCGCCGCATTGAAATTGGCAATAAAGAAATCCGCATATTTGAAATATCCGAGCAGTCCGAGGCTCGTCACAATCGAGAGAATGAGAAACAGCTTCGACAGCTTTGTTCCCCGCCATATCTCAATCAGAAGCCCGAATACATAGCCAAGCGTAATGGATACCGCCATGAGCAGCACATATTTCGGTTCGCCCCAAGCGTAAAAAACAAGGCTGGACAAAAGCAGCACCGTGTTTTTCAGGCATTTGGGCACTACAAAATACAGAATCAGTACGCACGGCAGAAAATAGTAAAGAAACGGAATACTGGAAAATAACATGTTTTTTACCCGTGTGTATTTTTATTTCAGCGGGAGAAGCTTTTATCTCTCCCGCTGATGAAATCTGTCGCTATGCTCAGAGAATCGGTTCCTCATAGAGAAGCTTGGCACCGTCGAGCGCTGCAAGCGTCTTGGTTTTGAAAAGCTCGATAAAATCTTCGTTTCCGAAAGCGGAAACAATAGAATCACCGGCGCTGATGACGATCAGCTTATCCGGGAAGCCGCACATCCACTGTCTGTTCATGATATTGTCTTTGATAGCAGAGGCAAGCGTTTCGATATCGGAAGAATTTTTGACCTGATAAGCGCCTGCCGTAAAGGAATTGGCGTTCATCATAAAGATAAGGGACGCGGCACTCTCTATTTGAGAGGCGGATGCCTGCGGAAAGCCAAGCGTGGAATCGAGCAGCTCTGCGTTTTCGACGCTGAAACTGCCCGGAGCGCCGTCGACAATATTGTCTTCGGAATCCATTCCGCCTATGACTGCGAATTTTTCTTCATCATCAAACGAATCCCAAATTTTATTCAGCACGTCAAGGGCACCGGAAGCTTCCGGCACCTCCGGCTCCTTACCGCCGGTTGTATCCTCCGGACTTGTCGTATCTTCCGGAGCGGTTGTATCCTCCGGAGCTTTCGTATCCGCGGTGGTCTGAGAAGGGTCCTTTCCGGTCGTATCCTCAGGGTCGTCCTTGCCGCAAGAGGCAAAGGCAAAAATCATCGCTGCTGCAAGAATAAAGGCAAGTAATTTTTTCATGTTCAAAATCTCCTTTAAATTTTTAAATCGTTTTTTGGTGTATATTATTTTTCCAGAACAAAATCGAGCTCGCCGCCGCAAACGGTCTTGAATGCGTCAACCAAGCCGGCCGCTTCCTCCTTCGAGGACATCACCATCAGAATCAAGTCGCCGGAAACTGCGACCTGCACGGATTCCGCTCTCACACAGATCCACTTGCCGGGGTCGGCGCCCTCGAGCATTTCCCTTGCAACTGCCTCGGCATCCGCCGCATCCTTTACGCGGACAAGCGCCAGCTCATAAGCCTGAGCCGATATCATCGGACCGGAAGTACAGGCCTCCGAAGCCTTATCCACGCTTTCAAGTCCGATCGCATACTTCATATAATCCGCATCGCCAAGGTCACATTCCGTTGTCATGACAAAAACATCGACAGGATGGATCTCATAAATCTTATCGATAAGCTCGGAAAGCGTCGCGTCGGGCTTTTCCGGAATCTCCGGTTCTCCCGTCGTTTCCTCCGGCGCCGTGGTCTCCTCCGGATCGGTCGCCTCCTCGGGCGATGTCGTTTGCTCCGAACCGGTCGTCTCCGGTTTTGTCGTATCGCTGGCTTTCGTCGTATCCTCCTCACTGTTTTTGCCGCAGGACACAATCGCCAAAATCATGACGGCAGCCAGCATCAAAGCCAACAGTTTTTTCATGTAAACAGACCTCCAAAATCAGTTCTTTCGCTTTTCTCTGCATATTGCCCATTGCTTTGTATTCTCATCGAAATCCAGCAGAAGCACATAGCTTTTTTTCCGTCCGCTTATCACCATTTCAAAGTGTGTTGCCGTTTCGTCGGCATCCACCGTCCAATAAATAAGCACGTCTTCTTCAGCCGTAAATTCGGTACCGGAATACAGCTCCTCCTCCGTTTCGGCGTCGCATACCTTCATCATTCCATCGGAAACGGATATCTCCGTTTCACCGCTGACTTCGAGCTCCACCGGAATACTCGTCCGGCGGACAGTCCTCGGCTCGGCGGAATACGCAATAGGCTCGGTTTCCGAATCGGACAATATTACAGATTCGGATGTAAGCGTCTTTCCATAGACAGAAACCGAAAGATCGCCGAAATTCCCGACGGCAAAAACAGAGAAAACGATGACAAGGACAAAACACGCGGCGAGTGTCGCATACATTCTCATAGTTCCGAAGAAATTTCTTTTCTCGGGAGCCTTATCGACAAGACATGCCGCCATAACCTTTTCTTTCAGTTCATCCGGCGCCGTGATTTGCTTATAGGCGTCGACGGTTTTTTTGTCAAACATAAATTTCCTCCTTATCGAGCAGATTTTTCAGCAGCTCTCTGCCGCGGGACAGACGCATCTTAACGGCGGAACCCGATAATCCCATCATCGATGATATTTCCTCGACGGAAAAGCCCTCCAAATAATGAAGCACAATCGCCGTCTTGTATTTTTCCGGAAGCGTAAACACCGTTTGCAATACGCCGTTTTCACTTTCGTCCGCCGCAAGCGGAAGCTCGGATATATCATCGAGCGAATCATGACAGCGCAGCTTTCCGCGTCTTTGCATATCGTGACACCGATTCACCGTAACCCGAACGAGCCATGCGCGCTCGTGCTCGTCGTCGGAAAACCGAGGAGATGTGCCGACATATTTTGTAAAGACGTCCTGAACCGCATCCTCTGCATCCTCTCGCCTGCCCAAATGGGAGAGCGCGAGACGATACAGCATGTCGGCATATCGGTCATAAGCTTTTTCAAGCGCCGTTTTGCTGTCCAAAGATAAGAGCACTTTTTGTCCCTCCTGTATGTAAAACGCATAAGACCCTGCGCAGGTCACATTTTTTACAAAAAAATTTTTTATTTATATTTTTCCGTTTGGAATCGCGCCCAATGCCGATGCTTTCCGATTGGCAAAAATCCAAATTTCAACGAGGCCGCCGGCGAGAAAAATTCTCGATCTTATTTATATTGGATATATCCGCATGATTCTATACTTTAACATTCCCGGTTTTTCGTTTCCATGGACACAAATGCTCCGCATTTGTGGGGTGTCTTTTATCCAAGCGATCTATACCCTTTTGGACTTTCTGCCATGTTTCTGTTTCCATAGACACAAATGCTCCGCATTTGTGGGGTGTTTTTCATCCAAGCGATCTATACCCTTTTGAGCTTTCTGCCATGTTTCTGTTTCCATGGACACAAATGCTCCGCATTTGTGGGGTGTCTTTTATCCAAACGATCTATACCTTTTTAAGCTTTCTGCCATGTTTCTGTTACCCTTAACACAAATGCTCCGCATTTGTGGGGTAGCTTTCGTCCAAGCGATCTATACCCTTTTAAGCTTCCTGCCATGTTTCTATTTCCATGGGCACAAATGCTCCGCATTTGTGGGGTGTCTTTCGTCCAAGCGATCTATACCCTTTTAGGCTTTCTGCCATGTTTCTATTTCCTTTAACACAAATGCTCCGCATTTGTGGGGTAATTATACCATAAATAACGGAAAAAAACAGCCGGAAATCAATTTTTCCGGCTGTTTTTTTAAGATTTCGCCGAAAGATAGCGAAAATGAACGCTTTCCAGCGAAAAAGAACGGGAGCATTCCAGCATAGCCGCACATTTTACAAGCCGCACCGAATGGATTTTCAAATTCACCGTACCAAACCGCGGCTGCGGCGGCAGGACATATTCGCACGGAGAAAATTCTCCGTCGAACAAAAGACGAAGCGTCACATTTTCCGCCGCCCGATATCGCACCGACAAGCCAATAAGGACTTTTTCCGCGCTCTCGCCGAAATCGCAGGCGGCCGTTTCGACACGGATCGCTATGGGGTCCGATTCGGAATCGTCCGAGGAAAAACAGCGGAGCGCTCCGGTCGTCCTATCCGTATAATACAACTTTTTGGATAGCTCCGACAGATACGCCGACGGGCAAACGGCGTCGCACATCGTCCATATCATTTTATCTTCATCCTCCCTGCTTTGCGTGCCGGACGGCAGCCTTGCGGTATAATCCCAAATATAGGTCATATCGCCCACCGTCAGCATATACCGCCCGAACGCACAAACCGCACAGGCCGCCGCATATTCCGCCTCGGTATGAGAAAAAAATCCGTTTTCTCCCTGCTCGATATTGCGGGAAATATGCCGGCTCACGTCCTTTTCCGAAATGCCGAATTTGTTGATATAATACACGCCGCCGCGCGAATTTGCAAACAGAATTTTATCGTCGAAGCCGCATATGCTGCCTGGCATATCCGAGCCGAAATCGTTCTTGAAGCTCTTGATTTCAAACACCGGAACGCCGTTTTCATCCTCCGTGATAAACAGCTTTTTAACGGCACCGGCGGAAAACACAAAATATCCATCGGAATACTCGACGATCGAAGCGATCCTCTCCGGATATTCTTTCCTTATAATATTATCATCCGAAAGATATAAGAAATCCGATATGCCCTCCATTTTCAGGGCCGTGATCCATCTTCCGTTTTCACCGCCGAAAGAAAGATAGGCAAGTCTCGACGACGGCAGCGATATCGGAAGCACCTTTTCCGGGCAGGAAACAAGCTCACGCAGCGCTTCAAGGGAAGTATAGGACAGCTGTGAGGAGGTGCCGGAATCGGCAAGCTTCAGCCGAACGCGGAATTTCCGAGAATACAGCCCGAAAAATTGAATGGTTTCCCCGTCGAAGTTGAAATCGGGATCGCCGAGCTCCGAGCCGTTTGTCAGATCCCATATCCGAATATAGGTGTCATCGACGGCGATATCCGGCGGAATCTTCCGTGTGGGAGACGATTCCGCTGCCAAGATGATATCGATGTATCGGCAGAACAGGTTCGGCTTTTCGCTCTCCGTTTTGACAGCGCCGTCCGCGGAAACATCCGTATAACAGGTCGGAATATATGGCTCCGGCGTGGAAACGGTGAGATCTCTGTCAACCATATAAATGCTGTCGCCGTCAATGATGCAGAATAGGCCGTCCGCCGTATAAACGGCGCTTTTTTCCGATTGGAGCATGCCCGCGGTGCCGACCACGGAGAGCGCGCCGTCCTTTACCGCATACAGCGTATTTCCCTTTCGGAAAAGCAAAATGCCGTCGTCATAGCAGGAGAATACGATCTCCCCCGCGCCCACCGTCCCGTCAAAGGCCGTGACCGGCACGGACATCGCAACCAAAGCGCCGCTGCTATCCGTGCGCACATTCACCGCCTGCGAAACGGTATCCGCACGGGAATGAAGCTCTCCCGTCATGACACCACCCGAAAAATCCTTCATCGCATATTCATGGTATGCTTCGTCATACCGTGCAAATTCGTCATAAGCCTCCGCCGTTCCCGTTTTCCCTCTCACTCGAAGCAGGCTCATAGAACACCCCGCTTTCTGCCGAAAACGGCATTGCGGACGGCGCTGTCGCCGGAACGCGGAGCGGCGTTCGCGGCTCTTTCGTCAAATTCCGTGGCAAGGCGCATAAACCGTTTCATATCGCCGGGATAAAGACTATGAGAAAGCTCCGCCGCGGCGCCGTATGCGACGATATCCGCCGCGTAATCGTCAAATTCCAGCTCCTTGTCGCCGTCGATGCTCCCGTCTATCCGCGCAGGATAGGCAAAATACACAAGCTCATATGTTCCCGCTCCTGCGGCAAAAAACCAAAGCCTCCCGCCCACCGCCTCGAAGCTCTCGCTTCCATAGGTTTTCCGGCCGCAGCGAAGCTGCTTCGCGGAGATAAAATCGGACGGCAGCACCGCCACGGCATCACTTTCGCCATACTCAAAATGAAGCACTGCCGTTTTGACGATACATTTCAAAAGCAAAGCTGCCTTTCGCGCTGTGGCGTCCACAGTCTGCGGCAGCAGGCCGTCCGCCGCCGAAAGCAGGCTTCCCTCAGACGCCAGCTCCTCCGTGCCGATATCCAAAAGCGATAAAATACGGTCACGCAGCATTCCGTAAGTCATAAAGTTCTCCTTTCTCCGGAGGAGCGGCCGCTCCTCCGGATTTCCGATTTTTCATTCGTTCAGGCGGGATTCGAGAAGATGATCGGTCTTGCATCTCCGAAGCCGAACGCGAAATCGACATAGGAAATGTAATCCGCGACAAGCGGATTTTCCCTTGGGGAAAGCACGACGGACGGCTCCGTGATATAGACGAGCTTCAAAACCTCCGGCAGCAGCATGCTGTCCGCGAGCGCCCATCTTTTGCCCGAGAAGCCGACGCCGCCTCCGCCGACCACCATGTATTTCATGCCGTAGGGATTGCCGCCGACACCGCCCGCCGGCGTGAGAAGCGCATCCTCGCCGCAGATGGTTCTTGCCGTGCCTTCCAGCTCCGGCGAAACGAGAAGCAGGTCGAAATTCGCCACAAACGGAAGCCCGTCCGCCGTCACAAAGGACGCCGCCGTGGCCTGTGCCGCGCAGATCGCCGCGACGGAAAGCTCCGTGGTAATCAGGTTGGAAAACGTATCGCTGTCGGCAGTCGTATCCACCGGATGCGAAGCGGACGCCCATGCGACGCCGTCCGCACCCTTCGCGGTAAGCGCGTTTCCAAACACGCGGTAAAATTCGCCGAGCACCGTCATATAGGCGGAATCCGCAAGCCGGACGCCGGTTTTGTCGGCCTCGCCCACAATGTCGATCTTCGCTCTTTTATAGGAAACCGGAATGGCAAGCGCGCGTTCCACCGGCGTCACCGTCGCAAGAAAGCTCTTGCTGCCGTCCGCATAGGAAAGCGTGCCGCCGGAATACACCGGAAGCTCGCCGTAGCCGCCGAGCCCCGGCAGCTCATAGGAAAGCTCATTCTGCTTCACAATGCCGCATACATTGCCGATGAGATTCATTCTCGAAGCATATCTGTCGTCAAAACGCTTTTTGACGAGCGGATACATATCATTTGACCAAGTATAAATATCGTTACTCATTTTTTATTCTCCTTTATAATTTTGATGATTGGAACCGGGAAGCTCGGAAATCAGCTCATAATATTCCCGGTATGACATGCCGGCGGTGCGCGCGATTGCGCGCTGCCGTTCGTTCAGCGCCACGTCCGGCGTAGCGGAGGAGGATGCGGGTACGATTTTCGCCGCAATCGGCGCCGCCATGCGGGGAGCCGACACTTTCCCGCCCAAAGCCAGCATCTCCTCAAATTCGCGGCAGACCGTTTCAAGCCCGCCGCTGCGTCCGCGCGCAAAACGGATAAACATCGGATTTGCCAAAAGCTCCGCGATGCGCGCATCGTCGAGTTCTCTTTCCGGTCCCGTGTTTTCCAAAGAGATATCCGCCGGTACGGCGTTCTCCTCTTGCAAGTCGGAATCCCCAGCCGCACCGGCGGCAGGCGGCGCTTCCCCGTCCGGGGCGGCGGGCATCGCCACCCCACCGTTTTCCGCGGATTCCATGTCCCCGTCGTCCCGATTGAAACCGGCGACGGGCGTTTTGTCTTCTTCTGTTATGTTATCATTCATGCGTTGTCTCCTCTGCTTTTCCTTCAAATTTGCTGTCCAGCGCCGCGATCAGCGAGGCGCGCTCCGGAATGCCCAGTGCATTGATATAAGCGCGCACCATCGGATAATTCGCCTCCGTGACCTCCGTCTCCATCAGCTCCGACAAAGCGGAAAGCGTAAACGAATGCGAATTCTCGACGCCCTCCCCGATATGGACGACCACATCGAGCGCCGGCACATAGCCGACCGTGCCGAGATATTCTTCAAAGGAATATCCCGTGTCGCTGTCCGTGATGGCTTTCACCTTGTCGGAGTCGTAAAGCTCGAGCGCCATATAGTCGATCAGCCTATACAACCGCTCAAAGCCCGCGCGCTTGCAGATATTTTTCGCCTGCATCCTGCGGGAGGCGTAATCGCCGAGCAGGGCAAGCCCTGTCGCCGTCGTGACTTTGGTTGAGCTGTCGCCCTGCATAAAGTCGTAGTTGCCGAGCGCCTCCTTCATCATGGCGCGGTATCTGTCCGCAATCTCATAATGGGAAATGCTGTCGCCGGAAAGCCCTCCGAGCCGCTTCACCTTATCCGACATGCCGGGACGCAGCTTCCATATTGCGCCCGGACGGTTTTCGGGATAGCTGTCCGGCGCAAAGGCGTTTTCCTCATATACGAGGATATCATTGGCAAAAAACGCCGTGTTGAGCTGTGCGAACGCGAGCTGCCTGTCGGCGGCGTCGATGAGCGGAATGAGCTGTTCCATTTCGCTTTTTCCCCAAATCGAGCCGTCCCCCGGAATTTTGCCGTAGATGACAAACGGGAATTTCCGGCATGCGGTTTTCGTCCAATACTTCGGCACGTACCGCACCTCGACCCCTTCAATCAGAATCGAAAGCGCGATATCCCCCGCTTCATAGCGGAACGTCACATTTTCCGTGCCGGCGTCGCCGCAAAGACCGCAGACCTCCTCGCCGTCCCGCGGCTGACGGAACCACCACTCCGTGATTTCGACCGTCTCCGACGGATCGCCGCCGCCCTCGAACAAGGAATCCCCAGCTCCTCTTTTGCGCCCGTATGCCCGCTCGCGCAGGATTTCCTCCATCGTAAGTCCCAGTCGGTCGAGGTCGGCCGCGAAGATGCGGGCGGCGCGTGTGACGCTCATCCGGTAGACGCAGCCGATATATTCACAGTCGTCGACGCACGTCGCCGCGGGGTCGGGAAAGAGCGTCTGCGGCGGCGGATTCTCAATCAGGATTTCCGCATCGCCTGCGTCTCCGCGGCCGACGGAAAGCTTCCATGCGGCGCTGCCGTAGATGCCGAGCCTGCGCTCATTTGCTGCATTTTTCGCCGTAAAGTCGTTGTTCTGCACGACATAGCGCACCACGCGCTCTCTGATATCCGCCTTCGCCTCGTCGGACTCACCTCTGCCGGAAAATTCAAAATCGGGCGGGCTCGCCTCGATTTGACTTTCGACATGCATATATCCGTCCGGCACGGACGCCGGTATCCACGGCAGGTCGAGCGAGGCCATGAAATCCCCCGTCTGTTTTGCGGTGTCGTGCGTGCCGTCATAATAGGCGCGCATTTTCCGCCAATATGCCTCTGTCCCGCTCCTTGCCGTTTTGGCGGCGTCGAGGAGTGCGGCAATCCGCCGTTCCCTTGCGGAAGCGTCATGACAGGAGGACACCCCGCTTTCCGCGCCATGCTTCCAAAATTTAAAATTCATATCGATTCCTTTCTGTTTTCTTGATTCCGTTCCGACCGCGCAGAAGCGTCGGCTCCGCCGGCGGCACCGCCTGTCGGAAGGACGCAAAATATCGCAGCGCATCCGGCGCGTGCGTGAGCTCGTGCGGTTCGACGGCGGCGTCGTTCGGACGCCTTTCATCATACATCAGCTGTGCAAGACAGCGGATGAGATTGCGGCAGCCGCGAAAAATCCGCAGCCGCGGCGTACCGTTCGTCACCATAAGCCACTCTTTGAGCGCAAGCCATCCGTTCACCCGATCCGGAACGATTTTGGTAAAATAGACGCCGCCATCGGCAAAAAGCTCCGCAGCGGAGCGTCCGCTGTCACGGCTTCGGCTCCAAAGGTCGGACGGCGCGATGACAACCGCCCTCTCCGGCAGCTTCTCTCGGATTTTGGCGGCGGCCGTACTGACAATGAGGTCGCTTGCATAAATCTCATCATAGACATAAGCATGTCCGTCGGGCAGAACCGCGATAAACAGCGCCGCCAGCATGTCAAGTCCGTAATCGACCGCGCAGTAATGCGCGGCAGAGGACGGCAGCGAAAACGGCTCGCATACATGCCGCCGCTCATCGAACTCCGGAAAAAACTGACCGGAAAAGACATCCCATCTGCCATAAAGCCATGCGGCGCGCAAGCCCTCCGGCAGATTTTCGAGCCGTTTCACATAGTCCGGGTCCGCCCTCATCAGCGCCTCATTGTCGTATATGCCGGCCGGAATAAAGCGGTAATCCGCCGGATTTTCCGCGCCGCGGTATTCCCTGTCGATGAAAAGCCGTTTGACCCATCCGTGTCCCACGCCGCCGGGATTGCACGTGAGATACATGCGTTTCGGGAAACGGTTCGCACCGCGCAAAGAAGCCGAAAGCGCCTGAAACATCTGCTCGTCGATCTGCGTCGCCTCATCGATGGCAATGACGTCGTACTCCTGCCCCTGATAGCGAAGCAGGTCGCCGTGCCCCGCGAGATATCCCATTTGAAGATGAGAACCGCAGGAAAACGCAAAGCATTTGTCCCGTTCGCTGTAAACCGCAGCGGCAGGCTTGCCGCAAAGCAGCGCACACAGCGGGCGGATATGGTTCTCCCGCAGCTCCGGATAGCTGCGTCTGACAAGCAGCACGCGGATTCCCGGATATCCAAGACACAATAAAATCAGCTTATAGCGCAAAGCAAAGCTTTTCCCGCCGCCGCGCGCACCGCCGTAAGCGGTGAATTTCGCCTCGGAGAGAAAAAATTCCCGCTGCTTTGCCGACGGCTTCATGTCAAGAATGAGGCGTTCGGTGCCGTCATTTTGCAAGAGAGCCGACCTCCTCCGACATCACGACCTCGATCCTGTCCGTGGATTCCGTTTTCTCGCCCCAGCCGAAATTCTCGCGCAGAATCGCAAGCGCCAGCGTCCCGCTGATATGCCCCGTGATGCTGTTTTCCTCAATATACGCCTCAATTTTTAAAAGTGCCATTTCTACGGCGTCCGCAAAGCTTTGATCGCCTTTGAGGGCTGCGAATTTTCGCTTGGTGATTCCAAGCGCGAGGCAAAGGCCGGAAAGCGTGTAGGGACGCCGCTGTTTTTTGCCGCATTTTCCACACTTCGCGTCTCCGAATTCCGTCCCGCACGTGTCGCACGCCGCCGTCGCCGTGCCGCTGTCGCATTCCCGAAAATAAGCCGCCGCCTTTCTTGCGAAAACAGACGGCGCGATCTCCTGCTTTTTGGCATGTCCGCTCTTTTCAGAGCCCATGACCGAAACGGCCGTCCTCGTCCGCTTTCATCACAAAGTCGAACATATGATCTGCTGCGTATTCCTCCCAGCAATCGGTGTGGATGATGTCGCGGCTTCCCTTTACAAGCAATGCCTCTTCGGCCGTATAAATAGCGAAGCCGCAGTGATCACAATAGGCAATCGCCCGATAATCGCTTGGATTTTCTATCGAATCCTCTAAATTTTCATCAAAAATTCCGTCCATCGCGACCGCCCTCCTTTCTCGATGTATTTTTGTTCCCTGCGACGCCATTATATCATGCGAACATTTGTGTGTCAACGAATTTTGAGAACATTTGTTCTTTATTTCAGTTGATTTCATATATTTGTTCGCAATTTCATTCACACAAAACAAAAACACCCATCCCGAAATCGGAATGAGTGTCTATCTCTATAAAAAGACGGAAAGGCGCTCCGCAACGCGCCTTTCCGCCATTTCTTTAGGAGTGCGTGATCATCACGCTATATGATAAAAAGCTTTCGCTTTCTATCGTCGTATAAATTAAGGTTGTTCCGGCGAAGTAGCCTCGGTCGCAGTTGTCGCGTTTGTCGTCCTCGCTGTAACACCCGTTTTGGTTTCCAGCGTATAGCCCTTCTCCGTCCATGTAAACACCAAGCTTTCCTCACCGAGCGTCAGGATTACAATATCATCATTCTCACCTGCAAGCTTAATAAATCCCGGCTCATCGGGATTCGATGAAAATGCAACATTCGTCACTTTGCCGTCGGCAACACCGATGAAAATGGAAGCCGGAACCTCACCCGGATTATTTGTGATAAAGTCGATGTATTCCGCATCGATTTTGGATTTCGCTTCCTGCATAGCTGCGGATTCCTTTGCGTCGCTCACCACATTTGAGAATGTGGCAATCATCACGCCCGCAAGAATTGCAATCACCGCAATAACGATGACAAGCTCAACAAGCGTAAAGCCTTTTTTCTTATTATTCTGTTTCATGTATTTCACCTCTTAATTCTTGGAAACCGTTCCGGTTGTAGCATCATAGGTATAGCCGGCAGGAACATAGGTTGTAACATCGGAGTTAAATGTACCCCCTGTGATGATAATTCTTCCATTAGCACCGTATTTATAAATAGTTCCATCAAATGTGCCACCGGTAATATTCAAAATACCCTGATCCATTTGAGCGTTGCCATATCCACTCCACACGACTGTGCTACCACCATGATAGAAAGCACCGCCGTTGATATCGAGTTTGTTCCAGTTCATCACAACATACTGCGTAAAGTTAGTAAACGTTCCGCCGTTGATGGTCGCAACGCCCCAGTCATCGTTTTTGATGGTATTAAGTCCACCCTCAAAAGTACCGCCATTGATAATAAGAACCGCTTCAATATGAGAATCATTCTGATTTCCATCATACCATCCATTTGCAAGCATACTGGAATAATGTCCGCTTTGCGATACGGTTACTCCGCTGTTAATGGTCATCGTCCCTTGATTATGAATCGCATAGTAAGAGTTTCCACCACTATCCTCCTTATCTTGTCCGTTTTCCAAGCTACGGGTGAATGTACCTCCGTTTAAAATAGCGGTTGCTCCCTGCGCATTAAACAATGCCGCCTTTGCGTGAGTTAAAGCATCCACAATTCCCTCACCTTTAACCGTCAATGTGCCGTTATTGGTAATGGCATGTGCCCCTTCGACCGTAACATTGTGACCATTCAAATCGAGAACAAACGTCGTACCCTCGGGGATGACAATCGCAGTCGTAACATCCGCGGTCAGCTTGACGATGCTTCCGCTATTCGCTGCCGTAAATACATTGACAGACCCATTATAAGAAAGTGTTTCCGTTCCATTGACAGTTACATTGGAATTATCTCCGTTGACAGGTGTCATGGTTTCGCCGGAACCGGAAACGACAATCGTGCTTCCTGCCGTTCCTGTGATGGCGTTGATCGCTCCGTTGTTTTCGACCGTTACAACACCGGCAGCGCCTTGCACAGCAAGGGTGCCAATCGTTGTATTTTTCGCAATTTCCAATGTAACGGCATCGGAAGATGCAGAAGCCAGTGTCAAAGTTTCGACAGAGCCTTTTTCAAGAACAACACGTCCGGTCGTCACGGACAGTGATGTGACCTTGCTGTAAATATGCAGCGAATTGTTGGCAATCGCAGTCACCTTCGCCGTTGCCGCATCGGCATAGAGATTGACCGTTCCGGCAGGAGCCTTGATGTTGACTGTCCCGACCGCGGAACCGGTAACTGTAAAGGTTTTGGCAGCATCATACACGATATCCAACGTAGCAGACGACCAATCGCCCGTCAAATTGACAGTACTTCCGGAAACCAGCTTACCAAAATCGATCGCCGTACCGGCAGGATAATCCTTTGACGTGGGAAGATAAGATTCCAGCATAGCCTGAATCTGCTCTTCTGTCAGAGCATTTGCTTTCAAAGTTGAAATATCCGTTGTAATGCCGGCAAGCGCATTATTCACAACCGTTTTTACCTGATCCGCCGTCAAATTGTTTGCCACCGCCGTGCTCACGATTCTGCTTACCTCGGCAGCCGTAAGCGTTGAGCCGGACGAGTTTTTCACAGCCGTCGTCACGATTTGCTTCACCTGCTCCTCGGTGAGCTGGCCGGAAAGAGCGCGTTCAATGATGGTCTTTACCTGCTCTTCCGTAAGTCCGGTATTCGATCCGGCGCTTGCATATTCCTTCAAGGCATTGTCGATCGCAATTTTCATTTCCGCCTGAGAAGACGCATTCGCCTCGGCCAGCTGCGCCGCCAGCTCATTCTCAAAATCCTCCCAGCCGAGCCAGTTCTGATTGTTCAGCTTCTGCTCGATATCCTCGAGCTTCTGTTGAATCTCCGCCTGCTTCTCATCCTGCAACTTCGCGGATTCGTTCGCCTTATTCACGACATTCGCAAACACGGCGATCATCACGCCCGCAAGAATCGCGATGACGGCGATGACGATGACGAGCTCTACCAGCGTAAAGCCCCTCTTCTTTTGTTTCATGGGTTTTCCTCCTATGTATATATATTTTGTCTTTTTTCACGGAGGCGCCCCATTCCTTGACAACAAAAAACGAGGTACCCCGTGAGGGGGTACCCCGTGAGGGGGCGTTTCCCGCGCACTTCTCGTGCGCGTAAAACGCCCCGAATTGCCGGAAGCAATTCTTTGCTGTTTCCCATTATATCACATTCTTCTTCTTTTTGTCAATCGCTCCGCCTTGCTATTTTTGCCTTTTTTCATGCCTTTTTTGACGGTTCATCGGCAGCCATGGGCTTTTTCGGATCGACGTATGCGGTATAATTGGTATAATAGACGACCTTGCCCGGCACAGCACCGGACGGCTTCTTTACGTTTTTGATTTGGGTATAATCCACCGCAACCTTTTCCCCGCCCCGCATTTCCGAATAATACGCGGCGGCGGCGGCGGCTTCGGTGAAATCCTCCGCCGAAGGATCCTCCTCCGGCTCGCAGAGCATCACCACATGAGAGCCGTGACCGCCCTTCACGTGAAACCACCAGTCGGACTTTTTGGAAAGCCTCATCGTGACATAATCGTTCTGCATGTTATTGCGTCCGACGTAAAGCGTCCGCCCGCCTGTCGTCCGACAGAGGAAAGGCTGTGCCGTCTCCTTTTGCGGCTGCTTTGCCGTCTGTTTGTTTCCCCTCACATAGCCGGAAAGCGCAAGCTCCCGGCGGATTCCCGCAAGATCGTTCTCGTTCTCCGCGCGGGATGCCGCCTCCTCCACCGACGCGAGATAAAAAAGCTCGCCTCTCGCTTTCTCGATCTGTTCCGTCAAAATCCTCTGTGCGGTTTTCAGCTTCGTATATCTTTTATAATATTTTGCGGCGTTTTTAGCGGGCGTGAGCTTGGTATCCAGCGGGATTTTCACCGTTTCCAGCGTCTCACTGTAATAGTTTGTCACCTCACAGAACGCCGCCTTTTTATCCAGCATATACATGGACGCCGTGATGAGGTCCCCCCACAGCTTGAACTGCTCCATCTGTGCGCATTCCGCAAGCTCCGCTTCCAGCTGCGGGAGCTTTTTTTCCAGCTTATGACGGGCAGCCGTGATGACGGCTTCGATGTCGCGGCTGCGCGATTTCATGGCGGCAAGCTCCTCTCTCGCGCCGTAAAAGGCGTCAAGAAGCGAAGAAAAATCCGGGAAAACGGTTTTTACCGCCGCATTTCCATACTGCATGGTGTCAAAAAAGCAATATTCAAACGGTTCGACGACCGTTCCGACCGCACGGGACAGCATGACCGGCGTAAATTCACACGATAAAATACGAGAACGGAACGCGGAAAGCGAACGCCACAGCGCCCCTGCGTCGGAAAGCTCCGCAAGCGGCGTTCCGAGACAGCCCGTACGGAAAGCGACCTCTCTTGCCGCAAGCGGTGAAAGCCCCTGATACGTGTCGAGAATCAATTTTTCGGCAGTCCGTTCCTTCGGATAGGCGGAAAACGCCGCCTGAAACTGTTCCTCCGTCGCCGTCAGAGGATCGGATTTATCCTGCTTCGGCGGCAGCTCATACGTCATGCCGGGCAGCACCTGACGCTTTGAGCTCGTCGTGAAATCGACGCTTTTCAAAGCGCCCAGCACCCTGCGCGACGACTCTCTTTCCTCCGTCAGGATAAGATTGCTGTATTTACCCATGATTTCCGCCTCGATATGCTTCCGACAGGGGAAGCCCATCTCGTCAAAAGCGTCGAAAGCAAGCTCGATCACCCGTTCAAAGCCGGGCGTGGAAACGCCGGCAATCACAGCGCCCGTCAGATGCTTTCTCAGCTGCATACAGAACATCGGCGGCGCCTTGGGATTTTCCTTTGTAAGCGCCGTCATGCAGACGCGCGCGCCGGACGGCGATGCGGAAAGGAGCAGCCGGCGGCTTTCTCCGTGCCGTCTGCACAGCAGAACGATCTCGTCGTCCGACGGCTGATAAATCTTTTCTATTTTTGCGCCAACCGCCGTCTGCGAAAGCTCGTGGCAGACCGCTTTTGCCATTCCCGCGTCATAAGCCATAAAATCTCCTCTTTTCTCCCGGTATCCCGTCTGTTTTCCATCACATAATGCAATCTTTCAAAATACGGCGCCCGCCGCATATTTCCATTCAAAAAGCCGCACGTCCGCCGCAGCATACAAAAGCGGCGGATATCTGTGCCGACCCTATTTTTCTCATGCCGCCACGATTCCCGGTCAAACGGAAGCGTCTCCGGCCACATCCCAGCCTATCACCCTGTGCTCCGCCCGATCCACGACCACAGGCGCATCGGAGAGAAATGTCAGCCTCACAACCTCGGAAGAAGCGCGCTGATAGACCGGTATTTCCGAAAGATACCGCGCCTTTTCCTCTGCCGTCACCAATACCGCCGACAAAAACGGCGGCAGCCTGCGGCTCTCGCCAAGCAGAAAATCGAGCGCCAGCCTCTCTTTTATCTGCCTTACATCAAGCGGCATTCCATCCCTCGACATCGCTTCCGCAAACGTCATAACAAGCCGGAAAGCATCCGTCTGAGAGAGACGTGAGACATCTTCTTGCCCAAACGCTTCCTCCATAAACCGATAAAGACGGTCGAAAAAGCCGAATGCCGAGCCATATGCCGTCGGCAGATACGGAAACGTATAGGAAAGTTTTCCGCTGTTTGAAAACCGTTCCACAAGACCTTCGATCCCTTCAAGACGCATGATATCGTCAAAGGAAAGCGCCGCCGTTTCCAAGACCTGATACGGAGGCTCCGGCGAATAACGGATTCCGTAGTCCGCAGCGCTCTCCCGCATATGCGAGCCGCGGAGCAGCTTTAAAAATCCGAGCTGCAAAACGTCCGCATGCCCGTAAACCGCATCGAAAGAGCGCCCAAACGACGCAAAATCCTCATACGGCAGCCCCGCGATGAGATCGGCATGAATATGCAGATTTCCTGCGGCGTGCAGCCTTTTCAGGGCGGCAAGCGTCTTTTCCGTATTCAACGCGCGGGACACCGCGCGGATGGTGTCGGGATTCGTGCTCTGCACGCCGATTTCGAGCCGGAACTTTCCTTTCGGCACATGGGCAAGCAGCGCAAAGGATTCCTCGTCGAGCAGCGCCGCCGACACCTCAAAGTGATATTCCTTCGTATAACGCTCGTCCGCAAGGCCGCGCCATATCACCTTCGCGCGCTCACGGTCGAAATTAAACGTGCGGTCGACAAGCTTGACCGTGCGGATTCCGTCAAACGCTTCAAACGCCAAAAGATCACGCAGCGCCTTTTCCGCGGTTTTCGCACGGATGCCCTCTTCGACCGAGGACAGACAGTACGAACAGGAAAACGGACAGCCCCGCACGGATTCGTAATAGACAAGTCCATGCGGCGCGTCTCCGATCCTGTCGTAATAGATTCCGCTCGAAGCGAATGCCGCAAACGGCGAGGCACGGTACAGGCGCGGCACGGATTCGCCGCGTTCCAGCGCACGACAGAGTGCGGGAAACGCCTCCTCGCCCTCGCCGGCGATGATGAAGTCCACAAACGGATGCTCTGCAAAAAAGCCGTCATCGGAGAACGAAACCTCCGGTCCTCCGAAAACAATCGCCGCCTCCGGCAAAAGCAATTTCAGCTCCGATGCGATGCGCAGCATCTCCCGAACGTTCCATATATACACGGAAAATCCGTACACATCCGCCTTTTCCGCATACAGCGCGTGCAGAACGCCGAGGCGCGGATCTTTCAAATTTCTCTCCAAAACGACGCTCTCAAAGCCGGCATCGGCAAGAGAGGCGCCGATGGCGCGCACCGCGAGATTCGTATGCGAATAGGAGCTGTTCAATGCAAAAAGCACCGTTTTCAAGTCGTATCCTCCAATCTGCCCTGCCATGACAAAGCTTATGACAGAGCTGTCCTGCGGCTATGCCGCAGGACAGCGAAAAATTTATTGCAGACCGTTCTCCGGCGTATTTTCCGTCATGTCCCCCGCGGACTCTTCCACAGCGCTGCCGGCTTCCGGCGCCTGTTCCGCATCGGAAACGCCGCCGTCCTGCTTCGTTTCGGAAGACGTCTCCGCCTGCCCGACCGGCGCATCGGGTTCAGACGGTATCTCCGCCGCAGCTTCCGAAACCTCCGCATCCGGATTCTCTCCCGCCGCCGCAGCCTCTGTTTCCGAGGCCTCCGTCAGCCATCCGGTCGTGTCGTCGCCTTTGCAATAGAAGAAATGTTCGGTGCGCGTGTTATCGCACTTCACAAGCGCGCGCGCCTTGCGGCTGCGGCTCCAAATGACAAGCAGCGCAAACACGAGGATTCCGATGATCGAAATCAGTCCGCCGTATACGGCGCAGTTCGGCCGGTATACGAATTCGATCTCATGGAAGCCCGCCGTCGACTGGACAGCCAGCAGCGAATCCAGCACCTCGGTGATTTCCGCCCGCTCGCCGTCGATATAGACGCGCCAGCCCTCGTCATAGGGAATGGTCGTGAAAATCAGGTCCTGCCCTTCGGGGAGATCGATCGTCCCTTTCAGGAAATCGTTTCCGTACTCCTCCACATACATGGATGCGGATTCGAGCTGAGAAAACGCCACATTCATCGCGGTATAATCGACATAATAGAAGAAATACCGGGATGCGCGGGAAATATAGAGGTCGCCGTTCTTGAACCGGAGCTCCACCTTTATCTCATCGCCCTTCTCGAAGGTTCCGAGATTCTGAATGACCCAGGTTTCATTGGTATAATAATCGCTGACCTTGGTGCCGTTGACATAAAGGCCGCATTCGGTCGACATTCCCTGGAACAGCACGCCCGGGAAATGCGCGTAGATATCGCCGTCCGCCTCCGCCGTCAAGGTAAAGCGGAAGGTCCCCTCCGTGTCGCCGCCGTCCACAAAGTAATAATTCTGCTCGGCATACTGCGTTTCGCCGTTTTTATCGGTGTAAGAATGTCTGTGCGCAAGCGCGCTGTGCGAACAGTTGATGCTTTCCACCGTCGCATAAAGACCGCGCAGAACGTTCGGCGTGTCCATCACGCCGGAAAGCATCGCATTGACAAGCTTATTTTGAAGATCGAGCGACGAATAATACGGCGGATACAGGAAGCCCTCCGTTTCGGAAACCAAATTCGGGCTGACGCCGTAGGCGACGGAAAGCGCCTTGGTGTTCTGCATCGCGTAAATCGTATTGTTCGACGGAATATATTTATAATACTCCGGGCCGGAAGCGGCGACGGTATAAAGATTGGTGTCGAGCTTGTCGTTTTTGGTGATGACGTACTTTATGCCGAGCAGCGCGTCCGAGACCGGCGTGCCGCCGAGATATTTCGTCCAGTGCGCCGTCGAAGCGTAGCCAAGCTTGTTCATCAGCTTGATGACCGACGCATTGAGTGTGGAGGTGGAGTGGGAGATGCCGTTGAAGCCGAATGCCATCGGCTCATTGACGCCGCCGAGCCTCCGATAGACCGTGCTTTCCATCCGGTAGAAGGATTTATCTTTCTCGAGAACCTCATTCACCACGGATTCAATCCGCTTGATCGAGCCGGTATAGCCGTCGTAATATTCCGTTTTGCCGCTGGAAGAAAGATAATTGCCATACTTCACGGTGCCGACGTCCATCTGAACGTCCGTCACGTTGATAAGCGATACGGCGAACATCTCCACGCAGACGACGACCGCCAGCGCAAAGGAGCCGGAGCCCTCCATCCCGTCGCTCTTCATAAAACGGAGAACGATCATATAGGCGATGATGAGGACGATGGAAAGCAAAATGCATTTCGCATCGTCGAGCTCCACCGTTTTATTATTCTGCTCAAAGGCATAGCCGAGCTTCTGCACAATCAGAATCATGACGGACACAAGAACGCCGACCGTCAGAATTTTCCCATAACGGATTTTCCGGATCCCGCGCAGAGCGTCGCACGCCAAAAGCAGGACGAAGAAGGAAAACAGATAGGAATATCGGTAATTGAGCCAGTTCGGACCGGAAAAGCCGTGCCAAACAAGGTCGATCGTGTTGACGGAGAACGATATGATAAACACCGCAAGCACACCTGCGCTGAGCAGCTTTTTCTTTCTCGATATCACGGGCGACATGAAGAAAAGCGGAAGCGCAAGCAGCGCGAGCATGCCGCAGTAGATCATCGGCAGTCCGTTCGGACGCACCGTGTCGTAGGAGCCCGGAAGCATCTTGACAAACAGGTCGAGGAAGTCAAAGCGCAGATTCGGAGAGAAATCCGTCGTCGCGAAATCGGTCTTTCCGAATTGGAGAGAATACCACGCGCAAAGCAGCATGAACGCGGAAATGAGAAGCGCCACCACCGTAAACAGCGCAAAGCGCATCAGCGTTTCAAAGCCGCGGGAATGAAAGATGCGTGAGATAAAATTCCCCGTTTTCGCCTTTTCCTTCTGCGGAATTTCGTCCCGCACAAGGAAATAATAATACAGAAAATAAATGAACGTGAAAATCGCGCACATATATCCCATATAGTAGTTCGTCACGAAGACCGCCACAAGGGATACCGTATAGAGAATGAATTTTTTCTTCCGGATCATGGATTCAATGCCGAGCACAAGCAGCGGCAGGAACACCATCGCGTCGAGCCACATCGGGTCAATCAGCTGTACGACGGAATACGCGCAAAGCGCATACATCATCGCAAAAACGACCGTCTGCATATCCGAGGTTTTGCGTGTTTTGCGCAGATAATACGCAAAGGTAAGCCCCATCGCACCGACCTTGGCAAGCTGAATGAACATGACCGCGTCCGCGAGCATGCTCTTCGGGAACAGGAGCAGAATCAGATTGAACGGACTCGCCATGTAGTAGGCGACGATGCCCATGAACTCGCCGCCGAGCGTGCGCTGCCAAGAATAGAGCCAGCTTCCGCCCTCGGTCATGAGCCGTCTGATCGCCTCGTAATAATATACGTACTGCGCCTGCAAATCGAGCGTCAGAACGGAGCCGTTCCCGAACGGATGCTTGCCAAGGCACGCATAGACGCCGAGCATAATGGCAAACGGAATGAAGAATGCCGCAATCAGATAATAGCCGTTGAAGCTCTTTTTCTCTCTTCGGCGGCGCTTTTTTCCGTTCTCCGGAGATTCCGGCACGGCGGGCACCGTCGGGGCGTCTTTTTCACAGTTCGGATTCTTTGCGCAATCGTCTCTGTTCATATTTTCCTCCATCCGCCGCCTTACGGCGGCAAATCTATAAGATTCTTTTATAAAACAAAACGGAGAGAGGCCCGGGAAGAGCCGCTTGTCCGTCGATCACCGTTCTATTATAGCACCAAAATCATAGTTTGTAAACCGATATTTTGTAAATTATTCAAAATTTAGATAAAATAACAGGCGCTTTTCCGCTTCTCACCCTATAAAAAACAAGAACGGCCTGTCCGGTATTCCATATTTTTCGGCAAAAATGAAAAAATCAAGCATTTCCGTCCAAAATGTGTTATACTGTTACCATAACGATAGATTGGTCGTTCAAAAACCGGATTTTTCTCACCGGAACGGACAAACGGAGGAAATATGAGCCTTTTTAAAAAGAAAAAGCCGGAGGATACCGCAGCCTTCCGAGCACAAATGGCAAAGAAAATCGCGGCTCACCGGCTGCGCTACATCACCGAGCGCGACGGGGAGACCGACATCATCATCGGACGCGACGGCGGCTTCAACATCCGCGGCGACGAGTTTATCATATCCGCGGACAACCGCGTCGTGTTCCGCTGCCGGATTCCGGAGATGCAGGCCTCCGAGCTTATGAGCCTCGAGGGCGCGATCATCACGGCGCCCGACCTCGAGAGCGGCGGGCGGATACGCACCGTCATCGCCTATTACGTATATTATCGGTAAATCCACCCGCCCAAAGACATCAAGTGAGTCTCAAAGCAGAGGAGACGCCCGCCGCAGCGGGCGCCTCCTCCCGTTTTTGAAAATCATCATGCTGCGGCAGTCGCCAAAACGCAGGCCTGCCGCCGAAGCTCATCTGCTCCACAGCTTGTCGCGGGCAAGCAGCTCCCAGTTCGGCTTCAAAATGGAAAGCTTCCCACCCTTTTCATCGGTGCCGACGGCCTTATAAATATAGCCGTCGTCCAGCATTTGGCAAAGCGCCTTGGCGATCTCCACCTGATCGATTTTGTTCTTTTTGGAAACGCGCTCGACGATTTTTTCCGGCGTCGATCCGGTGCCGAACTCCCTATGCACCGTGAGATAATCGAAGTTCTGCGCAATCAGCTTGTAATACGTTCTGTAAACTTCCGTGTCGGAGGGAATTTCATGATACCACGACGCGGCGGATTTCAGCTGCGAGCTTGTCGCGTTCGTAATGCCGTATATACCGACCTTTTTGCGGCACTGATTGATAATAAAACGCACCACAGAGGAAAAATGTCCGTCCCCCGTAAAAATAATGAATGTGTCGGTGTCGCGGCTCGTCATCGCCTTCTGATAAATGTAATCGAGCATAATAAAATCCGTAAAATCCTTTTTATAATGCTCACTCGGATTTTTCGTATCGAACACCATCGGCGTCACATCGCGGATTTTATCCAGCTCCGCGCGAAGCCCGGAATTGGAAAAATCTCCGAAAACCGCAATCTCCTCGACCTCAAAGCTCTTTTCAAGCTCCGCCTTCCAGCCCCTGATGTCCGGCTTTACACCATACTGACGTTCGAGAGAAATATACCAATGCTCAAAATCGACAAAAGCAATACAGCCGGGAAGCTTCTTTTTCTTTCCAAACATATTCTCACCCCCTTCCCCGATCAATTTGGAAAAACGACCATATCCAATCACAGAAAGAGCGGCATTCACGCCGCATATATGACGGTTTCCTTATACAATTTATCATATTTGCCCCGATAAGTCAACACGGGACAGCTCCCAAAAGCATATTTTTCACAATTTTTTAAATTTTTCTCAAAACCATCTTTGCAAACGAGGGAAACTGTGCTATAATAATTTGTACTCTTTTTCGGGGGACAATAAAAGTCGATTGGAGAGATGAATTTATGCTTACAGCTGTTGTCGGAATTAACTGGGGCGACGAAGGAAAAGGCCGCATGGTCGATCTTCTCGCCGAAAAAAGCGATATCGTATGCCGCTATCAGGGCGGAAACAATGCGGGCCACACCGTTATCAACGACAGAGGGGAATTTATCCTCAATCTGCTCCCGTCGGGCATCCTGCGTCCCGAGGTCGTAAACGTCATGGGAAACGGCATGGTCGTGGATCTCCGGCATCTCTGCGGCGAAATGAAAAAGCTCACCGACGCCGGTGTCGTCATCACACCCGATAATCTCAAAATCAGCGATAAGGCCGTCATCTGCATGCCCTATCATGTCCGGCTGGACTGCCTCGAGGAGGAACGCCTCGCGGACAAGAAATACGGCTCGACCAGACGCGGCATCTCTCCCGTTTACGGCGATAAATACATGAAAAAAGCCCTGCGTATGGCGGATCTTTTCGCGCCCGAAGCGGTTCTGCGCGAGCAGGTGCGCGAGCTTGTCGAATACAAAAACCTCACCATCGAAGGCGTTTATAAGGCGGACGGCGAATCCGTCGACGCCATCATGGAATGGCTCCATACCTACGGCGACACCGTAAAGCCGTTCGTCTGCGATGTCTGCGAATATCTCGATGCGGCCGATAAGGCCGGCAAAAATATCATGTTCGAGGCGCAGCTCGGCGCGCTTCGCGACATCGATTTCGGCATTTATCCCTATACCTCCTCCTCCTCCACCATCGCCGCCTACGCGCCGATCGGCGCGGGGATTCCCGGCCGTCACCTCGACTATACGCTCGGCATCATGAAGGCGTATTCCACCTGCGTCGGAGAGGGGCCGTTCACCTGCGAGATGTTCGGCGACGAAGCGGAAGCGCTCCGGAAAGCCGGCGGCGAATATGGCGCTGCGACCGGCAGACCGCGCCGTGTCGGACCATTCGACGTCGTCGCTTCCAAATACGGCGTGCGGATGCAGGGTGCGACCGAAATCGCGCTGACAAAGCTTGATATTCTCAGCTATATGGAGAAAATCCCGGTCTGCGTCGCCTATGAAATCGACGGAAAGCAGACCACCGCATTCACAACCGACCGTGTAAAGCTGGCAGAAGCCAAGCCCGTCATCGAATATGTGGACGGGTGGAAGTGCGACATTTCCGGCTGCCGGAAAAAAGAGGAGCTTCCCGCGGCGGCGCTTCGCTACATCGAATATATCGAGAAAGCGACCGAATGCCGCATCAAATATGTATCCGTCGGCGCAAAGCGCGACGAATACGTCGAAATGTACTGAAAACAAAAGAAAGGTTGCCGCAGGGTTCCCCTGCGGCAATATTTGAAGAATGGCTAAAAGTGTGATCATCACAGGAGCCTCGCGCGGCATCGGACGCGCCTGCGCTCTCGAATTTGCCAAAAACGGCTATCAGGTGCTCGTCTGCTACCGCCGCAGCGCGGACGACGCCGCAGACGTTTGCCGTGCGGTTTCCGCCGCAGGAGGACGTGCGCTTCCCTTTCAAATGGAGGTCGCCGACCTTTCCGACTGTCGCCGCACGGTCTCCAAGGCGATGATGGAATTCGGGCACATCGACGCTCTGGTGAATAACGCCGGCGTCGCCCTGCCCGCTCTGTTCACCGAAACCGCCGAGGCGGACTATGACCGCCTTTTTGATGTCAATATGAAGGGCATGTTTTTCCTCACGCAGGCTGCGGCAAAGGAAATGATTGCCGCGGGCGGCGGTTCTATCGTCAACATTTCCTCCATGTGGGGAATCACCGGCGCAGCCGGCGAGGTCGCCTATTCCGCCTCAAAGGCGGCGGTCATCGGCTTCACAAAGGCACTTGCCGGAGAACTCGCTCCCTCCCATATCCGCGTCAATGCGATAGCGCCCGGCGTCATCGATACCGACATGAACGCCTGCTATGATGCGGACACGCTGGGTGCGCTTGCGGAAAAAACGCCGCTCGGCCGTCTCGGCACACCGGAGGACGTGGCCAAAAGCGTGTTTTTCCTCGCTGATGAGGCGGCATCCTTCATCACGGGACAGGTACTCACCGTGGACGGGGGATTTATAAGATAAAAAGCCATAAAAAAACTGCCGGGAATTGGATTTCTCGGCAGTTTTTCTATTTTTCACGACAACATCTCACAAGAATGCCACCCGTGCTCACTTCTCTTTCCCGTCCTCATATCGGCGCCAAGCACAACACACTCATTTTTTATATAAGGTTGAATATACGTATTGTCTCCCGTTATAAAATATGGGAGCCGAACCGGCAGACGCAAAGACCGCCGCGCGATGCGCGGCGGTCCGAATTTTTTCAGCCGATAAACATTTGTGTCCAGTATTTGCCGTCGGCAACGTATCCGACGCCGATTTGCGTATACGAAGCGTTCAGCATATTTTGGCGATGCCCCGCGGAATTCCACCAAGCGTTCACAACCGCCGCGGGCGTTGTCTGTCCCTTAGCGATGTTCTCACCTGCCGCACGATAGGAGATGCCGAAGCTTTTCATCATATCGAACGGTGAGCCGTAGGTCGGGCTGGTATGCGAAAAATAACCGAGGTCATGCATATCCTGCGATTTATAGCGGGCAACACGGGAAAGCTCCCAGTTAATCGTCAGCGCGGAAAGCCCGTAGGCCGCACGCTTTTCATTGGTCAGTCTGACGACCTCCTCCTCAAAGGAGAGTACGGACGTATCGAGCTGCGGAATCGTCAGCACATCTCCGGGATAGATCAGGTTCGGATTTTTGATCTGCGGATTTGCCGAGATGATTTCGGAAAGCCCGATCTGATATTTCACGGCGATCTTCCACATGGAATCGCCGGATACCACCGTATACTTGACGCTTCCGGCGGCGGAAACGCCGATGCCGCATACGATGACAAATACCAAAATGAGCGAAAGTGTTTTTATGAAGCGTTTCATTGATTGTTTTTATGATCCTTTCAGTCAGTCGGAGAAAAAGCACCCAGTCCGGCGGGACACAGCAAGCATGGATAAAAATTTTGCAGGAGGCTCTCTCTCCAAACTTTGATTGTCACACATAGTATTTGACGCAAACGGAAGTTTATACAAAAATGAAACGCGCACAAATATGCCAATTTTATTAAATTTTGAAAGATGATAAAATGTTATGATTCCTGTAAAATCGTTTATTTCAGTCTTTATCCGTAATAAAATGATCACAAAAATCATTGTATAGCTTGATCATCTTTTTATATTGAGAAATGATAAGAACCATCGATACGATCACAGTGAATATCAAGCAGATGGATAATACGATGCTTGCACTTATTATATTTGCTTTTAAGGAATTCACCAAAAGGCAGACAAACAAAGTGATTCCCACACCGGCAACTGAGATAAGTCGTTTTATATAAATCAAATATTTGTCTTTAAAATCATTTCCATTGTTTAAATATATAATATCCACCTCATTGGATTCAGAAACAACACATTTAGGTTTTATCCATCTGCCGAAGTCATTATAGCGCGCCTCAGAACAGGAAAGACTGATCATCTGGTTCTCAGTCATATTCACTTTCATACGGCCTTTGATCCGATATGGCTGTACTCTCTTATACCATTCAGACGAAATATCCATAAAAAATATATGAAAAACGCCTTGAATCAGCATTGTTATGATAAAAAACAGAGTGGATATGACTTTATGATATCGCTTTTTGGGTTTTTGTTCAAATTCAAGAATATATTCACCGGGTATATTTAAAACAAAAGAAATATCCCTTATGGAATCATCTATCTCTTTTGTAGCTCCGCCTACGGAAAACATAAAAGTTTCTCCGGCCGGGATATCCCCGTGTACTGTTAAAATCATACGCAAAATCCCTCCCAGTTTGCCGCGAGTCATTCTATCCAATCCACCAAAGATATGAATCCTCGCAGGCTATTCTCAATTTTGCTGTTTTCGTTTCCCAAAATCATACAAACAAAGGGGAGTGTATACCGCTCCCCTTTTGTATGCCGATTGTCAGTCCAAGGCTTTCTATAAGTTCTTGACAAAAAGTATTGTGTTCCATTATTTTTTCAAATACCACCTGTTACATTAACTTATCAAACTTTCATGATAAGCCTCATAATAATTTTCTTTGCTTTTAACGATATCAGCACGGGACGCAAGACCATGTTCCTCTAAAAAGCAAATGTCGTTATCCGTAGGATTGATAATCGCCGCAATTTTTTCATGTCCTACCGAATAAGCCCAACATACATTTCCCTTAAAAAATGCAAGATCTTGCGGGTATGAAGGGCATGACCACGCACTTAGTCGATCCACTCTTTTTAACACATCTTTTGCTTTTACATCATTCCGATAAAATACAACCTTATATGTGGTATTGGGACAATATTGACCCAAAGTTCCCGGCCAATTTGGGTCTGTCCGACTCTTTACCTTGAATGGACACAAGGCATCTCTGAAAGCTTTCATAACTTTTGTATAACCTTTTCCATAATAATTGACATATACCAACATAAAGAAATCCGATTCGGAAAATGCATAATCGATAAAGTCATCATAAACAGACTGGGCACAGCGATCTACTTTCCCATCTTCATTGTCAAAATGAATAATTGTTTCCATATATGTCCTCTCAATGACCGGTCTTTCCCAAAATCATACAAACAAAGGGGAATGTATACCGCTCCCCTTTTGTATGCCGATTGTCAGTCTAAGGCTTTTCCCTTGAAATATGCGCACCGCTCGCCGAGGCTCGGCATCTCGCGGCACACGGCGGGCGAAAACATCGCCCTATCGAGGTTTTTCGTCGCCTCCTTCTCATGCCCGATGAGCGCGTAGGCCGCATCGGACAGATGCGCGAACATATCCGCCTTCATCGCATGGCAAAGGAACGACTGCCTGGGCGAGTTGATATCCTCCCCGCTGATCTGGAAGAGCTTATGCCGGTCGCAAAGCTCCATAATCTCGCGCAGCTGCTCCTCCGTATTGCGGCTGGGCATATAGGTTACGGCGTTGAAGCCGATGCGCTCGATCTCCGCAAAAAGCAGGTCGGTATAGCCGTCCTCGAAGCGCTGCGCCTTTTTGTCGCCCGTAATGGAGACGCCGACGTCTCCGAGATAGGCATAGGCGAGCACGACGCCGCATTCGCGGCAGATCTTTTCCAGTTCATAGATGTCGGGGCATTCCGCCTCCGCGGGAATATAAAACTTTTCCACCAAATTGCTTTTCAGAGCGCCGAGAATGTCATATTCATAGAAGTCCGGCGTTTCCTCGCCCGCGAGAATCTGCTTTTTCACCTTGTCGGAAACGGGGATTTTCATATCCTCCGTCAAAAATGCGACAACCTGCGGCGGTGTGCGGTATTTTTCCGTAATCTTTTTCGTCAGCGCAAACAAAATGTGGCGCTCCGTGATGCTGCCGCCCTCGTCGGCCTTGGAAATCGGATACACATCGCGGTCGAAATCCAGCGATATGCCATACGGCCGCATCAATTCCGTGATGTTATCGCACATCTTCCGATTGCGCTTGTTGCGGCAGAAACGGTAATAAGCGAAAAGATCGTTCAAAACGTCGATATTCTGATGCGGCACGCCGTGCAGCGCCACATATGCGATCGACTTCTGGTCGGGATTGTTGATGCGCAGTCCGTCAAGTCTGGTATGCCGCATGGACGCGCGGCATTCCATGCCGACCGTGACGGGAAGCCCGACAATCTTCGCCGCCGCAAGAAATTCCTTCGCGCCGGAAAGCGAATCATGATCCATGATTCCCGCCGTGGCAAGACCGTTCTGCCACGCCATATAGACCGCCTTCGTCGGAGAATACGGAGAAAATGAATAAATGGTATGGATATGATTGTTGACGAAATCCGTCTTTTCCGGGGTCGGGATCTCCCCGCGCACGCTCATTTCATAAACCTCGGCAAGTGCCGCGAGCCGGTCCTCCCGTGCGGGGGCGTTCAGTCCCTCAATGAGGCGTTCAAGCTGCATAATCGATTCAATCCTCTCTTATTATTTCAGCATTTCCTGTCCGCCGGTCACAGGCAGCGCCTGACCGGTTTCATACTTCTGCTCGACGATATAGAACAGCGCACGCGCGATATCCTCCGGCAGGCATCCGCGGCCGAGCGGAACCTTGCTCTCATAATACTTTTTGACGTCCTCCACGGTTTTCGCGCCGGGCACCTTGCCCGCTTTCAGATACTGTACGAAAAGGCCGCGCTCGGGGTCCGTCCACAGCGGCCCGTCGAGATAATTCCCGGGGCAAATCGCGTTGACCTTGATGCCATAGGGCGCAAGCTCCAACGCAAAGCTCTGCGTAAGCCCGATTCCGCCGAATTTGCTGCCCGCATAGGCGAAATTCTTATTGCTGCCGGCAAGACCGGATTTGGAGTTGATCTCGATGATATCGGACATGCGCGCCGGCGCGTATTCGCGCTGACGCTTCATCGGCACGCTCGCATACTTCGCACAAAGGAAATACGCCGTATAGTTGACCGCCGTGACAAGCTCGAAGTTCGACTTCGTCATCTCCTCCAAGCTTCCCGCGCGCACGATGCCCGCGTTGTTGACGAAGATATCAAGCCCTCCGTATGCCAGCACGGTCTTGTCGATCATATCGGAAACGGACTGCTCGTCGGATACGTTCGCGCCGACCGCCATCGCCGCGCCCTCGCCGTATTTTTCGCAGAGCGCTGCCGCGGTCGCCGAGGCGCCCGTCTCGTTCATATCCGCGATGACGACATAAGCGCCCTCTTCCGCCATCGCCTGCGCGATGCCGAGTCCGAAGCCCTGCGCGGCGCCCGTCACAATGGAAATTTTGCCGGACAGACGCTTGGACCCGGCCGCTTTCAGCGATACCTTCGAGCGGTAGCTTTCCGCCTCCCAGTTTTTGATGAAATCCGTCATTTCCGCGTCGAGCGGAAGCGGGCCGCCGAAAGAATCCGCATAAATCGCAATCTTTACCGCGTCCTCGAAGAGGGCGGCGGCGGTATCGGCCTCCTTTTTCGTTTTGCCGCAGGCGAACATGCCGACGTTCTGCACAAAGACGATTTTCGGCGCGGTGCCGTTATGCTTGATGTACTTTTCAAATTCCTTTTTGAGCCTTTCGGGTGTGTCCTCTCCGTCGTTTTTGACATAAAGAGGAGAGGTTCCGCAGTATACGATATGATCCGGCGTGAACGCGCCGCGAAGCGCCGCGAAGCGCTTTTCCTCCGCGGCAAACGCGAGGATATCGTGATGCGCCGTGAATTTGACGCAGGCCTCGGCACCGTCCGCATAAAGCATGCGCAGCTCCGGCGCGAGCCGCAAAGCCATGTCGCGGTCATACGGGACCTCGCTGCTGTCCGGCACAGCCTCCGCCGACGCGCGCAGCTTCACCATCACCTCGGTCACAAGGGCGTCGATGCCATCCTCCGTGTCGGCGGCGAAGAACACGCCGTGATTGCCGAGGAACAAAAGATTCGCGTCCTTGCCGGTTTTCTCCCGATACTTCGCCATCTTTTCCCTGCACACCGAAGCGAGAACATAGCCCGGCTTCGTCGAGGGAATCCAAATGGCGTCCGGAAACAGCTCCGCCATGAGATTTTTTCCGTTTTTCCCGCAGGTCATGCCGTTGACGAGCGCAGGATGCACATGAAGCACCAGCTTCTGCGGGAACAGGTCGTGCAGAAGCGTTTCCACGCTCGGACGCTTCCCCTCCTCGCCCGCAAGGCGCGCCGCCATCATTGCGGCAAGCACCTCGGCCTCGCGTGTTTTTTCATCGGCGGAAAAGGTCATGCTCCAAATTTCGGCGAGCTTTGCCCTGTCCATTTTCACAAAGCCGTCCGCCGTGATGGCGGCAAGCTTCGTGCCCGAGCCCTTGATATATAAGGTATCCTCCGTTTTATACGAGGTATTGCCGCCGCCGGCGAGAACGAATTCCGCATCCGCGCCGTATTGGTGTGACATCGCAATAAGTGCGTCAAGTTCCATAAAATGCCCCCTCTTGTCCGCTGTCGGACGAATTTTTTATATTTAACAAACAGGATTCTCAGATCGGTTTCGCATTCGCAAGCAGATAGCGCTCCGCCGCGGCGCACCAAAGTCCGTTGTTGCCCGCGACGATTTCGGCAAGCTTCGCAAATACCGGGTCGGTCTCACCGAGCGCCGCGAAATCCGCAATCGCCGTCATCGGCATGGATATGTTGGTATACACGAGCTTTTTGCCGCCTTTGATATGCGGCAGATTCAGCGTCGTTTCGCAAACGCTGTCAAGCCCGCCGACATGTGTGATCATCGCCGCGGGATCGATCTCGCCCTTCTCCATCATAGCGATGGATTCGAGCATATCGGCGCTGTTGCCGCCGGACGTGCCGACGATATGCGTGCCGGAATAATGTACGTTATAGAAATTGAACATCGCGGAAAACGCCGTGTCGGTCGGTCCCGCGAAAAAGTTGAGGCAGCCGTCGCGCGCAAGCAGGCTGTCCGCCATCTCGACCACGGAACGCACCGGCGCGTATACGAATACGTCGTCGAAGCCCTTTCCGTCCGTGAGCGCGCGCAGGGACGCCACCGCATCCTCGCAGGCGTTCGTATTCAGATAGACAAGCTTCACGCCCTGCGCTGCCGCCTCCTCGGGCGTCACGATGGACGCCGCGCGGTCAAGACGCGCCGTGTCGATGTCGGTGACGACGACAAGCGCGGGCTTTCGGTCACAGTGAACGGCGTAATCGACAGCCCCGAGCCCCATCGGACCCGCACCCGCGAGAATCGCCAAATTGCCGCCCTCGCGGATTCCCATTTCATGAACATAAGTGCCCTGCTTCACGTGATAATTGGCGTGATAGCCGCCCACAATGCAGGACATCGGCTCGGAAAGCGAGCCGTAGAAATACGCTTCTCCCGCATAGGGGAAAAGGCAGTCCATCTCCATGACCTCGTTCGGAATCACGATATAAGTCGCGTCGCCGCCGATATAGCGGTAGGAATAGCCGGGAGCGGCAAGGCTCCCCTTATAATTGAGCGCCGGCTGAATGACAAACCGGTCTCCCGCCTTGTATTTATGCCGCCACTTCGCGCCCACCGCGACGATTTCCCCGCAGAACTCATGTCCCACAATGACGGGATTTTCCGCGATATCGTCCGGCACGCGCTTGTGCGCGCTGCCCTGCGAGGCCGCCTTGTAGGTGGACATGCAGATGCTGTCCGAAATGACATGTGCGAGGATTTCCGAATCCCCAATCTCCGGAAGCTCAAATTCCTCCAAGCGGAGATCGTTTACCCCGTATAGTCTGACTGCTTTTGTCCTCATCGTTTCTTTCCTTTCCCGGCAAGCGGCCGCCGCCGCGCCGAATGCGTCGTTTTCATTTGGTATGCCGCGCTTATGATTTTTTCTTCAGCTTCTGCATCAGCGCCCTTGCAAGCGCACGTCTGGATTCGGTCTCCTCAGCGAGAAAGCGGGCGGATACCGGCCTTCCCTCCTCCATTTCCACATCCAAAACGTCGCCCGCGTGCAGCTCGAAGCCAAAGAGGCCCCGCGGAACGTCGTAGGTCTTTTCCTCATCGTCCACAAGAACGGCGAACCCCTCCTCGAAGCGGTCAACCTGCATCTGCTTCATGAAACCTCCCCGCGGCAAAATAAACGCGCCGCTCTCTCCCAATTTAATGATTTCATTATAATATAAACCGGATTTTTTATCAACACTTTTTAAAATAAATTCAATTTAATTTAAAAACCTGCGGCATTTTTCGTCATTTTTCACAAATTTAGCCCGTGAAATTTGATTCACAAAAAGAAAAGCCGGCGCAACCTGACGGCAAAATGTTTACACCGGCTCTCATTTGTGCTATAATATTTTTGAAAGAAGATTCGCAATTCGGCGATATGCCGCCGGTAAAATCGGGCGGTATCGGCATAAAACGGAGGTTCCCCATGGACGACATCAAAAAAGCGAAAAAAAGAATGGCGGAGCTGCGCAAAACAATCGAGCACCATTCCCGTCTGTATTATATCGAGGATGCGCCGGAAATTTCCGACTACGAATACGACAAGCTTTTTTATGAGCTGGTCGCTTTGGAGGAACAGTATCCGGAGCTTGCGGCCGAGGATTCTCCGACGAAGCGCGTAGGCGGCGCCGCGCTCGACAAATTCGAGAAGGTCGCGCACACCGTGCGCATGGGAAGTCTCTCCGACGTCTTTTCCTATGAAGAAATCCATGATTTCGTCGCCAAGACCGAGGAACGCCTCGGGCGCTCCACGCTCTATTCCGTCGAGCCGAAAATCGACGGGCTTTCCGTGTCTCTCGAATACACGGACGGAAAGCTCACGGTCGGCTCCACGCGCGGGGACGGCATCACGGGAGAAAACGTCACGGAAAACCTAAAAACCGTCAAGACCATTCCCCTTTCCCTGCCCGAAGCGCTCCCGCTTTTGGAGGTGCGCGGAGAGGTCTATATGCCGCGCCGCAGCTTTGAAGCGCTCAACCGCGCAAGAGAGGAAAACGGCGAAGCGCTCTTCGCCAATCCGCGCAATGCGGCAGCCGGCTCGCTGCGGCAGCTCGATTCCAAAATCACAGCCAAAAGAGGGCTCGATATTCTGATTTTCAACGTCCAGCGCATAGAGGGCAAGCGCTTCACCTCCCATACGGAGGAGCTGTCATATCTCGAATCAGAGGGCTTTCATGTGATTCCGCACCGCATACAGGCACGCACGGCCGAGGAAATCATCGCACATATCGAGCGGCTCGGCGCGCTGCGGGGCTCGCTCTCCTTCGATATCGACGGGGTCGTCGTCAAGGTCGACGACCTTTCGGAACGAATCGAGATCGGCGAGAATACCAGCACGCCGAAATGGGCGGTCGCCTATAAATTTCCGCCGGAGCGCAAGGCGACAAGGCTCTCCGACATCGTCGTTCAGGTGGGCAGGACGGGCGTACTCACGCCGCGCGCCGTTCTTGAACCGGTAAAGCTCGCCGGCACGACCGTTTCCGCCGCGACGCTCCATAACATCGACTATATCCGCGAGCGCGATATCCGAATCGGGGACACCGTTCTCGTTCAGAAGGCAGGCGACATCATCCCGGAGGTCGTCTCCGTGGAAATGTCCGACCGACCGGAAAATGCCGTTCCCTATCAAATGCCGGAGTGCTGTCCATCCTGCGGCGAGCCGGTCGTCCGCGACGACGAAGCGGCGACGCGCTGCACCAATGCGAACTGTCCCGCCCAGCTCGAGCGCAGCATCACGCATTTCGCCTCGCGCGATGCCATGGATATCGACGGCATGGGTCCCGCGGTCGTCCGGCTGCTCATGCGCGAGAAGCTTGTCGCGAACGTCGCGGACATCTATCACCTGCGTGCGGAGGATTTAAAAGACCTTGAACGCATGGGCGAAAAATCCGCCGCCAACCTCATCGCGGCAATCGAGAAATCCAAAAAAAGCGGCCTTGCAAGGCTGATTTACGCGCTCGGCATCCGAAATGTCGGGGAAAAAGCCGCAAAAGCCCTTGCCGTGCGCTTTGAAAGCCTCGACGCGCTCGCCGCGGCAGCCGTCGATGAGCTTGTCGCCATCGACGATTTCGGAGAAATCACGGCGCAGTGCGTCGTCGAGTATTTCTCTCACCCACAGACGCGGGAATTTATCGACGAATTGAAGATCTGCGGTGTCATAACGACCTACGAGGCCGAAAAAAGCGACGCCGTCTTTGCGGGCATGACCTTTGTGCTGACCGGCACGCTTCCGACGCTTTCCCGCGACGCGGCGACGGAGATCATCGAGCGCCACGGCGGAAAAGCCTCATCCTCCGTTTCCGCGAAAACGACCTATGTCGTCGCGGGGGAAAAAGCAGGCTCAAAGCTCGCCAAGGCGGAAGCGCTCGGCGTGAAAATCATCGACGAGGAAGCCCTGCTCCAAATGGCGGGAGAGAGCTAAGCTCTCTTATATCTTTGCGCACACAAAGCGCTTCATATAACCGACCGAAACGGTGGGCAGTCCCGAAACCGGGACTGTCCGCCGTTTTTTTAGAAGCTCAAACCGTTCAGAGCGGAAAAAGCGGCAGATCGCCCACAAGCCACTCCATCGACACCTCGAGCGCTTTGGCAAGCAGACGCAGCTTGGCGTCACAAACGTGTCTTTGGTTTTTCTCAATCCGAGAAATAATCAGCGAGGTCATATTTTCTTCTCCCATAAATTGTATTTTTCTCGCCAGCTCTTCCTGCGTGAGATTCCGGATAGCTCTTGCAACTCTGACACGCTCCGAACACAAATTTCCTTTCATGATAAACATGCTTTTCTTCATGGCAAATCATCCCATCCTTTTTATATAATTTTTATATATCTTCTTGATTTTATCGTAAAATTTGGTATAATATGGAATACATTAGATAATGATTATCCAATTTAGATAATTATTGTAAAATTTTTATGAATAATATTCAATAAATTTATTTTATTCATAAATATTGTTTATAATTTTATTGTAATTCCAAAAAATAACAGGTTATAAGGATAAATAATGATGAATACAGACGAATACATCTATCGGGTCAAACGCACCGATAAACGGACCGCATGGCGGCTTTTCAAATATTTTCGGCTTCACAGCGAGCTTTTACAGTGCGAGGAAAATAAAATCATATACGAAAACGCAAGAAAAGCTTCTGTCTATTATCAGCGCATAGGTAACGCCACCTCCTTCTCCGATATCGGCGATATGCTGGATTTTTTGGCGGATCTCGAAAACGAGCATGATGATGGAAACTATGTTCCGACGCAGACCGATCTGGACTTTTATTTGCACTACGATCGGCATCAGAACAGACTTCTTTCTCTTATTTTGCTTTCCGAATGGAACGACAGTCCCAAGAACTCATAAAGCAAACATCATGTTTTATTCCACGCTCTCCTCTTCCTTTCCGACCAGCCATTCCATCGTCACGCCAAGAGCCGTGGCAATCTGCCATAGCTCTCCGTCGCAGACATACCGCTGATTCTTTTCGATACGGGAAATAATCAAGGACGTCATGTTCTCATTTCCCAAAAACTGAATCTTACGAGCCAAATCCTCTTGCGTAAGCGGCGGATTATGACGATACCGCCCTTCTCTGATGCGCGCTGCGCATAGATTGCCTTCCATTGTGAACATCATCTTTTTCATGTTTTTTGCCTCCACGATATTTTTTATTTTGTTTAATTGATTTTTATCCATTTTGTATTTATTTTATATTATTTTACAAAATTTCATGCCAAAATACTTGATAGACTGGATAATTTACCCCTAAATACGTGAGAATTATAAAAATTTCAATCACGTTAGCGTCCAACCATCAATACCTCCTAAAAACAGTCTTTATAATATATATGAAAAAAACCTTTGCTTGACGTTTTCAGCACCGTGTGGTATAGTTGTAATATAAGTATACGACACATTTTACTTAACGAAAGGAATTATGGTATAATATGGAAAACTTTTATGACCATGTCAAAATATACATCAAAGCGGGAAACGGGGGCAACGGTTGTATTTCTTTCCGCCGAGAAAAGTATATCTCACACGGAGGACCGGACGGCGGCGACGGCGGACACGGCGGCAATATCGTATTTACCATCGACGAGGGAACCAACACGCTGCTCGATTTCCGCAACCGAAAAAAATTTGTTGCAAAAAACGGCGGCGACGGAATGCCGGCGAAATTCCACGGCGCCACGGCGCCCGACCTCATCATTCCCGTTCCGGACGGAACCGTCATCCGGGACGCCGAAACGGGAAAAATCATCAAGGATATGAGCCGATGCGAGCCGTTTATCGCCGCTAAGGGCGGCCGCGGCGGCTGGGGAAACCGTCATTTCGCAACGCCGACAAGACAGGCGCCGCGCTTCGCAAAAAACGGACTTGACGGCGAGGAACGTGAGATCATTTTGGAGCTTAAAATGCTGGCGGACGTCGGCTTTGTCGGACTTCCCAACGTCGGCAAATCCACGCTGCTTTCCATGATTTCCGCCGCACGCCCGAAAATCGCAAACTATCACTTCACCACGCTTTCTCCGATGCTCGGCGTCGTCTGCGCGGATGAGGGACATGCCTTCGTCGCCGCGGATATTCCGGGGCTGATCGAAGGTGCTTCGGAGGGACTCGGCCTCGGACACGATTTTCTGCGCCACGTCGACCGGTGCCGGCTCCTCGTCCATGTCGTCGATATCGCGGGTTCCGAGGGACGTGATCCCATCGAGGACGTGAAGCTCATCAATGAAGAGCTGAAAAAATACAGCGACGGCCTTGCCGCGCGGCCGCAAATCCTCGCTGCAAACAAATGTGATATTTTGGAGCCTGAAACGGCAGACGGCGTCAAAAAGAAGTTCGAGGCCTTCGCCGCCTCTCTCGGCTGCGAAGTCGTCTATATCAGCGCCGCATCCGGCGAAAACGTGAAAACGCTCTGCCGCCGCGTGTGGGACATGCTGCAAACGCTTCCGCCCGTCACCGTCTATGAGCCGGAATATGAAGAGAAAACCGCCGAGCCTTCCGCCCCGGACAACATCACGGCGCGCAAGGAGGACGGCGTTTGGATCGTCGAGGGCGACTGGCTCAAATGGCTCATGAGCGGCATCAACTTCGACGACCGCGAATCCCTCATGTATTTTGAAAAAATGCTGCGCGAAAAAGGCATCTTCGACAAGATGCGCGCCCTCGGCATCGGCGACGGCGATACGGTGAGCCTTTACGAGCTTGAATTTGACTTTTTAGATTAAATATGAAAAGCTTTGGCCGATGCAAGCAGCAGCCAAAGCTTTCTTTGAAAAAATTTATACAAAAAAGAACCGGGCTTTTCCGCACAACAGCAAAAAGCATGAAAAATCCCCACAAAAGCCCTTGACATCCGTCACTTTTTGTGATATTCTTTTATTACCTCTGCGGATATCCGTTTTTTTATCCGATTTGAGGGAGGTACGAAAAACGGACCGAACGTAAATTCAGAATCGCCGACGATTGCCTCTCTGTGGACAACCGTCCGTGTTTTGTTACATTCGCTTCTGTTTTTTCATTTGCAAACAGAAGCTTTTTTATTGAGCTTCAAATTATAACAGGAGGTGCCGAAATGCGCGTCAAAATCACACTCGCCTGCTCGGAATGCAAGCAAAGAAACTACGACACGACCAAAAACAAAAAGAACGATCCGGACAGACTTGAAATGAACAAATACTGCAAGTTCTGCCGCAAGCACACGCTTCACAAGGAGACAAAGTGATCGCACACCAAATCAGTGCCTATCATAGGCCGTAAGGAGGAAAAAATGGCAGAAACAACCAAGCAAAAAAAGCCGAGCATCTGGAAAAGAATCGGAAAGTTTTTCAAGGATTACAGAAGCGAGTTCAAAAAGCTCGTTTGGCCCACGCCGAAGCAGCTTCTGAAAAATTCTGCTGTCGTACTGGTTTCCATCATCGTCGTCGGAGCCTGCCTCGCGCTTGTCGATTACGGTCTCAACAAGGGAATTACCGAATTTAAAGACCTCATCGACTTCATCCGCCCGGTATCGTAAGAGACAAGGTTGGGAAAGCAAATGAGCGAAAATGCAAACGCAGCGAAATGGTATGTCGTCCATACCTATTCCGGCTATGAAAACAAAGTCAAGACCAATCTTGAAAAAATCATCGAAAACCGCGGCATTTCCCATCTCATCACCGATGTGAGAATCCCCGTTGAGCTGACCTCGGAGACCAACGCCGAGGGCGTGACCAAGGAAAGCGAATCCAAAATCTTTCCGAGCTATGTCTTTGTAAAAATGGTCATGACCGACGAAACATGGCACATCGTCATGACGATCACCGGCGCGACGGGCTTTGTCGGCCCCGGCTCGCGTCCCGTTCCTCTCACGGATAAGGAGGTTGAGGCACTCGGCGTCGAATCCGCCGCAAAAACGGCGACGACAAGCTTCAAGGTCGGAGACAGCGTCAGCATCAAGAGCGGTCCTATGTCCGGCTTTGTCGGAACCATATCGGAAATATCGCCGGATCTCAAAAAGGTCACGGTCACAGCGTCCGTTTTCGGACGTCAAACGCCGGTGGAGCTTGATGTTTCAAGCATCGCGGCGGAAAAATAAGTTTTATTTCATCGTTCCCCATAAGAGGAGAACAAAACCTGTGGGAGGGAGAAAAATCTTTCAATTCTCCCGGCAAATACCACATTCGGAGGTGTAAATCATGGCAAAGAAAATCGTAGCATACATCAAATTGCAGCTTCCGGCAGGAAAAGCGACACCCCAGCCGCCGGTCGGTCCGGCGCTCGGTCAGCACGGTGTCAACATCGCTGCTTTCACAAAGGAATTCAATGAGCGCACAAAGAACGACATGGGTCTTATCATCCCTGTTGTCATCACCGTTTTCGCGGACCGTTCGTTCTCTTTCATCACGAAAACGCCGCCCGCAGCCGTCCTGATTAAAAAGGCATGCGGCATTGAGACGGCTTCCGGCGCTCCCAACAAAACAAAGGTTGCTTCCATCACCAAAGAACAGGTGAAGAAAATCGCCGAAACCAAAATGCCCGACCTCAACGCCGCTTCTCTCGAAGCCGCAATGAGCATGGTGGCGGGTACCGCGCGCAGCATGGGCGTCACGGTCACAGACTGATGAGGAGGAGTAACGGAAATGTTTAAAGGTAAGAAATATCAGGACAGCGCAAAGCTGATCGACAAAACAAAGCTTTACGACGCAGGTGAGGCGATCGGCCTTGTCTGCCAGACATCCAAAGCAAAATTCGACGAAACCATCGAGCTTCATATCAGGCTCGGCGTTGACAGCCGTCATGCAGACCAGCAGGTCCGCGGCGCCGTCGTGCTTCCCCACGGAACCGGTAAAACCGTCAGAACCCTTGTATTCGCCAAAGGCGACAAGGCTGACGCCGCCGTTGCCGCAGGCGCCGACTATGTCGGAGCCGAGGATATGGTTGCGAAGATCACACAGGAAAACTGGTTTGATTTCGACGTCGTCATCGCAACGCCCGATATGATGGGCGTCATCGGCCGTCTCGGTAAGGTTCTCGGTCCGAAAGGACTCATGCCGAACCCGAAAGCCGGCACCGTCACAATGGACGTGGCCAAAGCCGTAAACGAAGCGAAGGCCGGTAAGATCGAGTACCGTCTCGACAAAACCAACATCATTCACTGCCCGATCGGCAAAGCCTCGTTCGGCGCGGAAAAGCTCTCCGACAACTTCAACACCTTGATGGGCGCGGTCATCAAAGCAAAACCGGCCGCCGCAAAGGGTCAGTATATCAAGAGCTGTGTCGTCGCTTCCACGATGGGTCCCGGCATCAAAATCAACGCCGCAAAGCTCGGAGGCTAAGCGGTTATATTAGTAAAAAAGCAGTACACAGGTACTGCTTTTTTATTTTCTCTGCTTTGCCACGGTTGGCAGAACCGTCATACGCACCTTAGAAGCTCCGTAAGGATATAAAGTAATGGTTTCCTCCATCTCTGCCAAAACCGCTTTTTTCATATTCGGCAGCTTCGGCGTGAAGACATGCTTCTCGTTTTTGATCACATCCTCATACCGCCATGTCCAGCATTTAAAACGGTTTGTCGGACGGATTTTCCAGTTCTCCACTTTTCTCGCGCGCACTTTGATACACGGAAGTGCCGCATCCAAATCCCAAACGGTATCCTTCCCCGCTTCAAATTTCGGCGCCGCGGTTTCCGTCACGGCATAATTCCAGTCCTTATCCGGCATCATGCGGTAAGACGGGAAGTCCGTTCCGTTTACCGTTTCGGTTTCGTAATGGGTACGGACGCCTTTCATTCCAAGGCTGTATGTGAGTGCTCCCTTGGTAAAATACACGCCGCCGTATACGTCATGCCGCTCGATTTTATCCGAAAATGTGAGCGAAAATTGCACGCTTCCGCTTATCGGCACGATAAGATAGCCGTTTTCTCTGCGGGCATCCGGAAAATCCGTCTCAAAGCCCGTCGCCCATCCCGGAATCCTCACATAAAGCGTAACCGGCGCCGTCGAAAAGGCCTTGAACCGAAACGCATTGTCAAACGGATAGTCCGTCTCCACACAGACGGAAGCCTCCCCGCCCGGGATATCCGCTTTCCATTCCGACGGCCCCAAAAGATTGGCATAAACCTTGTTTTCCGCAACTCTCCACATATTCAGGACATAATTCGGCATAAAACGGTTGACGTTGCCCGGACAGCAGGCTGTCCATGGGTGCGGACTGTACGCCATCATTTTATTTCCGGCTTTAAACAGATTATGATTCGACTGCTCGTCGAGAACAAGCTGATTGCCGCAGGAAAAATACTGCAAAGCCCGGAAATCCTCCGTCACAGCGCCGATTCCGGCATTGAAAACACACCGTTCGATATCATCCGCATATTTCACGTTATCTGTCGCAGCAAGCAAATAGGAAAGCGCCCATGTGTAGTCCGACACATCGCAGGTTTCCGAGCTTTCATAATAGTGATTGCCGCAGGTAAATTCCGTGCTCGAAATGCAGCCGCCGGGAAGCTTATAATACCGGTCGAGCCGCTCCGCCGCTTTTTCGGAAACGCGCAGATAATCGCGTTTTCCCGTGCAGCGGTACAAAATCGCGCCGAGCTTCATATATTCACTATACGAAACGCCGTGAATAAACATTTTTTTCTTGGAAAGGAGCTCGGCATCGACAAGAGAATCTCCTCTCACCGACCTTTCCTGCGCTTTCCCATTATAAGCGATATAGGAAGCCTCCGCAAGACGCAGAAGCCGTTCGTCGCCGGTAACACCATAGCACCACAGCATGATTTCAACATTCAGAACGTCGCGGTCGACGGAATAGTCATACGGACAGTTCAGATAATGCCGCGCAATCGCCTCCGGAATCCGGCGGTCGCCGTTATCGTCGTAGAGCGCCATGCATGCCCGGAAAAACACCACATGCGGCCAGCGAAACATCGTATCCCCATTCTTTTTCAAGGCCGCGGGGCCAAGATAGGAGTCCTCGTCCGGATGATCGATCACCGCATAGATGATAGCCTTCGCCTTTTCAATCGCTTCCCTGTCATCCAAAAGAATCGCGCACCGCGTATAGCCGTCGAGCCAGTATCCCGTCTGCTCGCACGGCCACCATGCGCTTAAATCCGTTTTTTCCGGCCGGTAATCCGGGTTTCCCCATACCTGCCCGTCAAACGGATATCCCGCCGCCTCGATATTGCCGGTCAGCCCCTCCATTTGAAGCTTCAAAAAATCCTTTATCCAGCCGCTCGGACGAATGACAGCATGTCCCATAAGCATTCTCACTTTCTCTCATATCGCTTCGCATTTTCATGTCGTCAAAAATATATTCCGAATTAATTGTATAGGAGAAAGAGCAGGTTGTCAACGCCCTCTTTTCTTTCACCTAAATTTTGAAAACCGCAAATTTTTCACGGTTGTTTTTCCTATCGTAAAAAACAATCGGATATTCTTCTAAATTTTCTTTTTTTCCGCCGATATGTCTTTACTTTTTTTGAATTTCGTGCTATCATATGTGGAGACTTATAGTATCGGAGGATAAAAAGACATGGCAAGAAAAAAGATTTCCATGGACGGCAATACCGCCGCGGCGCATGTATCGTATGCGTTCACGGAAGTTGCCGCCATCTACCCCATCACCCCGTCCAGCCCGATGGCTGAAATGACGGACTCTTGGTCTGCAACCGGACTCAAGAACATTTTCGGGGAACGTGTCAAAGTCATGGAGATGCAGTCCGAGGCAGGCGCGGCAGGCGCCGTACACGGCTCTCTCGCGGCAGGCGCCCTCACGACGACCTACACGGCATCTCAGGGACTTCTGCTCATGATCCCGAACATGTACAAAATCGCAGGCGAGCTGCTTCCCTGTGTCATCCACGTATCCGCACGCTGCGTCGCTTCCCACGCGCTGAACATCTTCGGCGATCATTCCGACGTTTATGCATGCCGTCAGACCGGCTTTGCGATGCTCGCGGAATCCAATCCGCAGGAAATCATGGATCTCGGCGCGGTCGCCCATCTTTCCACCATCAAGGGCAGAGTGCCGTTCCTCAATTTCTTCGACGGCTTCCGCACCTCTCATGAAATTCAGAAAATCGAGGTTTGGGACTACGAGGATCTCGCCTCCATGATCGACAAGGACGCCCTTTCCGCGTTCCGTGCGCATGCGCTCAATCCGAATCATCCCGCGCTCCGCGGCTCCGCTGAAAACGGCGATATCTTCTTCCAGCACAGAGAAGCATGTAATCCGTACTACGACGCCATCCCCGGCATCGTTGAGGAATATATGGACAAGGTCAACGAGAAAATCGGCACGGATTACAAGCTCTTCAACTATTACGGCGCACCGGACGCCGACCGCGTAATCATCGCGATGGGTTCCGTCTGCGACACCGTCGAGGAGGTCATCGATTACCTGAATGCGAAAGGCGAGAAGGTCGGCCTTGTCAAAGTCCGTCTTTACCGTCCGTTCGTTGCGGAAAAGCTCATCGAAGCGCTTCCGAAAACCGTTAAAAAGATCGCGGTTCTCGACAGAACCAAAGAGCCCGGCGCGCTCGGCGAGCCGCTCTATCTCGACGTCGTCACCTCCCTCGCGCAGGGCGGCGTAGCGGCGAAAATCGTCGGCGGCCGTTACGGTCTCGGCTCCAAGGACACCACGCCCGCGTCCATTTTCGCGGTTTATGAGAACCTCGCAAAGGATGCGCCGAAGAACGGCTTCACCATCGGCATTGTCGATGACGTGACCGGCCACTCTCTCGAAGAGAAGCCTGCTCCCGACACCGCGGCAAAGGGCACAATCTCCTGCAAATTCTGGGGACTCGGCGGCGACGGTACGGTCGGCGCGAACAAAAACTCCATCAAAATCATCGGCGATCACACCGACAAATTCATTCAGGCATATTTCCAGTATGACTCGAAGAAAACGGGCGGTATCACGATTTCGCACCTGCGCTTCGGCGACAGCCCGATCAAATCCACCTACTATATCACCAAAGCGGACTTCGTGGCCTGCCACAACCCGTCCTATATGCTCAAAGGCTATAAGATCGTCAACGACGTAAAGCCGGGCGGCACGTTCCTGCTCAACTGCCAGTGGACGCCCGAAGAGCTTGACCATCATCTGCCCGCCGAGGTCAAGAACTATATCGCAAACAACGACATCAAGTTCTACACCGTCAACGCCATCGACAAGGCGCGTGAAATCGGCATGGGCAAGAGAACCAATACGATTCTCCAATCCGCGTTCTTCGCGCTTGCCAATATCATGCCGATCACGGAAGCCGTCGATTACATGAAATACATGGCGAAGAAATCCTATCTCAAAAAGGGCGAAGCCGTTGTCGAGATGAACTACAAGGCCATCGACGCCGGCGTGGACGCCATCGTCAAAATCGACGTTCCCGCGGCTTGGAAAACCGCCGTCTCCGACAAAGCGGAGGCAAAAGCGGAAGGCACAAGACCGGAGCTTGTCAAATTCGTCAATGAAATCGTATTCCCTGTTGCGAAAATGCAGGGCGATTCCCTTCCCGTTTCCGCTTTCCGCGATATGCCCGACGGTCAGTTCCCGCAGGGCGCTGCCGCCTATGAGAAGCGCGGCGTCGCCGTGGACGTTCCCGTATGGCATCCGGAAAACTGTATCCAGTGTAACCAGTGCTCCTACGTCTGCCCGCACGCCACGATTCGTCCGTTCGCGATGAGCGCCGAGGAAGCCGCAAATGCGCCCGCTTCCACAAAGTTCACCGCGAAGATGATCGGCAAGGGCTGCGAGGATTATAAATTCACCATCGCGATCTCTCCGCTCGATTGTATGGGCTGCGGACTCTGCGTCAACGTCTGCCCGACCAAGCCCGAAAAGAGAGCGCTTGAAATGGTTTCTCAGGAAAGCCAGTCCGACCAGCAGGCTGCGTTCGATTACGCGGTCGCACATGTGACAAAGAAGGCGACGCCGTTTGCGGATACCACCGTCAAGGGTTCGCAGTTCAATCAGCCGCTGCTCGAATTCTCCGGCTCCTGTGCAGGATGCGCCGAGACTTCTTATGCAAGACTGATTACGCAGCTCTTCGGCGAAAGAATGTATATCTCCAATGCGACAGGCTGTTCCTCCATTTGGGGCGGTTCCGCGCCCTCCACGCCTTACACGGTGAACAATGAGAGCGGCTGCGGTCCGGCTTGGGCAAACTCCCTCTTTGAGGATAATGCGGAACACGGACTCGGCATGGCGCTCGGTCAGAAGACCATCCGTGAGAAGCTCGCCGCCAAGACGAAAGCCCTCATCGAAATCGCTTATACCGACGCGGATCTGAAAGCCGCCGCACAGAAATGGCTCGACACCTATAACGACGGTAAAGCCAACACGGAAGCGACCAAGGCCTATATTGCAGAACTCGAAGCTTCGGTTCTTCCGAAGTGCCCGTGCGACGCCTGCACGCTCGGCCGTGAAATCCTCGCGGAGAAGGATTACCTCTCCAAGAAGTCCGTTTGGATCTTCGGCGGCGACGGCTGGGCATACGACATCGGCTTCGGCGGTCTCGATCACGTGATTGCATCCGGCGAGGATGTCAACATCATGGTATTCGATACCGAGGTTTATTCCAATACCGGCGGTCAGGCCTCCAAGGCCTCTCAGCTCGGTCAGGTCGCGCAGTTCGCGGCAGCCGGCAAGGCCACCAAGAAAAAAGACCTCGCGAACATCGCGATGTCCTATGGCTATGTTTATGTTGCGCAGATCGCTATGGGCGCCGACATGAATCAGACCATCAAAGCGCTTGCGGAAGCGGAAGCGTATCACGGCCCGTCCATCGTCATCGGCTATGCACCCTGTGAGATGCACGGCGTCAAGGGCGGCATGGGCAACTGTCAGGCGGAAATGAAGCGTGCCGTTGAGGCGGGCTACTGGCAGATGTTCCGTTACAATCCGGCACTGAAAGAAGCCGGTGCAAACCCGCTGACCATCGACAGCAAGGCTCCCACGGCAAGCTATATCGACTTTATCAAGAGCGAAACCCGTTACAGCCGTCTTGTTCAGTCCTTCCCGGATCGCGCCGAAGTCCTCTTCGCAGAAGCTGAGAAGCAGGCTAAGGCAAAATACGAGAGACTCCTGAAACTCGGCGAGCTTTACGCAGACAAATAATACAACGGAAAACAAACGGGGTCGTTTTTCAAACGGCCCCGTTTATTTATCCGTTTTCACGTCGGCACTGCAACACAAAAACACAGAAAACCAAGGAGAAAACCGATGAAACGGATTCAAAAGCTGCTCTTAAAGCTGCGTGACCCAAGCCCTGCCGTACTCATTCTTCTGATAATCTGTTCGACAGTGCTTTTGATTTATACCTTCACACGAGAAGCACCGAACCCGGGGATCCAATATTTTTCCTATCTGTTTTCCGCCCATACGCTTGTCGTCCTATGCATTGCAGCCCCGCGCATCGCAAAAAAAATTTACGCGGCCCTGCTGCGCGTCAACATTTTCCGGCGCTACAAAACAGACGCGGAATTCCGTATGCAGCTCGGACTCTATACGGGGCTTGGCATCAACCTTGCATTTGTCGTCTTTAAATTTGCCACAGGCGTATACTATCGCTCCCTGTGGCTCGGCGCTGTCGCGGTCTATTATCTCATGCTCAGTATCATTCGGTTTTATGTGCTAAAAAGCAGGAAACAAATCCGTGAGCTTTCGGATGAAAAGGAAAAAGCGCAAAGAGAACGTACCGGATGCCGCACCTGCGGATGGCTGCTGCTCATACTCGATATAGCCATCGCCGCTATGGCTATGCAAATGATTCTAAAAAATGAAGTCTTTCGCTATCCCGGCACCTTGATCTATGTATCCGCCGCATATACGTTCTACCGTCTGGTCATCGTGATTTATCAATATGTGAAAAACCGCCGCTCCGAACATCTTCTTTTCTCCGCCGTCGGAGCGCTGAACTTATCCGTCGCGCTGATGTCAATGTTCGCCCTTCAAACGGCGATGTTCTCCTCCTTCGGAGACGATGATACCCTGCGCTTCCTGATGAATTCCGTTTTCGGCGGTGCGGTATGTATCGCCTGCCTCTGCATCGCCGTGGTGTTGCTTATACGGTCGGGCAAAAAAACAAATTCATAGCGGCCATACGGAGTTTATTCATATGCAAGTAAAGCCAATACCGGAAGCACGTATTTCTGCGCGCTTCCGGTATTTTTGAATATATACCGTAAAAAAGAAAAACGATACATGGTATGCCCTACTTTTTATTTCAGGTCATTTTCGCCTATCCAATATCCAAGGACAAAACACAGCTATGATGCTCAACACAGCGCCGATGAGCGCACAAAGTATACACAGAATCAAAAGCCAGCCTGTTTTTGTGCCGATAACAAAGCCGAGAAGCCCCTCATAAACATATTGGCCGACAATCGCTGTCCACGGATGCAATGCGGATAAAATTCCAAGCACGACAATGCCGCCGGTCCCCAAAACCAAGAGAAGCATCCCCAAAATAAAAGGATATAGGCGTTTTTCCGGCGGCTTTTTTTCCTGCACATTTTTAGAGACTTCATCCGTTTTCGGTCTGCGCTCCTCTCCAAAGAGCAGAACATCCGACGAAATGCCGAAAATTTCGCACATCCGCATCACATAGGCGATATCCGGATTGGCCTCTCCCACCTCCCACTTGGAAACCGCCTGCCGCGATACGCCGAGCTGCTCCGCGAGTGCCTCCTGTGATAGGCCTGCCTCTTTTCGTTTTTTCAAAATCTGTTCAGACAGCATATACGCAATCCCTCCTTTTTATGTATTCATCATAGCAGAATCGGCGGTTGCATTCCACCATGCGGGGCTGTCAAACTGTCAACCGGAGGTTGCGCACGCTCGAAAAGCGGTTATTTCAAGAGCGCCTGTCGTTCAAAATCGACAAAACCCTCGACCTCGGAAAGGAAAGTCGCCCGCTCCGTATCATCGAGACGGCGCAGCGGTTTGGTACACTGCCCCACCGCAAAGCCCATATGACAAAGCAGCTCCTTGGTCGAGGCGATCGCCTGATATTTGATCAGCACCGTAATGACGCGGTTGATGGCTGCCTGAAGCTGCTTTGCCTCCTCCACACGTCCGCTTTTGTAAGCGTTATAGAGCTTGACAAAGAGTCCCGGCATCACGTTATAGGTCGTGCCGATACCGGCGTCGGCGCCGATGGCAAGACCACAGACAAGCATCTCGTCCGGACCGTTGATCACATTGATATTGCCGCCGTCGATGTCTTTGAGCAGTCCCATCGAATAATAATCGGGATATGTCCATTTGATGCCGATGATATTTTCAACCTTCATCAGCTTCTCGACAAGCGACACCGTCAGTTTGGTATTCGCAAGCCCCACGCCGTACATGACAAGCGGAATCTCCGCTGCGTCGGCAAGCGTCTGATAATATTCAATTACTTCTTTCTCCCCATACTGGAAATAGATCGGGGGAATGGACGACACGGCGGCAGCACCGGCCCCCCTCGCGTGCCGTGCCAGCGCCAGCGTCGTCGGAAGATCGATGGCGCCGACATGCGTGATGACCGGAGCTTTGCCGTCCACGGCATCAAGCACCACCTCGAGCAGCTCCTTTCTTGTATTCGGGTTCAGTAAAAGACCTTCTCCTGTGGAGCCGCAGATATAAAAACCATCCACGCCTTGTGAGAGCTGCCATTTCACAAGCTGCTCGGTTTCGCGGACAAGCACCTTTCCGTCATCGGTCACGGGACTGACGAGCGCGGGCAGAATCCCGCGGAATAAAATATTGTTTTTCAAATCAGAATCCTCCGAAATCATTCCTAATATGCTTCTATTCTAACCGCTTTGACTACGGATTGCAATAGAAGATTCAAGAAAATCCCGCGAAAAACACAGCCAAAATGAATAGATATCATAAAAAACCGACAGACGGCGCAAACTAACGGCAGATTATCATGATTCGGAGAAACAATATGAAAAAACTCATCGCTTTTTTATCCCTCTGCATAATTTTCTTTTCCCTTCCCACATCGGCCGGAGAAGCGGACAGCTTGTTCATTCTCATAAATGCCGAGCATCCTCTGCCCGAGGATTACGTGGAAATCCATCAAGATGATTTTGTCGAAATCGCATTCACGCGAAACGACGGCAGGCCGATACAAAAAATGCGCCGCGAAGCGGCACATGCACTTGACGAAATGCTCTCCGCCGCAAGGGAAGCCGGTTTTGATATCACCGTCACCAGCGCCTACCGTTCGCGCGAATATCAGAAGCAGCTGTTCGATGCAGCTGTCGAAAGCTATCTTGCGCGCGGCATGACAAAAAAGGAGGCGCTGCGGCTCACAAAACGCTATTATGCCCTCCCGGGCGAAAGCGAGCACGAAAGCGGACTTGCCGCGGACATCCATCATCTGTCCTGCGCGACGCTCGCCTTTGCGGACACGGCGGAATACCGCTGGCTTTCGGAAAACGCACACAAGTACGGCTATATCCTCCGCTATCCCGAGGGCAAGGAATCCGTCACGGGCATCGCCTTTGAACCGTGGCATTTTCGGTATGTCGGACGGGAGGCCGCGGAGGAAATCTACCGCACGGGACTCTGTCTTGAAGAATTTTTAAAAGAAAAATCATAAAAATATGAAAAACCTCTTGCAAAACGGGAAAATCTGTGATATAATACAAACCGCGCCTGATTCAAATGATATGGCCCGTTGGTCAAGCGGCTAAGACATCGCCCTCTCACGGCGAAAACATGGGTTCGATTCCCGTACGGGTCACCACCAAAACTCAAATCGATTACACCTGCCATGGTGCTACGGTTTGAGTTTTTCTTTTTCCGGGATACGGAAGCCCACGTATATCGGGGCCGTGCCGGACGACAAAAGCGCATCCCGATATCATCGAAAAAATATGAAATCATAAAACACACCTGCATATAAAAGGGAGCGGCATTGCCGCTCCCTTTTATATGTTTCGCTGTAATACTCTGCTTTCACGGTTTGGTCTTATAGTTTGACTGCGTCACCGCATACGGGGTTTTCACGGCATTATTGACCGCCTCTCGAATCACGGCAAAATGCTCGGTCAAGAACTTGCGGTTGCCCGGCACCCAATCGAGCTCGTCAATCGATTCTCCGGTGAGAACGGTAAACCAGCAGAGCGCGGTCGAGTACCGCCCGTAATCGTAGCTCAAATGAAAGCCGTCCCGCGTGAGGGCTTCGCCGACATAGGAGGAACGCAGATTCTGCACGACGGTGCCGCACGGAATCACGCCGTCGATGCCCTGCTTCTTCAAAATCACATTCTGCACCGTGCTCACAATCGACCGATACATCTCCGCCTGTGTCGCACCGTATCGGCCGGGAAACATATCCGGATGATATGCCCACGTCATGTGCCAATAGATTTTCGCATCCTGATTCGTCTTATTCTTGGTAAGGTAGCTCACAATATTCCCGAGATTTCCATAAGAAGAGGGATTGCCGCTGTCGTTTCCCTTCTGTTGGAGCGTGATAAAATCCCAATCCTCGTCAAGAAGTCCGAAAGAAAGGCTCTTATCCTTGTTCTGCACCCAAACGCCGGAATTGTTTTTATAATAGATATACGCGCCCGCACCGGACTTGATATTATCCCAGTGCATGTCGAGCGAACAGCTTCCGATATAGAGATTGCCCAGAACGATTTCGGTATAGCCCGCCTCACGGCAGATAAAATAGAGATATTCCATCGTATCCGAACTGAAACTGTTTCCAATCGCGAGGACCTTGATGGATTTTATCTTTGGAAGCGCCTCTGTATAGGAATCGCCGCACAGGGCGCATACAAATTCCGCCAGCCCCTCGTGCTCCTTATCTGCGGGTATGACAATGTTTTTTTCATAACGGTGGACGCAGGCTGTCGTTTCGGGAGGCGGCGTTGTAAGCTCTTCCGCCGTCGTTTCCGGAGCTGCCGTTGTTTCCGTCGTCTCAGGCGCGGACGATGACATCGCATCGGAGAAAGTCGTATCCACCGGCGGGTCCGGCGTATGCGTGCATCCGCTGATAAGACCGACGGCCATGATTAGTATAAGAATGAGCGATGTAAATTTTTTCATAAATCCCCCTCTGATTTTGTTGTCCGTTCCATTATAACATCTTTTTTGTATTCCGTCAATATTGTTTTTGCTTATTTTTATGCGTAAATACATAAAAAAGCCGACCTTACGGTCGGCTTTTTCCTTTTCAAAGCTTGATATCTTCCGCTTCCCGCAGCCATGCGGCGGCGGAAGCGTCGCTCGGCATCCGCCAGTCCCCGCGAGGGGAAAGCGATACGGAACCAACCTTCGGCCCGTCCGGAATACACGAGCGTTTGAACTGCTGCGAGAAAAACCTGCGGTAAAACTGCTTCTGCCATTTCAGGACCGTCGCGGCATCAAATTCATCCTCGAACGCACAGCATGCCGCACGGAAAAGCTTCTTCGGCGAAAAGCCCATGCGCACGGTATAATACAGGAAGAAATCGTGCAGGTCGTAGGGGCCGACGATATCCTCGGTTTTCTGCGCGATCTCACCGTTTTCCGCAGGCAGAAGCTCGGGACTCACCGGCGTGTCCATAATGTCGAGGAGAGACTCTCTCGCCGCGCCGGACAGCTTCCCTGCGAAATAGGCGACCAAATACCGCACAAGCGTCTTCGGGACGGAGCAGTTGACGCCGTACATGGACATGTGGTCGCCGTTATAGGTCGACCAGCCGAGCGCCAGCTCGGAAAGATCTCCCGTGCCCACGACGATGCCGCCGCTTGCATTCGCGATATCCATGAGCACCTGCGTGCGCTCGCGCGCCTGTGCATTCTCATAAGTCACGTCATGCACTGCCGCATCATGGCCGATATCCGAAAAATGAACCTCCACGGCATGGCGGATGTCGACGGTCTTTACCGTCACGCCGAGCGCCTCGGCCAAGGTCACGGCGTTGCTTTTCGTCCGCACCGTCGTGCCGAAGCACGGCATCGTCACGGCGACGATATCACGGCGCTGCCGATTCAGCATGTCCATCGCGCGCGTACAAACAAGCAGCGCAAGCGTCGAATCCAGACCGCCCGAAATGCCGATGACCGCGGTTTTCGCGCCGGTATGCGCGAGCCTGCGGCGCAGTCCCGCGGATTGAATCCCGATGATGCTCTCCGCGCGCTTTTCAAATTCCTCCTTATCGGACGGAACAAACGGACGCTTGGGAAATTTTGGCGTCGGAACGTCATGCATCTCCGCCTCAAAAGGAACAGTCAGGTGATCCGCCGCATATCCGGATTCGGAAACATAGGTTTCCGTTTTGAGTCTTTCGTCCGCAAGGCGGAACACATCGAGCACGGCGGTCTGCATACCCTCGTCGAACGGCGCGCGCTCCGCGAGAAGTCTGCCGTTCTCCGCAATCATGCTGTGACCGGAGAAAACCATGTCCGTCGTCGATTCCGAGCTGCCCGCGTCGGCATACACATATGCGCCGACGGTGCGCGCGGACTGCCCGGTGACAAGCGCACGTCTGTAATCCGCCTTGCCGATGATCTCATTGCTTGCGCTGAGATTGACGATGATCTTCGCGCCCGCTGCCGCATGGAACAGAGAGGGCGGCGTCACCACCCATAAATCCTCACAGATTTCGGCGGCAACGGAAAACTCGGGCATATTCAAGGCGCGGAAAATGAGGTTTGTCCCGAACGGCACATCTTCTCCCAAAAGAGAAATCCGGTCGACGCCCTCCGGCGCCGCCGTGAAGTTGCGCTTCTCATAAAATTCCCCGTAATTCGGCAGATGCTTTTTCGGCACCACGCCGAGAATCTCACCGCCGCAAACGGCAACAGCGCAATTATAAAGCTTGCCGTGATGGCGCAGCGGCACTCCGACAAACACGAGCGCGCCGAAGCCCTTGCTTGCCTCACGGATACGCGCCAGCGCCTCCTCTGCGGCGCAGATGAGCGTGCGGGAGGCAAAAAGATCCCCGCAGGTATACCCCGTCACCGAAAGCTCGGGAAATACAAGCAGCGAAACATCCAGCTCCTTTGCCTGTGCCATATATTCTATGATTTTATCCGCGTTATACGCCGGGTCCGCGATTTTGATTTCGGGAGTGGCCGTTGCGGCAATCAAAAAACCGTCCTTCATCGTTTCAAATGTCCTTTCGGAAAAAGCTGATATTCTATGTATATTCTACCCGCAATGTACGGAAAAAGCAAGAAATTCTTTTGGTTTTTATCGGCAAATTTACAAATTGTTATTGAAAATCCTTTCAATATAGGATATACTGACATAGATAATTGTTTTGATAAGCGGAAAAAACGCATATAAACGGTTTTTCCCATTTCGTAAATGAAATTTTGGAGGTTTATCTATGTTTTTGGATGCAGCAGCTTCGACCACGAATACCGGCAGCAGCTTGGGCAATATTTTAACGCTTCTGATGATCCCGCTCCTGCTTGTCATCATGTATTTTGTCATGATCCGCCCGCAGAGAAAGCAGGAAAAGGAAGCGGCAAACATGAGAAACAGCCTTTCGGTCGGGGATGAAATCACCACGATCGGCGGCATCATCGGCAGAGTTGTCAACGTCAAGGAGGATACCTTTGTCCTTGAAACGACCAAGGAAAGAACGAGAATCCGTTTCGAGCGCACGGCCATCAAGCGCATCGACCGCAAGTTCGACGCGCCCGTGACGGAGGACAAGCCCGCCGAAATCGCGGACGGCGACGGGACAGCCGAAGAGAAAAAAGCAGAAGAAGAAAACAAATAATCATAAACAACCTCCGGACCGCATATGATGTAACAAAAAGGTTCGGAGGTAATTTATGGACAAAACTCTCTCCAATAGAGGCCGTACACGGGACAAAAAGGAAAAGAGCTTCTTCGTTTCCGTCTTTACAAGCACGCTGATCGCACTCGCCGTCGGGCTTCTGCTTCTTCTCGCATCCTGTTTTTTGGGACTTTCCCTCGACGATCCGGATAAATTCACGCCGCCGCTCGCACTCGGCTCGCTTTTCATAACGGCTCTGCTCGCGGGATATCTCTCCGCCCGCAGTCATAAAAAAAGCGGTCTTGTCTGCGGCGCACTATCCGGCGTTCTGCTCGTCGGGATCCTCGTTCTGCTCGCGTTTGCGTTCGGACTTGGCATCCGCATTTCCCTTTTCGCCATCTGCGCACCCGCGGCCATCGTCGTCGCCTCGCTCGCCGGTCTATGCGGCGTCGGCGCCGGCTCCGTGAAAAAGCCAAAGCACAAGGTCAAATTCTGAGTTCCGACAAAAAGAGAAACGGAAAGCTTCCGTTTCTCTTTTTTATTTACCCAAACAGCTTGTCGCGCACGAAATCGCTTTCCTCATACGCATGCACCAGTTCGACGACCGTTTCGTTCACCGGCGTCGGGATACCGTATTTTCCGCCGAGCTTCACCACGGCGCCGTTGATAAAATCGATCTCCGTCTTTCTGCCGGCACGGCGGTCCTGCACCATCGAAGCAAAGCCGTTTTTCGCATCCTCGCAGAGTGTCTTGATTGAAGAAAGCACCAGATCCCGGTCAAAAACCTCCCCGTCCGCCGCAGCGACCTCCACCGCTTCATTCACAATCTTTCCGGTAAGCGTCCACGTATGCGGATTGTTATAAATTTCATACAGTCGGCATTCCAGCACGGATGAAAGCGCATTGAGCGTCATATTGATGAACAGCTTTTCCCAAAGCAGGCGGCGCACATTTTCACAGAACATCATGCCGTCCCCGCATTCGGCAAAGGCTGCGACGATCTGCTTTGCCCTTTCCTGATTGCCGGAAAGCGAGCCGATCTTCGTCACGCCGTTTCCGCTGTGAAAGATGCTGTCCGCACCCGTGACGACGCAGTTATGCCTTGTCGTTCCGACAAAAATATGGTCCTTGCTCACAAATTTTTCGATAATCTCGTCATTCCCAAGGCCGTTTTGAAGCGTCAGCACATCCGTATTCTCACTGAAAAGCCCGCGGTTTGCGGAAAGCGCCGTCTCCGTCACCGTCGCCTTGACAAAGATGATGACAAGCTCCACATCCGGAATCGGCGTGCCGCTGCTCACCGCCTTTACCGAAAAATGATGCTTCGAGCCGTCCATCTCCTCCACCGTGACGCCGTGACGGTTCAGCGCGTCGATCCGCTCGGGATTTTGTTCCAGCATGATGACCTCATGCTTTTCGGAAAGAAACGAGCCGAACAGACAGCCCATAGCGCCGGCTCCGATTATTGCGATTCTCATATCAATTTTATCCCCCATCTGCCGCTCCGGCGGCAAAGCTTACCGAATATGCGTTCCCCAAAGAATCGAAGCGTTTTGTTTACACAAAACGCAGCTCCGCTTTACATATTCTTCTTTTTATTTTCTCTCAAATATACATCTTTGTCAAGTATCCTATGAAAAAACGTCGAATTTTGTCAATGCTTTTTCATATATGGCGTCATGCGCATTCACAGGCTTATCACAATTCTCCCCAGCATATATGCATGCTTTGCCTAAAATTTTCAACGGAGCGCTTTTCTTTGCGCAGAGCTCATGCTATAATAATAAAAGAGCCTGAAAATCCGTCTAATGAAAGGAAGCCCGCCATGAAAATCACCGTACTTGACAAATGCACCGTCACGACCGGAGACGTTTCCCTCTCCCCGCTCGAAGCGCTCGGAGAGGTGCGCTTTTTCGACACACTGCCCCGTGAAAAGCTCGCGGCCGCCATCGGGGACAGCGAGCTCGTCGTCTGCAACAAAGCGAACATCACTGCCTCTCTCATGGACGCCTGCCCTGCGCTGCGCTATATCGGCGTGCTTGCCACAGGCGTCAACAACATCGACATCGAAGCCGCAAATGCGCGCGGAATCGTCGTCTGTAATGTGCCCGGCTATTCCACAAGCTCGGTCGTGCAGCATGTATTTGCGCTGATCCTGCATTTCGCCTCCCGTGCGGACGATTATGCGGCATCGGTCGCCCGCGGCGACTGGACGCGCTCCGAGACGTTTTCCTATCTCGCCTATCCGACCTATGAGCTTGCCGGCAAAACGCTCGGCATCTTCGGCTTCGGCACCATAGGGCGGGCGGTCTCCAAGGTTGCAGCGGCATTCGGCATGAACGTGCTCGCCGTCTCTCACCGTCCCACCGCATGTGACGGCGTGGAATTCACGGACACGGATTCGCTGTTTGCCCGCTCCGACTATCTCACCTTTCACTGTCCGCTCACAGAGGAAACCAAGGGCACGGCAAACGCGCGCACGCTTTCCCTTATGAAGCCCTCCGCCGTTCTGATCAATACCGCGCGCGGCGGCGTTGTCGAAGAGGCGGCGCTCGCCGCGGCGCTGAATGAAAACCGACTGCGCGGTGCCGGCATCGACGTGCTCGACACGGAGCCGATGAAGCCGGACCACCCTTATCTCACGGCGAAGAACTGTTATGTTACCCCGCACGTGGCTTGGGCGTCGCAGGAAGCGCGAACAAGACTTGTGAAGATCACAGCGGACAACATCAAGGCGTTTCTCTCCGGCGCTCCGGTCAATCAGGTAAACCATTTATAACGGAATCTCGGTCAGCGCATTGGACCGGATCAGCTCCGTCAAAAGCTCCCTCGCCTGCCGTTTGACAAGCTCAACGGACGCCTTTTCCGAATGCGCCGCATTGATAAAGCCCCATAGTCCGTAGCAGAGAAAGCCTGTCGTCTTTTTGGCGGAATATCTAAGATTCAGCGCGTCGCCCGCGTCGGCAATATGCTTTTCGACATACCGGAGCACATACTGATAGAACAGAAAGCTCAAATACGGATTCTCCGCCTGCGCCGCCTTGGAAAAAAGCGCGATATGGGAATAATACAGGTTCAGGATGCAGTCGAGCAGGTTGCACCATCCGACGGCGACGCCGCGCTGCGGATTGTTTTCCTGCTGCAAACGCTCATAATTCTGCTCCGCCGTCGCCGCCATATCGGAAAACAGATCGTTCACAAGCTCGTATTTATCGGCATAATGCGTGTAAAAAGTGATGCGGCTGGTATCCGAAGCCTCGCACAGCTCCGTCACCGTGATCTGCTCAAACGGCTTGTCCACAAGAAGCGATATGAGCGTCTGTTTCAGATTCTTTTTGGTTTTTTTTACGCGTTTGTCCTCTCCCATTTCAGGCCTCCTACGGATAAACTTTACACATTTTATAATTTGTATAATTATTTTTACGTCAGATTCTTTTTGTACTTGAAATAAACACGCCGTTATTATATTATTATAACATGTGTAATTGTATTTTGTAAAGCTGTCATCTTAAAAGAAATCAAAGAAAGAAGGTAAAAGCATGGGAAAATACATACTCAGCTGCTGTTCCACCGCAGACCTCTCGGCAGAGCATTTTGAGCAAAGAGATATTCGGTATATCTGCTTTCATTATTCCTTGGACGGAAAACAATATCCCGACGATCTCGGCAAAACCATTCCCTTCGACAAGTTTTATCAGGCGATGACGGACGGCGCCGAAACCAAGACGTCGCAAATCAGCACAGGCGAATTTATCTCGTATTTCACGCCGTTTCTCGAAGAAGGACATGACATTCTCCATATATGCCTGTCCTCGGGAATTTCCGGCGTCGTAAACTCGGCCAACGCCGCGAAGAACGAGCTTGCCGAAAAATATCCCGACAGAAAAATCTACATCGTGGATTCGCTCGGCGCCTCCTCCGGATACGGGCTTTTCATGGACAAGCTGGCAGACCTCAGAGACGATGGACTTTCCATCGACGAGCTGCGCGACTGGGCAGAGGAGCATAAATTGAATGTGCACCACTGGTTCTTCTCGACAGACCTCACCTTCTACGTCAAGGGCGGGCGTGTTTCCAAGGCCGCAGGCTGGTTCGGAACGGTGCTCCAAATCTGCCCGCTTCTCAATATGGACGACAAAGGCAGGCTGATTCCGAGAGAAAAAATCCGCACAAAAGCCAAAGTCATCGAGAGAATCGTCAAAAAGATGGAGGAGGATGCGGAGGGCGGTCTTGACTACTCCGGAAAATGCTATATTTCCAATTCCGCCTGCTATGAGGACGCGAAAGCGGTCGCCGATCTCGTCGAGGCGCGGTTCAAAAACCTGAACGGAAAGGTTGTCATCAACAGCATCGGCACCACAATCGGAAGCCATACCGGCCCCGGCACGGTCGCGCTCTTCTTCTTCGGAAAAAAGAGAGAAAACTGAAAAAGTCAAAAAACGGCATCATAGATGCCGTTTTTTTATCCCCGCAAAGCCGAATACAAAGCATAATTTATGCGTGCTTTTTCTTGCGCCGTCTGCCGAGAACTGAGCATATGGACGCCCGGTTCCCATGAAGAATGTAATATATATACGGAATCACGAGCGTCAGCGCCGCAAGCGTCCATGCGCCCGGGTCCGCATAGCAAAGCGCAAAATACGAAGCCTTCGAGGCCAGCGCATCGATCGGCGCGCCGTTTACAAGCGCCGGAAGCGTCACGCTGATGACGATACGCGCCACAAGCTCCGCCGTTCCGGCGATCAGCGTATAAACGGATTTTCCGATTCCCTGCATCGCCCCTCTCAGAACGATGAGTGTCCCGACAATGAAAAACAGCGGCAGATCCGCATATAAAAACAGATTTCCGTAGGCAATGGATTCCGATGAAATCTTATCGGGACTGAGGAATAAATACTGATAGGCGCCGTCTATGGTCATAAGAAGGCCGATACCGGCGAAAATCACATAGACAGCAAGCATCAGAAGGAGCGAAAGATTCGTTCCTTTTTTGACGCGGACACGGTCGCCGGCGCCGAGATTCTGCGCATTGAAGCTGACGACCGCCGTGCCCAGTGCCGTAAGCGGCGACATCAGGAAATTATTGAGCTTTGTGGCCGCACCGAAGCCGTTCTGCGCAGGCGCTCCCTCCACCATAATCCCGTTCGGCATGATATCGAACTTGACAATGCCGCCCATCATAAACACAATGCCGACAGCCAAAACAGAAAATTGAAGTCCCAGCGGAATCCCAAGCTTCAAATGCTGAGCCAGCTCCTCTGCCGAAACCTTGAAATCCTTTCGGGAAAGCCGCATGTCCTTGTACCGCACAAAGGTATAAACAAAGCAGCCGACCGTACTGACAAACTGTGCGAATACCGTGGCGATTGCGGCGCCGGCCACACCCCAGCCGAACGCCATGATGAAGAGAAAATCAAGCCCGATATTGAGAATCGTCGACATCAGCAAAAAAACAAGCGGCGTCAGGGAATCTCCGACGCTGCGCAGAATGCAGCAGATGGAATTGTAAAAAAGCTGCGCAAAGATTCCGAGGAAAATGATGAAGCAATAGGTATATGCCGCCTCATACACCTCGGGATTGTCCGGCGTCACATGAATCCACCCCAGCATCGGCCGCAGACTGACAACGGACAATACGGTGATGACAACCGTCAAAAGCGAGCACAAAATGATCTGCGAGGCAAAGGAGCGGCGCACCCCCTCCTTGTCGTTCTCACCCAGCTTGTTGGAAGTCACGACGGTAAATCCGGAGGTACAGCCGAAAGCGAACTGCAAAAAGATAAAAGTCAGCGGGAACGTATCGTTGACGCCGGCCACTTCTTGCGCACTGAGCGTTCTGCCGCAGATTGCCGCATCGCTAAGCGTATAAATCTGCTGCAAAAGATAGGACAGAACGATCGGAATCGTAAACATGATTAAGACCTTGACGATATTTCCTTTTGTAAGGTCGATCGGATCGAAAAATCTCCTCAGCCGAAGGAAAAAGGACGGCTTTTCTGTTGGTTCTTTTACGGAGGACATATCCTCACCCCATCCCATAAAATTTCCGCGCCAAAATCGGATAATGCAGACAGTATAATTCCGAAAAAGCCTGTCGTCAAGTACTTTTTTCAAAAACGGGAATCTGCACAAATCATGATTTTAGCGAAAATCCGTTTTGTGCAAACCGACAAAATCCCGATTGACAGGACAAGCCGTTTGTGATATCATAACACCGAAACAAAAAAACGGAGGAGCGGTATGACGCGCACGGTCATTTTGGGCGGCAGGAAAATTCGTTATGAATTGCAGCGGAAAAAGGTGAAAAACGTCAACCTCCGAATCCGCGCGGACGGCTCGGTTTCCGTTTCGGCAAGCCGGGGCGTGCCGGAAGAAAAAATCGAGGAATTTCTGCTCGAAAAAGCCGGCGTTATCCTGCGTGCGCTCGACCGTTTTGAAGAGGAACGAAAAAAGATGCCCCCGCCCGCGCGGTATGAGGAGGGAGAGCGCTTCCCTCTTTTCGGGCAAAGCCTGACCCTGCATCTTCTGAAGGGCACAAAAAACGGCGCCGCGCAGGACGGAACGGCCCTCACGCTCACCGTGACAAATCCCGACGATTTTGAGCTTAAAAAACGGACGCTTGAAAAATATGCCGATCAAAGGTGCAAAGAAGCCGTGACCGAGATCTGCGAGACGGTATACCCGCTCTTTGCCGCACGCGGCGTCCCCTATCCCGAGCTTCGGTTTCGCAGGATGACGTCCCGCTGGGGAAGCTGCCGCCCGAAAGCGGGGATTCTCACCTTTAACAAAAGGCTCGCCGCCTGTCCCGTTCCCTGCATCGAATACGTGGTCATGCACGAATTTACGCATTTTCTCCATCCCGACCATTCGGCGCGCTTTTGGGAGGAACTCACGTCTTTCATGCCGGACTGGAAAGCGCGCAAGCAGGCACTTGACAGGAATTTGCCATTTCCGGAGCAGGAAGAACCGACCGTCGGCACCTAAAAATCCGCATACCCAAGGAGGACAACATGACCGAAGTCGCAGCCGCACTGATATGGGACAAGGACAGATTTTTGATCTGTCAGCGTCCGAAAACCAAAACAAGGGCGCTTCTATGGGAGTTTGTCGGCGGCAAAGTCGAGGCCGGCGAAACGGCGGAGGAAGCCCTGATCCGCGAATGCCGCGAGGAGCTTGGCATCGCCGTCCGACCGTGCGGCATCTTTGCGCAGGTCATGCACGAATATCCCGATATCACAATCCGCCTCACCCTTTTCAACGCCGAAATCGTCCGCGGAATGCCGCAGCTCCTTGAACATAACGACATTCGCTGGATTCTGCCGGAGGAGGTCGGACGGTACGAATTTTGTCCGGCGGATGTGGAAATCCTTGAAAAAATACAAAAGCTCGGAGGGACAAAATCATGATTTTTTTGGAATATCCGAAATGCAGCACCTGCAAAAACGCGAAAAAATGGCTGGATGCGCACGGAATCTCATATTCCGACCGCCACATCAAGGAGCAGAACCCGACCTATGACGAGCTGAGAGCATGGCATATCCGAAGCGGGATGCCGCTCAAAAAATTCTTCAACACGAGCGGACTTCTTTATCAATCCATGAATTTAAAGGAGAAGCTCCCGTCCATGACGGAGGATGAGCAGCTCCGTCTGCTTGCCTCGGACGGCATGCTCGTCAAACGGCCGCTCGTCGTCTCGGACGATTTGATTCTGATCGGCTTCCGTCCCGAGGAATGGGAAAGAGCGCTGAAATAAAGAGGAGGAGCTTATGACCCCGGCGGAAACCATACGGACACGCCTGTTTGCCATGCAGGACGAGGATTATCGGCGCTTTCATGCGAAGCTGATTCCGAATGTGGCACCGGAAGCGGTAATCGGCGTGCGCACGCCGGCGCTCCGGAAATATGCAAAAGAGCTTGCCGGCACACCGGAAGCGGAAGCTTTTTTAAAGGAGCTGCCCCACCGCTACTATGAGGAAAACAACCTGCACGGCTTCCTCATCGAAAAGCGCCGGGACTTTGACGGGGCGCTCGCAGAAACGGAGCGGTTTCTTCCCTATATCGACAACTGGGCGACCTGCGACATGTTCTGCCCAAAGGTGTTCGGCGCTCACCTGCCGGAGCTATATGTGAAAATCAAATCCTGGACGAAATCCGCTCACACCTATACGGTGCGCTTCGGCATCGGGCTTCTTATGCGGTTTTATTTGGATGAGCAATTCACGCCCGCCTATCCGTCGCTTGTCGCGGAAATCCGTTCCGACGAATATTACGTCAACATGATGATCGCGTGGTATTTTGCAACGGCGCTCGCCAAACGCTACGACGAGATTCTGCCGTATATCGAGGAGCAGCGCCTCGACCGGTGGACGCACAACAAGGCGATCCAAAAGGCAATCGAAAGCGACCGCATAAGCGGCGAGAGGAAAGCCTATCTGCGCACTCTGAAAATTCAATAACCCGCAAAAAATCCCGTAAAAGAGTTGCCCTCTTTTACGGGATTTTTTCCTTTCACAAGGGGGGAAAATCTCACAGCGATTTCCAGCGTTCCTTTGTCAGCCTTGTGAAGTGCTCCGTGCGAACGTCCCCCATCGGCGACGGAATCTCTTTTTCCGTGTGATGATAGAGAAATCCGCATTTCTCCTGCACCCTGCGGGATTTGTCGTTGCCGTCGTAATAGCCGCACCAGACGGTCTCGCAGCCAAGCTCCCCAAAGCAGCGGGCAAGCAGTGCCCGCACCGCCTCCGGAATGAGCCCCTGCCCCCAAAAAGGCACGCCGATCCAATATCCGATCTCCGCCTCATGCGCCGCCATCGGCGCGCTCCCCTTTCCCGGGAGCATAATGCCGACGCTCCCAACGGGTTCGCCCAAGGACTTGGGCACCACGGCATAGGTCTCCGGCGCGGACAGCACGCCGCGTATGATTTCGAGACTGTTTTCCACACTCGTATGCGGCGGCCATCCGGCAGCAGGTCCGACGCGCGAATCCTTTGCATACTCATAAAGCGCCGCCGCGTCCTTCTCCTCCCATGGACGCAGAAGGAGCCGCTCCGTTTCCAGCATCCTATTCTCCTTTCCCAAAATCATCGGACAAAAGACATGCCGACAACATGAAATTCGGCGCCTTGCGCCGCATTTCAGCGGCGCTTCTTCCCTCTTGTCACATTCAAAATCACATAAATTCCGACGAGCGCCGCGATGCTGATGCCGAGAATCAGATACATCGCGGAAATGTCCACCCGATCACCGAAAAAATACAGGTTGTTGTCGAACGAATCCCGGATGCCGTCCACCGCCTCGGACGGGAAATGCGTTGTTTCAAGCTCGGTGAAAACACCGCGCATAAAATGATTGTGCAGAAGCGCGGTCCCGTAGGTGCCGGGCAAAAATGAAATTACGTTCTGAATCCCAACGGAAAACTGGGAAATCGGCATATAAGCGCCGCACAAAAAGCCGTAAGCCGAGCTGACAATCGTCGAAACGGCGGTCATGCCTCCCTGATTGACAAGGAAATGGCAGACAACGGAGGAAAGCGCCGTGCCGAACAGCACGAGCAAAAACACGTCGAGAAGCACAAGCAGAACGTCCGCGGCGGAAAGATACCAGCCGACAAGGGCGAGATACAAAAAGCCCACGCCCGTCGCGATATAACAGATGATTCCCGTGACAATCGCCGTGGAAAGATAGTATCCGAGGCTCATGACGGAACGCTTCACCGGCGTGATGGAAAAATCGCCCGCGACGCCCGTCACGCGGTCCTGCACCATAATCATATTCGCGGAGAACGCGACCGTCACACAGCAAACCGCAAGCAAAGACGACATGAGCCATCCGCCGACGAAGCCTTGGGTCAGAGAATCCGGCACGGCAAGCCCTTCGGGAAGGCAGGAACGGAAGCTGTCGCGGTAAACGTTCCCGAGAAAGGTAACAAACAGCAAAAGAATGATGAGCGGCGCAATCAGAGAGGTAAAAAACACGCCCTTATCCTTAAAAAACAGCTTGGTATCGCGTCTGACAAGATAGCCGAGCGTCCTCATTTGTCCTCACCTCCCGCAAGCTTTTTCCCCGTTACCGCGAGAAATACGTCGTCCATTTTGCCCTTTGTGATTTCATAATCGGTGAAAAGCGCCGGATGTTTCAAAATCAGCTCCGTCGCACTCGCGGTATCGGGAACGGCGATACGGTATGCGTCCCGAAGCTTCTCCGTCGGCAGACCGAAACGCGCGGCATCTTCTCCCGTGATGCCATACAGCGTGATAAAATCTCCGGTATAGGTATTTTTCAGTTCAAGCGGCGTTCCCTCGGCCGCGATTTTTCCGCTGTCCAAAATGACGACGTAATCCGCATCCGCCGCCTCCTCCATATAATGCGTGGTGAGAAACACGGTCATTCCCTCGCTTTTCCGCAGCTCCGAGACCACGCGCCATACCGCGCCGCGCGTCTGCGGGTCGAGCCCCGTGGCCGGCTCGTCGAGAATGAGAATCCGCGGTCTGTGAAAGAGCGCCCTTGCGATATCGATGCGGCGCCGCTGGCCGCCGGACAGCTTTCCTACCGTGCGGTTTAAGAGAGCTTCAAATTCCAGCATAGACGCAAGCTCCGCGAGGCGCCGCCGGAACGCCTCTCCCGTAATGCCGTACATCGCCGCGCGGTACGCGAGATTGTCTCTGACGTTCAGCGCCTTGTCCAGCACGGAAACTTGAAAAACAACGCCCAGCTCGCGTTTGATGCTGTCGGCGTCATGATCGAGGTCTGCGCCGTCGACGACAACGCTTCCCGCATCCTTGGCAAGCTGGCCGCACAGAATGGATATCGTCGTGCTTTTCCCCGCTCCGTTGAGACCGAGAAACGCGAAAAGCTCGCCCTCCTTGACACGGAAGCTGAGATCCTGCACGGCCCTCACCTCGCCGAAGCTCTTACAGAGATGCCGGATTTCAATGATGTTCTTCATAAAATTCTCCTTCGTTTATCCGCTTTTTCATCGCTCGTACCCTGCTCCAACGCCTTTTTGCTCCGTCCGCTGTGCTTCGACGGCGTTTTTCACGCTCAGCATGATATGGCCGATTCCAAACAGCACGGACACCGCAAGAAGCGGAATATCGCCGAGCAGGAATCCGTCAAGCAAAAACAGCACCGCAGGAATCCCCGATAACGCCCAAGCCCTGACGACGGAGGCTCTTCCGCGAAACAAAAGCCAAAAAAGATAATACAAAACCAAGAGGACGCCATTCACCGCCGCCATAGCCGTTTCCGCCCAGCCGAACCGATAGACATGGCAGACGGCGGGAAAATGAAAAACGGCAAAAGCAAGACAGCCAAACCGCCCCACCTGCTCGATTATCTCAATGAATCAGTTGTGAAAACGGTTTTCAAACGTCCCTCGGTGAAAAATTCCGTCCAAAACCGTCGGAATTATGAGCAAAACAACGGTGATAAATCCGCAAAGATCAAACCAATCCATATAGAATTCCCTTTCTCACAGCACTTTATGTCATGGCAAAGCGCCTCTATGTCCCACTTTCTCCCGGTGTTTTCCGTTTGACCGGATGGCGGATGACCGTCCGCCATTTAGACGGAGCGACGCGGCGCGCGTCCGACAGGTAAATCTCATGGTGCAAACGAATATCGGAAAAATCGTTTTCATAGCCCAAATCCGCGATATACGCATCCATCCGCGCGATGCTTGCAGGCTCGTCGTCAAACGCTCCCACATGAAGCATCTGCACGCAAAGCCCCTCGTCAACCGTCAGAAATTCGGCGGAGGAAAAATCCGCGCTCTTTTTGCGTGTCGCCTCTTCCACCGCCCAGTCGAACGCCTCTCTTCCGACAAAATCGGGAAGCCGGATGACCGAAATCCATTGAAACGCGGACTTACGGGCATAGTCGATGCCGGCCGTTCCCTCCTGCCGCCAAAAGCCTTCCAGCGGCGGTACGACATAATCGAAATATCCGTCGATTTTATGACCGGCGCGCTCACTCATCCGAATCGTAAAGGCAAGCGTATACAGCACGCCGATCGCCCGCTTATAGGCGCCGTCCTCCTCGTTGGGGTCACCGTGACCGCGTACCGCCACAAAATTCATCGGCGGCACCGTCACAAGCTCCGGCTTGTTTTTCGGAAGATAAAATTCCTTATATTCCTTTTTATAATCGAAAGCCATTTGATCCCTCTCCCCTCATCGGAATTTTGGAAAACCTACCCACGGCAAACCGACATAGAACCTTACCGCCTACATATCCGGAAAAGGCGCCTCATAATAGCCGAGCTTGTGGAACCGATACCACCCCATGATTTTATCCTCCGGTGCGGCTTCCAGCGCCATCAGCACCTCTCTTGCAAATTCCAGCGCCGCCGTCCCGTTGGCGGTTATGACGTTGCCGCCGCGCACCGCCTGCTCGCGGACATAGCCGGCTTCCCCTATATAGGCCGAACCCGCCCACGCTTTCAAATCCTCAAGGTCGTTGCCCGTATGCCGGATACCGTTCAAAACCCCGATTGTGCCCAAAAAAGCGGACGCGTCACAGATTCCGCCGAGTATCCTGCCCGACCGAAAGCATTTCTCCGCAAGCGGCGCGACTCTCCCCGCCGCCTCCGTGCGCCATGACATGCCGCCGATCAAAATCACGGCCTCATAGGTTTCCGGAACCGATGCGATATCATAATCGGGCATAACACGGAAGCCGCCGATTGATTCGACCGCATTTTTTGTCAGCGAAACGGTCTTTACGGCAAAGGCATCTCCTCCCAGCATATGCAGAGCGGACGACAGATACGCGGCTTCCCAATCGGCAAACCGTTCCAAAATGACAAACAGCACCGTCTTTTTCATCGCATTCTTCTTTTTCTCGGCAAATCGGATTGCCGACTATTTGGATTTTACATTGCTTTTATCTTACACGCAAAAAGCGCCTTCTGTCAATATAAATTCGATATTACATCTCGATAAATGAAAAAGAACAACGGATTTTCCGTTGTTCTTTTTCTCATTGGCGCCTTTTTGCAGCAATGCCAGCTGCTCTGTTTACGAATATATCAATATATTCGCACCAAAGCTTCAATACAGCTTTTCTTGTCAGGAACGTATAATTAGGCAATTATTCTCATCTGTTTTTGTGCATTACCCGTTGATTTGTTTCACCGGTCTGCCTTCAATATAACCTCTCCAACCCATAGGGGCAAGCTGAAACCTCGGTGCAATTTCATCATCCCAAACGTAACCGTATATTTCGGGATTGAAATTCGATATATGCTTCCAAAATGCCCCGATTGCTTCTTGATACCTGTCATCATCATACGGTTCGCCTTGAAAAATCATATATTTGCACGGCGCAAGCTCGATTACATCAAAGCCTTCGGGAATTTCGCCCGAATAATTCACCGGTACTTCGATTGCATGAGCATATATCCCTGTCCCGTCCGGACACATGCTCCGAGGCAACCATACGCCCATAGGTTCGTTCAATGATTCTTTTACAGTGCCGAGAATACTCCACGGATCAGGTTTTTCTTTCGTAAAACAGCCAACTTCCTCACAGTATTCAAGATAATTCGTGGCTTTTTTGCTTCTGAACAGAATCAGTTTTCGTGCCGGGAGCTCCATGATTTGCGTGAAAATGACAGCAGTTTTTTGTTCCATACATAAATCCTCCGATTTTGTTTGGCGATTGAGATAACGATATAGAATCCTCCATCCCGTAGGTTCCGGATACGCGGAAAATTTTTTCGGCGTAATCCCAAAACCGTTTGCGAATGCACGTGTAAAGCCTTCATGGCTGTCAAATACAAAATCAAACGCTATATCAATTATTTTTCCTTTACGATTTCGCAAAGCATGAGCACATGCCAAAAGCCGTTCTTGACGAATATATTCAAAAAGAGTCAGGCCTGTTTCCTCTTTGAATATTCGTGCAGCATGATATTTGGAGTAACCGACTGCCTTTGCTATGTCGTTAAGCGTTATAGACTCTTGTAGATGTTCCGATATATACGCTTTCATTTGCTTTACCGTTGAATTCATCGCTCTCACCTCCCCGGAATCCATTTTCCCATAAATCTAAATTTTTTTCTTGACTTTGATTGCTCTATTTTATCCCGAAATATATAACATTATAAAGATCGATATTACAATAAAAACATGTAAAGTTACCGCCGTTATCCTGCTCATTTCCGTGATCATTTCCTGAGCAGCCGCAACCATTTATGCCGGTTCCGTATGTCCGATAGGCGGCACGCATACGAGAGGACGCAGTGAAAACGCAATTCCATATATGTCGTGTCCTGCTTGTGGAAAACAAGAACTTGCACAAGATGAATTTCACTGCACCAAATGAGGTGCTTGAACGATGCGGAGATTAGCCTAACGAAACAGTGACTTCAAGCCGTCGGTCACGCGCTTCCAAAATGATTGTTTCGGCTTTGGCTGATCGTAATGCGTTTTCTGTTCTTCAAGTTGCCGTTGCTTCTCATTTTTCCGCTGCTGTGCAGTCCGCCGCCTTTCCTCATCCTTTGCCTTGCGGATTATTGAAAACGGATCGCTACCATTCATGATTCCATTGTAAAAACTTTGAACCCAATCCAAATCATCCTCTGTACAAATATCGGAGTTTAATGTGCCTACTTCATGAGCAAGCTGATTGCGAACCCATCGAACATGCTTTAACTGTTTATAGTCATCTTCCCAAGTAGAAACATATCGGCGATCATTCCACGGCGCCAACTCCATTTGACTTATGTATTCGGAAACGCCTTCCGTACTCGATAGATAATCCTTGCACAAGCGATCAAGGCGTTTATATTCTTCTTGAAATTTAACATTCAAGTCAAGCATAAAACCTCCATATAAAAAGAAAAACTCAAGGAAAATTCCTTGCGGCTAATTTTGCGGTTATTACCCGCGATTTGGCGGATGGTGTGGGATTCAAACCCACGGAACACTTACGCGTTCGCTGGTTTTCAAGACCAGATCCTTAAACCACTCGGACATCTCTCCGTAAATAAAATTATTTGAAATTTGCGAGAAAACTGCGAGATGCCCATCTCGCAAAGTGCAAGAAAAAGTGCGAGAACCCCAATAAAATCAAGAGTTTTGGGGAGTCTGTGGTGATTAGAACGATAGTTTTTCAAGAAGTTGAGGGATTGTCCCTGATAATCCCTGATAGTCTTCAAAATCTCCTGAAAATCTACACTTTCACGCAATTTATCGGGCATTTCTCGGAAAATTGCGAGAAAAGTGCGAGATGGAATTGAAGCAATATTCCGGCATTTTTTGTATTCTTACGGAATGACATTTTCACGAATGAACTGCCTCAAAAATATATTGAGTACCGCTGCAAAGCAATTAATTCTCAACATAAGATTTTCGCTGTAAGTCGAACATTTTTGCATACTCTTTCGGATCCTTCATTAAATCCGTATGCGAACTATATTCTGTGATCCTTCCATTCTCAAAATACGCTATTTTATCAGCGACCGTCGAAGAAGCAAGACGATGAGAAATAAAAATGGTGGTTTTTCCTTTCGCAACTTTGAAAAAGCTATCATAAATTTCACTTTCCGCCTTGGGATCCAAAGCAGCGGTCGGTTCATCTAAAATTAGAATCGGTGAATTTTTGTACACAGCTCTTGCGATTGCGAGCTTTTGCCCTTCTCCGCCGGAAAGCTCAACCCCGGTTGAACTAAAATTCCTGGTAAGATAGGTGTCTGTTCCCTCCGGCAATTTCTCTATGAGTTTATCAAGCCCAATATCAGATAATATTTCATCAACATTTTCTGCGCTTTGGCCCATAGATACATTTTCTTTTATTGTAAAAGAGAAATTTTGATAATCCTGAAATACGGCCGAAATCAATTTATTATATTGCGCGCTTTCGATCTCCCAAATGTCCACTCCTCCTATCGTTATTTTCCCACACGTAGGTCGATAAAATCGACAAAGCAGTTTAATAAAAGTCGATTTGCCTGCTCCATTTTTTCCTACAACCGATAGCTTTTCTCCGGCAGAAATACGGATATTAATATTTTCAAGTACAAAATTCTTCGTATTGGGATAAGCGAAAGATACGTTTTCAAAAACGATATCAAAGTCAGATATTTCTTTTTGAAAATGTTCTTTGTTTATTTCTTGATTTTCCGAAAGCGTATCAAAATCAGATAAATATAACTGTTGACGGTTATATTCTCCTATAGAGCCGACAATCGCAGAGAGTGTAACTGTCAAAGTAGACACAGCGGAAAAATACATTGTGAAATCCGCGATGCCGATGGTGCCGTCAATTACCCGCGCGGCCAACATAGACAATATCACAAAGGACTGTGCTGCCATAATAATGGCGGTAATACTTTCAAATAAGGCATATTGTCTAAAATCGCCATATTGCAGCCTCAGCATTTCGGTTCGATAACCCTTGATTTTTGACATAAACCAATTTTTAAGGTTATTGATCCTAAGTTCCTTGGCAGCTCCTTGATTGAAATAAGCAGTACTGTCTAAATAACTTCCTATCCGATCATTCGCCGCATATTCTCTGCGGCGTTTTTTATTGTGCCGATACGTCAAATATACAAAACATATTTTTACAAGCAGTGTTAGACATACTAGCAAAACAAAAATAATATCCAGACGTGTAATAATGACTGCAAGCCCAATTATCGTTATTACATTGGCGATGATGTTTTGTAAAAGACCGGCTGCATTCGTGACCTGAACGACATTATTTGCCATTGCCAGCTTGTCGCTGAAATTTGCTCCCTCCATATCGGCGAGCGGCATTGACATTGTAATACTTCCTGTCGCCAATTGCAGCTTTTTGGAAAAATGATCAACGCAAAAAGTGATCTTATTAGAGAGAAACGCCTTGAATCCGTTCAAAATCAATAATATGCCGATATATATTAGGATGAGCTTTGCAATCTCTCTATATGTATTTCCGTTTGTAAGCTGTTCAATAAAAAGCTTCGGGAAATATACATATAAAATCGTCAGCAGAGATGAAATAAGAATACTTGGCACCACAAAAACAAGATAAAGCGGCTCGTATTTTCCGATTATTCTGAATATGTTAATTGAGTTGACGAGCTTAGCCTTTAATTTCATTGTATATCACCCCGTTTTCTTCGTAATACTTTGCTTGTGAATGATACAAATTTGCATAAAATCCATTTTTCTGCATCAGCGAACTGTGATTACCCTGTTCAATTATCATTCCATCGTTCAATACCACAATATGATCACAAAACAAAGTGGACGATAAACGATGTGATATAAACACTGTTGTTTTATTTTCAGATATTTCATTAAGGCGAGAAAACAATTCATATTCGGCAATTGCATCAAGTGCGCTTGACGGTTCATCCAGAATTAACATATCTGCATCTTTATAAATTGCTCTTGCCATTGCCAGCTTTTGTCCTTCCCCGCCCGAAAATTCGACACCATTGTCATCTAAATCCCGGTATATGGAGGTCTCAATACCTTTCGGTAATTTTTTTATTTTATCTGAAAGTCCGCTTTTTTCAATACATTCAATCATCCTGCGTGGATGATAAGCGCCGCCAAATACAATGTTTTCCTTAAAGCTGTATGAAAACAGTGAAAAGTCCTGCAAAACCACGCCTATATGCTTTGCGTATTGCCGGTATGGAATTTCTGCAATATTTACGCCGCCCAATGTAATTTGTCCCTCCGTTGGAGTATAAAGACGAAGCATGAGTTTGATGAGAGTCGTCTTCCCCGAACCGTTGAGCCCGACAATTCCAAGTTTTTTACTTGCCGGAATTTCAAGATTAATATTTTTTTAAGTAAAATCCGATGCTCCCGGATAACAAAATGATACATTTTCAAATTTAAAAGAAGCTGTTGAAAAGTCGAGATCAATTTCACTTAACCGGTTGCTGTCACTTAATACACTGTTATTTTTTAATGTTTCTTCATATTCACGATAAAAATCCGCCGCTTTCAAGCTGTTATTGATCATACCTATGTCTTTGAAAATACCAAGCAACACGGATGTGAAAAGAGTTGTTGATGCAAGCATTACCGTATACTGCGCAATACTGATCTGTGACGAAAATACCTGATATGTGAAATACAGATACATGATTGCTGCTTGAATGGCTGAGAAAAGTACACTTAATAAATTTACGCCCAATTTCTTTTTAAGAAGCTGCTTTAACTTCCGGATTTGTATCATGAATGTATCTTTGTATTTATTCTCTATATAAGCCCCTGCATTATTAATGCGGATTTCCTTTGCAAATTTGTATTTGGTCATTACTTCATAAAGATATGTAAGCTTTCTGTCGTCTTCTACTTTATCATTATTGAAATCGAAATCACATTTTTGTGTATATATTGTAAGCCAGATCAGTGCCGCCGACAAAACCAAAATTATCCCGACAAAAATTGGACTCAATAATGCAAATATTGATATAACACCTATTGCCTGTATAATATAGTTAAAACATTCTCCGTAAATACTTAACGAAAAGACGGGCTGTGAATTCATCGATTTTCTTTTTAAATTCAGTATTTTTCGGTCCTGAACGTAATGATAATCAACGTCAAGACAGTCGTGCATATATCCATACTGGCAAAACATTACTTGCTTTCCGCATTGCACTGTTTTCCCACAAAAGCAAAGCCTGATTTATCAATGTAATCAAAAGATTGACGGAAAGATACACAAGTATAACCTGCAATACGTCTTCCTTAGATTTACCGGAGGTGAGGGCATCGACGACAGTGCCAAGTCCCACAATATTGATAAGCGATATAGCTGCCGTGAATATATTTCTAATCAGATTTACGAATAAATAGGTTTTTGATGTTGCCCATGCTCGACGAAAATAGCTGACTAAATTTTTTGTTTTTTGCTTGATATTCATGGCATGCTCCCTTAAATTCAAATTTATTCTATTATACTATAAATTAATAATAAAATCTATGCTTTTTTCTCGTTTTTCCATAATTTCGATACACACAAATGTTTTCGCATTTGTGGGGCTATCATACGGTATTTAATCCATAAGTTTCTTAAAACAATCGTTTTGTCTGACAATCTTTTACATTCTTCGGATAGTGAAAGGTAGTCTTCGCCATCTAAATACCCGTTTTGATACAAAAATTCAACTCGTTTATTCATCATTACTTTATGTTCGCAAATAAGATCTAACGGGCGCCTCAATTTCGGCGAATTATCAAGAATCATCTCCGTTATTTTATCGTAATACGAAATACCGAAATAATACTTGGTTTCAATTTCCGAAAAACTAAAATGGTAATATTTGTTTCCTTCTTTGTTGCTGTAATATTCCTCATCCTGTCTTGTTCGATATTTACAGAATAAATTTTCAGAGTTCAGATGCTCATTCAGCATTTCATTGAGCCAGTCAAGCTCAAACACATAGTCAATTTCTTTGAGTTTTATTCCATATATAAGGTTTACGAAATGACGGTTCATATTTGATGTTTGCAATGCCATTTCCAATTCGTCATAACTACATGTTGCTCTTTCATACTTTCCGTTAACAAAAAAGTCCGAAATATAAAACAATTGCAATTCATCGTCATACCCATATATAAACAGATTATGAGCCCAATAATGTTCGCTGTGATATGCCGGAATATGCTCGGTATTACCGGTAGCATAAACATAAAACCCCTCATCCAACAGTGCTTTTACATAATCGATGATTCTCGGACATATTCTGAGGACAACTTCTCTGCGTATTTGATTGACCTGCAACCATGGACATCCGTAAAAGAACATGTTCCGATCATAAAAATTATCAAAAATCCTATCCTTGTTTATGAATATATTTACGAAGTGGTTTGCAATCCACGACTCTGTATTTGGATTAGTTTGTAAAATGGAGAGCATATTTGCAATAACCGGTGTATGTGTAATATAAGGCTTTGAAACTGGTAAAACGCATTGTCCCATCTTGCTCTCTCCTTAATCTTTAAAAACAATTTTTAAAACCAATAGTATTAACATGTCATGCCGAGCTGAGCACATAGACCAGCAGAAAGCGAGCAGTTGCCCTCTTTCTGCTGAACCGGAATATCCCGAACGGTAAGCCTCCTCCAATTCCTCGGCAGAATAGAAGACCTCCTGTTTGTAATAGTCAACCTGCGCGATCGAAAAAAATCCATTGCGGTCGGCATCGTACCCGTACAGGAGAGAGTCGTGAATGTGGGAGCCACGCCCGTAGGACGGCATGGCACTCAGCTTGGATTCATCCAAAAAGACATAGATGTAGTTTCCGGCTTCCATGATTTGTTTCCGACAAAAATCCGCCACGGAAAATTCAATGGGATCTTTTGTGTTCTGCGGAATCGCATAGTGAAAAAGCGACTTTTCCCGTGCCAATGTGGAACGCAGGAAGAGTCCGGTGTACATCAGAATCCCGTTCGGAAGACTGTAGATGTTGATAAAATTTTCGTACAGCCACGGAAGCAACCATCGGTCACGCCGAATCACCGCCTCAGGCAACGCCGTCAGCAGAAAAGAATTCATTTTCGGTTCTGCGAGAGGAAGTTCATAGGAGATCCTCCAATCTCTTTCAATGATCAAATTGTATCTATACATTTCTTTTGGATGTGGCGAAAGAGTTTTTGATCAATAATACATACCTTTTCAGCAAATTGTTCAAAAAGTCTTTGATTCTCATCAATATTTTAGTTTACAATAATTCCATGATTAAGCAATTCTGCTGTTATTGCCTCCGGAAAAATCGGCGTCTCATTTTCCAGAAAAATATTTTTGTATTTATTGTTAGGTAATTTACAAAGAAACTCCTTATACCCGCATAAGAACAAAAAATAGAAGTAAATATTGCAGTATTCTTATAAGCTAAAACTGTGGTCTGCAATTAAATAAATCTAATTCTTGTTCTTATAATCATCAGTTCAACAAAACATTTAATTCGAGAAATATTCTTCAATCAAGCTGATTAAAAAATCCATATGTAAATTATTGTCCAAAAGAAATACTGGCACTTCGCATATTTGATTAATACTAGTGGATAATTGTTCAAATTCACTATCGAATATATGCACTTTAGGACCAAATGGGTTTTCAATGTTATGGGTCATAGGAAACATAACTACTGCAATCACTTTACATTCAACACACGATTCTAAAAAAGATATGGTTCTTTTTATCGTTTGAAGCTCATCAAAAGGATTAATGACCAAAACAATAGCGTCAGGAAGAACTCCTAAAAGGAATTCAATTTGTGGAATTGGATAATTAAACAAATTTCCTTCATCAGTTAAAATTGATTCCGATTGACACCCAGTAATAATTAAATCAACATTTTTTTGAGATATTGTATATAAAGCATTATTTAAAAAAGCTATGGCGGAAAATCGTGATAACTGCATTTCTGAATCATAACCAAAATGAAAACATTCGTCCATACCAAACAACAGACTGGATGGCTCGGTTCCTAATTGACCTACCAAATATCCCTTTTTCATTAATTTTTCACGGAGTAATAATTGCAATGTAAACTTCCCTTGCTTTGAACTGGTTCCAAAGACAGCCAATACTGGTTTGGTCTGACGATATAATTTTCCATACGGTATAGGAGTGTAGTTATCATGTAAATCTGGACATAAAAACTTCTCGTTTTTTTTGAATTGAATTGGCAAATTATCAAAGGAAAAAACATTCTTGTTTTGCTCTTGAGCGCTATACAGAAGACTCTCCATTAATTTACAATCTTTTATAATACTATTTAATAACGTATGTGTATGTCCAATAATTAATGTATCAATAACATCCCAATCAATATCATCTATTTTCTTTATTGTGTAAGGGTTTTTAGTCGCAATGTTTAACAGTAAATCAGTAGATGCTCCAATGTTAGGAGAGTATTTTATATCATATACATCAACAATTTTAAATGGCAATAGGGACTGAAATCTAACCAATGAATGCATTTCTTTATTGAAGGGAAATATGGCCACATTTTTATAATGCATATGGCGTTTGGGAACTATTGAATTGTCATATTTATAACTATGACTTTCTTTTTCCGAAGACTGATGTGCTTTTAATTTTTCCAATAGTTTTTGGCAATTACATGATGACATTTCATTTAGTTGCTTTATACTTATTCCAGATATATGAGCACAAGCATAACTATTGCCTTGACCTATTGAATATTTATTGTCTAACCAAGCAATTTTTTGCATATTTCCTTTAGCCCCCACATTAACAATGGAATTGTCTATAACAAAATACTCATCATTTTTATAGCAATAATTGTTGCTCGTAACTCCAACGACATTATCAAACGCCGCAGGAAACGAGACTGACCCATCATTATCAAACGCCGCAACTATTACGATTCCTTTTTTATTAATTTTATCACAAACATTATACATTTTTTTATAATCTTTCAATGCTGGGATTCCCAAGCTAAGATTAATAAGTTTGCAATCCACCCTTGATAAGATATAGTTTAAAGTAAAATATAGCAAATCTTCATCAGCATATAGTAATTTATCAAAAATTTTCACCATCAATATACTTGCATCGGGCGCATGGGTATAAATTATATTACTTACCGCTGTTCCATGTCCCACATCATCATTATCTTTTGGTAATGTTATAATCTCATATCCAGATACATCTTTTTTACAAATTTTTATACCCGTGATGCTTTTGTTTTTTAATCTGGGATGAGAATCATTATACCCTGTATCAACAATAACTATATCGTATTTCATCACTAATCCTTTATTATATATTAACTTATAGTTTATGAATAATAACTTGATTGCTGCAAATACATTTCCGCATAAACACCATTATATTTTAATAATTCTTCATGGGTGCCACTTTCAACCAATTTTGAATTATTAAAAACCAAAATATTATTAGAAAATCGTGTACTAGACATCCTATGAGAAACAAATATAACAGTTTCTTCTTTTACGGCATTGAAAATTTCCTTAAACAGTTTACTTTCCGAAAGTGGATCTATGGCTGCTGTTGGTTCATCTAAAATTAGAATTTCCGTATTTTTACAAAGTGCACGTGCAATTGCAATCCTTTGTTCTTCCCCACCAGACAATTCTATACCGTCATTGAAAAATCTTCTGCTATAATTTCTGTCAAGTCCAATACTTTGAATTTTTTCGGTCATACCCGTTTTTGATAACGACTCATTAATATTTTTTTCATATTTATCGTGATTAAAGATTAAATTTTCACGCAAGGTATATGCATACATAATATAATCTTGAAATATTGGAGCAAAAATAGATTGATAAAAATCATAGTCATATTCTTTTATATCTACTCCTTTATATAAAATGCATCCTTCTGTGGGATCGTATAATCTTAGCAAAAGCTTAATTAATGTAGATTTCCCGGCTCCATTATTTCCTACAATAGAAACAGATTGACCTTTATTTATCTTAAAACTAATATTTTTAAGCGCATATTCCTCCTTATTAGGATATTTAAATGAAACATTCTTGAATTCTATCAGCGTATCTTTTTCAGAAAACGTGGATTGTAAGTTTCCTGACTCTCTTAATGATTCTTTAGTGTTCAAAAATCTTTCAAAATCCTTATACACAATTGATGATTTATACAAGAAACTTATGGCATTTGTAATATCTGAAATAGAGGCGGAAATAAGGGCCGTTGCATTGATATACATTACAAAATTTCCTAAAGCAATTTTGCCTATAATATATTTTTTTATTGAAATTATATATATAAGTGACAATTGAACAATTCCAAGTAGACTGCGTAAGATACTAAATCGAAAATCCACCTTTTGCATTTGGAGATCAATTTGATGAACACTATATGATTCATCAAATAACTTTTTACTAACAAAATCCCCTGCATCATAAATTCTCATTTCGCGACCAGCTTCAAAATTGTACATCAATTCCTTTAGATATTTTAATCGCTTTGTACTTTCTGATTTCTTTAGTTCAAATTCATGATCAATTCTATCTTGTTTTGCACGAATAAGCATTAATGTAATATGTATACTTAACACCAATAAATAGAGAACTAAATCAATAGATACAATCACATAACTCATAATGGTGAATGAAAGTATTTTACTCATCAAAACACAAAAAATATTATAATGTACATCCGAAAATTGATATATATTATCAAATGCTTTATAATAATCATCAATTAACTGTTCATCTTCGCAATCCTTCATGTCTAAATGTGCAGACTTCCCATTTAAGGTATAGTACAGACTATTTGTTGCACGGACTGAATAGTTAGATAAATTACGCTGTATCGATTCTATTATAATCCCTAATAACATAGTCACGACACAGATAATCAATATAGATAAAAAAATTATATTAAAGTTTTGTTTCAAAAAAAAAGTTTGGATTATCATGGTAGGCAATACGATGCCGATTATCCTTTTGCATTCACGACTAAACCCCAGCAGTATATCCATTAATAGAAGTTTTTTATTATCTTTAATGAACATTTTAGATAATTTATATGAGCTACGTAATGTATTGACAATATAATTAATAAAGTTCATATTATACACTCCCTTTTTATTGCAAATTTAAGTCAGCAATTAAGTATATAATTCTGCTTGTGCATCAAACATTTCTTTATATTTAGGACAAGATTCCATAAGTTGATTATGCGTACCTATGGCCTCCACTTTGCCTTCCTGTAATAACAATATTTTATCGCAAATTCGGCAGCTGGACATCCTATGCGATATAAAGATTACCATTTTATTGGATGTTAATTCTCCAAATTTTTTATATATATTGTACTCACTTTGAGGAGATAGGGCGGATGTTGGTTCATCTAAAATCAGTATGGGAGCATCTTTAAAAAGTGCTCTTGTTATTGCAAGTTTTTGATTTTCTCCACCGGATAATTCTATGCCCTTATCACAAAAAAGTTGGGAGATATAAGTTTCAGGAGTAATGCTGTCAAGCCCCATCTTATTTAAAAGCTCTTGACTCTTTTCTTTGGAAGCTTTCTTACCCATATCAATATTTTCTTCTACCGAAAAATTAAATATAGTATAATCCTGAAACACCATACTAAATAAAGGTAGATAATTTTTTCTTTGAGTGTCCATTGGAATCCCGTTAATTAAAATTTCTCCGCTGGTAGGTGTATATAATCCCAACAATAATTTCACCAATGTACTTTTTCCTGCACCATTTTCTCCAATTAAAGATAATTTTTCGTTTCTATGCAAGACAAGGTTTATGCTCTGCAAAGCCTTTTTACTTTCTCCAGGATAACAAAAAGAAACATTACGAAATTCAATTGTCTCTATTTTTTCATTAAAAAGTTCCACTTCAACCACATCATCGCTGAGATCCATGCATTTTTTCAATTTATCAATATACAAATTATTTTTATACATATCAATTAATGATTTTAGTACGTTTGTGAGTGCCGAACTGAATGAAAATAATGCCGAGATATAAAGCATAAAATCACCTGAAGTTATTATGCCCTTTGAAAGTAAATAAGCACAGTATGAATACACTATTAGCATTTGAATACCGTTAATTAAATGTATTGCAATATATGTTTTTTTGTGCTTTTTTGTAAAATTTTGAAGAACATTAAAAAATTTCTCGTTATATTCTTTAAGTTTATCAATGACAAAATCATGTAACAAATAAGTTCTTACTTCCTTGGCTCGACTTTTTTCCGTAAGCCAAAATCTTGTATACTCAAGTTGTCTACTTACGGTGGTTTCTTCTGTAAACTGTTCCATTTCATATTGGGATTGAATTGCGTGGCATATGGTATTTACAGTAATAACAGAAAATAACATTAATGTAATCCACCAATTCAATGATGAAGTAATAATTCCCACACCCGAAAACACAATAATACACGCTATAATATTTGTTAATCCCAAAGTATATTTGTCCAAATAATTACGACCGATAAATTTATGTGCCATTTCAAACTCTTGAATAGTTTCAGCGTTTTCCATTTTTTCATAAGGAATTTTGAAACTTAATTCCGATAATTTTCTTTCAAGAAATGTATTAATATCAAAATAAGCATTATTTCTAACTAAGTGGAGTAATTTCCTAATTAGTTCAATCATTCCACTAAAACAAATACAGCATAAAACCCACAATACAGCTTTGTTATATTCCTCTGAGGATAAGAAATCAAGAAGATATTTAAAGAAAAACGTCCAAATAAACGAAACAGTTGCCCCCAACGCACCATCAATAAATGTAACAAAAAAAACACTTTTACGAGTAGCCCAAACGGTTTTTAAATAGAAAAGAAAACAAGAAAAATTATATTTGAGAAATAATGAAATTTTCTTCATACAGCATGTCCTCAATGAATTGAATTAGGTTAAAGGTCCCCTTTTTCAAGGAGACCTTTTTTGTTAGCGATTAGCAAGCTTCACATCCACAGCCACGTGGATTTTGACAACCTTGATACTTAGACCCTGGTTGAGAACAAGTCTCACTTTCACTTCCTCTTGTGTCCATAATGCGAACTTTGGTCAACGCTTCAGTGCGCTTTGACTGCGGTTTGGCAAGCTGTTGTTTCATCATGTCACCTACTTTACTTTATACAACCCCAATTTATCTAATTTATTTATTGGGAATTCTACGTTGCTCTACATCAAAGTTTGTTAGTTCAATTATCAGATTGGTTAATCCGTCAATTGACTGTAATAATTCTATTGTTAAATATTCATCTGGTATAGCGATAGCAAATTCATTTTCCACATCAATTATAAAGGATATAAACAAAATTGAATCTATGGAATAATTTCTCAAATCTAAATCTTCTTCACCAGATTCGATTATTATGCCATTATTCTCTAACAATTTAATAATCGTAGTTTTTACTTTATCAAATTCCACATTGTTACCTCCTATATACTATGTACTTCATATGATTTTGCACAAAACTTCAGCAGGGAGTCAATTTCATAGATAGCGGTAGGACATGATTCTGTACCTCGCGTTATACGAGCTTTAGGGCATGGGTCCATAAAACAACAACTGTAGAAACAATCATCACATTTTTCACTACAACGTGCCGGGTATAGCCATTCCACATGTTTATTGTTATCTATTATCATCTCACCTTCAGAAGTCAAATGACCAATACCAATTTCATCGATAGATTCATCACATTTTGAAATTAAGCCATCTACTCCTATAGTAAAACGATTAAAGTTATTTGAATAACAACGCATGCCGCCTACACTAATATCAACAAAATTTGCATCGAATTTTATTTTGTCAATTATTTTTCCAAGTTTGTCAAAAACAACTCCAAAATCCATGGTATTGTTTTCAAATAGTAAATCATTTATTTGATCGATCTTTTCCCCTCCCATATCTTTTACTGGTCTAATAAATAAGCAAAAGCGTTTGTCGTCACCAAACAAGTCATTATAAAAATGATAGTAATCTTCTATATGTTCTAATGCTTTTATCGTTAAGTTGCTTCTCAAGGAAATCGAAAGTGTTCTTGTTTTTACATTATCACGAATATATTTTAAATTCTCAATAATTTTATCGAATGTTCCACCTCCATTTTTTAATGTTCTCAGAGAATCGTGTTGTTTTTTTAATCCATCAATCGTAATTGCAATATGCTTTACTTTGTTTTTCAAAAGAATGTTAATATTTTTTTCCGATAATAAATAACCGTCTTTGACAAAGGTATAATAATAAATCACAACAAAAACCGAGCCAACCTACACTAAAACGCCACTTTTTGTATCAACAAAAGCGGCGTTTTTTTCATGGCTCGACAGGGAAAGGAGTGGTATCAATCAAAAATTAAAAATGGAAAGGGGGAATATTTTTCGCTGGCCGGGCCGTATGGTCTGGCCTTTTTTCATGCCACAAAAAAGGAGGTTAGCGAATGGCAGATGAAACATTGAACAAGGGCCCGGAGGGAGAAAAGCTCCCGGAGTCCCCAGCCCCGGATGGGCCCGGCGCACCGCCCGCGCCGGAACAGGCCGAACAGGTGACGCTCCCCGGTATGGGCGAGGGCGGCCCTGCTCCGTCTGGTAAGGTCATCAACCTGTCGGATGTGCGGGGTGATGATGATAAGGGCGGCAAGGCTCCCGCCGTTGAAGCGGAAAAGCCGGAAAAGCGCCGGGGCCGTCCGCCAAAGGAACAGGCGGAGCCGAAGTCTCCAAAAGCGGAAAAGACGGCCAAGCCCCGCGCAGGCCGCCCACCCAAGGGGGACAAGGCGGCCCGCGCCGAGGCTCAGCCGTCCACGCGAGACAAAGTGTCCCAAAGTAAAAAGAAAACCCCGGAAAAGGGCTCCGGCGGGATGGGCCCGCCCAAGTCTCCGCCAAAGGGCAAGGCCGGGCCCGTCAAAGCTGCGGCGGCCCCTGTCCCGGAGATCAACCTGCCGCCTACACCAGCCGAGCCGCCCCGCCCGGTTGAGGAGGGCAAGGTTGTCTATTTGAAATTGTCCGAGCTCCATGCGTTCCACACGTTCCGGGAGCATCCCTACAAGGTGCAGGACGATAAGGCGATGGATGACCTGGTGGGGACGATCAAGGAGCATGGCGTTATGACCCCCGCCACCGTCCGCCCGGAAAAGGACGGCCAGGGCTATGAGATCATCGCGGGCCACCGCCGTCATCATGGCAGTGAACGGGCCGGGCTGGATGAAATGCCCTGTATTGTCCGCAACATGACGGACTTTGAAGCCGTCCGGGAAATGCGGAACAGCAACAAACAGCGCGGGGAGCCCCTCCCCAGCGAGTTGGCCCGCCTGCTGGATTTGGAGGTGGAGGCTATCAAGCACCAGGGGGCCCGCCCCGGCAACAGCCAGGAGGAGCAGGCCCTGGGGAAACGCTCTGTTGAGATTGTGGGTGCGGATCACGATATGAACTATAAAAAAGTCATGCGTTATATCCGGCTTAATTCTCTTGTCCCGGAGCTCCTGGATATGACGGACGCCAAAAAGCTGGGCTTTATGCCTGCGGTGGAGCTGTCCTATATCCGCCCGGAAAACCAGCGATTGATCGCTGTTTCCATTGAGGGGGAGCAGTCCTCCCCCTCGGTCAACCAGGCCAAGCGGCTCCGGGAGCTTGACAAGGAGGGCAAGCTCAACGGCGATGTGATTGACGGGATTTTGAGTGAAGAAAAGAAGGAGGATCGCGGCGTGATTATTTCAACATCTGAACTGTCGAAGTATTTTGGCAAGGAGGTCACTCCCGCCAAAATGAAAGAACAGATTATGGCCCTGCTGGACGACTGGAAAGAGAAACAGCCGCCCGAACTGGCAAAGCCGGAGAAAAAGAACACTCTGGAAAAGTAACGGGGCTTTGCTTCGAGACACTTTGTCCCAAGGTGCCGGGCCCCGGAAAAGCAGGGCTCTGTGGTGATATATCCCCCGTCGCCGGGGATAAAAAAGCACAGTCGGAGGTGGGCTGTCAAGGGGGCGGAACGCCCCGCCGCTTGCGGTGGCTTGCCCTTGACGGCCTGCCCCGGCTGTGCTATCTCCGGCCACGCGGCGGGGGTATATCCTCCAGAGCCGCTCCCTTTCCCTGGATAGGGAAAGGGCGGGGGGATAGGGTTGACCCGGCCCAACAATTCAGTTACGGAGGTTTTGACGATGAAACGACCCCTTGCTTATATTACCGCCGCATGGTGCGGCGATGACGATGACAATATGGAACGGGCGGCGCGGTACTGCCGCATCGTGTACGAGGCGGGCTTTTCGCCTGTCTGCCCCGCGCTGTATCTGCCCCTGTTTCTCAATGATGCGGTGCCGGAGGAGCACAAGAACGGCATCGACATGGCCCGCGACCTGCTCCGGCGTTCCCGTGTGCTGGTGGTGTGCGGCCACTCTATCACCGAGGCGATGAAAAATGATATTGCGGTGGCCCAGCGGCTGGGGATCACAGCGACCACCCTGGACGGCATTTTGACGGTCAAGGGCCAGGGCCGCCACTAACGCGCCGGGCCCAGAGAACGGCGGCACTTGGAGACACTTTGTCCCAAGGTGCGCCGGGGAAAGGAGGGATATAGCTGGTTGACGAGGATGTTTCCAGACGTACCATAGCACTATCCATAAAGGCCAGCAAGCTGACGGCGCGGGTGCTGGCCCAGGCGCTCCAAGCGGCGGGCCGCAAAATTGCAAAGACCCGCCGGGAGCACCAGACGCCCCACGGCAGGCAAACGGTGCGCCAGCTCATGGCCCACGGAGCCGCCACAAACAGCATTGAAATTGAAGCTCCCCGGCAGTTTGACCGGGTGGCCCGCCGCTTCAATGTGGATTATGCCTTTTATAAAACCGGGCCGGACAAATACCTGCTGTTTTTCAAAAGCGGCCAGGCGGACGCGGTGACAGCTTGCTTTTCTGAATACTCCAAACGCCTGTTGAAGCGTTCCAAGTCCAGCCGTGTCCCCATCCGGGAACAGCTCAAACGGGCTGAGGATCAGCTTGCAAAGGAAAAGCCCCGGAAGAAAGAACGAGTAAAGGAGGCGGCCCGTGAGGACAGATAAGCTCAAAAAGTATTTGATACCCAACATCCCCTATCTGTTTATCCTGTGGGCCTGTCTGAAATTGGGGACGGCCTACCGGCTGGCGGCGGGGGCAGATGTTGCTCATAAGCTCATGGGGCTGGGCCAGACCATCGGCCCGGCTTTTGCCGACTTTGCGCCGGGGCTTGCTCCCTTTGACTGGCTCGTTGGCATTGGGGGCGCGGCGGCGTTCCGCCTGCTGATCTACACGAAAAGCAAAAACGCCAAAAAATACCGCCGGGATGAGGAGTATGGCTCCGCCCGCTTTGGGACGGAAAAGGATATAAAGCCCTTTGTCGATCCCAAATTCGAGAATAACGTCATTCTCACCGGGACGGAATTTCTCACCATGAACACGCGCCCGAAAAATCCGGCCAACGCCCGGAACTTGAATTGCTGTGTCATCGGCTCGTCCGGCTCCGGCAAAACCCGGTTTTGGCTCACGCCCCAGCTTCTCCAGGCTCATTCCTCTTTCGTGGTGGTTGATCCCAAGGGCGGGGTGCTCTCCCAGGTAGGCCGCTTTTTACAGCGGCGGGGGTATAAGATCAAGATTTTTAACAGCATTGATTTTTCTAAATCCATGCACTATAACCCGCTGGCCTATCTCAAAAACGAGGCGGACATTCTCAAATTTGTGGATACGCTCATAGCCAACACAAAGGGGGACGGCAAGGAGGGCGATCCGTTCTGGACAAAATCGGAAACGCTTTTGTATTGCGCCCTGCTGTCCTATATCATTTTCGAGGGCCCCGCCGAGGATCGGAACATGAATACGCTGGTGGATATGATTTCCGGCATGGAGGTCAAGGAGGACGATGAAAACTTCCTAAACACCGTGGACTATATGTTCAAGGGCCTGGAAAAGCGCAAGCCGAATTGCTTTGCTGTCAAGCAGTACAAAAAATACAAGCTGGCCAGCGGCAAAACCGCAAAAAGCATTTTGATTTCCTGCGGAGCTCGTCTGGCTCCCTTTGACATCCCCCAGCTCCGGGAAATTATGAGCTATGACGAGCTGGAGCTTGACCGCATCGGGGATCGGAAAACAGCGGTTTTCTTTACCATTTCCGATACCACGCCCACCTATAACTTTATTGTGGCCCTGGCCTTTTCGCAGATGTTCAATCTTCTTTGCGAGAGGGCGGACAACGTACACGGGGGCCGCTTGCCCCATCATGTGCGGGTGCTGTGGGACGAGGCGGCCAACACGGGCCAGGTGCCAAACCTGGAAAAGCTGGTGGCGGTGATCCGCTCCCGTGAGGTGAGCCTGTGCCTGTTCTATCAGCAGTTGGCACAATGCAAGGCCATCTATGATAAGCACGCGGAGACAATTCTCGGAAATATGGACAGCGTGATCTTCCTGGGAGGCCGGGAGGCCAGCACGATCAAGGAAATTTCCGAGAACTGGCTGGGAAAGGCCACAATCTCCATGCAGACCGAGGGCCGCTCCCGCGGCCAGTCGGAAAGCTACAACCAGAATACCCAGCGGCTGGGCCGGGAGCTGATGACCCCCAGCGAACTGGCGACCATGCCGGGCGACAAGTGCATTTTGCAGTTGCGGGGTCTGCCCCCGTTTTTTTCGCCCAAATACAATTTGAAGCAGCATCCCAACTATAAGCAAACGGCGGAAGCCGATAAAAAGAAAAACGCCTTTGACCTCGATAAGCTCATAAACCGCCGCAGACGGCCTGGGCTGAACGAGGCTTGTGAGGTGTACGAGGTGGACGTGTCGGAAACTTCGCTCACAGACGAGGACGAGGACATCCTCAACTATGACGATGTGGACGATCCGGACGCTTTTGTATAAATATCGCTTTGAGACAAAGTGTCCCGAAGTGGCAACCTGCCGCCAGGAATGGCGGCTTTTTTCATGGCCGGGGCATCTCCCCGGAGAAAAGGAGGCTCTATGCAGTTTTTCGCATCTGCTATCGACACTTTACAGACCCTTGTTGTGGCCCTCGGCGCTGGCCTGGGCGTGTGGGGCGTGGTCAATCTGCTGGAGGGTTACGGCTCGGACAATCCGGGCTCCAAAAGCCAGGGCATGAAACAGCTCATGGCTGGCGGCGGCATCATCCTGCTGGGTACAACGCTGATCCCCCTGCTTTCTGGCCTGTTTTAAGGGCGGCGGCCTATGGATTTTCTCACCGACTGGCTCACGGATTGGCTCAAGGAGCTTTTAATCAGCGGGATCATGGGGAACCTTTCGGGGCTCTTTGATAACGTAAACGCCCAAGTCGGAGAGATTGCGGTACAAGTGGGAACGACCCCGGCGGCATGGCACGCCGGGGTTTTCTCCCTGATCCGCCAGCTTTCCGAAACGGTAATTTTGCCGATTGCCGGAATGGTGCTGACCTTTGTTGCGACCTATGAACTGATCCAGATGCTTTTGGAAAAAAACAATATGCACGAGTTTGACGTGGCGAATATCTACAAATGGATGTTCAAAACGTCCTGTGCCATCCTTATCCTGTCAAACACATTTAATATCGTGATGGCCGTGTTTGACGTGTCCCAGAGCGTGATTGCACAATCGGCGGGGCTCATCCAGGGCTCCACGGACATCACGCCGGATATGCTGACCCAGCTTGAGACGACGCTGGAGGGTATGGATTTAGGGCCGCTGTTGGGCCTGTGGCTCCAGTCCTCCATTATCGGCGTTACTATGTGGGCGCTGAATATCATTATTTTCGTGCTGGTCTATGGCCGCATGATTGAGATATATCTGCTCACCAGCCTATCCCCCATCCCTGTGGCGACCCTTGCCAACCGGGAATTGGGACACACGGGCCAGAACTATCTGCGCTCGCTGTTCGCCGTGGGATTCCAGGGGATGCTCATTCTGGTGTGCGTGGCAATTTACGCGGTGCTTGTCCAGGGGATCGCCACAAGCGGAGATCCCATCGGGGCGATATGGGGCACCGTTGGCTATACGGTGCTGCTTTGCTATATGCTGTTCAAAACGGGCGGTATCTCCCAGCGCATTTTCGGCGCGCATTAGAGGGGAGGCGCGTATGGCAGAACATTCAACCTTGGGACAAAATGTCCCGAAGTCCCCGGCTCCCCCGGAGGGGCTGTTCCTTATGGACGGCATCGAGGGCCTGCGCTCCCTGCCCCGGCACTCGGTAGATATGCTCTTGACCGATCCGCCCTATGGCACGACCCGCAACTTTTGGGATGTGCCCTTGCCGCTCCCGGAGCTTTGGGAGGCGGTGCGCTGGGCGGTCAAGCCGGAGGGCGCGGTGCTGTTCTTTGCTCAATGCCCCTATGATAAGGTGCTGGGGGCCTCCAACCTGTCCATGCTCCGCTATGAGTGGATATGGTATAAGAGCAGATGCACAGGTTTTCTCAATGCCCGCCGCGCTCCGCTCAAGCGGACGGAAACGATTCTGGTATTCTATCAGAAACTACCCTACTACGATCCGCAGTTCGAGCAGGGCAAGCCCTATAAGAAAACCGCTGACCGGGGCGGCAACAGCCCCAACTATGGAAAATTTGTCCGTTCCGGCGGCGGCTCTGAGGACGGCCTGCGCTTTCCCGGAAACCTGCTGACATTCCCATCGGTACAGCGCACCGTCCACCCCACGCAAAAGCCCGTGGAGCTGTGCGAGTATTTCATCAAGACCTACACCCGCCCCGGCGAGGTGGTGGCGGACATCTGCGCGGGCTCCGGCACAACTGCCGTGGCCGCCGTCAACACGGGCCGCCGCTTTATCTGCTTTGAAACCGCCCCGGCCTTTTACGCCCCGGCCACGGAGCGCATCCGGCTGGCGCGGGCGGCGGTGGAGGCCGGGGAGAAAGGAGTCTGACTATCGGAAACTATTCTATCATCTACGCCGATCCGCCCTGGCGGTATTCTGCAAAGAACGTACAGGGGGCGGCGGAAAATCACTACCCCACAATGGGGATCGAGGAACTGTGTGCGCTCCCGGTGGCTGATCTGGCGGCCCCGGACAGCGCACTTTTTTTGTGGGCCACGTTCCCGCAGTTGCCGGAGGCCCTGCGGCTCATTAAGGCGTGGGGCTTCACTTATAAAACCGTGGCTTTTGTCTGGCTGAAGAAAAACAAAAAGGCGGACAGTTGGTTTTACGGCCTGGGCTTCTGGACGCGGGGCAACGCGGAAATCTGCCTGCTGGCGACCAGGGGCCATCCCAAACGGCAGGCCGCGAATGTCCATCAGTTTATCATTTCCCCCGTTGAAGCCCACAGCAAAAAGCCGGATGCGGCCCGCGACAAGATTGTTTCCCTCCTGGGCGACCTGCCCCGTGTGGAGCTCTTTGCAAGGCAGACCCCGCCCGGCTGGGAGGTGTGGGGGAACGAGGTGGAGAGCACCGTCCCGGACTTTGGGACAAAGTGTCCCGAAGTCCAGGGGGAGAAAGGAGGTTTTTCATGCCCTATGTAAATGTACCCAACGACTTATCCAAAATTAAAACGAAAATGGCCTTTAATCTTACCAAACGCCAGCTTGTCTGCTTTGGCGGCGCGGCGGCGGTGGGCATCCCGTCCTATCTGCTGGCCCGCAGCTCTATCGGCAACACCGGGGCCATGTTCCTTATGCTGGCCGTTATGCTCCCGGCGTTTCTGCTGGCGATGTATGAGCGTGACGGGCTCCCCTTTGAAAAGGTGGTAAGAAATATTGTCCGGGCCCGTTTCCTGCGGCCCGGCGCGAGGCCCTATCAGACGCAGAATTTATACGCCCCGTTTACCCTGCGGGGCTCCGTGGGAAAGGAGGATGCGATTGCAACAAGCAAAAAAGCAAACACCCAGGCGCGGCCCCGCCGCAAAGGGTAAAAAACGGGCGGCCCTGTCCGCCCAGCAGACAATCCCCTATGTGCGGATGCTCCCGGACGGCGTGTGCCAGCTCCCCGGCGGGCTCTATACAAAAACCGTGGAATATGAGGACATCAATTATTCTGTGGCAAGCACCGAGGATCAGACGGCTATCTTTAGCGGCTGGAGCTCATTCCTCAATTACTTTGACAGCTCTCTGCCGTTCCAGCTTTCTTTCATTAACCGCCGTTCCCACTCCCGGAGCCGCTACAAGGTGAACATTCCCCAGGCCGAGGATGACTTTAACAGCGTCCGGGCCGAGTTTACCGGGATGCTGAAAAATCAGATTGCCCGGTCAAACAATGGGATTGAACGCTCAAAATATATTACCTTTGGCATCCCGGCGGAAAGTCTGGACGAGGCGCGGCCCCGGCTGGAGCGCGTGGAGGCGGACGTTATGAGCAACTTTAAGCGGCTGGGCGTGCCCTCCGAGCCTATGGACGGGCGGGCGCGTCTGGCCCTGCTTCACGGCCAGATGCATCCTGGGAGCCGGGAGCCGTTCCGCTTCTCCTGGGGGGATATTGCAAAGACGGGGCTCGGCACAAAGGACTTTATTGCCCCCGACAGCTTTGACTTCCGCCAGCCCCGGCTGTTCCGCATGGGCCAGTATTGGGGCGCGGCCTCCTACTTGCAGATTTTGGCGTCGGAGCTCTCTGACAAGCTCCTGGCGGAAATTTTGGAGCTTGACGCGGAAATGACCGTGACCCTCCATATCCAGACCGTGGATCAGCTAAAGGCGATTAAAACCATCAAGGGGAAAATTTCTGACATTGGAAAAATGAAAGTGGAGGAACAGCGCAAAGCTGTCCGGGCCGGATATGACCCCGACATTCTGCCGCCCGACCTTATCACATTTTCCAAGGACGCGGCGGAGCTTCTGGCCGACCTCCAGTCCCGCAACGAGCGGATGTTCCTCTTGACCTTTACCGTGGTAAATCTGGCCCCCACCCGCCAGCGGCTGGAAAATGATATTTTCACGGTGGGCGGTATCGCGCAGAAATACAACTGCACATTGAAGCGGCTGGACTGGCAACAGGAGCAGGGCTTTGTTTCCTCCCTGGCCCTGGGCGGGAATGAGGTGGAAATCCAGCGGGGCATGACTACCAGCTCCACGGCGATCTTCATTCCCTTTATGACCAGGGAGCTCCGCATGGCCGGGCCGTCCCTCTATTACGGCATGAACGCACTTTCCCACAACGTCATTATGGCGGACAGGAAAAAGCTGAAATCCGCGAATGGGCTCTACCTGGGCTCTACTGGCTCCGGCAAGAGCTTCGCGGCAAAGCGGGAGCTGCTCAACGTCTTTCTTACCATTCCCCAGGATCGGATTATCATTGTAGACCCGATGGGCGAATATGCCCCGCTGGTGCGGCGGCTGGGCGGCCAGGTGATTGAGATTGCCCCGGACAGCCCTAATCACATTAACCCTATGGACATCCAGATGGGCGGCAACGACGAGGACAGCCCCCTTTCCATGAAAGCTGATTTTCTGCTGTCCCTGTGCGAGCTGGTGGTGGGCGGCAAGGAGGGCTTACAACCGATTGAGAAAACCGTCATAGACCGCTGTGTGCGGTTGGTCTACCGGGATCTGGCCCTGGGCGTGGGGGACGGCAGGATGCCCTTGCTCCAGGACTTGTACGAGGAACTTTTGAAACAGCCGGAGCCGGAGGCCCGGCGCGTGGCGACGGCCCTGGAGCTCTACTGTACAGGCTCCCTTAACCTGTTCAACCATCCCACGAATGTCAAAACCGACTGCCGTGTGGTGTGCATCGTGCTCAAGGGCATGGGAGACAATCTCCGAAAAATTGCGATGCACGTCACAAATGAGTTTGTCAATTCCTCGGTCAATACCAACTATCAGAGCGGCATCTCGACTTGGTGCTACTTTGACGAGTTCCATGTTCTGCTCCGAGATCAGCTCACCGCCAGCTATTTTGTTTCCATCTGGCAGATGCTCCGCAAACGGGGCTGTGTGCCCAGCGCGTTGACGCAGAACGTCAAGCACCTGCTGGCCAGCCCGGAAATCCAGAATATTCTGGACAACACGGATTTTATGATCCTGCTGTCCCAGGCGCAGAGTGACCGGGCAATTCTGGCAAAACAGCTCGGCATTTCCGAGCATCAGCTTTCCTATATCACACACAGCAATTCCGGCGAGGGCCTGCTGTTCTATGGGAATGTGACCATCCCCTTTATGGATCGTTTCCCCCGTGGGGAGATTTACGATCTTCTGACCACCCGCCCGGAGGATTTGAAAGATGGCGCGGCGGGATAAGGCTGGCCCTGGGCCCCGTGTGCGCCCGGAGCAGGCCGCGCCCCAGGGGGCTCCGGGCCCGGAGGCCGGGGCTGGCACGAAAGAACAGGCCGGGGGCACTTCGGGACAAAGTGTCCCAAAGTCCAAATTCCGGCAAAAGAGCAGGCAGGAACAGGCCGCCGCGTCCAAGCTCCGTATGGAAAAGCGCGGGGAGAAGCTGGAGGCGGCAAAGGGCAAGCTGGCAAAGCAGAAACCCCAAAAGAAACCCGGCCCCGTCAAACGGGCGGGCGGGGCCCTGGGGGGCTCCGTCCACGGCTTTGTGCATGGGAAGATTTACGAGGTAGAGCAGGAAAATGTAGGCACCGAGGGGGCCCATCACTCCGAGCTTTTGGGCGAGTCCGCGTTCCGCCAGGGCTCCCGCTTCGTGGGGCGGCGCATACGGGAGCACCCGGCGTGGGCCGTCCGGAGGGCCGAGGCCCGGTATGGCAAGGCTGCGGCGGACTATCAATTTTACACCGCCGCCCAGGAACACCCGGAGCTCTCGAAAAATGCCCTGTCCCGCTACTGGCAGAAACGGCGGCTCCGCAAGCAGTACCAAAAGCGGGCAAAGGAGGCCGCCCGCCAGGGGGCCGTGGCCGCTGAAAAGACCGCCGCCGCCACCGAAAAGCTGTCGGCCCAGGCGGTGGGCTTTGTGAAGCGGCATCCCCTGGGCGTGCTCCTGGCCCTGGCCTGTGTCCTGCTCATTCTGTCTATGCAGTCCTGTTCGTCCGCATTGGTTTTGCTCGGCAACGCCGGGGCCGGGGCTGTTGGGGCTACCACCTACCCATCCCCGGACGGGGAAATCCTGGCGGCGGAGGCGGCCTACCTCAATCTGGAGGCGGAGCTCCAAAACTATCTTGATACCTACACCAGCACCCACAACTATGACGAGTACCATTTTGATCTGGATGAAATCGAACACGATCCCTATGTGCTGATCTCCATTCTCTGTGTGCTCCACGAGGGGGAATGGACGGCGGCCCAGGTGCAGGGTACGCTGGGGATGCTCTTTGACCGCCAGTATATTCTCACAGAGCGCGTGGTGGTGGAGACACGGTATGACAGCGACGACGAGCCCTATTCCTGGTATATCTGTTATGTAACGCTGGAGAATTTTGACCTGTCCCATCTGCCTGTGTATTTCATGGGCGAGGAGCAGTTGGCCCGGTACTCCCTCTATATGTCTACCCTGGGAAACCGCCCCGACCTGTTCCCCGGCTCCGCCTATGTGGATCGCTATGTGACAAACCCGCCCGCCGGATATGAGGTGCCGGGGGAATATCTGGACGATGAAACATTCGCCGCTATGCTCTCCGAGGCGGAAAAATACCTGGGCTATCCCTATGTATGGGGCGGGAGCTCCCCGGCCACGTCCTTTGACTGCTCCGGCTTTGTGTCCTGGGTAATCAATCACTCCGGCTGGAATGTGGGCCGCCTGGGGGCCCAGGGGCTCTATAACATCTGTACCCGCACCAGCTCCCCGCGTCCCGGTGATCTGGTCTTTTTCAAGGGCACCTATGACACGCCGGGCGTTTCCCATGTGGGCATCTACGTTGGGGACGGAATGATGATCCATTGTGGCGATCCCATCAGCTATGCAAACTTAAATACCAGCTACTGGCAGTCTCATTTCTACGCCTACGGGCGTTTGCCTTGAATGGAGGTTTTGAATGGCAACAGCAAAAAGTATGAAAATCCAGGCCGAGATTGATAAGGTCAAGGCCAAAATCAGCGAACAGCAGGCCCGGCTGAAAGAATTGGAGCAGAAGAAACTGGAGGCCGAAAACAGCGAGATCGTGGACATCGTGCGGGGCATGAGCATCCCCCTTGCGGAGCTCCCCCTGGTGCTCCAGAAGCTCCGGGACGATGGCACTTTGGGACAAAGTGTCCCGAAGTCCGAGCCCGCGCCTGTTACCGAGGGAAAGGAGGACAACTGAATATGAAACGCTTTCGAGTCTTGACGGCGGCGCTTTGCGCCGCTGTTCTTTTATGCGGCTTTACCCCCGCAACGGCCTACGCCGGGGGCGGCGAGGACTGGGAGGGGCTTGACCCCGTGGAGCCCGCTGTCACGGAGGAGCCGGTGATTGAGCCCGGCGAGGGCTTTTCTGAGGACGGCAATCTTGTGACCCGTGATCTGCTCTATGACAAGCATACCAACAAGCAGTTTATTACCGTCCAGACCAGCGGCGGGGCCACCTTTTACATTGTCATTGACTACGACAAGCCCGTGGACGAGGACGGCGAACAGTACCAGACCTATTTTCTGAATACGGTGGACGAGGCCGACCTGCTGGCCGCTGCCGAGGCCGCTGGTGCGGAGCTGGCCTCCTGCTCCTGCTCGGACAAATGCGTGGCGGGGGCTGTCAATACCGATTGCGCGGTGTGCGCCGTCAACATGACCGAGTGCGCGGGTGTGGAGCAAAAGCCGGAACCAGAGCCGGAACCTGTGGCCGAGCCCGACGCCGAGCCGGAGCCGGAAACATTCAAGGGCAACGCCGGGATGCTCCTGCTGGTGCTGGCCGTGGCGTTGCTGGGCGGCGGGGCCGCGTTCTATTTCAAGGTGTACCGCCCCAAACAGCAGACGGCAACAGAGCCGGAGGAGGACTACGGCGAGGAACTGGAGGACTATGACGGCGTGGAGGACGGCCCGCCCTGGGATGACGAGGAAGAAAACGAGGAAACGGAGGACGGGGAATGAATTTTACAGCAAGCTCTTTTGAACGGATGATGAAGCAAAGGCCCCGGCCCCAGGCTCCCGGCCCGGCCAAGCCGCCCAGGGGCTCCGCCTGCTCCGGCTGTCCCTACTGGCGGGGCCTGCGCTGTGTCTGCTGTTATCAGAAACTTTCTCCCAGGCCGGGCGGCGGGAGGTGAC